>NZ_JBDFPP010000001.1:0-563750 GCF_039672635.1 Pseudomonas sp. P39-UII1
CAGAACGCTTCTTTGGGACGCTGAAGTCAGAGTGGGTGCCCAGCAAAGGTTACAAGGAAATTGATGAAGCCAGGCAGGATATGACCAGCTTCTTCATGCGATACAACCGAATCAGGCTCCACAGCCATAACAACTATCTGTCGCCGATAGCTATGGAGCAGCAGGCGGCGTGATCACCGTAATCGGTGTCCGGAAAAACTTGACCAGAACAGCTTGCCCCGCGAAGAGGCCGGTTCAGGCTCAGTCAACCATCGGCACATGCCGCGGATGGCTGGCCACCCTCTGCAGCCAAGCCCTGACCCCAGGGTATTCGGCCAGGTCGAACCCACCCTGATGCGCCACGTGGGTGTACGCGTACAACGCCACATCGGCAATCGAATACTGGTCCCCCACCAGGTACGGCGTCATCTGCAGCTGCCGCTCCATCACCCTCAGCGCTTTGTAACCACCCTTGTGCAGCTTGCGGTATTCCTCCACGCGCTCGTCCGGCAGGCCCAGGTAAAACTGGATGAACCGTGCAACGGCAATGTAAGGCTCATGGCTGTACTGCTCGAAGAACTGCCACTGCAGCACCTGGGTACGCAGGCGCGGCTCGCTGGGCAGGTATTCGCTGCCATCGGCGAGGAAGTTGAGGATGGCGTTGGATTCCCACAGGCAGGTACCGTCCTCGAGCTTGAGCACCGGCACCTTGCCGTTGGGGTTCATGGCCAGGAATTCGGGCGTTTCGGTCTCGCCCTTGAGGATGTTCACCGGGTGCCATTCATATGGGCGGTCGAGCAAGCTCAGCATCAGCTTGACCTTGTAACAGTTGCCCGACTGGTAATCGCCATAGACCTTGTACATCGCCCCTCCCTCCCATGCAGTTGTGCAATCGTGCCCAATAGTTGGCGACTGTACGGCTAAAAGCAATGCCTGCTGTATGGCAAAGATCAAGGTTGCCCGCGTTAGTCTGAAAAAACTGCTTACACATGGACAAGGACCTACCCCATGACCGATGCCACCTCCGCACGCCTGCGGCCCCTGGCAGACAGCTCTCCGTCGGCGGTGGTCGCCGGCTTCATCGCCATGCTCACCGGTTACACCAGCTCGTTGGTGCTGATGTTCCAGGCCGGCCAGGCCGCTGGCCTGACCACGGCGCAGATTTCTTCGTGGATCTGGGCCCTGTCGATCGGCATGGCGGTCTGCAGCATCGGCCTGTCGCTGCGCTACCGCACCCCCATTACCGTCGCCTGGTCGACACCTGGCGCTGCGCTGTTGATCACGAGCCTGGGCGGGGTCAGCTACGGCGAAGCCATCGGCGCCTATATCACCTGTGCGTTGCTGGTGCTCATCTGCGGCCTGACCGGCAGCTTCGAGCGCCTGGTCAAACGCATCCCTGCCTCGCTGGCCTCGGCATTGCTCGCCGGCATCCTGTTCAAGATCGGCAGCGAAATCTTCGTCGCCGCCCAGCACCGCACGTTGCTGGTACTGGGCATGTTCTTCAGCTACTTGCTGGTCAAGCGCCTGTCGCCGCGCTATTGCGTGCTGGCTGCGCTGCTGGTGGGTACGGCGCTGTCCGGCGCCCTTGGCCTGCTGGACTTCAGCAGCTTCAAGCTGGAGGTGGCCACACCGGTGTGGACCACCCCCAGCTTCTCGCTGGCCGCCACCGTCAGCATCGGCATTCCATTGTTCGTGGTGGCCATGACCTCGCAGAACATGCCCGGCGTCGCCGTGCTGCGCGCCGACGGTTACCAGGTGCCGGCCTCCCCACTGATTTCGGCGACCGGTTTTGCCTCACTCGTGCTGGCGCCGTTTGGCTCCCATGGGGTCAACCTGGCAGCGATCAGCGCGGCCATCTGCACCGGGCCACATGCCCATGAAGACCCGAGCAAGCGTTACACCGCTGCAGTGTGGTGCGGGATTTTCTACGGCATTGCCGGGGTGTTCGGCGCTACGCTGGCGGCTTTGTTCGCAGCGCTGCCGAAGGAACTGGTGTTGTCGATTGCAGCCTTGGCGCTGTTCGGCTCGATCATGAACGGCCTGACCGTGGCCATGGGCGAGGCGCGTGAACGCGAGGCGGCGCTGATCACCTTCATGGTCACGGCGTCGGGTTTCACCCTGTTTTCGATTGGTTCGGCGTTCTGGGGGATTGTCGCGGGGGTGCTGACCTTGCTGATCCTCAACCCGCGCAAGGCCTGAATACGCTCGGCATTATCGCGGGGGCAGCCCCGCGACAGCGCCGTGTGGTCACTCCCGGCGGTAAGGCAGCATCTCCCGCGCCTGCTCGGCATACCCCTGTATGCCCACCCGCTCCTGCTGCAGGAAGTCCTCCACCGCCCGGCGCAACCCGGGGTGCAGCAAGTAATGCCACGAACGCGTCAGCACCGGCTCGAAGCCTCGAATCAGCTTATGCTCGCCCTGCGCCCCGGCATCGAAACGCTGCAGCCCTTCGGCGATGGCAAAGTCCATGCCTTGGTAGAAACAGGTTTCGAAGTGCAGCCGGTCAAACTCATCCAGGCAGCCCCAATACCGGCCGAACAGGCTGTCGCCACCCACCAGGCTAAGGGCCATGGCAACATCGCGCCCACCCTGACGGGCCATGACCACCCGTAGCGCCTCGGGCATGCGCTCGGCCAGCAGGCTGAAGAATTCGCGGGTCAGGTACGGCGAGCGTCTGCGTACGGCATAGGTGTTGGCATAGCACAGGTAGACAAAATCCCATTGAGCCTCATCCAGCTCATCGCCGCGATACCAGCGAAAATCGATGCCCTGCCCTGCCACCTGCTCACGTTCCTTGCGCATCTGCTTGCGCTTGCGTGAACTCAGGCTGTCGAGAAAATCCTGGAAGTCCCGGTAGTTTCGGTTGCGCCAGTGGTACTGGCAGCCCAAGCGCTCCATCCAGCCGGGCAGGCCGGCAAGCTGGGTATCCAGGCCCTGGTCGGTGAAATTGATGTGCGCCCCGGAAAGCCCGGCCTTCCCCAGATACTCGGGCAGGGCCTGGAGCACGAGCAAGCCGTCGGCCGGGTCGGCCGCGAGCAGCCGCGGGCCACTGACCGGGCTGAACGGCACTGCGCCGAGCAGCTTGGGGTAATAGGCGATACCCGCGCGTTCGCAGGCATCGGCCCAGCCATGGTCGAACACGTACTCACCGTACGAATGCCACTTGCGGTAGGCCGGCAACAGCGCCCGCACTTGCCCGTCACGCTCCAGCACCAGGTGCTCGGCGGCCCAGCCGTTGGCCGGTGCAACACTGCCGCTGTCTTCCATGGCGCTCAGGAACGCATGGCGCAGGAATGGCTGGCCGGCAGGCACCAGGGCGTCCCAGGTCGCCGCGGGCAGGTCACGCAGATGGGCAAGGCTGTAGAGGCTGGTCACGGTTTCGACTCGCATGCTGAAGGCACCAGTATCAGGAATAACAGCCGCCCACTCAAATGACGAATGCCTGGCTGATCCTTTTATTCTCAATTACTTAACCGCAGTGCCACTAATTAGACATTAATCTGTCATTGGCCCCCGCAATACTTGCGCCTGTTTTCCGGAACCCCAGAACCTGTCTATTCAGGCCCTTTCCGAAGACATGCCAACACGGGGGCGGGCGCTGAGCCTCCCCAATTTTTTTCAGTAGGGAGAACCTTATGCGTCTTGTTTCTACACTTACCGGAGTGAGCCTCACCGGCATGATGCTGGCTCTGAGTACTCCGGCCAGTGCTGCTGTCGACGCCAAGCTGCTCGAAATGCTCCGCGCCAACGGCTCGATCAATCAGGCGCAGTACAACGAACTGCAGGGCGACCTGGCAAAAGAAACCAAGGAAAAGGCCGACCAGAAAGCTCAGTCCGAACGTATGAGCTCCTTTGAACAGAAAGTGGCATGGGCCGCCAAGACCCAGATCAAGGGCGATGTGCGCCTGCGCTACGAAGACGTCAACGTCGACGATCCAAACAGCAGCAGCGGCAACCAGGACCGTCAGCGCGTGCGTGCCCGCGTCGGTTTCTACAGCGAGATCAACCCGCAAGTCGACGCTGGCGTGCGTATCGCCACCGGCAGCAGCGCCGACCGCCGCTCCACCAACCAGAGCTTCGACAACTATTTCGACAAGAAATCGCTGTGGGTTGACCTGGCCTACCTGGACTGGCACCCGACGGCTATCCCGAACCTGCACCTGATCGGCGGCAAGATGCAGCAGCCTTGGGTGAACATGGGCGACATCATCTGGGACAGCGACATCAACCCGGAAGGCGTGGCAGCCACCTACAAAGCTGACCTGGGCGGCGCCGAGGTATTTGCCAGCGCTGGCCAGTACACCCTCAAGGACAACGTGGACGGCGACGGCGTGCAGTACAAGCATGACGCCCAGGTCTACCACGCGCAGTTGGGCACCAAGTTCGCGCCGGTCGATGCGCTGAAGGTCACCGTGGGTGCGAGCATCTACGGCTACGACAACGACAAGGAAGCGGCCATCCTGCAGTCGTTCGGCAACACCACCAACGAGTTCAACCTGGTCGAAGGCTTCGGCCAGCTCGACTTCACCGGCTTCGCGATCCCACTGGCAGCCTACGGCCAATACGTGAAGAACACCGAGAGCACCGATGGCGAAGACCAGGCTTGGCTGGCCGGCCTGAAGACCAAGGTTGGCGCCTGGAGCCTGGATTACAACTACCGCGATGTGCAGCGTAACGCCGTGGTCAGCCTGTTCACCGACTCCGACTTCGGCAACGGCTTCACCGGCTCGCGTGGTCACAAGTTCAAGGTCGGTTACGAAATCGACAAGAACTTCTCGCTGGGGGCTGCTTACCTGATGGCCAAGACCGACCTGTCGCAGCTGCCGAACAGCAATGCGGATGTCGACACCTTGCAGGTGGACCTGGAGGCCAAGTTCTAAGCTGCAACGCATTCGCTTTAATCGAGGCGGGAAATGCCGACCCCATCCGGCGTTTCCTGCCTTTTTTTGTCTGCAAGAAATGCGTCGGCCCCATCGCCGGCAAGCCGGCTCCCACAGGTAGCCCACGATGCTCCAGCTGTGTGGGGTCCCTGTGGGAGCCGGCTTGCCGGCGATGGGGCCGACGCGGCAGGTCAGCGTTTACGCAGGATCACGCTACCAATCGAATACCCCGCCCCAAACGAGCTCAACACGCCCAGCGAGCCCGTGGCCAGGTCATCCTGATACAGGTGGAAGGCAATCACCGACCCCGCCGAGCTGGTGTTGGCATAGCGGTCGAGAATCACCGGTGCATCTTCCTCCGCCACTTCACGCCCCAGCAGCTTCTTGACGATCAGGTGGTTCATGCTCAGGTTGGCCTGGTGCAACCAGAACCGTTTCACGTCGGACGGCTGCAGGTCGTTCTCGCCCAGGTGCTTGCCGATCAGTTCCGCGACCATCGGGCAGACTTCCTTGAACACCTTGCGGCCTTCTTGCACGAACAGCTTGTCCCGGGCGCCAACGCCCTCTTCTGCCGCGCGGTTGAGGAAGCCGAAGTTGTTGCGGATGTTGTTGGAGAATACGGTCTGCAGCTTGGTGCCGAGGATGTCGAACTGGTGCGCCGAGGTGGCCAGGTCGGCCCGCTCCACCAGTACCGCTGTGGCGGCATCACCGAAGATGAAGTGGCTGTCGCGGTCACGGAAGTTCAGGTGCCCGGTGCAGATTTCCGGGCTGACCACCAGCAGTGCGCGGGCCTGCCCCAGCTGCACGCTGTTGGCGGCAGTCTGGATGCCGAACGTGGCCGACGAACACGCAACGTTCATGTCGAAGGCGAAGCCCTGAATACCCAGCGCCTGCTGCACTTCGATGGCAATGGCCGGGTACGGGCGCTGCAGGTTGGAGCAGGCGACGATCACCCCGTCGACATCGGCGGCCGTGCGGCCGGCGCGTTCCAGAGCCTGGCGCGCGGCGGCAACGCCCATCTCGCAGAGAATCGACTGCTCGTCGTTGGAGCGCTCCGGCAGGCGTGGTTTCATGCGCTGCGGGTCGAGGATGCCGGCCTTGTCCATGACGAAACGGCTCTTGATGCCCGAGGCCTTTTCGATGAATGCAGCGTCGGACATTGGCGCTGCCTCGACCTCGCCACGCTCGATGGCAGCGGCATTGTCGAGGTTGAACTGCTGCGCCCAGGCGTTGAAGGACGCCACCAGTTCTTCGTTGGAAATGCTCTGGGCCGGGGTATACAGGCCGGTGCCGCTGATCACGACGTTATGCACGGTCGTTCCTCTGGTCAAAGGCCATCGCCACGGGGCGCTGGCTGGAAAATGCGTAATGGCACTTTAGTGCCAGATCAAGGGCGAGGGCGCGGCCCTCGTTCGCGGGCAAACCCGCTCCCACAGGGGCTGTATGGCCAGCCCCAAATAGGATCAATATTGCCACATCTTCTGGGGTTTAGGCTTCCACCTGAGACCACTGTTTGCTGAGACGCTTGTCAGAAATCGGCACTTTCGTGCCCAACTGCTGGGCAAACAGCGACACCCGATATTCCTCCAGCAACCAGCGGTACAAGGCAAGCTGCTCGTCACGCTTGCCCTCCTGGGCATGCTTGTCGGCACGGGCCTTGTATTGGGCCCAGAGGTTGCTCAACTCAGCGCTCCACACCCGGTCCTTCTGCACCTGGCTGCCCAACTTCTCGAGGCGTAATTCCACCGCTTTCAAGTAGCGCGGCAACTCCTTGAACCAGGCTGCGGGCGTTTCGCGCACGAAGCCCGGATACACCAGGTTGGCCAACTGTTGCTTGATGTCGTTGAGCGCCACCGCCTGGCTCAGGTCGATCTTGCCCTTGAAGCGCTTCTGCAGGCCGTGCCACAGCTTCAGCACTTCCAGCGTCTGGCGGGCCAGGCGCTCGGCATGCTCGGCCCAGCTACCGCGCTTGCGCTCGGCCAGGCCGGCCAAGGCGGCGCCATCACGCGGCAGCGTATCTTCGCCTTCGAGGATGCAGCTGTCCAGGCTGGCCAACAGGATGTCCTCGACCAGCGCCTCGACACGGCCCAGTTCGCGGTACAGCAAGCCCAGCTCGGTCAGGCCCGGCAGCTTGCCACGGAGGAATTTGGCCGGTTCCGCCAACTGCTGCAGCAGCAGGCGCTGCAAGGCGCGGCGGTGCTGGAACTCGGCTTCGGCCTGGGTCGAGAACCGCCCTTCGTGCACGCTGCCGCTCTGCTCCACCAGCGCCGGGTACACGGTCATCGACAGGCCGGCAATCTTCTGCTGGGCGGTCTGCTTGACTTCGGTGAAGGCCTTGGCCTGCACCGGCTGTTCAGCCTTGTCGTTGCGCGGCACCGCCAGCGCCGCCTGGCTGGCGGCGGCAAAACGCGCGGTCAGCTCGGCGAGGTCGCGGCCTTCGCCGAGGAACTTGCCGTCACCGTCGACTACTTCGATGTTCATGCGCAAATGGCCTTCGACCAGGCCGACCGATTCCGCCCAAGCCTCGTCGGGCACGCGTGCACCGGTCATGCGCAACAGCTCCTGGCCCAGGGCCTGGGGCAGCGCGCCCTGGCCGAAGGACATGCGTGCCAGCGACGCCTTGACGAAGTCCGGCACCGGCACGAAGTTCTTGCGCAGCGCCTTGGGCAGGTTGCGCACCAGCGCCACGCACTTGGCTTCGATCAAGCCCGGCACCAGCCACTCCAGGCGCTCGCCCGGCAGGCTTGGCAGCAACGGCGCGGGCACCCGCACCGTGACGCCGTCACGCGGGTGGCCCGGCTCGAAGTGGTAGCTCAGCGGCAGGCGCAGCTCGCCCACCTGCAGGCTGTCCGGGTATTGGGCTGCCGTGACTTCGCTGGCTTCGCGGGCCAGCACGTCCTCCTCGCGCATGATCAGCAGGCTGCTGTCCTTCTGGCTGCCCATGCGGTACCAGCTGTCGAAAGTCGCGGTCTGGTGGATCTCGGCCGGCAGCCGCGCTTCGTAGAAGCCGTAAAGGGTTTCTTCGTCGGCCAGAATGTCGCGCCGACGCGCCTTGGCTTCCAGTTCGTCGAGCTCTTCGAGCAGGCGCTTGTTGGCGGCCAGGCACTTGGCGCGCGACTGGATCTGGCCCCCGACCAGCCCTTCGCGGATGAACAGTTCACGCGACGTGACCGGGTCGATCGGACCGTAATGCACCGGGCGGCGGCCAACCAGTATCAGGCCGTAAAGGGTGATCTGCTCGAAGGCAACCACCTGCCCGCGCTTCTTCTCCCAGTGCGGTTCAAAATGGTTCTTCTTGACCAGGTGGGTTGCCAGCGGCTCGATCCAGTCGGGCTCGATCTTGGCGACCATGCGCGCATACAGCTTGGTGGTCTCGACCAGTTCGGCGGCCATCACCCACTGCGGGCGCTTGCGGCCGAGGCCCGAAGACGGGTGCACCCAGAAGCGCCGCTGGCGGGCACCCTGGTAGTCGCCCTCCTCGGTCTTGTGGCCGATCTGGCTGAGCAGGCCGCTGAGGATGGCCTTGTGCATCTTCTGGTAGTCAGACGGTTCCTTATTCACCGCCAGCTGCAAGTCGCGGCAGATCAGCGCCAGCTGGCGATGCGCGTCGCGCCATTCGCGCAGGCGCAGGTAATTCAGGAATTGCTTGCGGCACCAGTTGCGCAGCGGGTTGGCAGTCAGGGCCTGGCGCTGCTCCTCGAAACCACGCCACAGGTTGACCAGCGCGGCAAAGTCGGAATCGACGTCCTTCCACTGGGCATGCGCCTGGTCCGCGGCCTGCTGGCGCTCCGGCGGACGCTCGCGCGGGTCCTGCACCGACAGCGCACTGGTGACGATCAGCACTTCCTGCAGGCTGCCCAGGCGGGCGCCCTCGAGCAGCATGCGACCCAAGCGTGGGTCGATCGGCAAGCGCGCCAATTGGCGGCCCAAGGGTGTCAGCTGGTTCTCGCGGTTGACCGCCGAGAGCTCTTGCAGCAGGTTGAAACCGTCGCTGATGGCCTTGCCATCTGGCGGCTCGATGAACGGGAAGGCATCGATGGCGCCCAGGCGCAGGTGGAGCATCTGCAGGATCACCGCCGCCAGGTTGGTGCGCAGGATCTCGGGGTCGGTGAACGCCGGCCGGCCGTTGAAGTCCTCTTCGCTGTACAAGCGGATGCAGATACCGGGCTCTACCCGGCCGCAGCGGCCTTTGCGCTGGTTGGCGCTGGCCTGGGAAACGGCTTCGATCGGCAGGCGCTGGACCTTCGCCCGGTAACTGTAGCGGCTGATGCGCGCGGTACCGGTGTCGATCACGTAGCGGATGCCCGGCACGGTCAGGGATGTTTCCGCCACGTTGGTGGCCAGCACCACACGGCGCCCGGTGTGCGACTGGAAGATGCGCTGCTGCTCGGCCGGCGACAAGCGCGCGTACAGCGGCAAAATTTCGGTATGGCGCAGCTGGGCCTTGCGCAGAATCTCCGCTGCGTCGCGAATTTCACGCTCACCCGGCAGGAACACCAGCACATCGCCAGGGCCCTTGCCCTCGCTGCGCTCGTGGTGGGCGATTTCGTCGAGGGTGGCGAGGATGGCCTGGTCGACGGTGAGGTCTTCCTCGACCTGGTTGCCCTCTTCGTCCTGCTCGCTGGTCAGCGGGCGGTACCAGGTGTCCACCGGGTAGGTGCGGCCGGACACTTCGATGATCGGTGCGCCATCGAAATGCTGGGAAAAACGCTCCAGATCAATGGTGGCCGAGGTGATGATCAGCTTCAGGTCCGGGCGGCGGTGCAGCAGGGTCTTGAGGTAGCCGAGTAGGAAGTCGATGTTCAGGCTGCGCTCGTGGGCCTCGTCGACGATGATCGTGTCGTAACGCTCGAGAAAGCGGTCGTGCTGGGTTTCGGCCAGCAGGATGCCATCGGTCATCAGCTTGACCAGGGTATTGGCATCGCTCTGGTCCTCGAACCGCACCTGGTAACCGACCAGCCCGCCCAACGGCGTGCCCAGCTCTTCGGCAACCCGCGCGGCCACACTGCGAGCGGCGATCCGGCGCGGTTGGGTGTGGGCGATCAGGCCATGGCTGCCGCGGCCCAGTTCCAGGCAGATCTTGGGCAACTGGGTAGTCTTGCCCGAGCCGGTTTCGCCGGCGATCACCAACACCTGGTTTTCCGCCAACGCCTTCTTGATCTCGTCGCGCTTGGCGGCAATCGGCAGGCTGTCGTCGTAGCGGATGCGCGGCACGCTTTCCTGGCGCGCGGTAACCTGGGCGCAGGACGCCTGGACCTTCTCCACCCACTGCGCCAGCTTGGCCTCGTCGGGGCGCTTGCGCAGCTCGTGCAGTTGCCGGCGCAGGCGATGGCGGTCGGCGATCATGGCGTGGTCGAGGTTTTGCAGCAGTTTGTCGATAGCGTGGTCAGTCATGGGGCTTTTTAGTGATGCAGGTGAGCCTGCTTTTTCATGATCGGCATTCTTGAGGGCGCGATTGTCGCAGATTCGAGGGTTCTTTGCTGGCTGGACTGGCCCTATCGCCGGCAAGCCGGATCCCACAGGTACTCCACAGGACCTGAACGTTGTGGGGTACCTGTGGGATCCGGCTTGCCGGCGATAGGGCCGGTGCAGACCGCACATATGTTTAGTGAAGCCCGATGTAAAGGTTGCCATTCACTGCTTTAATCAACCTTACGCCGCATGTGAGTATCCAGGGATGACCCCCGACCAGCCCATCGCCCCGCCGCTTCCCCGCCCTTCGCTCGCGAAGGCCCGGACCCGCGCCGGCGAGAATCCGCTGGTGCATGTGATCCTCGCCTTCTGGGCTCTGTGGCACTGCCGTCACGCCCGCCCACCGGATACTTCGCTCACGCTTCACTGACCAGACCCGGCCGCCATCAGGCCGATTGACTCAGCTGGGCCGCCCCTGCGCGGCGGTCCTGTGCGCCCACGAGCGAACCCATCATGCACTTTGCACCTGTAGAGCACGCTAGCCGTTTCCTTGCCGAAAACCCTGATATCGAGCTGTTCGAACTGTTCATCCTCGACGCCAACGGCGTGCCGCGCGGCAAGTTGCTGCACCGCGACGAGCTGCTGGCCGTATACCAGAGCGGCCGCCCGCTACCCAGCACCATCCTGGGCCTGACCCTGAACGGCGATGACGTGGAGAACTCCGGCCTGGTATGGGACGTCGGCGACATCGACTGCCGCGCCTATCCGCTGGAATGCAGCCTGGTGCGCCTGCCCTGGCGCCGTATACCGACCGCCGCCGTGCAGGTCAGCATGCACCCCAGCGAAGGCCTGCCTGCCAGCGTCGCCGACCCGCGCCATGTGCTGCTGCGCACCATCGAAGCGCTCAACGCCGACGGCTACTACCCGGTGATGGCCTGCGAGCTGGAGTTCTACCTGCTTGACCAGAAACGCGATGCCCAGGGCCGCCCGCAACCGGCGCTGGACAACGACGGCGGCCGCCCGCGCAGCACGCAGGTCTATGGCTTGCGTGAGCTGGAACAAATCGAACCGTTCCTTGCCGACCTTTATGCTGCCTGCAAAGCCCAAGGTAGCCCGGCGCGCACGGCCATTTCCGAATACGCCCCCGGCCAGGTGGAAATCACCCTGGAGCATGGCGATGCACTGCAAGCCATGGACCAGGCCGTGCGCTACAAACGCCTGGTCAAAGGTGTCGCGCATGCCCATGGCATGCAGGCGTGCTTCATGGCCAAGCCCTTCGCCGACCTGGCCGGCACCGGCATGCACATGCACCTGAGCCTGGCCGACAGCGCCGGCAACAACCTGTTCGCCAGCGAAGACAAGGCCGGCACCCCGCTGCTGCGCCAAGCGGTGGCGGGCATGCTGCGCCACCTGCACGACTCGCTGCTGCTGTTCTGCCCCAACGCCAACTCGTTCCGCCGCTTCCAGGCCAACAGCTATGCACCGCTGGCGCCCACCTGGGGCGTCGACAACCGCACCGTCAGCCTGCGCGTGCCCGGTGGCCCGGCCAACAGCCGGCATGTCGAGCATCGCATCTGTGGCGCCGACGCCAACCCTTATCTGGCCGCTGCGGCCATTCTCGCGGCAAGCCACCGTGGCATCCGTGAACAGCTCGACCCGGGCGCACCGGTTGAAGGCAATGGCTACGCACAGGCGACCGAGCACCTGCCCACCGACTGGCTGACCGTGCTCGATGCCCTGGAGCGTTCGGAGTGGGCGCGCGAAGCGCTCGGCGGCGACTTTCTCGGGGTTTATCTAAAGGTCAAACGCGCCGAGTACCGCCAGTTCATGGCCGAAGTCAGCGAACAGGACTGGCGCTGGTACCTGCACCAGGCCTGAGCCCCACCCCATTCAGAACAAGGAACACCCATGAACGCAGCAGTGAACAACGGCCCGGCCCAGCGTGCGCCGTCCTACTACAGCGCCACCCTCAACGACCACACCCAGTACCCGCAACTCAAAGGCACCGTGCACGTCGACGTGGCCATCATCGGTGGTGGTTTCACCGGCGTGGCCACTGCGGTGGAACTGGCCGAACGCGGCCTCAAGGTGGCGATCGTCGAAACCAACCGCATCGGTTGGGGTGCCAGCGGCCGCAATGGTGGGCAGGTCACGGGCAGCCTGTCTGGCGATGAAGCCATGCGTACACAGATGCGCAACCGCCTGGGCAGCGAGGTGGACGATTTCATCTGGCACCTGCGCTGGCGCGGGCACCAGATCATCGAGCAGCGGGTCGAGCGCTATGGCATCGACTGCGACCTCAAGCGTGGCCACTTGCACGCGGCGATGAAGCCCTCGCACCTGGACGAACTGCGCGACTTCGAAGCCCAAGCGCAGCGCCGCGGCATGGGCGCACAGGTGCAGATGCTCGACCGCAGCGCCGTTGCCGAACACCTGCAGAGCCCGCTGTACCTGGGCGCGCTGAAGAACCTGCGCAACCTGCACCTGCACCCGCTGAACCTGTGCCTGGGCGAGGCGCGTGCCGCCCATGCGCAGGGCGCGCTGATCTTCGAAAACTCCGAAGTGCTGGACATCATTCATGGCCCGCGCCCAGCGGTGGTCACCGCCCACGGCCGTGTCGAGGCGCGCCAGGTGATGCTGGCCGGCGACGTTTACCACAAGCTGGAAAAACGCCAGCTCAAGGGCAAGATATTCCCGGCCATGGGCGGCATCGTCACCACCGCACCGCTGGGTGAACTGGCCGAACAAATCAACCCGCAGGACATGGCGGTGTACGACTGCCGGTTCGTGCTCGACTACTACCGCCTGACCGCCGACAAACGCCTGCTGTTCGGCGGTGGTGCGAACTATTCAGGCAAGGATTCGCGGGATATCGCCGGCGAACTGCGGCCGTGCATCGAACGCACCTTCCCGGCGCTCAAGGGCGTGCCGATCGAGTTCCAGTGGAGCTGCGCGATGGGCATCGTGGTCAACCGCATTCCGCAGTTGGGCAAGCTGTCGGACAACGTCTGGTACTGCCAGGGTTATTCGGGCCATGGCATTGCCACCAGCCACATCATGGGCGAGATCATGGCCGAGGCGCTGACCGGGACGCTTGAGAAGTTCGACACCTTCGCGGCGTGCAAGCACATCAAGGTGCCGATGGGGGACGTGCTGGGGAATCCGCTGTTGGCGGCGGGGATGTGGTACTACCAGATGCTTGAGAAATTGCGCTGATCGTACCGGCCTCATCGCCGGCAAGCCGGCTCCCACAGAGGCGGCGCAGCCCTTGAAAACTGCGCTTGGCCTGTGGGAGCCGGCTTGCCGGCGATGAGGCCAGCAAGGCCGATCAGGCGATCTTCTTCAACCCTTGCTTCTTCAGTTCTTCATCACGCAACTCACGACGCAGGATCTTGCCCACGTTGGTGGTCGGCAACGCATCGCGGAACTCGATGTAACGCGGCACCTTGTAGCCCGTGACGTTGGCACGCATGTGCTCCATCACCTGCTCCTTGGTCACGGTCATGCCTGGCTTGACCACGATGAACACCTTGATCAGCTCGCCCGACTTCTCGTCCGGCACGCCGATCGCGGCGCATTGCAGTACGCCCGGCAGGCCCGCCAGCACATCTTCCAGTTCGTTGGGGTACACGTTGAAGCCCGAGACCAGGATCATGTCCTTCTTGCGGTCGACGATGCGCATGTAGCCGTCCGGCTGGATCAAGGCGATGTCACCGGTCTTCAGCCAGCCTTCGCTGTCGAGAATCTCGTGGGTGGCCTCTTCACGCTGCCAGTAACCCTTCATCACCTGCGGGCCCTTGACGCACAGCTCGCCCACTTCGCCCAGCGGCAGTTCGTTGCCACTGTCATCGATGACCTTGCACAACGTCGAGGGCACCGGGATACCGATGGTGCCCACCTGGTTGGCCTCGGCCGGGTTGACTGCTGCCACCGGGCTGGTCTCGGTCATGCCGTAGCCTTCGCAGATGGCGCAACCGGTGACGGTCTTCCAGCGCTCGGCCACGCTCAATTGCAGGGCCATGCCACCGGACAAGGTGATCTTCAGTGCAGAGAAGTCCAAGGCACGGAACGCCTCGTTGTTGCACAGCGCAACGAACAGGGTGTTGAGGCCTACGAAGCCGCTGAACTTCCACTTGCCCAGCTCTTTGACCATCGCTGGCAGGTCACGCGGGTTGCTGATCAGCACGTTATGGTTGCCGATCAGCATCATCGCCATGCAATGGAAGGTAAACGCATAGATGTGGTACAGCGGCAGCGGCGTGATGAGGATCTCGCAGCCTTCCTGCAGGTTCGCGCCCATCAGTGCGCGGCATTGCAGCATGTTGGCGACCAGGTTGCGGTGGGTCAGCATCGCGCCCTTGGCGACACCTGTGGTGCCGCCGGTGTACTGCAGCACGGCGACATCATTGGCTTGCGGGTTGGCCTCGGTGACCGGCTGGCCCTTGCCCTGCGCCAGCGTATCGTTGAAGCGGACGGCATTGGGCAGGTTATAGGCCGGCACCATCTTCTTCACGTACTTGATCACGCTGTTGATCAGCAGGCGCTTGAGCGGTGGCAGCAGGTCGGCCACTTCGGTGACGATGACGTGCTTGACCTGGGTCTTGGGCACCACCTTTTCGGCCAGGTGCGCCATGTTGGCCAGGCACACCAGCGCCTTGGCACCGGAGTCGTTGAATTGGTGCTCCATTTCCCGCGCGGTATACAACGGGTTGGTGTTGACCACGATCAGGCCGGCGCGCATGGCGCCGAACACCGCTACCGGGTACTGCAGGACATTCGGCAGCTGCACGGCAATGCGATCACCCGGCTTGAGGTCGGTGTGCTGCTGCAGCCAGGCCGCAAAAGCGCCCGACAGGGCATACAACTCGCCATAGGTGATCGTCTTGCCCAGGTTGCTAAAGGCCGGTTTGTCGGCAAAGCGTTGGCAGGATTGCTTGAGTACCGCCTGGATATTGGGGAATTCGTCAGGATTGATTTCCGCCGTAATCCCGGCTGGGTATTTATCCTTCCAAAAATGGTCGATCATGGAAGCCCACTCCTTCAGCAACAGCGAAGTTCGATTCACGCGTCGATGCGTTTATTATTGATATGAGATGGCGGTTCGTTGCAAACCGAAACATCTGAAAGCGGGCCGAGCGTAACAGCTTTGCCGAGGGTCGCCTAGAGGCCAAATCAGGCCTTGTGGTCATAAAAATGACTCAATGAACAATACAAGTCATTTTTAGAGTATTTAACTTAAAGCTTCGCAATTTGAGCTGCAAGCTGCGAGTTAGAGCGACGCGCGCCACTTTACTCGCAGCTTGAAGCTGAAAGCTGCCTTACGCGATATCGCGCAACTCGCGCCGCAGGATCTTGCCCACCGGCGTCATCGGCAACGACTCGCGCAGCACGATGTGCTTGGGCACCTTGTAGCCGGTGAAATTGGCCTTGCAGTAAGCCTTGAGCTCATCGACGCTCAGCCCGCCCTCGCGCGCTACCACGAACAACTTCACCGCCTCGCCCGAACGCTCGTCCGGCACGCCGATGGCAGCGCAGTTGGCCACCTGCGGGTGCCCCATGATCACGTCTTCGATTTCGTTGGGGTACACGTTGAAACCCGAGACGATGATCATGTCCTTCTTGCGGTCGACGATACGGGTGAAGCCGTCAGGGTCGATCACGGCAATATCACCGGTCTTGAACCAGCCCTGCGCATCCAGGCACTGGGCGGTGGCTTCGGGTTGCTGCCAGTAGCCCTTCATCACCTGCGGCCCTTTGATGCACAGCTCGCCCCGCTCGCCCAGCGGCAGCTCGTTGCCGTCATCGTCGATGACCTTGAATGCGGTATCGGCGACCGGTATGCCCACCGTGCCAAGCCGCGCCAACTGGCCGTAAGGGTTGGTGCTGGCGACCGGCGAGGTTTCGGTCAGCCCGTAACCTTCGACGATGCGGCAACCCGTGAGGCTTTCCCAGC
The DNA here is from genome assembly GCF_039672635.1 of Pseudomonas sp. P39-UII1. Classification (NCBI taxonomy): domain Bacteria; kingdom Pseudomonadati; phylum Pseudomonadota; class Gammaproteobacteria; order Pseudomonadales; family Pseudomonadaceae; genus Pseudomonas; species Pseudomonas sp. P39-UII1. The sequence continues at coordinate 16,225 of NZ_JBDFPP010000001.1, forward strand.
GTTCGGCGGTGGCCTTGACCAGTGCCGTACCGCCAGAGTTGGTGACCTTGAGCGCAGAGAAGTCCAGCTGGCGAAAGCCCGGGTGATCCATCAGCGCCACGAACAGCGTGTTCAACCCCAGCAACGCCGAGAACCGCCACTTGCCCAGCTCCTTGATGAAGGCCGGAATATCGCGCGGGTTGGTGATCAGCACGTTGTGGTTGCCCGTGACCATCATGCACATGCAGTTCGCGGTGAAGGCATAGATGTGGTACAGCGGCAGCGGCGCGATCATGACCTCCTGGCCTTCCTTGATCAGCTTCTGGCCGTCCGGGCCATGCTGCGAGAAGCACGCCAGCACCTGCAGCATGTTGGCCACCAGGTTGCCGTGGGTCAGCATGGCGCCCTTGGCCAGGCCCGTGGTGCCGCCGGTGTACTGCAGCACGGCGATGTCGTCGAGGCTGAGCGCGACCGGCTTGTGGCTCAACGCCCGGCCGTCGCGCAGTACCTGCTTGAACGCGATGGCCTGCGGCAGGTGATAGGCCGGCACCATCTTTTTCACCTTGTCGACCACGGTGTTGATCAGCCAGCCCTTGGCGGTAGGCAGCAGGTCGCCCATCTTCGCCTCGATCAGGTACTCGATGCCGGTATCGGGCAGCACCTCCTGCACGCGCTTGCCGAACATGTTCAGGTACACCAGGGCACGGGCACCTGAATCCTTGAACTGGTGGCGCATCTCGCGCTCGGTATACAGCGGGTTGGTGTTGACCACGATCAGGCCGGCACGCAAGGCGCCGAACACGGCAATCGGGTACTGCAGCACATTGGGCATCTGCACGGCAATGCGGTCGCCCGGCACCAGGCCGGTATGCTGTTGCAGCCAGGCAGCAAAGGCTGCGGAAAGGCGGTCGAGCTCGGCGTAGGTCAGGGTCTTGCCCAGGTTGCTGAACGCCGGGCGATCGGCGAAGCGCTTGCAGGAGCGCTCGAATACCTCGACAACCGAGGTGTACGCATGAATGTCGATGGTGGAAGGTACGCCCGCCGGGCGTTTGTCATTCCAGAAGTCGGCTTGCATTTATTATTGTTCCTCTGCCTGAACCCGCTCTGAGCCTGTAATCCCTTTGCCTGATGGCAAGAAGGCGTTGCACCGACGTTAGCAGGTAAGCCCCAGGTGGCATATACGCCAAGTGCCGCCATTAACATTGTGAATCTTATTTGTGCCCTTCCTGCAATCCGGGCGCATGTGCATACACTGAGCGCATAGCCCTGAGAGCAAAGGATCCGCCATGCCACACGACGCCTTCTGGCTGCCCGCCAGCGAGTACTGCAGCCTGTATGTGCACCAATGGTTGCCGGCCACGCCGGTCAAGGCCGTAGTGCTGCTGGCGCACGGCATGGCCGAACATGCAGGGCGCTACCAGCACCTGGGCCAGGCCCTGAGCGCTGCTGGCTACGCCCTGCTGGCCCCAGACCTGCGCGGCCACGGCCGCACCGCCGAACTGGGCAGCCTCGGCCTGTTCGCCCGGCAACATGGCTGGAATGCCGTGGTCAATGACCTCGGTGTGCTGGCCCAGCACATCGGCCAGCAGTACCCCGGCACGCCGTTGTTTCTGTTCGGCCACAGCATGGGCAGCTACATCGCCCAAGCCTACCTGATGCACCACAGCGCCAGCCTGCACGGCGCGATCCTCAGCGGCTCCAACTTCCAGCCCGCGGCGCTTTACCGCACGGCACGCCTGGTTGCCCGGCTGGAAGCCTGGCGCCAAGGCCCACAGGGCAAAAGCGCGCTGATCGAATGGCTGTCGTTCGGCTCGTTCAACAAGGCGTTCACACCCAACCGCACCGCCTTCGACTGGCTCAGCCGCAACCCCGCGGAGGTGGACAAGTACGTCAGCGACCCATTGTGCGGCTTTCGCTGCAGCAACCAGCTGTGGCTCGACCTGCTTCATGGCCTGGCGCAGATCAGCCAGAAAAGGAACCTGGCGCAGATCGATCCGAACCTGCCTTTGCTGGTAATTGGCGGCGAATGTGATCCGGTGAGTGCCGGCAAGCGTCTCACCCATCTGGCCGACGCCCTGCGCGCGACCGGCAATCGACATGTACAGCTGCGCGTCTATCCTGAGGCGCGGCACGAAGTGCTCAACGAACTCAATCGGGACGAGGTCACCGCCGATATTCTCGCGTGGCTGGAGCAGGCGCTGCCCCTTGGCCGCCCTGCCCGCAGTGAATGATATCGGCCTTGTCCGCCCATCAAGGAAACGCCAATGACCCAGGTCACCAACACACCTTACGAAGCCCTCGAAGTCGGCCAGAAAGCCAGTTACGAAAAGTCTGTTGAAGAGCGCGACATCCAGTTGTTCGCCGCGATGTCCGGTGACCACAACCCGGTGCACCTGGATGCCGAATTCGCCGCCAAGAGCATGTTCCGCGAGCGCATCGCCCATGGCATGTTCAGCGGCGCGCTGATCAGCGCTGCGGTCGCCTGCACCCTGCCTGGCCCTGGCACCATCTACCTGGGCCAGAAGATGAGCTTCCAGAAGCCGGTAAAAATCGGCGACACGCTGACCGTGCGCCTGGAAATCCTCGAGAAACTGCCCAAGTTCAAGGTGCGCATCGCCACCAATGTGTACAACCAGAACGATGAGCTGGTGGTCGAGGGTGAAGCCGAGATCCTGGCACCGCGCAAGCAGCAGACCGTCGAGCTGGTGTCGCCGCCGAACTTCGTGGCCAGCTGACGCTTCCGCCAGCACTGGCCCTGTCGCCGGCAAGCCAGCTCCCACAGGTATCCCACCCACCTTCAGAGCAGTGGGGTACCTGTGGGAGCTGGCTTGCCGGCGACAGGGCCAGCACTAGCGACTTATTCCAAAGCCTGTATGCGTTTTTCTATATGCCGCCGCTCCGGCGCTTGTTGGGTCAGCGCCAATGCCTGCTGCCAAGCCTTGCGCGCCTCTTCGAGATTCCCCAACTGCTGATGCAGCTCTGCCCGCGCCGCGTGCGCCAAGTGATAGTCGCGCAACTCGCCCGCTGCCAGAATCGCCTCAACCTCCGCCAGCCCCGCCTGCGCCCCATCTCGCCTGGCCAGCGCCACCGCTCGATTCAATGCCACCACCGCCGACGGCCAGTGCCGCTGCAGCACATCGTACAGCCCGACGATTTCAGCCCAGTCCGTATCCTCTGCCGTGGCCGCCTCGGCATGCACCGCCGCGATCGCTGCCTGCAACGTGTAAGCACCAAACGCCCGACTGCCCAACGCCAGTCGCACCAGCTCGCAGCCCTCGCTGATCTGCCCACGGTCCCACAGGCTGCGATCCTGCTGGTCGAGCAGCACCAGGTTGCCTTCGACATCGCTGCGGGCATGCTGGCGCGACGCCTGCAACAGCATCAATGCCAACAAGCCGACGGCTTCCGGGTCTGGCAACAATTGCACCAGCAAGCGACCCAGGCGGATCGCCTCATCGCTCAATGCCTGTTGCAACAACGCCTCGCCCGCAGACGCCGAATACCCTTCGTTGAACACCAGGTAGATGACCCGCAGTACGCTGTCCAGCCGTTCAGGCAACTCATGCAGCTCCGGTACCTGATAGGGGATGCGCGCATCGCGGATCTTCGCCTTGGCGCGGACGATGCGCTGCGCGATGGTCGCCGGGCTCTGCAGAAAAGCACGGGCGATCTGCTCGGTGGTCAGGTCACAGACTTCGCGCAGGGTCAGCGGCACCTGGGCATCCGCCGCCAATGCCGGGTGGCAGCAGGTGAAAATCAGCCGCAGGCGGTCATCGGCCAGCAGTTCATCTTCACTGGGGTCTTGCCCCTGGCCTTCGATAAGCATGATCAGGTCCGCCTGCGAGCGGTTGAAACGCGCACGCCGGCGCAACGCGTCAATGGCCTTGAAACGGCCGGTCGACACCAGCCAGGCACGTGGTTTGTCGGGGATGCCTTCACGCTGCCAACGCTCCACAGCGATGAAGAAGGCATCGTGCATGGCCTCCTCAGCCAGGTCGAAATCCCCCAGCAGGCGGATCAGCGTAGCCAGGATGCGCCGCGAATCACGGCGGTACACCGCCTCGACCTCGGCGCGCACCTGCTCCAGCGTCGTCATCAGTCCGGCATCCGCTGGGTCACCACCTCCACCAGGCGGTCAAGGCTCTCTCCCCAGCCCTGGTGAAAGCCCATTTCCTCATGGGCCCGGCTGTCGGCGGCGCTCCAGTGCCAGGCGCGGGCGGTGTAGCGGGTCTTGCCCTGCTCCTCGTCGAAGGTCACCACCGCGGTCATGAAGGCCTTGGCCGAAGGTACCCAGCCGGGCCCGAAGGCGTCGGTGAACACCAACCGGCGCGGCGCGGCGATCTCCAGGAACACGCCCTGGGTTGGGTACTCGGTACCGTCGGGCGCACGCATCAGGGTACGAAACAGGCCGCCGACCCACAGTTGCATTTCGCATTCCGGGGTGGTCATGCCATGCGGCCCCCACCATTGCATCAGCCACTCGGGCTCTGTCCAGGCGCGGAACACCTTGGCGGGCGGGGCGTCGATCAGGCGGCTGATGGACAACTCGTGCTGCGCTTGCGCAGGTTGGGCAAGGCTCATTGTTGTTGTTCTCCGTTGCAGTCAGGGTTGCAGTTCGCGCACCGGCCGTACTTCAACGCTGCCGACCCGTGCGGCGGGGATACCCTTGGCGATGTTCAGCGCCTCATTGAGGTCGCGGGCATCGACCAGGTAAAAGCCCGCCAATTGCTCCTTGGTTTCGGCGAACGGGCCATCGGTCAGGCTCATGTGGCCACCGCGTACACGCACCGTGGTAGCGGTCTGCACCGGTTTGAGCGCCTCGGCGGCGAGCATGCGCCCGGTACCCTGCAGCGCTTCGGCGTAGGCCATGCATTCGGCGTCTTCAGGGCTGTCGGGCAGGCTGTGCAACAGCCCTTCGTCACAATAGACCAGGCAGAGGTATTTCATGGTCGTCTCCACGGCGTTGGCAAAGTGCGTTTGGCGATAGCCGATCAGGGCTTGAGATCGAACAGTGCTTTCTGGGTTTCCATGTCGAACGGCGCCGACCAGTGCTCGTGGATCACCTGCCACTGGCCGCCTGACCTGCGATAGGCCACGGTGGCGCGCATGAAACCGCACTGGCTCTCGTCGTCCGACGGGCCGCAACGGTTGAGCCAGTGGGCCAGGCCCAAGTCGCCATCGGCGTGCACCGTGAGTTCGGCCTGTTCGAAGATCATCGGGCCGCTGCACATGTTCATGCACATTTCCCAATGCGCCTGGTACACAGCCTTGCCCTTGAACTGGAGTTCCTTGATGGCGTCGAAGGCGACGATATCGTCGGCATAAGGCGCGACGATGGCCGGGATGTCGCGGTCGCGCACGGCTTGCATCCAGCGGTCGATGAGTTGGCGGATTTCGCTTTCGGCTGCAGCGTTCATCGGGTGTTCCTCCGATCGGTCATGAGCAGGTGGGCACGGGGTTGCCCTGTGCCTTCATCTCTTGGTCGAACGGTAGCCGGGGAAATCGACAGGCCCAGGCAATTATTTGCGCTGCAGCGGCACCCAGATTTCCATCACCGCCTCGGGGTCTGCGGGATCAAAGGCCGCAGGGTAGCGCTCGAACAGCGCTGCATATGCCTGCTGCTCGCCCGATTGTGCCAACCACAGGAAGATGCCGTCGAATGTAGCCTTGAGGCCTTGCAGGCTACCGCGATGCTCGAACACCGCGTAATGCTGCGGCGCCAGCGTCAGCGTGCTGAAGCCTTCAGGCAAAGGCCCGGCAGTGCTCACCTCGACACCTGCAAGATAGTCGAAGCCACCCTGCTGGTCAGGGTTGTAGCAAACGCCGTAGCTGTCCCGCCCGTGTTGCCCGGGCACCTGGCCGATCTGTGGCGCGAAGCGTTGCCACAACAGCGGCAGCCCGCTCAGGTCACTCATGCCGAAGCGGTCGGCGAAACCGGCCAGGGCCAGCAAGCGCCCTTCCTCATAACGCGCAGGGGGTATGGGTTGCAGCGTCATTTGCATTGCCTCACGGGATGGCTGGGGTGGCGAGAATGAATTCACGGTAGCCCGAAACGATCACATACACCGCGAAATAGCAGAAAATCGCGGCCGACAGCAGGTACGACCAGGTCAGCAGGCGGTCCCCAAGCAAGCGCCCGCCATGGCTGGCAATGCCGCAAATGCTCATGCACCAGACCAGGCCGGCGACGAAAAAGCCGCTCAGGAACAACCCGGCATCGAGCAGGCTGCCACCGCCCGAGCGGGAAATCAGTACACCGCCGACAGCGGCGAACCACAAAATGGCGGTGGGTGACGACATGGCCAGGAAGATGCCGCGCAAGAATTCGCGCCAGGCCGATTCCACCACCACCTCACTGCGCGCTTCCATGTGCCCGCCACGCCAAGCTGCCAGCAGCATCTTCAGCGCGAACCACACCAGCAGCGCCGAGCCGCCCAGCCATAACGCCCAGCGCACGCTTTCGAACTGCAGCAGCACGGTCATGCCGGCCAGCGCCGCGATGGCGTAGACCAGGTCCCCGACACACGTGCCCAGGCCAAGCCAGAAGCCTTGCATAAAGCCGCGCTGCATGGCGAGGGTGATCATGGCGATATTGGCAATGCCGATATCGAGGCACAGGGACAGGCTGAGGAGAAAACCGTTGGAGAAAGGCATTGAGTACTCGATGACCGGCCAATTAAGCGCCGTAGAGCCTGCCACGAGTAAATGCGGGATTGGAAGAAGAAGTGTTCGGTCAGGCGAAAGCCGCCTGCTCGAACACCTCATCCGCCCACTGGTTCAAGCTCTTGCCGGCGGCTCGGGCTGCAATGCTGGCAGCAGCGTGGACTTCAGGCCGGATACGCAGCATGACCTTGCCCGACGCGGGCTTTTCGGGAGTGATGCCCTGCTCTGCGCAATCGGCAAGATAGTCTTCAAGCGCTTCGCTGAAGGCTTCGTGCAGTTCGGGGACGGAACTTGCGTGAAAACTGATGATGTCACGCATGCCAAGCACGCGGCCGACAAAAATATCGTCACGCTCATCGTATTCAATTCGGGCAGCATAGCCCCTGTAGCGCATGCAACTCATAGGCTGACTCCTGCCCGCAGCAAGAATTCGCGGGCCTCTTCAATCTGATACCGCCTGGCTTCCTTGCCTGGATGGGGGCGATGACATCTCCAGCATTGGTCCCCAAGCACCAACTTGACCCTGGAGCCTTGCCGCTCCAGCACTTGCCCTCCGAGATGAAGCACCAGTGCTTCAATCTCGGAAAAAGCCAATGACGACGTGGTTGGCGACCTGGAGATAGCGTCGAGAATCTTTCGGTATCGAGTGTTCATCGAAAAATGCTATCAAATTAAGATAGCACTTATTCCTCGATATTCATTCAGGATTTTTCATCGCCCATCAGAACCTGCGCATAACGCGCCCTGTCCACATTCGCGCCACTGAGCACCACAGCCACCCGCTTGCCCGCTTGCCGCCCGCGCTCCTGCATCAGCGCTGCCAGCGCAGCAGCGCCCGCCCCTTCGGCAGTATTGTGCGTCGCCTCGTGATACACCCGCATGGCCTCGGCGACTTCGTTGTCGGTGACCCGTACGATGCGCGCGGCATGCTCACGCACCAGGGCAAAAGCCTGCGGGTGCGGCACGCGGCACGCCATGCCATCGGCGAAAGTATCGGCGGTGGGGGTGGTGACGATGCGGCCCTGCTCGAAGCTTTGCGCATAGGCATCGGCCGCGCTGGACACCACACCCACGATTTCGGTCTTCAGCCCCAGCAGGTTGCGGGCCTGGATCAGCCCGCAGATGCCCGACCCCATGCCGATCGGCACGTACACGCAGTCCAGGTCGCGCACCGCTTCGAACAGTTCCAGGGCGTAGGTGGCCACGCCACGCACCAGTTCCGGGTGGAACGACGGCACCATGGCATACCCCAGTTCGTCTGCCAGGCGGGCCGCCTCCTCGCGGGCCACGTCAAAGTCGACACCGTGCTCCACCAGTTCGGCACCGAGTGCACGCATGGCGGCGTTTTTCTCCCTGGAGTTGCCCTCGGGCACGACGATGACCAACGGGATACCTGCCTGGCGTGCGGCCAGGGCCATGCTCTGCCCGTGATTGCCGCGGGTCGCGGTGACCAGCCCGCGGGGTGGCTCGCCACCGGCCAGCAGCGAGCGCACATAGACCAACCCGCCGCGCACCTTGAATGCGCCGGTGGGCGCGTGGTTCTCGTGCTTCACCCACACCTGGCAGCCCAGCCGCTGGGCCAGCAAAGGCCAGGCGTGCTGTGGGGTAGCGGGTACATGCTGGTGAACGTAATCGGCGGCTTCGCGCAGGGCTGCAAGGTCGAACATGGCGATCATCCCTCTTCGGTATGTGGTTGATCCGATCCTATGCGCCGGGCATTGTATGGGTAAAACCTTATATTGCATGGGTAGCAATTTCGTGTGGATCCCGCAGCTGGTCGATGATGATCAACCCCGCTACCTCGCCCTGGTCGATGCGATTGCCAACGCCATCGAAAACGGCACGCTCAAGGTCGGTGACCGCCTGCCACCGCAACGGCGGCTGGCCTGGAAACTGGGCCTGAACCCCAGTACCACGCAGCAGGCCTACCGCGAAGCTGCCGCTCGGCACCTGGTGGCTGGCGAAGTGGGCCGCGGCACCTACGTGCTGGCGGGCAGCAAGGAAGCCACCCTGTTCCGCATCAAGGAACACCATGGGCAACAGCCGCTGATCGACCTGTCGACCAACGTACCGGTGGCCGACCCGCACAATCTTGATTTGCACGACAGTTTACGCAGCCTGCTGCAACGCCTCGATAGCGGCTTGCTCGATCATTACCTGGGCCCCGAGCAGTTGCTGTTGGGGCGAATCCGCGGCGCGCACTGGTTGGCCAACCGCGGCCTCACCCTGTCGGCGGACGAGCTGCTGCTGTGTGGCGGTGCCCAGCAGGCGCTGGCACTGGTGCTGCAGTCGTTCTGCCAGGCGGGTGAGCCGGTCATGCTCGAAGCCCTGAGCGCACCAGGCATCAAGGCGGCCTGCCGGCAACTGCGCCTGCCCGTGCATGGCGTGGCACTGGACAACCAAGGCCTGCGGCCCGATGACCTGGACCGGGTCGCGCGCGCCAGCGGTGCCCGCGTGCTGGTCACCACACCTACCCTGCACAACCCCACGGGCGCCTGCATGGACGATGGTCGCCGCGAGGCGATTGCCGAGGTCGTCCGACGCCTGGGCTTGCTGGTAATCGAAGATGATGTGTATGGCGCGCTCAGCGACAGCCGGCCGCTGTACCCGCTGCTGGGCAATCAAGGGATTTTTATCAGCAGTCTGTCCAAGACAGTGGCGGCAGGGTTGCGCCTGGGGTGGGTGGTGGCTACCCCGCCGGTACTGGCGCAGGTCGATCCACACGCCCAGGCCAGCCACTGGTCAGTGTCGCCGCTGAACCTGCATCTCGCCTGCCAGTGGATCGAAGACGGCACGGCGGCGCGGCGACTGGCCTGGCAGCGCAAGGAGACTTTCGAGCGTTGGCGCCTGACGCGCAGGCTGCTCGGCGAGCGGCTGGAGAACACGGCTCAGCCTTCCCCCCATGCGTGGCTGGCCACGCCGCATGGTGCGGAGAAGGTTGTAAGGCAATGCCGCGAACAGGGTGTGGAAGTCGTCCCAGCCAGCGTGTTCGCCATTGGCGCGTCGCAGGTGCAGGCCGTGCGCATCAGCCTGTCGGCGGCAGCTAGCCGGGCGCAACTGAAACGGGGCCTGGAGGTCGTACACCAGGTGCTGTTGGAGCAATGAAAGGGGAAGACGAAAGCAGCTTCTTCGCGACTGCTCGACGCGAAGAGGCCGCTGACGTTGGGCTATCAACCCTGCTGGCAACCTTCGCCCATGGCGCGGTACTGAATGGTGTGCACCTGGCCCTGATGGTCTTCATAGGTCATGGTCGCAGGCACCACTTCGCAGACATTGGGGATGGTCGACAGGTTGATCACCCGTTTGATGTCCAGGTTCATGGTGTAGTCGTACTGCTGGGCCACAGGCTCGCTGGAGACGGGTCTGGCCTCATCGGCAAGGGCGAACGAGGACACACCGACCAGTGCAAGAATCAGTAATGGTTTCATGGATGTTTGGCCTTTAAAGCAATCAAGCTGATCGATTGACTTCATATGCCGTCAATGGCGCGGAGAAGTTGTCATCAACTGCGAAGATGACACGAAGTACCGATCCCGCTTCGTCGTACTGCCAGGGGGGATAGGTGAAATTCTACTCCCGGCCTGCAATAGTTGAACCCCGAACTCGGACATTCACCCTTGCAGCCTTTGCAACAATCTGCGACAAAGCGAAACGGTTTGAAGGCCTGAAAACATTGGGCTAGAGCCGCCGGCGACTGGAAACCTATGACCGCCCTATTCTGCACGCCACTGACCGACTTCGAACGAAGATTGTTAAATCATTTTTACAAACAGCACGGCTCGCGCATGCGCGCGGCCAGTGACGGTGAGCTGTGGGTAGCACGCAGTGACGCCATCATTGCCGGTTTGAGCCTGAGCCCGGTTGCCGATGGCCACTGGCTCACCGGCCTGCTGGTAGCGCCACAGTGGCGCAACCAGGGCGTAGCCGCGCAGCTGGTAGAAGCGGCATTGGCCCAGGCCGATGGCTGCACCTGGCTGTTCTGCCACCCGGACCTTGCGTATTTTTACCGCCGCCTGGGCTTTACCCCTGCGTGCAGCCTCCCCGAAGCTCTGGCCTCACGCCTGGTGCGCTACCAGCGCAGCAAAAGCCTGATGGCCATGGCACGCGGTCAGTCGTCGCTGGCGTCCAAACCTGGGAACAGCACCTCGGTATAACCGAATTTGGCAAAATCCTGGATGCGCGAAGGGTACAGCCGCCCGACCAGGTGGTCGCACTCGTGCTGCACGACCCGCGCGTGGAAGCCATCGGCAACCCGGTCGATCGGGTTGCCCTGCGGGTCGAGCCCTTCATATCGAATGTGCTTGTAACGCGGCACCACACCGCGCAGGCCCGGTACCGACAGGCAGCCTTCCCAACCGTCCTCTACCTCGGTCGACAGCGGGGTGATCACCGGGTTGAGCAGGATGGTCTGCGGCACTGCCTCGGCATCCGGGTAGCGCTCGCTGCGCTCGAAACCGAAAATTACCAGCTGCAGGTCAATGCCGATCTGCGGCGCGGCCAGGCCGACGCCGCCGACATGGCGCATGGTTTCGAACATGTCGTCGATCAACTGCTGCAGTTCGGCACTGCCAATCAAGTGCTCGAGCACTGGCGGGGCGATGCGCAGCAGGCGCTCGTCGCCCATCTTTAAAATGTCACGAATCATCGCGGGTTCGGCTCGGTGGTCTGCGGCTCGGCCGGGTGTTCATGGCCGAGCACGGTGATGGTTTCCTTGGGTTTTTCACCCGCGAAATCCTTCTCACCGGGGTCCTTGCCTTCAGCTGACATGTGTTCGATCACTGCATTCATTTCCGCCCCTAGCAACAGCACCGCAGCGGAGATGTAGAAGTACAGCAACAGCACGATGATCGCACCGATACTGCCATACATGGCGTTGTAGTCGGCGAAGGTCTTCACATAATAAGCGAAGCCCAGCGAGGCGACGATCCACACCACCACGGCCAGCACCGAGCCGGGCGTAATGAAGCGAAACTTCTGCTTTACGTCGGGCATCACGTAATAGATCAGCGCCACCGCCACCATCATCAGGATGATGATCGCCGGCCAACGCAGGATGGTCCACACCGTGACGATGACCTCCTGCATGCCGATCTGCGCGGCGATCCACTCCATCACCTGCGGCCCCAGCACCATCAACGCAGCCGCCACCAGCAACATGCCAGCGATACCAATGGTGTAGAAGATCGACAGTGGAATGCGCTTCCATACGGGGCGCCCTTCAGGCACGTCGTAGGCGGCGTTCATTGCGCTCATCATCAGGCGCACACCCGCAGAAGCCGTCCACAGGGCGATGACGATACCCACCGACAACAACCCGCCTTTGGACTGCTGCAACTGGTCAATCACCGGGTTCACCTGTTCCAGCGCCTGGGGCGGCAGCACAAGCTCTGACTGCAGGCGCAGCCACGAGAAGAAATCGGGCAAATGCAAGAAGCCGATCAGGGCTATGAGGAAGAGCAGGAAGGGGAACAACGAAAACAGCATCTGGTAGGCCAGCGCCGAGGCATAGGTGGACATCTCGTCATCGAGAAATTCCGTGACGGTACGCACCAGTACGCGGTGCAAAGGCAGGCCACCCAGGTCGGGAAAAATCATAGCGTCTCCTTTCGCCGCTTGATCAGTACAACAGGGAAGTCTAATAGACCACGCGGCTGCCGTGCTGCTCCCTGCCTCACTACAAGAAAGTAGCTACCCAGCATTCGTTGCAGCGGCGGCCACGTGTCGCAACACGAAGGCCGCCCCTGCAACGAAGAGGCCGGTACGGTCACTGCAGAATCAAGGCTTCTTCACAGCATCCTTGACGTCACCCTTGACTTGCTGCGCCTCGCCCTTGAGTTCCTGGGCCTTGCCCTCTGCACGCAGTTTGTCGTTGTCGGTAACTTTACCCACGCCCTGCTTGATGTTGCCGACCGCTTCGTTGGCCAGGCCTTTCGCTTTGTCTTTAGTGCCGCTCATGGCAAATCTCCTGCAAATGGAGACACGTAATCCGTGTCGACAAAAGGTGGACCGGCCGCCTTCGCCAGGAGTTTCAAACTTTTTTTCAATCTCAAGCCGAGCGGTAAATCTGCGGGCGAATACCGCACCGAATCGGCAGCGTACCTCTGCGCAATGCCGGCTGACTCCCCTAGAATCGCCTGCAAACAGCAACCCGATGCAGGTTGCCAGCTTATAAAAACAACAGCTTACGGAAACCCGCACCATGCGTTTGATGCCTCTGCTCGCAGCCTTGCTGCCACTGCTGCCGCTGCCTGCCCTGGCCGCCGCACCGGCCACCGAAACCTTGAAGGTCGACCGCTACAGCGATGATGACCAACCCGGCACCTTGCGCTGGGCCATCGAAACCAGCAACAAGAACCCCGGCCACTACCGCATCGATATCGCCGCGGTTGGCCAGGCGCCGTTCGTCATCCGCCCGACCCGCGCGCTGCCGGAAATCAAGGGCCCGGTGCGAATCACAGGCCTGTCCTGGGCGCGCGACGGCCAATACATCGCCATCGACGGCGCCGGCTACATCAAGGACCAGGGCGTGCGCACCTGCCCCGGCGCCCTGCCCGGCCAATTCGGCACCAATGTGCGCACCACCACCAACCCCGGCCTGGTATTGCGTGACACTCAAGGTGTGCACCTGAGCGGCCTGGAAGTGCGCAACTTCTGCATCGGTATCCTGGTCAACCGCGCCAGCAACAACGTCATCGAAGACAACCGCATCGTCGCCAACAAAGGCGGGGCCGGCATCATGCTGACTGGCGATGACGGGGCCGGCAACCCGACCGCCACCACCACCAACAACAACAAAGTGCTGCGCAACCAGCTGATCGACAACGGCGATGGCCTGGAACTCACCCGCGGCGCGGCGTTCAACCTGGTGGCCGACAACCTGTTCCGCTCCACGGCCGCCAACCCGGAGCCGTCCCAGGGTATCGAGATTCTGCTGGGCAACGACAACAACGTGGTGCGCAACCGCTTCGAGAACTACTCCGACGGCCTGCAGATCAACTGGGGCAAGCGCAACTACCTGGGCGCCAACACCTTCAGCGGCAATTCGATTGGCGTCAGCGTTACCGGCGAGGGCAATATCCTCGACGGCAACCTGATCCACGGCAACCGCATCGGCGTGGCCCTGCGGCCGGAACCGGACATCACCACCACGCGCCTGACCGGCAACCGCATCTGGGGCAACAGCCAGGATATCCGCCGCTGCGAAGCCGGTGGCTCGTGCGTGCCGGATCAACGCACCGGTGCCATCGTGTTCGGTGTGCCGGCCCAGGCCCATGCGCTGTACGTGGGCTCGCGCGGGGTGGGTGCGGACCTGCCGAAAAAGGACCAGGCGATCATCTGCGATGCCAAGGGCGAACCCAAACCGTGCCAGCCGCTACCCAACCATAACCAGCAGGCGCCACGGTTGCTGGGGCTGAACGGCAATGTGCTGCGCGGCGAAGTGCAAGGGCCGGCGTCGAGCCTGATGCGGGTCGAGGTGTTTGGTAATGCCGAGGCTGAGGGGACGGAAGCGGAGCAGTATCTGGGGGAAGTGCTGGTGCACAGCGATGCCAAGGGGCAGGCGCGGTTTGCACAGGCGCTGGAGAATGCCGGAGGGATGCGCAGCTTCACGGCTACTGTGACTACCGCAGACGGCGCGACTTCCGAGCTGAGCCTGCCGGTTCGCCGGTGAAGCTACTGCCCTCCTCGCTGGACAAGCCCGCCCCACAGGGCAGTGACATCATTGGGGTTTGCACGTACCTGTGGGAGCGGGCTTGCCCCGCGAAGAGGCCGGGCCGGACAAAGCGGGGGGGAAACCTTGCCCCGCTTCGTGCCACCCCTCACAATGCAGGCCTTTATAGCGTCACACCGCAGGAACCTGCATGAAACTCGACAAACCCGCCGCCATCGCCCGGCGCAACGAAGCACTGACCAAGCCGGTGCTCACCAGTGCCAACACCCTGTTCGCCACCCTCGACCGCAAACGCAACCTGTGGTGGTTCGAGGTGCCGGTGGCGCTGCTGCGCAAAGGCCAGCCCGACTGGGTCAACCTGCTGCTGCACACCCCCGAGACTGATGAGCTGCAGCACCTCAAGGTGCCGACCAACTTCATCAAGGCCCATCAGGAGCAGATGGAAGTGCGCAATGCCGGCAAGCGCCGCTCGACCATCAGCCTGGCGCTGAGCGCCGACCGCGACTCGCTGCTGCGCGACACCCGCCCGGGCGGCGAGCAGCTGGATTTCAGCACCTTCTTGCAGGCCTGACTTCAGGCGCGCTCGATGCGGTCGTCATGGATGACGATGCGGCCCTGCTTGAACAACGCGCCAATGGCCTTCTTGAAGTTGCCCTTGCTGACGTTGAACATGCGGCTGATCACTTCCGGGTCGCTCTTGTCGCACACCGGCAACACCCCGCCTTCGGCTTCCAGGCGTTGCATGATCTGCTCATGCAGCCCCTCGGCCAGCGCCTGGCCAACCGGTTGCAGGCTCAGTGCGATCTTGCCGTCGTGGCGCACTTCCTTGATGTAGCCCTTCTCATGCATGCCCGAACGCATGAACTTGAAGATTTCGTTCTTGTGGATCAGGCCCCAGTGGCGGTTGTTGATGATCGCCTTGAAGCCCATTGGCGTCTCGCCGGCCACCAGCAGTTCGACCGGCTGGCCAACCTGGTAGTCGGCCGGGGTGCGGTCCAGGTAACGGTCCAGGCGTGAGGTGGCAGTGATGCGCCGGGTGCGTTTGTCGAGGTAGACGTGCACCACGCAGTAATCGCCGATCTTCAGCGGCCGCGCCTCTTCCGAGTAAGGCATCAGCAGGTCCTTGGACAAACCCCAGTCGAGGAAGATACCCGCACCGTTGATGTCCTTGACCTTGAGGCTGGCGAACTCGCCCACCTGCACCTTGGGTTTTTCGGTGGTGGCGATCAGCTGGTCTTCGCTGTCCAGGTAGATGAACACGTTAAGCCAGTCGTCGACCTCGGTTTCGGCATTTTTCGGGATGTATCGCCCGGGCAGCAGGATCTCGCCGTCGGGGCCGCCGTCCAGGTAAAGGCCGAACTCCACGTGTTTCACGATTTGCAAACTGTTGTAACGCCCAAGCAGAGCCATTTCCGATGTTCCTCAAGACAAGGCGGCTATTCTACACCTGAAGCCAGCGCGCCGCCCGACCGCTGATTCGGCGGAACCCTCGGGGTGCCCTTGCGTCTACCGAGTGGCCAGCCACTGCAAGGATCTGCACATGCCTCTACGCCTGTCCAAAGCCCTGCTCATCGCCAGTGCATTTGCCCTGGCCCTGGTGGCCTGCAACCGCATGGACCTGGCCTACCGCAACCTCGACCGGCTGGTGCCGTGGTCGCTCAGCGATTACCTGGCCATGAACCGCGAGCAGAAAACACTGCTCGACGAACGGCTCAAGCAGCAACTGGCCTGGCACTGCAAGACCCAACTGCCCGGCTACCTCGACTGGCTGGACCGCGTGCGCGACATGGTCGCCGAAGGCCAGGTGACCGACCAGGCCCTGCAGCAGCGTACGCTCGAGGCCCGCCAGGCCATTGGCCGCGTCGCCGAAGCGATCACCCCGTCGGCCACCGAGCTGCTGCGCGGCATGAGTGATACCCAGGTGGCGCAAATGCGCGAGGCGTTCCGTGACGACATCAGCGAGCGGCAGAAGAAGTACGACGAGACCCCGCTGCCCAAACAGATCGCCCGCCGCGCAGAACGCATGGAAAAGCGCCTGACGCCCTGGTTCGGCGAACTCAGCGCGGCCCAGCGCCAACGCGTGCAAGCCTGGTCACAGGCGCTAGGCGACCAGAACCGCCAGTCGATCACCAACCGCGCGCACTGGCAGCAACAACTGGTACTGGCCATGAACCAGCGCGGCGATGCCAGCTTCGAGCCGCGCCTGGAGCAACTGCTGCAGCGCAAGGAAAGCCTGTGGACGCCGCAATACCGCGTTGCCTTTCAGAACAGCGAGCAGCAAACCCGCAGCCTGTTGATCGACCTGCTGCAGCAAAGCAGCCCGGCACAGCGTCAGTACCTGCAGGAGCGGCTGGCCAAGGTGCGCACGGACTTCAGCGAACTCAAGTGCCTGAAGGGGTAGGAGCGGGCTTGCCCGCGAAGAGGCCGGTATTGCCCCAACAAAATCAGCGCCCCTTGCGCCGATACGGGAACACATCGATCACCTTGCCCTCGCGGATCGACGCCTGCAGGCCTTTCCAGTAATCCGCGTCATACAGCTCCCCATGCAACCGGCTGAACAGCCGCCGCTGGCCCATGTCGGCAAACAGAAACGGCGGAAACTCCTCGGGGAATACATCATGTGGCCCGATCGAGTACCACGGTTCGCCCGACATCTCGTCCTCGGGGTAGCGTGGCGGCGGGATATGACGGAAATTCACCTCGGTCAGGTAGCTGATCTCGTCATAATCGTAAAACACCACCCGGCCATGCCGGGTAACGCCGAAATTCTTCAGCAGCATATCGCCGGGGAAGATGTTCGCCGCCGCCAACTGCTTGATGGCCAGGCCGTAATCCTCCAGCGCCTCCAGCACTTGCGCTTCACTGGCCTGCTCCAGGTAGAGGTTGAGCGGGATCATGCGCCGTTCGGTCCAGCAATGGCGGATCAGCACCGTGTCGCCCTCCAGGGCCACGGTGGACGGTGCCACCTCCAGCAGTTCGGCCAGGCACTCGGGCTCGAACTTGGCCACGGGAAAGCGAAAATCGGCGAACTCCTGGGTATCGGCCATGCGCCCGACCCGGTCGACGCTCTTCACCAGGCGGTACTTGTCGATCACCGTGGCGCGGTCCACCGTCTTCGACGGCGAGAAGCGGTCCTTGATGATCTTGAACACGGTGTTGAAGCCCGGCAGGGTGAACACGCTCATGACCATGCCGCGCACGCCGGGGGCCATGATGAAGCGGTCGTCGCGGTTGGCCAGGTGGTTGATCAACGCCCGGTAGAATTCCGACTTGCCGTGTTTGTAGAAACCGATCGACGTGTACAGCTCGGCAATGTGCTTGCCTGGGATGATGCGTTTGAGAAAGTTGACGAACTCCGCCGGCACCGGCACATCGACCATGAAATACGAGCGGGTGAAGGAGAAGATGATCGACACCTCGGCCTCGTCGGTGATCAGTGCATCGGCCTCGATACCATGGCCTTCGCGGTGCAACAGCGGGATCACCAGCGGCCATTGCTCATCACTGTTGTACAGCCGGCCGACCAGATAGGCGCCCTTGTTGCGGTACAGCACCGGCACGAACAGCTCCACGGCCAGCGCCGGGTCCTTGCATACCCAGTCCGGCAGGCAGCCCTTCAGTTGCTCCTCAAGGCGTGACACGTCGCCTTCAAGGTCAGCGTAGGCAAATGGGTAGTCATTGAAGATAGCCCGCAACAGGCCCTTGAGGCTGCCATCGGGGGTATAGGTGCAGGTTTGCGCAGCGCGCTGGTGGCTGCGCATCGACGGCCGCGTGGTGTGGATGAACATGCAGCCGTCGTTGATCTGGTCATGGCTGAACAGGCTGCAGAACAACGAGTTGTACCAGGTCTCGGACAGCTCATCGTCCAGCCGCGGGTCGATCAGGCGTATGTAGGCGCTTTTGACCAAAGGCCACTGCTCTACCTCCAGCAGCACTTCATCATCAAACGCATCGCGCAGCCAGCCATTGACCTCCCCGACCTTCTGTTCATACAGGTTGATCCGAGCGGCCGCCGCCCGCTGGATATCCTGCCAGCGCGCCTGCTCGAAGCGTTCGCGGGCACCGAGGGTAATGCGGCGAAAATGCTCGCGGTAGTCGTCGAAGCCATCGAGGATCATCCGGGCGATCTCGCCGGCAGGCCAGTGCTGGGTCATGCGCGACACCTCGGTGCGGGGTGAGATAGACAGCTTAGTCGGCTGTGGACGTTTGCGGAGCCTTTACCGTCCCCATCGCCGGCAAGCCGGCTCCCACAGATTCACCAGACAACTCAAGGTTTCTGTGCGGGCTTGCCCCGCGAAAGGGCCGGCACTGGTTCACACCGCAAGAATGAACAAGAACCGCCCGTCCACCATCAAGTACACTCGCGCCCTGCCCTGTACCGGAGACCGCCGTGAGCCCCATCGCCCTAGCCCGCCTGCTGACCCTTGCTGCCGTCTGGGGGGCGAGCTTTCTGTTCATGCGCATCATCGCCCCGGAACTTGGCACCGTGCCCACCGCCTTCTTCCGCGTGTCGATCGCCTGCCTGGGCCTGGTCGCCATCCTGGGCGCCGCGCGGGTGCGCTGGAACTTCGAGGGCAAACTCGGCGCCTGCCTGGTGCTGGGCATGATCAACTCAGGCATCCCGGCCACCTTCTATTCAGT
Organism: Pseudomonas sp. P39-UII1; assembly: GCF_039672635.1. Classification (NCBI taxonomy): domain Bacteria; kingdom Pseudomonadati; phylum Pseudomonadota; class Gammaproteobacteria; order Pseudomonadales; family Pseudomonadaceae; genus Pseudomonas; species Pseudomonas sp. P39-UII1. Next base: position 35,177 of record NZ_JBDFPP010000001.1, read on the forward strand.
GGCGGCGCAGGTGCTGCCGGCCGGTTACTCGGCGATATTCAACGCCACCACGCCGCTGATGGGCGTGCTGATCGGCGCGCTGTTCTTCCGCGAAGGGCTGACCGTGGCCAAACTGTGCGGCATCTTCCTGGGCCTGTTCGGCGTCGGCATCCTCAGTGGTGCCGGCCCTGTAGCCTTCGACATGGCCCTGCTGCAAGGCGCCCTGGCGTGCCTCGCGGCAACCACCTGCTACGGCTTCGCAGGCTTTCTGGCGCGGCGCTGGATCAGTGGCCTGGACAGCCGCCTTTCGGCACTCGGCAGCATGCTCGGCGCCACGCTTCTGATGACGCCACTGTTCGCCTGGAGCGCATGGGCCCAACCGCCTGCCAGCTGGGGCGGCTGGCAGGTATGGATGTCGCTGCTGGGCCTGGGGCTGGTGTGCACGGCCTTCGCCTATATCCTGTACTTCCGCCTGCTGGCAGAAATCGGCCCGGTGAAAGCCAGTACCGTGACCTTTCTGATTCCGGTGTTCGGCGTACTGTGGGGCGCCTGGCTGCTGGAAGAGTCGCTGTCGATGGGCCACCTGTACGGCGGCCTGCTGATTGCTGCAGCGCTTTGGCTCGTGCTCAAGCCGGCACGCCGCACCGCCTGAGGGATTGTAGGGGGCTGCTGTGCAGCCCAATCGCCGGCAAGCCAGCTCCTACAGATACCGCACTGCACTCAGGCAAGCCAGCCCCTGCAGGTATTGCACTGCACTCAGGCAAGCGACAATTCCTGTGGGAGCCGGCTTGCCGGCGATGAATACCCCGCCGTTTCACCTGCGAAACCTCTACCTTTTCGCGTTACCCAAAATGCCCAGCTTCCTCGCACGAACTGAAGTTCATGCGCGGTTACTGGGCATTTTCGTGCCATATAGAAAACCATGTTTTATATATAAAACATGCACTTTCTCCCTGCTAACTCACAAGTTATTAATAATTAACAAAATTATTGTTTATTTGGGGAAATTTCCCATCTGGCATTGTTCATGCACTAAACGGCGTATCACCTATAAAACAGACCAGAGAACATTCCCATGGCTGTGAAAGAGATGTACGCAATCGCCCCGCAATGGCATGAACCGCAGCGCAACGAAGCAGCGACCGAAATCGAATTCCGCAACGTCGGCAAGGCCTTCCCGGCCAAAGGTCAGGCCGACGCGCCGTTCGCCATCCGTGATGTGAACTTCAAGATCCGTCGCGGCGAAGTGGTTTCCATCATTGGCCCTTCCGGCTGTGGCAAAAGCACCATCCTCAACATGGGCTCTGGCCTGTACCGCCCCACCGAAGGCGAGGTGCTGGTCAGCGGCGAAGCGGTCAACGGCCCGGTGCCGAAAGTGGCCTTCATGCTGCAGAAAGACCTGCTGATGCCGTGGCGCAGCATCCGCCGCAACGTCGAGCTGGGCCTGGAGATCCAGGGCATGCCCGCCGCCCAGCGCAAGGTCATCGCCGAGGATCTGCTCAAGCGCTGCCACCTGCAAGGCTTCACCGACCACTACCCGTTCCAGCTGTCCGGCGGCATGCGCCAGCGCGCCGCACTGGCCCGCACCCTGGCGATCGACCCGCAGGTGCTGTTTCTCGACGAGCCGTTCTCGGCCCTCGATGCGCAAACCAAGATGATCCTGCAACAGGACCTGGCGCAAATGCTGTTCGAGGAAAAGAAGACCGCGTTGTTCATCACCCACGATCTGGTCGAGGCCATTGCCCTGTCCGATCGCCTGCTGGTGATGAGCGCACGCCCCGGCACGATCATCGAGGAAATCGAGATCGACCTGCCTTACCGCAACAACCCGCTGGAGCGCCGCAAGCTGCCGGAAATCGGCCCGCTGGCGGGCCGCCTGATGGATCTGCTGAAGGTCGGCGAAGACCTCGACCTGCACTGACCGACGCCCCACTCATTACTCGGGAGTTAGCATGTTCACCACCTACCTCAAGCGTGTGGCACACACCACCCTGGCTGCACTGGCACTGAGCCTGGCCGCCCAAGCCCAGGCCGAGCCGAGCAAAGTCACCTACCTGTTGCCCGCGCCGCCCAGCCTGCCGGCGTTCGCGCCATGGATCATCGCCAAGGAAAAGGGCTACTACCAGGCCCAAAACCTGGACCTGACCTTCATCGCCGCCAAGGGCGGGGTGGACGTTGCCAAGCAGATCGGCGCCGGCAATGCCCTGGTCGGCGGCGCCATCGGTGACACGCCGATCATCGTGCGCCCCAACGGCATCCCGGTGCGCGCGGTGGCCGTGCTCGGTGGCGGTGGGGTGACCATGATCGCCACCAACGCCGGCGAGAACATCCAGTCGATCCAGCAGCTCAAGGGCAAGACCCTGACCGTGATGTCCTACTCCGACACCACCTACTACGCCCTGCTCGCCTCGCTGCGCAAGGCCGGCCTGAGCAAGGACGACGTGGACATCCAGGCCGCCGGCCCCTCGGGCGTATGGCAACTGTTCTCGGCCAGCAAGGCCCAGGCCATGGCCGGGGTGCCGGACTGGGTGGTCAACGCCGAAGACGCCGGGCTGAAATACGCGCTTATCCCCCGTGAGCAAGTGTTCGAGAGCATGGCCCAGGCGATCCTCGCCTCCGACGACGCCATCGAGCACCACCCAGAGGTGGTCCGCGGCGTGGTCAAGGCCACCCTGCGCGGCCTGCAGGACATCATCGACGACCCCAAGGCCGCCGCCGCCAGTTTCGCCCGCGCGGTCCCGGCGTACGCCGGCAAGGAAGCGTCGCTGGAGAAAACCCTGCGCCTGTACGTGGAGTACGTGTACGCCGGCCAGCCCGTACTCGGCCGCATCGACCCGGCGCGCCTGGACACCGTACGCAAGTTCTACGTCAGCGAAGGCATCGTCCCTCGCGAACCCAAGCTCGACGAGCTCTACAGCAACCAGTTCATCGAAACCAGCACCGCAGCCAAATGACGGCCCGGCCATAACAAGGTAATCGCCCGATGAGAAACCTCAACCCATCCATGCTCGGCAGCGTCGCCCTGCTGGCCCTGTTCCTGGTGCTCTGGCAATGGGGCCCGGGGCTGGTCGGCATGCCCGAATTCGTCATGCCCCAGCTGAGCCGGGTAGCCCAGGAAAGCCTGCTGATGTGGCAATCCGGCGGCCTGCTCGAACACACCCTGATCACCGCCTTCGAAATCATCGTCGGCTTCGCCCTCGGCGCCCTGCTGGGCGTGGCCATCGGCGTATCGCTGGGCCTGTCGCCGTCGGCCGAGGCCATGCTCTCGCCGTACATCCTGGCCCTGCAGATCGCCCCCAAGGTGGCGTTCGCGCCGCTGTTCGTGATGTGGCTGGGCTACACCATCTACCCGAAGATCCTCATCGCCATCCTGATCGTGTTCTTCCCGGTGATGATCAACGTGCTCTCGGCCATCCGCACCGTCGACCCGGACATGATCAACCTGGTGCGCACCATGAACGCCAGCCGCTGGCAGATCTTCCGCCTGGTGGAGTTCCCCTCGGCCATGGCCGCGCTGTTCTCTGGCCTGCGCATCGCCTCCACCCTGGCGGTCATCGGCGTGACCGTCGGCGAGTTGGTCGGTGGCAACCAGGGCCTGGGCTTCCTGCTGGTGGATGCCGAAGGCCAGGGCAATACCGCCGGGGTGTTCGTGGCCATCGTCATGCTCACGCTGATCGGCGTGCTCGCTTACGGCGCCGTGGTCTGGGCCGAGAAGCGCGTTCTGCACTACCTCCCCAAAGCCATGCTGAGTAGCCAATGATGAGCAGCTTCAACAACCTTCTCGAAGGCCGCCGCGTGCTGGTCACCGGTGGCGCCCGCGGCCTGGGCTATGCCTTTGCCCAGGCCATCGCCCAGGCCGGTGCACGGGTGGTCATCGCCGATGTGCTGGCAGGCCGTGTGCAACAGGCCGCCTGCGAACTGAGTGGCATGGGCCTGGATGTCAGCGGCGTCAGCCTGGACCTGGCCAGCCCCGAGTCCATCGACGCCTGCATCGAGCGCACGGTCAAGCGCCTGGGCGGCCTCGACGGCCTGGTCAACAACGCCTCGATCACCAACTCCGGCGGCAAAAGCTGCGAAGAGCTGGACATCGAGACCTGGGACCAGGTCATGCAAGTGAACGTGCGCGGCACCTGGCTGATGACCCGCGCCGCCCTGCCGGCCCTGCGTGAAAGCGGCCGTGGCGCGGTGATCAACCTGGCCTCCGACACCCCGCTGTGGGGTGCGCCGAACTTGCTGGCCTATGTCGCCAGCAAGGGCGCGGTGATCGCCATGACGCGCAGCCTGGCGCGCGAGCTGGGCAACGCCAGCATCACCGTCAACGCCATCGCCCCCGGCCTGGTGCTGGTCGAGGCCACCGCCTACGTACCCGAGGCCCGCCACCGCCTGTACACCGAACAACGGGCCATCCAGCGCCCGCAACTGCCCGACGACGTCAGTGGCGCGGTGCTGTTCGCCCTGTCCGACCTGTCGCGCTTCATCACTGGACAAACCCTGCCGGTCAACGGCGGGTTCGTCATGCCCTGAGCAAAGGAGAATCCCATGACCGACCTTTCCCAACAGCAAGACGCCCCGAAATCCTGGGACCGCCCGGCCGACGCCGACCTCGCCAGCTGGATGCAGACCCGCATCGCCCGCTACGAGACCCGCCGCTACGACTGGGACGCGCTGAAGTTCCAAGCCGACTACGACCCCAAGTTCCGTCGCGCGCAGATGCGTTACGTGGGCACCGGCGGCACGGGTGTAGGCAGTGACATGAACACCATCGCGTCCGAGCACTTCACCTTCTCCACCATGGTTATCCCGGCCGGCCACGAAGGCCCGCCGCACCTGCACACCGATGTCGAAGAGGTGTTCTTCGTGCTGCGCGGCAAGCTCAAGGTGGTCATCGAAAAGGATGGCGAGCGCTTCGAGACCATCCTCACCGACCGCGACCTGATCTCGGTGCCGCCTGGGGTGTACCGCGAAGAGATCAACGTGGGCGATGAAGACGCCCTGATGTGCGTGATGCTCGGCGCCAAGAAGCCGGTCACCCCGACCTACCCGCCAGCGCACCCGCTGGCGTCGATCAAGCGCGGGTAAGCCGATGATGCCGATCACCCCCATCGCCCCGCTGCTCGCGCAGCTCGACCAGCGCTTCGGCGCCCGCCTGCTGCGCCTGAACCAAGGCCAGCAAGCGGTGCGCGAAGCCGGCAGCGGCGAAGCCATCGTGCTGCTGCACGGCATTGGTTCGGGCGCGGCCAGCTGGTTGCAGGTGGCCCTTGGCTTGAGCGAGCGGGCGCGGGTGATCGCCTGGGATGCACCGGGCTATGGCCAGTCCGCGCCATTGCCAAACGCAGCGCCAAGCGCCTGCGACTATGCCGGGCGCCTGCTGCAGACGCTCGACGCCCTGGGCATCGCGCAATGCGTGCTGGTCGGCCATTCCCTTGGCGCCCTGACCGCCGCCGCGTTCGCCCAGGCCCAACCGGGCCGCGTCCGCCACCTGGTGCTGATCAGCCCGGCACGCGGTTACGGGGCGCAACCCGATCAGGGCCAGGCGGTGCGCAACAAACGCCTGCACAGCCTGGAGCAGCTGGGCATCGAACAGATGGCCCGCGAGCGCAGCGTGCACTTGCTGGCCCCTGGCGCCAGCATCGAGGCCCTGGCCTGGGTGCAGTGGAACATGGCGCGGTTGCTGCCACAGGGCTACCGCCAGGCCATCGAACTGCTGTGTGGCGACCACCTGTTGCGCTACGCGCCGTTGGCGGTGCCCTGCGAGGTGCACGGCGGCAGCGCCGACTGCATCACCCGCGCCGACGACTGCCAGGCCCTGGCCGCAGCCCTCGGCGCGCCTTTCACGCTGATACCCGGCGCCGGCCATGCCTGCGCCATCGAACAACCCGACACGGTGACGGGCCTGCTGGCCCGCGCCCTGGACGCCTCTCTCACAGGTAGCGTGCTATGAACGATATGGATCCGTTGAAGGAAAACCAGGACAAGTACATTGTCCCGGGCCTGGAGCGCGGCCTGCTGCTGCTGTGCGAATTCAGCCGGCAAAACCGTACCCTGACCGCCCCCGAACTGGCCCGGCGCCTGTCGCTGCCACGCTCGACCATCTTCCGCCTGCTGACCACCCTGGAAACCATGGGCTTCGTCACCCGCAGCGGCAACGAGTACCGCCTGGGCATGTCGGTGCTGCGCCTGGGCTTCGAATACCTGGCCTCGCTGGAGCTGACCGAACTGGGCCAGCCGCTGCTGGCACGGCTGTGCGACCACCTCAACTACCCGAGCAACCTGGTGGTGCGTGACGGCCGCTCGATCGTCTACGTTGCCAAGGTTTCGCCACCGTCGGTGTTCTCCAGCGCGGTCACCGTCGGCACCCGCCTGCCCGCCCACGCCACCGTGCTGGGGCGCATCCTGCTGGCCGACCTGAGCCTGAACGAGTTGCGCGAGTTGTACCCGGAAGAACACCTGGAGCAGTTTTCGGCGTGCACACCGAAGACCGTGCTGGAGCTGTTCGACCTGGTCCAGGCCGACCGCCTGCGCGGCTATGTCAGCGGCGAAGGCTTTTTCGAACCGAGCATTTCCACGGTCGCAGCCCCGGTGCGCGATGCCAGCGGCCAGGTGGTCGCCGCGCTTGGCCTGACCATCCCCACCGTGCAGATCGGCCACGTCAATTTCGACAACCTGCTGGGTCAGGTACGGGGCAGCGCCGATGAGCTGTCGCGGCTGCTCAACTACACCCCTAACGCCGGCCTGGGCCGCGTCACTGCGCTGATGAGGGACTGAGATGAACCCCTATCAACTTCACGACAGCACGGTGATCGTCACCGGCGGCTCGTCCGGCATCGGCTACGCCTGCGTCGAACTGCTGCTCCAAGCGGGTGCCCGCGTGGCCTTCTGCGGGCGCAACGAAGGCCGCCTGCGCAGCGCCGAAACGCGGTTGCGCGAACGCTTCCCCGAAGCGCGCCTGCTGGCCCAGGTGTGCGACGTGCTCGACGCAGGTTCCGTGCAGGCCTTTGCCGCCGCCAGCCAGGCCGCGCTCGGCGCGGCCCAGGTGCTGATCAACAACGCAGGCCAGGGCCGCGTGTCGACCTTCGCCAGTACCACCGATGACGCCTGGAACGACGAGTTGCAGCTCAAGTTCTTCTCGGTCATCCACCCGGTGCGCGCGTTCATGGCGCAACTGCAAGGCCAGGCCAACGCCTCCATCGTGTGCGTCAACTCGCTGCTGGCCAGCCAGCCCGAGCCACACATGGTTGCCACCTCGGCGGCCCGTGCGGGGCTGAAGAACCTGGTGCGCTCGATGGCCTTCGAATTCGCCGAACAGGGTATCCGGGTCAACGGCATCCTCATCGGCCTGGTCGAGTCGGGGCAATGGCGCCGCCGCTTCGAGGCCCGCGAGGAGCGCGAACTGGACTGGCCGCAATGGACCGCGCAACTGGCACAACGCAAACAAATTCCCTTGGGCCGCCTTGGCCTGCCGAAGGAAGCGGCGCAGGCGATCCTGTTCCTCGCCTCGCCCCTGTCGGCCTACACCACTGGCAGTCATATCGATGTATCCGGAGGCCTGTCCCGCCATGCGTAACGAAAACACTGTCACCGTCGGTGCCGTCATCACCGCGTTCCTCGAGCAATGCGACGTCAAGGCGGCGTTCGGCGTCATCTCGATCCACAACATGCCGATCCTCGATGCGTTCGCCGTGCGCGGCAACATCCGTTTCGTCATGGCCCGCGGTGAAGCCGGCGCCACCAACATGGCCGATGCCTACGCCCGCAGCGGCGGCGGCCTGGGCGTGTGCCTGACTTCCACCGGCACCGCGGCCGGCAACGCTGCCGGGGCGATGGTCGAAGCGCTGACCGCCGGCACCCCGCTGCTGCACATCACCGGGCAGATCGAAACTCCGTACCTGGACCAGGAGCTGGCCTACATTCACGAAGCGCGCGACCAGCTGACCATGCTCAAGGCGGTGTCCAAGGCGGCATTCCGCGTACGCAGTGTCGAAACCGCGCTAAGCACCCTGAAGCTGGCCGTGCAGACCGCCCTGACCGCGCCCACCGGCCCGGTCAGCGTCGAGATCCCGATCGATATCCAGTCGGCTTTCATCCCCATGCCGACCGACCTGTCGCCGCTGCCGATCCCGGTCGCAGCCCCCGCCGCCGAGGCCCTCGACCTGGTGGCCGAGCGCCTGGCCAGCGCCACCCGGCCGCTGCTGTGGCTGGGCGGTGGTGCGCGGCATGCGGGCGCGCAGGTCAAGCGCCTGCTCGACATGGGCGTCGGCGTGATCACCTCGACCCAGGGCCGCGGCGTGGTCAACGAAGACGACGCACGCTGCCTGGGGGCGTTCTCGCAGAACAAGCTGGTCGAAGGCTTCATGCAGACCTGCGATGCGCTGGTGGTGGCCGGCTCGCGCCTGCGCAGCAACGAGACCTTCAAATACGCCCTGAAGCTGCCGCGCACCACCCTGCGCATCGACGTCAACCCGGCCATCGAAGGCCGCAGCTACCCCAGCGACCTGTTCATCTGCGGCGACGCTGCGCTGGCCCTGGAAGGCCTGGCCGACCGCCTGCAAGGCCGCCTGAACATCGACCCGAACTTCCTGGCCGAGCTCAAGGCCGTGCGCGAGCAGGCGCGCAAGCAACTGGTGGCAGACCTTGGCCCGTATGCGGCACTGGTCGAGCAGTTGCAGGCGCAGACCGGCCGCAACTTTACCTGGGTGCGCGACGTAACCCTGTCCAACAGCATCTGGGGCAACCGCCTGCTCAACCTCTACCACCCGCTCGCCGGCGTGCACGCGCTCGGCGGTGGCATCGGCCAGGGCCTGGCGATGGGTATCGGCGCGGCCGTGGCAGCGGCCGAAATCGCCCCGGGGCGCAAGGTGTTCGCCCTGGCCGGCGACGGCGGGTTCATCCTCAACCTGGGTGAACTGGCGACCCTGGTGCAGGAGAAAGCCAACGTGGTCATCCTGCTGATGAACGACCAGCGCTACGGCGTCATCCGCAACATCCAGGACGCCATCTACGGCGCCCGGCATGCCTATGTCGAACTGCACACGCCGGACTACAGCAAGCTTGCCGAATCGCTCGGCCTGCGCCACGGCCTGGTCAGCGACCTGAAACACTTCGGCGAGGTGCTCGAAGGCGCCCTGAGCGCACAAGGCCCGTTCCTGCTGGAAGTGGACATGCTCAGCGTCGGCGGTTTCGCCACCCAGTTCGCCGGCCCGCCCAACAGCGAAACCAAGGCGCAGAAGGCCACAGCCTGAGGACCCTGCCATGTTGCATATCACCATGATCGGCTGCGGCGCCATTGGCGTCAGCGTGCTCGAACTGCTGGAGCAAGACCCGCAGCTGTGTGTGGACGCGGTGATCGCCTCGGCCGGCTCCGAAGACCTGGTGCGCCAGCGCCTGGCCAGCTTTCGCCAGCCGCCACGGGTGCTCACTGCCCTGCCCAGCGATCACTGCCCCGACCTGCTGGTCGAGTGCGCCGGCCACAAGGCCATCGAGGAGCACGTGCTGCCAGCGCTGGAGCGCGGCATCGCCTGCCTGATCGTGTCGGTGGGCGCGTTGTCCGAGCCCGGCCTGGTCGAACGCCTGGAAGCCGCAGCAGCGCGCGGTAACACGCGCATCGAGCTGCTGCCAGGCGCCATCGGTGGCATCGATGCCTTGTCGGCGGCCAAGGTCGGCGGCCTGGATGCGGTCACCTACACCGGCCGCAAACCGGCCCAGGCCTGGAAGGACACCCCGGCCGAGCAGGTGTGCACGCTGGGCACGCTCAGCGAAGCGACGGTGATCTTCGATGGCAGCGCCCGCGAAGCGGCGCGGCTGTACCCGAAGAACGCCAATGTGGCCGCCACCCTGTCGCTGGCGGGGCTTGGCCTGGACCGCACCCGGGTAACCCTGATCGCCGACCCGCACAGCGAAGAGAACGTGCACCAGGTCGAAGCCCGTGGCGCCTTCGGCCGCTTCGAGATGAGCCTGCGCGGCAAGCCGCTGGCGGCCAACCCGAAGACCTCGGCACTGACCGTCTACAGCGTGGTGCGCGCCCTCGGCAACCACGCCCATGCCATTTCCATCTAGGGGACTGCCAATGACTCTGGAACAGACCTTACCCATTTGCATCGCCGGCACCTGGCGCCTGGGTGGCGGCGAACGCTACGCCACCTGCTACCCCGCCACCGGCGAGCCGGTGGCCTGGCTCAATGCCGCCAGCCTGGAGGATGTCGAAGCCGCCGTGCAGGGCGCGCACCAGGCCTTTTTGCACAGCGGCTGGGCCCAGCGCAAACCGCATGAGCGCGCCGCTGTGCTGTACCGCATCGCCGGGCTGATCCGCGAGCGTGCCGAAGAGCTGGCGCAACTGCAGCGCCAGGACAACGGCAAGCCGATCAACGAGACCCGCGCCCTGGTCGCCAGTGCTGCGGGCACCTTCCAGTTCTTCGCTGCCGCCTGCGAAACGCTGGAAGAAACCATCACCCCGTCGCGCGGCGACTTCGTCAGCATGAGCGTGTACGAGCCGATGGGCGTGGTCGCAGCAATCACCCCGTGGAACTCGCCGATCGCCAGCGAGGCGCAAAAGGTTGCCCCGGCCCTGGCCGGCGGCAATGCGGTGGTGATCAAGCCGGCGGAAATCACCCCGCTGCTGGCCCTGCAACTGGCCCGCATCTGCGAAGACGCCGGGCTACCCAAGGGCCTGGTCAGCGTGCTGCCGGGCAAGGGTTCGCTGCTGGGTGACGCCTTGACCCGCCACCCACTGGTCAAGCGTGTGTCGTTCACCGGCGGTACCCGCACCGGCAAGCACATCGCCCATATCGCCGCTGACAAGATGATGCCGGTGTCGCTGGAGCTGGGCGGCAAGTCGCCAACCATCGTGCTGGAAGACGCCGACCTCGACCACGCCGTGGCCGGTGTGTTGTACGGCATCTTCAGCTCCTCGGGCGAGGCTTGCATCGCAGGTTCGCGGCTGTTCGTCGCCCGTGCCCTGTACGAGCCATTCATGGCCCGCCTGACCGCCGCCGCGGCGCAACTGCGCCTGGGCGACCCTGCCGACGAAAACACGCAGATGGGCCCGCTGATCAGCGCCGGCCACCGCGAGTCGGTGGAGCGCTACGTGGCCCTGGGCCTGGCTGAGGGTGGCCGCCTGCGCCTGGGCGGCCAGCGCCCGAGCGGCGGCCTGTTCGACCAGGGCTACTTCTACCCGCCGACCATCCTCGAAGGCCTGAGCAACCACCAGCAGGTCTGCCAGGAAGAAATCTTCGGCCCGGTGCTGGTCGCCATGCCGTTCGACAACGAAGAGCAACTGCTGGCCCAGGCCAACGACAGCCTCTACGCGCTGGCCGCCGGCATCTGGAGCCGCGACTACAAGCGTGCCTGGGCCTTGGGCCGCAAGCTGCAGGCCGGCACGGTGTGGATCAACACCTACAAGCAGTTCTCCATCTCGACGCCCTTCGGCGGCTGGCGTGACAGCGGCCTGGGCCGTGAAAAAGGCCGCCTGGGCATCCTGCAGTACATGGAACAGAAGAGCCTCTACTGGGGCATGAACCAACAACCGCTGGCGTGGGCCGGCGTGGAGGCAGGGCAATGAGCGTACTGGGCATCGACGAAGTCACCTATGGCGTGGAAGACCTCGCCACCTGCGCGCGCTTCTTCGCCGACTGGGGCCTGAGCAAGGTCAGCGAGCAGCCCGACGAGGTGGTCTTCGAAACCCTCAACGGTTGCCGCGTGGTGCTGGCGGCCATCGACAAACCTGGCCTGCCACCGGCCATAGAGCCCGGCTCGACCGTGCGCGAGGTGGTGTGGGGCGTCGCAAGCCAGGCAGACCTGGCGCTGTACAGCCAGCGCATCGCCAACGACCCGGGTTTCGTCGAAGGCAACGGCCGCATCGGCTGCACCGACCCCAACGGCCTGGCGATCCGCCTGCAGGTCACCCGCAAGCACGCACTGGACATCGAGTGCAGCGGCCACAATACCTGGCAGACCAAGGGCCGGATCAACAAGCCGGCACCGGTCTACGAGCGCGCCACCCCCATCGAAGTGGGCCACGTGGTGTTCTTCGTCAAGGACGTGAATGCCTGTGAAGCCTTCTACCACGAGCGTTTCGGCTTCCAGGCCTCGGACCGTTACCCCAACCGCGGCGCGTTCCTGCGTACCGCCGAAGAAGGCGGCCACCACGACCTGTTCATGCTGCAGCTACCGGCCCCACGCGCCGGGCTCAACCACGTGGCCTTCACCGTGCGTGACCTGCACGAGGTGTTCGGCGGCGGCATGCATATTTCCCGCTGCGGCTGGGCCACCGAGATCGGCCCGGGCCGGCACCCGGTGTCGTCGGCGTTCTTCTGGTACTTCAAGAACCCGGCCGGGGCGCTGGTGGAATACTACGCCGACGAAGACCAGTTGACCGGCGACTGGCAGCCCCGTGAATTCGAACCCGGGCCCACGGTGTTCGCCGAATGGGCGATCGCCGGTGGCATCGATGGCAATACCCGACGCCAGCAGAATATCGAAGCGCCGCAAGGCAAGTTCCTCACCGACAAACCCAAGAACATCTGAGGCCACTCCCATGAGCACACCCGAGGTTTACCTGCAGCCGCACCAGGCGCGCAAACGCCCCAACACGCCGTTCGAAGACCTGCTCGGCGACTCGATCGAACGCGCCTACGGCAATGGCGTGAGCGAACTGGGCGAATTGCTCGCGCACCTCAACCTGGCCGGCCCGCCCTGCCCGCTGACCCGCGGTGAATGGACCGAAGACTCTTTCAAAACCCTGATGGCACGGCTGGGCGAATGACCCGCCGGAGGTAAAACAAAATGAACATGCAGATTACCGTCGACCCTGTTGAACAGCACCTGGCCAACGGCCTGAAAGACCTCTGGTTCCCGGTTTTACCGTCGCAGCTGCTGGGCGAAAAACCCGTCTCGATTCGCCGCCTGGGCTACAAGATCGCCCTGTGGCGCGACAACGACGGCAGCGTCCACGCCCTTGAAGACCACTGCCCGCACCGCGGTGCGCCACTGTCCCAGGGGCCGGTGCTGGGCGACCGCCTGCAGTGCCCGTACCACGGCGTCGAAGTACGCTGCGATGGCACCGTCACCAAGGTGCCGGGCAGCCCCGGCTGCAAGCTCGAAGGCAGCCGCCCGACGCGGATGTTCCATACCCGCGAGGCGGCGGGGGCGATCTTCTTGTTCAACGCCACCGACCCGCACCTGGCCACGCCGCCGGAGCTGGTGCTGCCCGAGCAGCTGACCTCGCCCGAGTGGAGCAGCTTCCTCTGCTACACCGAGTGGAAAGGCGACTACCGCTACGTGCTCGACAACGTCATGGACCCGATGCACGGCACCTACCTGCACAAGATGTCGCACTCCATGAGCGAAGGCGAAGCCACCGCCAAGTTCGTCACCCGTGATACCGACCAAGGCTTCTTCTTCGAGAAGGAAGGCCAGCGCGGGGTCAACTTCGACTGGACCGAGTTCCTCGACAACGGCTGCCACTGGCTGCGCCTGGAAATCCCCTACCCGAAGACCGGCGGCCCGGGCGGCAACTTCACCATCATCGGCAGCTACACACCGAGCAGCCGTGCCCTGTCGGCAGTGTTCCACTGGCGCGCACGGCCGCTGACCGGCTGGCAGCGCGACACCTGGCGCTTCCTCTACAAGAACCGCCTGGAGGCACGCCACTGGGCGGTGCTGGAACAGGACCGGGTGCTGCTGGAGTTCATGGAATTCGACGCCAACCAGCGCGAAAACCTTTACCAGCACGACCTGGGCGTGGTGCGCCTGCGCCGTTACCTGAAGGGCAAGGCCAAGGAACAGCTGGCCCTGATCGAAACCCAGCAACTGGCCTGAGCCTGAGGTGACCGATGTCCAACTCTTGCACCCTAAGCGCGCTGGTGCACACCCTGCGCCATGAAGCCGAAGGCATCATCAGCGTCGAGCTGCGCCCGTGGGGCGATACCGTGTTCACGCCGTTCGAAGCCGGTTCGCACATCGACCTGCACCTGCCCAACGGCCTGGTACGCAGCTACTCGCTGCTGAACGCCCCGAGCGACCAGGGCCGTTATGTGGTCGGCATCCTGCACGACCGCGCCAGCCGCGGCGGCTCGCGCTACGTTCACGAGCAACTGCGGGTGGGCACGCAGTTGCAGATTTCCCAGCCACGCAACAACTTCGCCCTCGACACCCGCGCCAGCCACAGCGTGCTGGTGGCTGGCGGCATCGGCATCACGCCGATCTATTGCATGTTCCGCCAGCTGCTGGCGCTGGGGCGCTCGGCCGAGCTGATCTACTGCGCCCGCTCGCGCGCCGAGGCGGCATTGGTTGACGAGATCAGTGGGCTGGGGGCGAAGGTGCTGTACCACTTCAACGACGAAAAAGGCGGCCTGCCGGACCTGGCCAGTTACCTGGCCGGGCGCCCTGCGGACACGCACTTCTACTGCTGCGGGCCGACACCGATGCTCGATGCCTTCGAGCAGACCTGCGAACGGCTGGGGTACCCGCATGCGCATATCGAACGGTTCACCGCCGCCGAAGTGGCCGCTTCGGAAGATGCCCAGGACAGCTACAGCGTCGAGCTGAGCAAGTCGGGCAAGACGGTCAGCGTCGAGCCAGGGTTGAACCTGCTGGATGTGCTGCTCGAAGCCGGCTGCGATATCGAATACAGCTGCCGCGAGGGGGTCTGTGGCTCGTGCGAAACCCGCGTGCTGGAGGGTGATGTGGACCACCGCGACGGGGTGCTGAGCAAGGCTGAGCGGGCGGCGAACAAATCGATGATGGTGTGTGTCTCGGGCTGCAAGAGCCGGCGCCTGGTGCTCGACCTTTGAATCGGTGCCGGCCTCTTCGCGATCCGACTTGCCCCGCGAAGAGGCCGGCACTGACACCCTAAAACAATAAAAACCACCCCCCGTTTTCCGCATTCAGCCAGCCAATCCAATCATCCCTTGATGGGATGACGGCCCGCTGCTGCCTGCGAAAACTCCCCAACCTTGCAGGGCACAACATGAACAGGTACCTGATCACCCTCGGTCTGCTGGTCACCGCATGCTCAAGCTTCGCCTCCGAACCCGGCCCCGCCGCCCCGGACCAGCCGCCCACCGCGAAAAAGCCCTTCCCGCACATCGCCTGGCGCAGCGACGACGGCCAGAGCAGCCTCGACATCGGCGGCGCCTTGCGCGTCAATTACCGCGACGAACACTGGGACACCACCGAGAACAACGGCCGCTTCCTCTTCGACACCTTCCGCCTGGACGTGCAGGCCAGCCATCGCCAACTGTTCAGCGATGTCGGTTACTGGTTCCAGGACGACGGCAAGCGCTCCATCGACCGCGGCTACATCGGCTACCGCTTCAGTCCGCAAGCCAACCTGCAACTGGGCGCACCGTTCAAACCGTTCGGCCTGGAGCCCTACCCGCAGTTCGGCTGGAGTTATCACATCCCATTCTTCATGGGTTACGGCGTCAGCGCCGGCACGGGCCTGAAGTACAGCTACAAGGACGCGCAATGGGACCTGCAACTGGGCTACTTCCCGCGCATGCTGCCGTCGAGCCTGCGCTATTCGCCGGAGGTCGGGCGCTACGCCGACCTCGACGACAACGCCGTGCCGTTCACCCAGTCGCGCCAGGACAACGAAAAGCGCAACCAGCTCAACGCCCGCGTCGCCCGTACATTCAATGGCGATGGCTGGAAGACCGAGCTGGGCGCTTCACTGGCCGCAGCCCAGCTGTACAACGCCACTACCCATGATGACGGCGACTACTGGGCGGGCGGCGTGCACGCGCTGTTCAACACCGGCCCCTGGACCGTGACCGGCCAGGCAATCCGCTACGAATACGACCCGAAAAACTCGGCGGGCGTCAGCGATGACGCGGTGCTGATGGGCGGCAACGGCCTGACCCCGGCCTACCTGATCGCCGCCAAGGCGACCATTGCCGCAGTCAACGTTGGCTACGACGTATTCACCCCGAAGCTTGGGCAGTTGAAGAAGATCAAGCTCTATACCGACTACAGCCGCATGATGAAGGATGAGCACGGTTGGGACGATTCGCAGATGTTCACCGTCGGCGCGCAGTTCCTGGCCATGCCGATCATGGCCTGGGTCGACCTGACCTGGGCGCGTAATGCCAACCCGTTTGGTGGGGCCGAGAATGGCACGGGGTGGACCAGCACCGGTTCGGTGGGCAGTAACGACTGGTATTACCGGACCAATATCAACATCGGCTATTACTTCTGAAATTTTGATTCTGTCTCTCCCGGCCTCATCGCCGGCAAGCCGGCTCCCACAGATACATCACTCTTCTCGAGCACTGTGCAGTACCTGTGGGAGCCGGCTCGCCGGCGATGAGGCCGGTACAGACAACACAACCAAACCGCATTACGATGGGCAGCCCTCCTGACGCGTAACGCCCCATGCCCCCCGAGCAAACCCCAGCCTACAAGATCGTGCTCTGGCGCCTGGAGCAGGATGCCCAAGGCTACCCTCCCGCGTCGGTCGAAGGCCTCTGGGCAAAGCCCACCGCAGCTGGCTACCAGGTCGACAGCATCCCCTTTTACGCCTACGGTATCGCACCCGGTGACACCATCAGCATCCGTGAAGACGGCGAGCAGTCCTGGTTCGAAGCCCTGCAGCAAAGCGGTGGTGCTTCGGTGTTCCGCATACTGGTAAAGGCCGCGGGCGACCTGGAACAGGTCCGCGCTGCACTGGAAGATTTCGGATGTCCCTGCGAAGTCGAACAGGCGGTAAAGATGCTGGCCGTCGAAGTCCCGCCTGCACGTACACTCGACACCCTGCTCTACTACCTGCTGACCCAACGCGAAGCCGGCACCCTGGATTTCGAGGAAGGCGTGTTGCGCCACGCCATCCCCGAAGAATTCCGCTAACGCCCTACGCTTCGGCCAAGCGCGCCGCCGGCCTGCGGAACACGAACAGCAAACCCACCACGATGAGCCCCATGCCCAGCAGGCTGAGCGGTGCCAGGCGGTTGCCGAAAATCAGGAAATCCATCACCGCAGTAACCGCCGGCACCAGGTAGAACAGGCTGGTGACATTGACCAGGTTGCCCTTGGCGATCAGCCGGTACAGCAGCAAGGTCGCCAGCAGCGAAACCACCAACCCCATCCACAGCAGCGCACCGATGAAACTGCTGGCCCACTCAACGTGCAGCGGCTGCACCGGTGCGAACACCGCACACATGGCAAACCCCGCCAGGTATTGCAGCGGCAGGGTGCCCATGGGGTTGTCGGTGATGCGCTTCTGCAGGATCGAGCCGAAGGTCATGCTGGCCAGCGCCAGCAAGGCAAACAGCATCCCGGCCAGCGACACGCCGCCGAGGTTGATGCCCTGATAGACCACCATCACCAGCCCGCCAAGCCCCAGGCCCAGGCCAAACAGCCGGCTCCCCGAGCGCTGGCGCTCCATCAGCACGACGGTGAGAATCGGTTGCACACCCATTACCGTGGCCATCACCCCAGGGGTGACATGGGTATTGAGCGCCAGCAGGTAGAAGATCTGGTAGGCACCGAGCAGCACACAGCCGGTGCCCAGGGCCCGCAACATCGCCCCCCCGGTACGCGGCCAGCGCAGGCCCAGCAACGGGCCGATCAGCAACAACCCGGCCAGGGCCAGCGCCGAGCGCAACAGCAGGAAGGCGAACGGGCTGGCATGGGCCAGGCCGAGTTTGGAAACGATGGCGCCACTGCTCCACAGCAGGACGAACAGGCTGGTAGTGGCCGCAGAGGCCACGCTAGCTTTGGAAAAGACAGACATGGTTGCACCTGTATTCGGGCAAAAAAGCCGAACGGTGGGCGTGAACTTCAGCAGGGGAAGTAGCCGACCGTGTTCAGTAGGTTGCGCGTGTGAAGGGATGCGGCCAGAAGCCGATCAGCCCAGCACGACCACGCAGCGAGGCGGAGCTACGCCGCCTACGACGCCACTGACAGGTGGTGGGTAATGACTGATCATGGCCGGCTGCTGGCTGCCACGCACGACCGTGCCCGCGACTGGCGCGAAGGCAAAGCTTGTGGTGGAAGGGGTGGCTGGCATTACCGGATCATCAAAAGACATTGACGAACTGGACTATAGCCTGGCGCTTAGCGGCTGACAATCGCTGCCTGATCTTTCGTAGAGCGCGCGGTACTCCTCCACTTCCTTCCACAGTGAATAGCGAAGCAGCCTGAGACCCAGGCTTTGCTCGCCGAGCCTTATGTCATCGGTTGAGTGACCTTCACCCCTGAACGCCAAGTTAATTAAGTGTAATCAAATAGCGCAAAAAACTAGCATTTTTGCCAGTTGGCGCAGGTGCAGTGCAGTCCTAGCATGGGCCGCAGTTTCAAAAAAAACCGGAAGGGAAGCCACCATGAAAGACATGAAAAGCGGGTTTGCCTCGGCCGTTCTAGTGCCGCTGTTTTTCTTTACCACAGTTGCTGATGCTGCAACCTGCGAAGGTGTTGCCAGGGAAATTAATAACTGGTATTCCGACACAAGATCGACGTGCGGTGCAGATCCGGCAGTCGACTGCAGTGGCGTCATGTTAAGGGCTACTCATCGATGGGATGAAAGGTCAGGTAACCCTGAAAAAATCCCCGCGCCCACGGATCCACTTAAATACTACGTGTGGAATCCCAGCCCCGCATCGGTGCAATCCGGAGGCGTATCGGTGTCCTGGATGCGGAGTGACCGTATCGCCTATAAAGACCCGGGCTTGAGCGCAAATAACGGGATCATATTTACGCCACGGCAATTCGTTAACGATAGGGAAAAAAAATTGAATGTAGTCTGTGCGTTTCCAATCGACGCCTGGACAGACTTTCGCAGTGGAAGAGGATGCCTGGATAGTTCGAGCACTGTAGAAGTGGAGGATAGCTGCCAAGCGCTGGGGGTCAACAATGCTACGAGTTGGACCCAACACTACAATTCATTAAACGCGAGTAGCCGCAATTCGCGGCACAGAAAACAATGCGGCTTCAGCCTGCACAAGAACCTGACCCGTGCACAGCGCACGCAGGCGTTTGAAAATTTCATTGCTGCCCGCCAAGCAATCGCCGACACCACAGAGGCGAAGGAGATACAGACAGAGTTGCGCGTTGTCACCTGGGAAAAGGACAAAGCTCCAGTAGCAGCATTTTTCTACAGCATTCGAACTGGGAAGAAGCAAGCCATGAAAAACCAGTTTGACTATTACCAGCAGACCGGGCAATGGGTGCCGGTAATCAAAATGGACTTCCCGCAGGACGCAAACAGCAGAGCGAGGTTCTCCTGCGAGGCTGACGCGCAGCATCGAGACCTGCCGCGACCGATCAACAAGACTTCTCCCGCAGGCTACATTCAGAGCGCAACATGGATCCAGCGTGATGGCGATCCTCATTTGGGTAATGGCGTCTGGACGCTATCGGTTACCCCCACGGCGCATGCACGAACCATAGGAGCGGATGAAACCGAAGCCATGTATGCAGAACTGCTGAGAAGATATGGTGATGATCCACGTTGGAGCGGTGACAAGTATGGTGGCGGCATGCGTAGGCAACTGGTCTGTCATTTGGCCGGTACTAACAACGGTCGACAAATACGAAATAAACCAACATTCAACCTGGAGCCGGTGCGACCCGATGCCAGCCATCAGCAATCTATAGCTGAAGGGTGCAATGCTTGGCCGGCAGTCCCCTACCTGTAAAAAATGCCGTAGCAAGGCATCAAGCCGCTAACGAACATCTCACTACACACGCCAAGGAGTCGAAGATGAGTCCTGTATTGCTGCGAACTTGCGGCTTAGCCTTGCTCTGCCTGTTCACTCTTGATACCTGGGCCATGAGTGGTGCCGAAACCGCTGATGCGCTCAATTTACGCCTGGCCGATACACCCGAGCAATGCGCGGCCAATCAACCCGATTATGCCTGCAGCGGGGTACTGGCCCGGCCTTTGGCGCAAACTCATGCGCAAAACTTCTGGGAACACGATGCGGCAGCCAGCCAGCGGGGCAGCGAAACATTCAACTACCTGCGTAGTGATCTCCCCGCTGCATCGCTGCAGGAGAAAACCGGCTTTATCCTGATGAATCGTTTTGAAGCGATGGCTCAGGAAAAAGAATATGACGTGCATGCAAGACCGCAACCGGACACCGTAGAGGTGAGTAACTGGGATGCTACGGTGCCAGGGAAAGTAGCTATCCAGGCGTTGTATTACCGGTTGGGTGCACCGGGCGCATTAGGGCGTGGGCAAAGGCACCAACTGGCCTGGTACCGGGCAACAGGGGAATGGCTACCGCTTCTTCGCTATTTGCCGGACGACACACTGACGCCGTTCGGCTTTGCACAACAAGAGCAGTTATTTGAAGGCTATGCAGTGGCGTCACGCATCAATGCGCGCTTCGCTGATACAGCCCCCACCTGTGATGATGGTACGAGCCGTTATCACTGCAATGGGGTGTGGGTTCGGACGACCGACGTGGGGAATTTCAGGGCATGGAATCCGAGCCCTTCTTCGATCAGGGCAAACGGGGTATCTTTTAGCTTCTTTGCCGCCGATATGAAGGTCACTCGCACCTATAAAGCCCAGGGTTTCATAATGTTACCCTCTGGTACTCCAACGCAACAACGGCTTTCGTTACGCTGTATTTATCCATTTGATAACGGCACTAGTGGCCCGCCAAATATATGTACATTTAAAGGTACTTGCGCTGCCCTGGGAATTGTAACTGCTCAACAATGGCTGAACAGGTATCGTAGCACCCCAAACGAATCGTGTGCTTTCGGAACAGACGCTTCCTCATTCCAACTCATCAGCGATATCAGGTCGACCAACGTGACTGGGCGTTTAGCCTGGAATGAATCAATGATGGCAGCCTGGCCCAGTAATGTTCCTGCCAGCCTTCCACTGGAAGCCTTTATCTACTCCCTCACTTATGATGTATCGGGTCAGGGCCTGGCAGGCGGAAGGCGCTTTCAGCGCGACTACCATGCAGATACCGGCACTGGGTATCTGCCACTGCTACGTTTTGACCCGGCGGCTCCAAATGGGCAGTTGGTGACCTATCGACCTGAAGATCAGCACTTCGAATAACAGCCTCCAGTCTATAGCGCTTAGCCAATTCAATGTTGAACAGTGAGTACAAAGGCGTCGATCCCTTGCAAACTTTCATATCGACGCCACCCCTACATTACATGTCTCATGCATCGACTGAGGAATAGGGTAATGACTGACAGGACTACCGAAAATGGCCTCCAAACTGATATCGATGATTTCATCGAGTACCTGAGAGGGCTTGATCCCAACAACGTGACTGCAGGAACGCTGAGCCATATCTACATTCCGGACGCTGTGCGACCGCTCAAGACGAGGGGCGCAGAAATGGGTGTCAGTGGTGATCTGATAAACGAAGGCAGTGCCGGCCTGCCGGTGGTTGTCCAAGCGTATCCGAACATGCAGGTGCGCGATGTCATCAAGGTCTACTGGGGTGACGATCTGGTCGGGACTGACACGGTCAGTGAGCCCGGCTCTCCACTAACGCTGAACATCCCGCCAGAAAATATCCCAGAGGGCATCAACGAACTGTACTACGGCCTGACGCGCACCGGCACTGATAGCGAAGAACAGTCCGCACGCCTTAACGTGCTGGTGCGGTTCAATTATCCAGGTGAAGATGCCGCCAATTCGGATGAGCTGGCGGCGCCCCAGGTGTCCCATACCACGATCGAGTTGGATAGCAGAAACGTAAAAGTAACTATTGCGCCCTACGCCAAGATGCGTCGATACGACCGCATACACCTGAGCTGGTCGGGGCACGAGCTTGAGCACGAGGTCAAGCCCAACGAAGTTGGCAGAGCGGTTGTGATCGACATTCCCCAGGATGCGGTCGAGGGAGCCTCGGATGCAAACGTGCAAATCAGCTATTACGTAGTTGACGAGGTGGGTAACGAGTCCGCTGACTGGTCGGCCGATACGGTCATCCCGAACGGTCAGGTAACAGGGTTGCCAGCGCCCTTCGTGATCAATCCGCAAACGGGAAGAGACGTCCTGCGCCTGAGGCCGGGCGAGCCTGGCAGTAGCGGGCTGAGTGTGGAGATAGACCCACCAGCGGAGGGTTTTGAGCCGGGTGCGCAGGTCAACATGACCTGGACGGCAGAGACCGCACAAGGCGTGATCACCGTGGTCGACCTGGGCACACAGTGGGTGGTGCGGCGCAACCGTACGTTGGTGTTCGACCTGCCTGCCGAGCACCTGCAGCCGTTATGGGGCGGGCGTGGGACGGCCAGCTACGAAGTCATTCAGGACGGCCAGGTGGAGGGCTCCAGGCGCACCCGGGTCAACTTCGTCGGCGCCCCACTCCGCTTGCCGCCGCCACAGCTCAACGGCATCAGCCAAGGCTATGTGGACGCCGACCTGGACCCGGTCATCGTGGTGATTCCAGCAGCCGCGCAACTGCAGCCCAACGATATAGTCACCCTGACATGGCGCGGTAGGCGGCCAGACACCACATTGCTGCTGATACAGCCCACTGCGTTGCCTATCCGCCAGGCCGGGGAGGATGCAGAGTTCCGGCTCGACAGGGCAAGGGCGCTGCTGCCGCTGGATGGCGGTACGCTGGACATTTCCTATACCGTGACCCGAGGCAACGCGCGACTCCCGTCCGAGTCGGCTTTACTGGATGTCGGTGAAACGCCAGAAACCCTGGCGCCGCCATCACTCGATCCAACCCCCGAAAATGGCGTGCTTGACCCGTCACTGCCGGAATATGCCGCAGGCGTCGATCTGGTGGTGACGCTACCCGGTACAGTCGCCGTACCCTATGATGTGGAAATCGAATGGAGCACATCTAGCGGCGGGGTCCACCACGACACGCAACGCGTGAGTGACGCGAACGCCACTAGCATAAGGTTTCAGATTCCGCGGGCGCAGCTCGTGGGTGGCCTGATCCAGGCCGAGGACGTGACAGCCTACTACCGCATCGTACGGCCCAACCAACCCGACCAGATCTCGTACGATCTCGAACTGGTGCTGGGCGCACAACCGCAGTTGGACCTGGCGCTGCCTACTGTCAATGAGCTACAACAGAGCACGCTCGACCCTTCCACCCTCACCCATGGCGCGACAGTGACCATCCCGGCGTCCGCGGGCCTCGCTGCCGGTGACAAGGTGGTGGTCTACTGGGATGGCGATCACGCGAACAGTGTGACCGAGGTACATGACTCGGTCGCCCGCGGAGAGGAAGGCCAGCCGCGCACATTGCCGATTGACCTGAGTTATGTACTTGCCAGTGAAAATGGCGAAGTGGATGTTCAATATGAAATCCTCCGCTTCGATCGCAGGCGCCCTTCGGACTGGTCGGGCGTGGTCACCTTCCGGGTACAACGCGGTCCTTTGCCGTTGCCCGTGATCAATGAGGCGGTGCAAGACACTATCAACCCATTCGACCTCCACGGCCAGGCGACGGTGGTCATTGCCGCAGCTGCCAGGCTGGCCATTGGCGATAGAGTGGTAGTGCAGCTGGTAGGGCTGGTTTCCAATCATGTGGAACACTTCACTCACCCCGTGCAAAGTGGCGAGGAAGATCGAGCCTTGCATGTGATGGTCCCGACCGCCGTCATCACCGCCAACGTCAATCAAGGTTTGAAACTCAGTTACCGCATCATACGCTCCCTGGATGGTCGGGAGGAGGAATCAGCCGAGCAACTGTACTCGGTCAACCAGGAGATCAGCGCTGTACCGTTGCGGGTCATGGGCGCGCGCTACAACGTCGATGGAAGGGCAGATATTACACCCCCACGCCGGCTGACTGCGGTCAATGCGTCGACATCGGTGCCGGTCCTTGCCGAATGGCGCTACAGCGGAGATGCCGATTGGACGCCTGGGCAGACTTGGCGCGATACGCAGCCTGAACGGCTGCTCGAGGTCCGCACCCGCGCCAACAGTGTAGTGCTTAACGTCGCGAACGTGATAGGCAATAGAGAGGGCGTCACGGCCCTGGTCGACACATCGACCCCGGGTGCCTACAGCGCCCGTTCCTGGGGGAGCATAGGTGTTGCACCGGTGCTCGATGACGTAGTCGATCTATCCGTCACTATCTTGGCGAGGGCAGCCAGGCGGCTCAACGGTGCGATTACTTGCTGGGGACACGCCGGCTACGGCGGCACCATGAGGCCTGAGGACATCGCCAGGCGGGACTTCCTCAAGGTGCGCTCCAACTACGATGCTTTCGTCGCGTTGTATGGCAGTGAGACTGGCGAACGTCGCCTGACCGGCTGGGGTGCGCCGACGCACGGCGGGAGGATTCCGCAACACATTCTCGACCTGCGCGATGTGACTGACGTAGCCGCGAGTTTCCATGCTTTCGCAGCATTACGCAGTAATGGCCGTGTGGCTTGCTGGGGGCATGCGGGTTATGGCGCTGTTCTTCCCCAAGCCTACGAGGCATTTGACGATGTGGTCGAAGTCCAAGGCAGTCGCAGTGGTTTCATAGCCCGGCGAGTGACAGCGAATGGGCGCAAGAAAGTGTTTTCTTGGGGTGACGTATCCAGCACTGGCAATATGCCCGCCGCCATCCAGCAGCGGGAGGATATCGAATCGATCGAAGCGCATGGCGATTATGCATACTGCCTGTTGACCAGTCAGGGGCAGGTCCTGGCGTTCGGAAACGCAGGCCGCGGCGGTACGGTACCTGTCGAAATAGCCAGGCTAACCGACATCGTAGAAGTGACGGGCACATCGTCCGCCTTCTGTGCTCGCCGTAAAAATGGCCACATCGTAGCGTGGGGGCTCGCGTCCAGCGGGGGCACCCTTCCAGCCGATATCGCCAGGCGTGCAGATGTGATTCAGGTCGCCGCTAGCGGTAAGGCATTCGCGGCGCTGTTTGCCGACGGCTCGGTCAAAAGCTGGGGCGATGCAGCGACAGGTGGCAACTCAAGCGCTGTCACGGGGCAGTTGATCAGCGTCAGGGCTATCTATTCCACCTACTACGCGTTCATCGCCCTGACCGACGATGGCAGGGTTGTGACCTGGGGCGACAGCCGTTATGGCGGCAACAGCCTGCCTTTACAGGCCCAGCTGGTGCACAAGCTGCGCGCTCAACGTAGGTAACAGGGCCAACAACAAGGCCGGCGCTTCAAAGAAAGCGCCGCGGCCTCAAAAGGAGACAACCGCATGAGCAACCTCAACGCGCCAAGTTCCCGACACACCGTCGCCGGCTGGCTGGACCCTGACCGGTTGCCGCCGCAGGGCGCTGCGATCGACATCCAGCTCGAAGCTGCGTATGCAGGCCAGGAGCTCACCGTAGTGTTGGCCAAAGCTGATGGGACGCAACTGGCAAGCAAAAGCCTGCCGGTCAACCATAACGACCAGGCCATCACCCTGCGCTTTGCCAACCAGTATTTCACCCGGGGCAGCGGTCGGCGGCAGGTCTATTACACGGTAGGCGAGGATGGCCCAAGCGCGCCCTTGAACCTCGACATCAGTGACGGCTTTTCCGGTGTCCACGTGGTGGATCTGTCAGCCCGGCGTTTGCCGGTTTTCTATCACAATGGCGTGATCAAACTGCCCCAGAACCTTCCCGCGCAAATGCATTTTGCCCGGCCGCTGACGGGTGCCACTGGCTACACGAGCAGTAACGCGAGCGTCGCGACGGTAGACAGCACGGGCAATGTCAGCGTGTTGCGCAATGGGAACACCACCATCACCGCAATCCTGGCGGGTGGCGCCACGAGGCAGTACGCGTTGAGCGTAGCCGGCCTTGTGGGGCTTGAAATGCTCGCTAGCAGTGCGACCTTCAGCGGTGCTGAGAGGCTGTGCAGGGGGCTGGGTATGCGTGTACCGAGTCAGTCCGACTTGGCGTTGTTCAAAAGCACGTACGGCAGCCAAATGAGGCAGTGGCTACCTGATCTGGCCATCTGGGGGCAGGCAATCGGTGCTAACACCGCATGGACCTTCCACCCACATACCGCCGTGATCACGGGCGAATCGACCGCCACGGGCACCCTGCGGCAGGTAGCGGGCATAAACTGAAGCATGCTGGCTGGCCGGCGCCGATGAATGCGCACCGGCCAGCAGGAGACCGTCCCAGGCTTACTCGTTGAACGCTCAGCTGGAACAACGGGGCACCACGCCCCTGAGGCCCGACTCAGAACAACCAGTGATACAGCAGGTATGCCACCACCACCGCCAGCACCGGCCGCAAGATGCGGTAGGCCTTGGGGTTGGCGCGTTTGAACTGTTTCACGCGGGTGCTGATCCTGTTGCTGAAGCGCTTGCTCCAGGCATACGCCTGGTTGATCCCGCCCACGCGCTCGTCGTCGGTGTTCTGCGGCGCGGTGGCGCGGCCGAGGAAGGCACTGACCTTGCGGTTGATGCGGGTCATCAGCGGGCTGCTCAGCGGGCGTTCGATGTCGCAGAACAGGATCACCCGGGTGACGTCGGTTTCGTTCTTCACCCAGTGCACATAGGTTTCGTCGAACATCACGTCTTCGCCATCACGCCAGGCGTAGACCTGGCCGTCGACGTAGATGCGGCAGTCGTCGGAGTTCGGCGTCGACAAACCCAGGTGGTAACGCAGGGAACCGGCAAACGGGTCGCGGTGCGGGTTGAGGTGGCTGCCACCGGGCAGCAGGGCGAACATCGCGCCTTTGACGTTGGGGATACTGCTGACCAGCTCGACGGTCTTCGGGCACAGCGTTTCGGCAGACGGCAGCGGTTTGTCGTACCACTTCAGGTAAAAGCGCTTCCAGCCCTTCTTGAAGAACGAACCAAAACCTGCGTCGTTGTCTTTCTCCGCGGCGCGGATGTAACCCTCGTCAAACAGGCGCATGGCCTCTTCGCGAATCACCTGCCAGTTGTCCTTGAGCACGTCCAGCTCGGGGAAGCGCTGGCGGTCCAGGTAGGGCTTGGACGGCACACCGGAGAACAGGTACATCAGGCTGTTATAGGGGGCGAACAGCGCCGAATGGTTGACGAACTGGCGCAGCACCGGCAGGCGCGCCTTGCCGCGCAGGTGCACGTAGAGCACGCTGCCGAAAAACACCAGCAGGACACCGGCCTTGGCGACAAAGGAAAAGGTCATGCAACACTCCTTGGAATGGAAGCAGGCCAGCGCTGCCTGCCTCCAGAAAAATCATCCGGCCATCATAAACCCTTCCCGCCCGGGTAAAAACAACCCGGGCGGGATCTCACTCATGAAGATTTTGCAATAAACCACGCCGCCGAACGTTGCCCCGGATCAGCGGCAGGGCTGATTACTGCTGGTTTTCCTGCTCGCTGAACAGGTCGCTGAACAGCATGCTCGACAGGTAGCGCTCGCCAGAGTCGGGCAGGATTACGACGATGGTCTTACCCTGCATTTCCGGTTTTTCCGCCAGGCGCACGGCTGCCGCCATGGCCGCGCCACAGGAAATACCGCAAAGAATGCCCTCCTCCTGCATCAGGCGGATGGCCATGGCCTTGGATTCTTCGTCAGTCACGGTCTCGACCTGGTCGACAATCGACAGGTCGAGGTTCTTCGGCACGAAACCGGCGCCGATGCCCTGAATCTTGTGCGGGCTGGGCTGGAGCGCTTCGCCGGCCAGGGTCTGGCTGATCAGCGGCGAGGACACCGGCTCCACCGCCACCGACAGGATCGACTTGCCCTGAGTGTGCTTGATGTAGCGCGACACACCGGTAATGGTGCCGCCCGTGCCGACGCCGGCCACCAGCACGTCGACCGCGCCGTCGGTGTCGTTCCAGATCTCCGGGCCTGTGGTCTTTTCATGGATGGCCGGGTTGGCCGGGTTGTCGAACTGGCCAGGCAAAAAGTACTGCGCCGGGTCCGAGGCAACGATCTCGTTGGCCTTTTCGATCGCGCCTTTCATGCCTTTGGCAGGCTCGGTGAGCACCAGTTCGGCACCCAGGGCCTTGAGCACCTTGCGCCGCTCCAGGCTCATCGACGCCGGCATGGTCAGCACCAGCTTGTAGCCACGGGCGGCGGCAACAAATGCCAGGCCGATACCGGTGTTGCCCGAAGTCGGCTCGACGATGGTCATGCCGGGCTTGAGCTTGCCGCTGCTTTCGGCGTCCCAGACCATGTTCGCACCGATACGGCACTTGACCGAGTAGCCCGGGTTGCGCCCCTCGATCTTGGCCAGGATGGTCACACCGCGCGGGGCGATACGGTTGATCTGCACCAGCGGCGTGTTGCCGATGGAATGGGCGTTGTCTGCGTAGATACGGCTCATGGCAGGGTCCTTGGCATGAAATAGCAGGGAAAGACTTAAAGGGTAAGCCCGCCCCGGTGGCCCGTAAAGCCCGTTCGAACTCGCCCGGCAGCGCTGCGGTCAACCGCTCAACCCACCCTGGAGAACGCCGCGATGAAAGCCCGTTATCGCTGGCCGCTGATCGGCCTGGCCAGCCTGGTCGTGCTGCTGGTGGCCCTGCACCTGGCGCTGCCCTACCTGGTGCGCAATTACCTCAACGACAAGCTGGCGGACATGGGTGAATACCGTGGCCAGGTCGTCGATGTGGACCTCGCCTGGTGGCGCGGCGCTTACCAGATCAACGGCCTGAAAATCGTCAAGACTAGCGGCAAGGTGCCCGTGCCCCTACTGGACGCGCCGCTGATCGACCTGTCAGTGAGCTGGCATTCGCTGTGGTACGACCAGGCCGTGGTGGCCGAAGTCACGTTCTTGCGCCCGGTGCTGAACTTCGTCGACGGTGGCAGCAAACAGGCCTCGCAGACCGGCCGCGGTACCGACTGGCGCCAGCAGCTGGAAAAACTGTTGCCGATCACCCTCAACGACGTGCGCATCGATGACGGCACGCTGACCTTTCACAACTTCAATTCCAAACCGCCGGTTGACCTCAAGGCTACCCAGCTCGACGCCAACATCCGCAACCTGACCAACGTGCGCGATGAAAAAGGCCGGCGCGACGCCAGCTTCGACGCCAAGGCACTGCTGCTGGGCGATGCCAAGGTCGAAAGCCGCGCCACGTTCGACCCGTTCAGCGATTTCGACGACTTCGAGTTCCGCCTGCGCGCCACCGGCATCGAACTGCGCCGGCTCAACGACTTCGCCAGTGCCTACGGCAAGTTCGACTTCAACGCCGGCCACGGCGATGTGGTGATCGAGGCGCAAGCGGAAAAAGGCCGGCTCAATGGCTACATCAAGCCGTTGCTGCGCGACGTCGACGTGTTCAATTGGCAGCAGGACGTCGAGAACAAGAACAAGGGCTTCTTCCGCTCGGTGTGGGAAGCCTTGGTCGGGGCCAGCGAGACAGTGCTGAAGAACCAGCCGAAAAACCAGTTCGCAACCCGGGTGGAGCTGAGCGGCAGCGTGCATCAGCAGGACATCAGCGCCATCGAGGCGTTTTTGCAGATTCTGCGCAACGGCTTTATTCAGGCATTCAATGCACGGTATGAGCAGCCCAAGCCTGATTCCGACTGAGCGTGCGTGACGGGCCATTCAGGGACTGAATACCCGGTCTGCGTTTGCACGCGTTCGAGGCCGGGGTATAGTCGCTGACAAACGATAAACATGTGTTGCCTGTACTGGCCCTATCGCCGGCAAGCCGGCTCCCACAGGTGCCTCACTGAGCTCAAGGGCGATGGGGTATCTGTGGGAGCCGGCTTGCCGGCGATAGGGCCGCGACAGGCACCCCGCAGAGGACATTCCCGATGAAGTTCGAAGGCACCCGCGACTACGTCGCCACAGACGACCTGAAACTGGCGGTCAACGCGGCCATCACCCTCGAACGCCCGCTGCTGGTCAAGGGCGAGCCTGGCACCGGCAAGACCATGCTGGCCGAGCAGCTCGCCGCCTCCTTCGGCGCGCGGCTGATTACCTGGCACATCAAGTCCACCACCAAGGCCCACCAAGGGCTGTACGAGTACGACGCGGTCAGCCGCCTGCGCGATTCGCAGTTGGGTACCGAAAAAGTCCACGACGTGCGCAACTACCTGAAGAAGGGCAAGCTCTGGGAAGCCTTCGAGGCCGAAGAGCGGGTCATCCTGCTGATCGACGAGATCGACAAGGCCGACATCGAGTTCCCCAACGACCTGTTGCAGGAACTCGACAAGATGGAGTTCTACGTCTATGAAATCGACGAGACCATCAAGGCCAAGCAACGCCCGATCATCATCATCACCTCGAACAACGAAAAGGAGCTGCCCGACGCCTTCCTGCGCCGCTGCTTCTTCCATTACATCGCCTTCCCCGACCGCGACACCCTGCAGCAGATCGTCGATGTGCACTACCCGAACATCAAGCAGTCGCTGGTCAGCGAGGCGCTGGACGTGTTCTTCGACGTGCGCAAGGTGCCGGGCCTGAAGAAAAAGCCTTCCACCTCCGAGCTGGTCGACTGGCTCAAGCTGCTGATGGCCGACAACATCGGCGAAGCGGTGCTGCGCGAGCGCGACCCGACCAAGGCCATCCCGCCACTGGCCGGCGCCCTGGTGAAGAACGAACAGGACGTTCAGCTGCTCGAACGCCTGGCCTTCATGAGCCGGCGCGGCAACCGCTGACAGGAGCCGGCCATGCTGCTCAACCTGTTCAACGAAATGCGCGCGGCCAAGGTGCCGGTGTCGGTTCGCGAACTGCTCGACCTGCTCAATGCCCTGCAACAGCGGGTGGTGTTCGCCGACATGGACGAGTTCTACTACCTGGCCCGCGCCATCCTGGTGAAGGACGAGCGCCATTTCGACAAGTTCGACCGGGCGTTTTCGGCTTACTTCAAGGGCCTGGAGAACCTCGACCGGCACCTGGAAGCACTGATCCCCGAAGACTGGCTGCGCAAGGAATTCGAGCGCTCGCTCACCGATGAAGAGCGGGCGCAGATCCAGTCGCTGGGCGGCCTGGACAAGCTCATCGAGGAATTCAAGAAACGCCTCGAAGAGCAAAAGGAGCGCCACGCCGGCGGCAACAAGTGGATCGGCACCGGTGGCACCAGCCCGTTCGGCTCGGGCGGCTTCAACCCTGAAGGCATTCGCGTCGGCGAGGCCGGCAAGCGACAGGGCAAGGCGGTGAAAGTCTGGGACCAGCGGGAGTACAAGAACCTCGACGACCAGGTCGAACTGGGCACCCGCAACATCAAGCTGGCCCTGCGCCGGCTGCGCAAGTTCGCCCGTGAAGGCGCCGCCGAAGAGCTGGACATCGACGGCACCATCGACCACACCGCACGCGACGCCGGGTTGCTCAACATCCAGATGCGCCCGGAACGGCGCAATACCGTGAAGCTGCTGTTGCTGTTCGACATCGGCGGCTCGATGGATGCCCACGTCAAAGTCTGCGAAGAGCTGTTCTCGGCCTGCAAGACCGAGTTCAAGCACCTGGAGTACTACTACTTCCACAACTGCGTGTATGAGTCGGTGTGGAAAAACAACCTGCGGCGTACCTCGGAGCGGTTCTCCACCTTCGACCTGTTGCACAAGTACGGCGATGACTACAAGGTGGTGTTCGTCGGTGACGCGGCCATGGCGCCCTACGAGATCACCCAGCCGGGTGGCAGCGTGGAGCATTGGAACGAAGAAGCAGGCTACGTGTGGATTCAGCGCTTCATGGAAAAATTCAAGAAGGTCATCTGGATCAACCCGTATCCGAAGCAGGCCTGGGATTACACGGCGTCGACCCATCTAGTCCGGGACTTGATCGAGGACAAGATGTATCCACTGACCTTGCAGGGGTTGGAGGATGGGATGCGCTACCTGTCCAAGTGATATCGCTTGCACCGGCCTCCTCGCGGAACAAGCCCACTCCCACAGGCTCAACTGCAGTAAAAACCTGTGGGAGCGGGCTTGTCCCGCGAAGAGGCCGGCAGCTTCAACGCCAACGGTTCAGATAAGCCTGCTGCTGCCGCCAAGCCTCTTCCTGCACCACCGCCCTGAACCGGACCGTCTCTCCCGGCATGCACTGCGCAAGCTGCGCCAACGCCAACGGCGTCAACGCCCCCAGCCGCGGGTACCCACCAATGGTCTGGCGGTCATTGAGCAATACGATCGGCTGCCCGTCCGGCGGCACCTGCACCGCCCCCAGCGCAATCCCTTCGGAGATCATCGGCGCGCCCTGATAGACCAACTGTGGCCCGAGCAAACGGATGCCCATGCGATCGGCACGGCTGTCCAGCGTCCAGTCATTGTTGAAGGCCTCGAACAGGCTCATGCCACTGAAATCACCGATCTGCGCGCCCATCACCAAGTCGAGCACAGGCTTGTGCGGATAACTGGGCCGCAGAGCCTCCGGCACCTCACGCAGGGCCGGTAACGTGGCGGCAAACGCCAACAGCTGCCCTTTGCCAAGGGCCACGCCATGGCCATCAAGGCCGCCCAGCCCTTCACGCGTCACGGTAGCGCAGCTGCCGAGCACAACCCCGCCCTGGAAGCCGCCCGGCGCTGCAATGTAAGCGCGCACGCCGTGCTTGGGCTGTTTCAAGGAAAGCCGCTGGCCCTTGGCCAAGGTAAAACTGCGCCACGCAAGCTGCGGCTGGTCATCCACCCGCGCATCCAGGTCGGCGCCGGCCAGGGCCAGCACGCAGTCCTGCTCGGCCACTACCGTGAAGCCGCCCAGCGCCACTTCCACCACCGGCGCACCCAGCGGGTTGCCCAGTAGCCAGTTGGCCCAGTTCATTGCCACCCAATCCAGCGCCCCCCCCTGGGTCACGCCCAAGTGGCGCACGCCAAAGCGGCCAGCGTCCTGCAGCTGGCACAAGGCGGTGCTGGCTTCGATCCTCAACTGCGTCATACCAATGCCTCCAGCGGGCTGTCATCCCCTCCCAGCGCCCTGAACTCGGCGTGGGACACCGCCACGAAGCGCACCCGGTCGCCCGGTTGCAGCAGGCTGTAACCTTCACGTTCGCGGTCGAACAGGCGCACCGGGGTACGCCCGATCAAATTCCAGCCGCCCGGCGATACGGCGGGATAGGCCGCTGTCTGGCGTTCGGCAATACCCACGCTGCCGGCCGCCACGCGCTTGCGTGGGGTGCTCAGGCGCGGCGATGCCAAGCGCTCGTCCACCAGCCCCATGAAGCCGAAGCCTGGGGCAAAACCGAGGGCGAACACCGGGTATTCGCGCTCGCTGTGCAGGCGGACTACCTCCTGCTCGCCAAGACCACTGCGGGCAGCCAGCACTGGCAGTTCGGGGCCGACGCTGGCGTCGTACCAAACCGGGATTTCATGCCGACGGCCACCGCTGCCGGTGTCGGGCTGCAGCCCTTCCAGCGCCTGGGTGATCAGCGCCCTCGCCTGCCCTGGCGGCATTGCGAACTGCACCATCAGCGTGGTGTAGGACGGCACCAGATCTACCAGATGCGTGCCGAACGCGGCGCTCAACCGCTGGCTGGCCGCGAGCATCCACGGCATGTTGGCCTCGTCGATGGCGTCGAACAGGCGCACCATCAGGCTGTCGATGGCGACCACTTCAATGCGCAATTTCATGCGTGCTCCAGCGCATCGAGTGCCTGGCGAATCTGCCGCACCGCTGCCACCGAACTGTCGTTGTCACCATGCACGCACAGGGTGCTGGCGTGCAGGCGCAGCGCGCTGCCATCGTCCGCAACCAGGGTTTCACCCCGGGCCAGGCGCAGGGCCTGTTCAATCACCAGCGCCGGGGCGTGGTGCACCGCGCCGGGCAGCCGCCGCGACAGCAGGTGGCCGCTGGCGGTGTACGCACGGTCGGCGAA
Organism: Pseudomonas sp. P39-UII1; assembly: GCF_039672635.1. Taxonomy (NCBI): domain Bacteria; kingdom Pseudomonadati; phylum Pseudomonadota; class Gammaproteobacteria; order Pseudomonadales; family Pseudomonadaceae; genus Pseudomonas; species Pseudomonas sp. P39-UII1. The sequence continues at coordinate 68,733 of NZ_JBDFPP010000001.1, forward strand.
GGCCTCGAACCACAGCGGCACGCCGATCTCATCGCCCAGGGCCTGGGCTGCGCTGTCGTCGGCGGTGGCCATGAGCATCAGCGGCAGGTTGCTGCCGTACGCGGCCACGGCTTCGAGCACGGCGCGCAGCTTGAGCGGGTCGGCCATCATGTCGTTGTACAGCGCGCCATGGGGTTTGACGTACGCCACGCGCCCGCCAAGCACCTTGCAGATGCCGTCCAGGGCGCCGATCTGGTAATGCAGCAGGTCGCGGATTTCCTCGCTGCTGCAGGCCATGGAACGGCGGCCGAAGCCGACCAGGTCCGGGTAGGCCGGGTGGGCGCCGATGGTCACCCCATGCTGCAGCGCCAGGGCCACCGTGCGGCGCATGGTGGAAGGGTCGCCGGCATGGTAGCCGCAGGCGATGTTGGCGCAGTCGATGTACGGCATCACCTCGGCATCCAGGCCCATGCGCCAGCTGCCGAAACTTTCGCCCATGTCGCAATTGAGTAGCAGGCGTTTCACCTGGCGTGCTCCCGTGTCGATGTTCATGTGCCTACCTTAGCGCGCCTGCAGGTGTTTGCCGCGAGTTTCCGGCAGGCTCAGCGCTGCCACGATCACCACGCCATAGGACACGGCGGCAAAGCCACCGATGCTCAGGCCCAGTGGTATGGTCTGACCGAGCAGGCCGATCAGCAACGGGAACATCGCCGCGAAGACCTTGCCGATGTTGTAGCAGAAGCCCTGCCCCGACCCACGGATACGGGTAGGGAACAGTTCGGTGAGAAATGCCCCCATGCCGCTGAAGATGCCCGAGGCGAAGAAGCCCAGCGGGAAGCCCAGCCACAGCATCACGCCATCGCTGACCGGCAGCTGCGTGTACAGCAGCACAATGATGAAGGAGCCCACGGCGAACAGGATGAAGTTCTTCTTGCGCCCCAGAATGTCGGACAAGTACGCGCTGACCACATAGCCCACGTAGGAGCCGACGATGACCATCGCCAGGTAGCCGCCGGTGCCCAGCACGCTCAGGCCGCGCTCGGTCTTGAGGAAGGTCGGCAGCCACGAGGTGATGGCGTAGTAGCCGCCCAGCGCGCCGGTGGTCAGCAGGGACGCCCGCACGGTGGTCCAGAGCATGCCGGGGGCGAAGATTTCATAGAACTGCGCCGGTGCTTCGGCCTTTTCCACGGCCTTGGCCTGGCGATACACCTCGGGGTCCTTGACCAGGCGGCGGACGAAGATCACGAAAATCGCCGGCACCAGCCCCAGCAGGAACAGCGCGCGCCAGGCCTGCTCCGCCGGCAGCCAGGAAAACAGCAGCGCATACAGGATCGCGGTAAGCCCCCAGCCAAGGGCCCAGCCCGATTGCACCATGCCCACCGCCTTGCCACGGTCCTGGGCGCGAATCACTTCGCCGATCAGCACCGCGCCAGCGGTCCACTCGCCGCCAAAGCCGAAGCCCATCAAAGTGCGGGCGATCAGCAGCTGTTCGTAGTTCTGCGCAAAGCCGCAAAGGAAGGTGAAGAAGGCGAACCACAGCACCGTCAGCTGCAGGGTGCGGACCCGGCCGATGCGGTCGGAGAGGATGCCGGCGACCCAGCCGCCGACAGCCGAGGCGATCAGCGTGCTGGTGTGGATCAGCCCGGCCTCGGCGGTGCTGATGCCCCACAGCATGATCAGCGTGGGGATGACGAAGCTGAGCATCTGGGTGTCCATGCCGTCCAGGCCATAGCCGATCTTGCAGCTCCAGAAGGTGCGCCGTTGCTGGGAGTCGATATCGCGGTACCAGGCGAATGGCCCGGTCGAAGGTGGGGATTGCACCTGTTGCTGCACGCCGCTTGGGTTCATGCTTGCCTCGGCTTGTTGGTATTGTTTTATGGGCGACGTCTGGCGTCGCGGCCTGTGCGCCATGTTCAGAGCCCACGCCCTCTGCGTCCAACGAGAAAAACCGCCGGTCTGGAACAAGAAAAACTGATCATGAACCTTCGTTTCCTCGAAACCTTCGTCTGGGTGGCCCGGCTCAAGAGCTTCCGCCTCACCGCCGAAAAACTGTTCACCACCCAGGCCTCGGTATCCAGCCGCATCGCCGCGCTGGAGGCCGACCTTGGGGTCAAGCTGCTGTTGCGCGACTCGCGCGGTGTCAGCCTGACGCCGCAGGGCAGCAAGGTGCTGGAATATGCCGAGCGCATGCTGGATACCGCCAAGGCCATGAAGCAGTCGCTGGACAGCGACCGCGCCAAGGTCGGGCGTATTCGCCTGGGCGTGATGGACACGGTGATCCACACCTGGATGAGCGCATTGGTGGCCGAGCTGACCGAACGCTACCCACAGGTGGAAATCGAACTGGTCGCCGATACCGCACTGAACCTGCGCGAACAGCTGCAAAAAGGCTTTCTCGACGTGATCCTACAGACCGACCTGCTGCGCGAACAATCAATCCGCAGCCAGGACCTGGCGCGCTACCCCATGGGCTGGGTGGTGGCGGCCGGTTCCGCCCAGCACCGCGATTACCATTCGCTGGCCGAACTCGCCCGTGAGCGTATCGTCACGTTTTCGAAGAACTCGCGGCCGCACCAGGAGGTGCTCAGCCTGCTACAGGGCGCGGGAGTCGAAGCACCACAGCTGAACTGCGTGAACTCGGTGGCGGCGATCACCCGCCTGCTGCGCGATGGCTTTGGCATCGGCGCCCTACCACCGGCACTGGTGGATGCCGAATTGAGCCGGGGGGAGTTGGTGCTGCTGGCGGGCCTACAGCCACCGCCAAGCCTGGAGCTGGTGGTGGCCTGGCAGACCGGGGTGGCGCTGGTGGATGAGGTGGTCGGGGTATGCCGGCAGGTGCTGGAGCGGTATGCGCGGGATGTCGGCGGGCAGCGGATTGTGTTGGTCTGAGTGGGTATCAGCACCGGCCTCTTCGCGGGACAAGCCCGCTCCCACAGACTCACCGCAGATCTGTGACTCAGCGGGCATTCTGTGGGAGCGGGCTTGCCCCGCGAAGAGGCCGGCACAGGACACCCCAAGGCTCAGCGCCAGCTCTCTTCAACCGCCTTGCGCCGCCCGCCCAGAATCACCCAGCCGATCCCCAGCAACAGGCTCTCGACCACGAACGCCAGCACAAACCCGGCGCCAATGCCCCAGCCGATGGCTTCGGGCACCAGCAGAATCTGGTAGCTGTAGCCCTTGAGCGTCTCTTCGCGCAGCTGCGGGTCGGGCTGCACCAGCACATGCCAGGTCGTGGTCACCCAGGAGCCCTGCAGTGCCTGCCACTCGGCCTCCAGCAACTGGTTGCGGATCATCAGGCTCTCGATGCTGTTGGCATCACTGTTGAACACTGGGTCATCGCTGCTGCGGTAGTGCCGCAACAGTGCCTGCAGGTCACCATTGAAGAACCGTTCAGCCGTCTGCTGGAAGCCATCGAGCGCCTGGCGCGATTCGAACAGGTGCGCCTCGACCCGCTGGCTGTAGTCCTTGACCAGCCCAGGCACCTGGATACCGGCCAGCAGGCCGAAGGTGAACAGCAGCAACCGCAGGTAACTTCTGAACATGCAGCGTCCTTAGCTCTGGCCTTGCGAAACGCACTCTCCGTGCCGCCACAGGGCCCACTGGCCGGGCTCGTAGCGCCGCCAGGTCTCGTTCTCGGTCAAGGCCTCGGTGGCTATCACCGTGACCACGTCATTGGGGGTGGTTTCGGTGTGAAAATCGACGATAAGGTCGACATCCTTCAGGCGCGCAGCACCAAACGGCGCGCGACGGGTAATGTGTACCAGCTTGGTCGAGCAGAAGCAGAACAACCAGTCGCCGTCGCTGAGCAGGCAATTGAACACGCCCTTGCCGCGGTACTCGGCACAGGCTTCGACCAGCACCGGCAGCAGCTGTTCCACCTCCACAGGCTCCGGGAAGGCCGCGCGGATGCGGTTGAGCAGGTCGCAGAAGGCGGCTTCGCTGTCGGTGTCGCCGATCGGCCGATAGAAGGTCGCTTCCCCCGTGAACTCGCCCAACTGCCCGTTGTGCGCGAAGCACCAGTTGCGGCCCCACATTTCGCGGACGAACGGGTGGGTATTGGACAGGCACACCCGGCCAACGTTGGCCTGGCGGATGTGGCCGATCACCACTTCGCTCTTGATCGGGTAACGCTGCACCAGGTTGGCCACTTCCGACTCGCTGCTCGCGGCCGGGTCCTGGAACAGGCGCAGGCCGCGGCCTTCGTAAAAGCCGATGCCCCAGCCATCACGGTGCGGGCCGGTGCGCCCACCGCGCTGCATGAGGCCGGTGAAGCTGAAGACGATATCAGTGGGGACGTTGGCACTCATGCCCAGCAATTCGCACATGGCGGTCTCCCGGCTTACAGACGTGGCTCGACCCGGCCGCCAGCGGGTGCGGCAGGCGGCGGGTCGTTGCGGTAACGGTCGCGGCGTTCGCCGGCCAGCGGGGCGCCCATGCCGACCGCCTCGTCTTCGGCGGCCTGGCGCTGGGCAGCCGCTTCAGCCTGTGCGCGGCGCTCGCGGGCGCGTTTTTCCAGCGGCCAGCGCAGCAGCACGAAGGCCAGGTACAGGCCAAAGGCGATCAGGCCGTACATGGCAAAGTCGGAGACCGCGCGCCAGGCGTTGTTGCCGACCTTGAAGGCAACGTCCAGGGCGGTGATGGCAATGGCCGGGGCCATGGCATCCTTGCCCGGGTCGACCACGGTCGGGGTCAGCAGCAGGACCGCGAGGATGACCCGCAGCGGCTCACGCAGCCAGCGCCACATCCAGCCGGTGAGTTTGAAACCCACCCAGATGCAGCCCAGGGCAGCAACGGCGTAGAGGCCCCAGGCGAGGGTATAGTCGTTCTCGGTCATGGTGATCGTGCAAGCCAGGCAAAGAGTTGCCTATGATAAACACTTTTCCGGGCGCAGGCGCCCCCTAGCCAAGAGATCCCCGATGCCCAACGCGCTCAAGCCTCCCATTGCCCGCCCGGACCAGGCCACCGACCCCTACGCCTGGCTGCAACAGCGCGACACCCCTGAAGTGCTCGAGTACCTGCAGGCCGAGAACGCCTACCAGGAGGCCTGCCTGGCCGACCAGGCGCCCCTGCGCGAGCAATTGTTCGAAGAGATCAAAGCCCGCATCCTCGAAACCGACCTGTCGCTGCCTTCGCCCTGGGGCCCTTACCTCTACTACACCCGCACCACCGCCGGTGACGAATACCCGCGCCACTACCGCTGCCCACGCCCGGCGGATGACTCCAACACCGTCGACGAAAGCCAGGAGCAACTCCTGCTCGACCCCAATGCCCTGGCCAACGGCGGTTTTCTGTCCCTGGGGGCGTTCAACGTCAGCCCTGACCACCGCTTGCTGGCCTACAGCCTCGATACCAGTGGCGACGAGGTCTACACCCTGTACGTCAAGGACCTGACCAACGGCAGTGTCACCGCCCTGCCCTTCGACGATTGCGACGGCAGCCTGACGTGGGCCAACGACAGCCAGACACTGTTTTTTGCCGAGCTAGACGACACCCACCGGCCGTGCCGCCTGCGCCGCCATACCCTGGGCATCGAGGGCGCAGAAACCGTTTTCGAAGAAGACGATGGCCGCTTCTTCCTGCACTGCTACCGCTCAAGCTCGGAAAAACAACTGGTGCTGCTGCTCAACAGCAAGACCACCAGCGAGGCCTGGGTGCTCGATGCCGAAACGCCACAGGCCGCATTCTCATGCCTGGCGCCCCGTGTCGAAGGCCATGAATACTTCCCCGACCACGGTCAGCTCGATGGCCAGTGGCGCTGGTTCATTCGCAGCAACCAGGACGGCATCAACTTCGCCCTTTTCCACGCCCCGGCAGACCAGGTGCCCACCCGCGCGCAATGGCAGGTGCTGGTGCCGCACCGCGACGACATCATGCTCGAGGGCCTCAGCCTGAATGCCGACGCCCTGACCCTGAGCCTGCGCGAAGGCGGCCTGCCGATCATCGAAGTGCGCCCGCAAGGTCTGCCGGCCTACCGCGTCGAACTGCCGGATGCGGCCTACAGCCTGTACGTGCAGGACAGCCTGGAATTCGCCAGCACCCGCGTGCGCCTGCGCTACGAGGCGCTCAACCGCCCAGCCCAGGTACGCCAGCTGGACCTGGCCACGGGCGCGCAGGTGGTGCTCAAGCAGACCCCGGTGCTGGGTGAGTTCGATGCCGACGATTATGTCAGCGAGCGCCTGTGGGCCACTGCCGCAGACGGCACCCAGGTGCCGATCAGCCTGGTGCGCCGCAAGCAGGACCTGGGCAAGACCGTGCCCCTGTACCTCTACGGCTACGGCGCCTATGGCGAAAGCCTCGACCCGTGGTTCTCGCACGCCCGCCTGAGCCTGCTGCAACGCGGCGTCGGCTTTGCAATCGCCCATGTGCGCGGTGGCGGCGAGCTGGGTGAAGCCTGGTATCGCGCCGGCAAGCAAGCGCACAAGCACAACAGCTTCAGCGACTTCATCGCCTGCGCCGAGCACCTGATCGCCCAGGGCGTGACGGCCTCCGACCGCCTGGCCATCAGCGGCGGCAGCGCCGGTGGCCTGCTGATGGGTGCGGTGCTCAACCTGCGCCCCGAGCTGTTCCGCTGCGCGATCGCCGAAGTGCCGTTCGTCGATGTGCTCAACACCATGCTCGACCCCGAGCTGCCGCTGACCGTCACCGAGTACGACGAATGGGGTAACCCCGAAGAGCCAGAGGTGTACGAGCGCATCAAGGCTTACGCGCCGTACGAGAACGTCCGCGCCCAGGCCTACCCGGCCATGCTGGTGGTCGCCGGCTACAACGACAGCCGCGTGCAGTACTGGGAAGCGGCCAAGTGGGTGGCGCGCCTGCGCACGTGCAAGACCGACGACAACCTGCTGCTGCTCAAGACCGAGATGGGTGCAGGGCATGGCGGCATGAGCGGGCGGTATCAGGGGCTGAAAGATGTGGCGCTGGAATACGCGTTTGTCTTCAATGAGCTGGGCGTGGTGTAAATCACGTTTTCTGCTGTCATAGGTTCGCAAGGGCTGATGGCCCCATCGCCGGCAAGCCGGCTCCCACAGGTCGAGGGCGGTGCGAAACCTGTAGGAGCCGGCTTGCCGGCGATAGCGCCATCAGCTGCCCACACGCTTTCGGACAACACCCGCCAAGAAGAACAACACATGCCCGACCAGACCCACTTCAGCGCCGAGATCCGCGACATGCTCATGGACTGCGGCCTGTTCGACACCCTGCAACCCAGCGACTGCCTGACCGCCGCGGGCTATTTCAGCCTGGCCGCCATGGCTGAGGGCGAAACCATTTTCAACGAAGGCGACGCCGGTACGTTCATGTGCATCCTGCACCGTGGCGTGGTTTCTGTACGCAAGACCGACGCCACCGGCAATCAGCTGGAAATCGCCACCCTGCGCAGCGGCCGGGCCTTTGGCGAAATGGCCGTGCTCGACGGCGAACGCCGCTCGGCCAGTTGCGTCGCCGCCAGCGACTGCCAACTGCTGACCCTGGGCAAGGACTCCCTGGAAAAGATGCTCAACGAAGCGCCACGCATCGCCGCACGGATCATCCGCGCGCTGGCCGTGGCCCTGTCGAAACGCCTGCGCATGCAGGACGGCCAACGCCTGGCGCTTTAGTCGTCATCCGCCGCCGGTTTGGCAGGCTCGGTGCGCAAGCCGGGCAAAGGCTGGTCCTTCGGCGGGCCGGGCACCGGCATCGGCGGCAGCAGCGGCGCGCCAGGCTGGCTGTCATAGGCCTTGGGCGGGGTACTCGGGGTGATCTGCGGGTACGGCGTGGGCGTCGCGGTGCCGGGCGCCCCGGGCACCGGCGTGGTGATACGTGGCGGCGTGCTGGCGGCCTGGGCCACGGGCAGGCCGGCCAGCAACAGCGCGGCGAGGATCGCATGCAACATCAGCAACCTCCTGTCTGAACATTCCTACAGGCTACGCCGTTATGAAAGTTTTCGCCTGTCCGCCTGCCCCACAGGCGCGCTAGACTCATGGGCATAACCGTTATCTGCCTGATCAGAACAAAGGAAACACCATGAGTTCGGCTTCCACTTCCGCCGCCACCGCCCGCCTCGACCGCATCCTCGCCGATGCCAAGCGCGACAAGGAGATGGGCTACCGTGACAAGGCCCTGAGAATGTACCCGCACGTGTGCGGCCGCTGCGCCCGTGAATTCGCCGGCAAACGCCTGAGCGAGCTGACCGTGCACCACCGCGACCACAACCATGACAACAACCCGCAGGACGGCTCCAACTGGGAGCTGCTGTGCCTGTACTGCCACGACAACGAGCACTCGCGCTACACCGACCAGCAGTACTTCAGCGAAGGCTCCACCAGCACCCCGAGCATCGCCAAGGCCACCCACAACCCGTTCGCCGGGCTGGCGGGCCTACTGAAAAAAGACTGACCGTCGATACAGCCACCGCTGCTGCCGGCAAGCCCGTATAATCGCGCTCTTTTTTTGCGAAGGGCCCCGGCACGTGGCAAACAAACGGTACAGCTGCATCGGCCTGTTCAACCCCAAGTCTGCGGAGAACGTCGGTTCGGTGATGCGCGCAGCGGGTTGCTACGGCGTCAACTCGGTGTTCTACACCGGCAAGCGCTATGAACGCGCGCGCGATTTCGTCACTGACACCAAACGTGTGCACTACGACATCCCGCTGATCGGTATCGACGACCTGCAGCGCATCATCCCGCTGGGTTGCACGCCGGTGGCCGTGGAGTTGGTGGACGGCGCCCGGCCGCTGCCCGATTACACCCATCCAGACCGCGCCATCTACATTTTCGGGCCCGAAGACGGCAGCCTGGACGCCGACGTGCGGGCGTGGTGCGAAGAGACCATCTACATCCCCACCCAGGGCTGCATGAACCTGGCGGCGACGGTCAATGTGGTGCTGTATGACCGCATGGCCAAGGGCTTGAACACCCGTTCGGGGCCCAAGTTCAAGTAACAGAAAAGCCGCCTTTGTGGTGTCAGGATGGCCTCATCGCCGGCAAGCCGGCTCCCACAGGTATGGACTGCCCCCAGGAAGTTGGACACCAATCCAACCCTTGGCGGGCAGTCCAGGCACCCCACAGGCCTTTTGACCTTTGGAGATCCATGTGGGAGCCGGCTTGCCGGCGATGAGGCCAGCCCTGACACCCCAAAGGCGGCCGGGTGCTGAGCTCCGTCAGAACAGCTCCGTCCTGCAATCAGTTCACGAAGCGTTGATCCAGATGGTCTTCAGCTCCGTGTACTGGTCATGGGCCCAGATGGACTTGTCACGCCCACCAAAGCCGGACTCTTTGTAACCACCGAACGGCGTCGAGGCATCGCCTTCACCGAAGCAGTTGACCGTGACCACGCCCGCGCGGATTTCACGCGACAGGCGCAGGGCATGGCGCAGGCTGCCGGTGTAGGCCGAAGCGGCCAGGCCGTAGACGGTATCGTTGGCCAGCTCGATCGCCTCGTCGATGGTCTCGAAGCTGGTCACGCTCAGCACCGGCCCGAAGATTTCCTCGACGAACAGTTTGCTGTCGCGACCCACGCCATCGACGATGGTCGGTTGCACGAACACGCCCCGCTCGGTCTCGCCGCCCTGCACCACCTTGAGCTTCTGCTCGGCAGCGTATTCCAGGTACGACCTGACCTTCTCGAAGTGCGATTTGCTGACCATCGCACCCAGGCGGTTTTCCGGGTCCAGCGGGTCGCCCAGCTTCCAGTCTTTCAGGTGCTTGGCCATCAGGGCCAGCAGCGCGTCCTTGACGTCCTTGTGAACGATCAGGCGCGAGGACGCCGAGCAGTTCTCGCCCATGTTCCAGAACGCACCGGCGGTGACGAACTGGGCCACTTCGTCGAGGTCTTCGCAGTCGTTCATGACCACGGCCGGGTTCTTGCCACCCAGCTCCAGGACGATGCGCTTGAGGTTGGACTCGGCGGCGTACTTCAGGAACAGGCGGCCGGTGTCGGTGGAGCCGGTGAAGCTGACCATCGGGATGTCCATGTGCCGGCCGATGGCTTCGCCCACTTCACGGCCACCGCCTGGCACCAGGTTGAACACGCCTGCCGGTACACCGGCCTGATGGGCAAGCTCGGCCACGCGCAGCGCGCTGAGGGTGGTTTCCTTGGCCGGCTTGACCACCACCGAGCAACCGGCGGCCAGCGACGGGGCGATCTTCCACGCCAGCATCAGCAGCGGGAAGTTCCACGGCAGTACCAGGCCGACCACGCCGATGGCTTCGCGCACCACCATGGTCACGGCAGCGTTACCCGTGGGGGCCGTGTTGTCGTAGATCTTGTCGATCAGCTCGGCATGCCAGCGCAGGGTGTGGATGGTTTCCGGCACGTCGACGTTCTGGCACTCGCTGACTGGCTTGCCGCTGTCCAGTGCTTCCAGCACGGCCAGTTCGTGGCTGTTGTCTTCCAGCAATTGGGCGAACTTCAACAGGATGTGCTTGCGCTCGCCCGGCTGCAGCCTGGACCACGAACCGTCTTCGAACACGCGCTTGGCCGCGGCCACGGCGACGTCCACGTCCTGCACGTCACACGCGGCGACCTCGGCCAGTTGCTTGCCGGTAGCCGGGTTGGTGGTGACGAAGGTGCGGCCCGAGAGGGCATCGCGAAACTCACCGTCGATGAACGCCTGGGTGCGCAGTTGCAGGTCGGCGGCGATCGCCGCGTATTGCGCCTTGCTCAGCAATTCGGCCATGTTCAGGCACCTCCCGTGATCTGTGCGATGTTGCGTTTGAGGTCGCTGACGACGCGCTCCAGCGCCTGCTTCTCGGCAGCGTCCAGCTCGGACAGCGGCTTGCGCACGCCACCGCTGCTCAGGCCGTTGAGCGCCACGCCGTACTTGATCGACTGGACGAACTTGCCACCTTCGAGGAAGTCCATCAGCGGCATCATGGCGCCCATGATGCGCCGGCCTTTGTCGAAGTCCTTCTCGATCACGCAGGCCTCAAACAGGGCCACGTGCTCGCGCGGAATGAAGTTGGAGCCGGCGCAGACCCAGCTCTGTGCGCCCCAGGCGAAGAACTCCAGGGCCTGGTCGTCCCAACCGCACGACAGCTGGATGTTCGGGCGCTGGATGGCCAGGCGATGCAACTGGGCCATGTCACCGGAGCTTTCCTTGATGGCGACGATATTCTTCACATCCGCCACGGCATCGAAGAACGCCTCGCCCATGCTCACGCTCATGCGGCCAGGGTAGTTGTAGAGCATGATTGGCAGGCCAGCGGCGGCGTCGACGGCTTTGACGTGCAGGGCGATCTCTTGCTGGGTTGGCAGGGCGTAGGGTGGAGTGCCCACCAGCAACGCGTCGGCCTGGATTTCCTTGGCGTGCCTGGCGAACGCCACCGCGTCTTCGGTACGGATGCCACCGGTGCCGACGATCAGTGGCAGGCGGCCGTTGAGCACGTCCTTGGCCTGGGCGGCCAGCTCGATACGCTCCTGGGTGGTGTGGGCGTAGTATTCGCCGGTGGAGCCACCGATGATGACACCCTGGATTTTCGACTCGACCAGGTATTCGAGGACTTCAGCGAACGCCGCCTTGTCGATCGAGCCGTCCGCAGCCAGCGGGGTGATTGCCGGGGTGTAGATGCCTTCGAATTTCACGGTAGGTTCTCCAGTACGTTGATCAATCATGTAAAAGCCACCGCGGATCGACGCGGCGGCAGGTTGTAGGGGCTCAACCCAGCGAGGCGGCCTGTTGCAGGTTCAGCGAACGGGTTTCCGGGGCCAGGGCGATGGAGAAGGCCAGGCCGACGAAGGTGACGGCAGCGGCGGCATACATGGTTGCGCCGATGCCATAGCGGTCCAGGGCGATGGGGACCAGCCAGGTGCCGACCGCAGCACCGACCCGCGACATGGAGGTGCCCACGCCCACCGCACCGGCACGGATTTCAGTGGGGAACAACTCGTTGGGGTACACCAGCTGCAGCACCTGGGCACCGCCGATGAACAGCGCATAGGCACCGAACAGCACCAGGATGAGCATCTCGTTACTTTGGCTGAAGACCCCCAGGCCGAGCAGGGCCAGCCCCGACCAGAAGAAGCTGTGCAGCAGCGTGGTGCGCCGGCCGATGGTGTTCAGCAAGCGGGTGCCGATGATGCAGCCGACCACGAACAGGCAGGTGATCGCCACCGACCCGATCGACGCCCAATCACCTTTGAGGTTGAGTGCGCCCAGGACCTTGGGGGCGAAGGCATAGACGGCGAACACCGGGATCACCGAGCACGTCCAGAACATGGTGACGAACAACATGCGCTTGCCGTAGCCGGAGTGCAGCAGGCTGAAAAACGACAGCTTGCGGGTCTTCGGCTCCTCCGGCAGGTTGTGCAGCGAGAAGTCGTTGCCGTACACGGCCTTGATCACCTGCTCGGCTTCGGCCGAACGGCCCTTGCTGATCAGCCAGCGTGGCGACTCGGGCGTGCCCAGGCGGATGGCGAACAGCAACGTGCCGATCACTGCGGCGCTGGCCAGCACCAGGCGCCAGGCATCGTCACCGCCGTGACGCAGGATGGCCTGGCCGATGACGTAGGCGGTAGCTGCGCCGGCGAACCACAGCACGGTCAGGGTGGCCAGGCGTGGGCCGCGGTTCTTCCTGGGCAGGAACTCCACCAGCAGCGACGTCGCCACCGGGTATTCGATGCCCACCGCGATGCCGATGGCAAAGCGCAACAGGAACAGTGCCAGCGCCGACTCCACCCAGAACTGCGCAACCGAGGACAGGATGAACAGGGTCGGCCCGACGAAGAACACGCGCTTGCGGCCGAAGCGGTCGGTCAGCCAACCGCCGAAAAAGCCACCAAAGAAGATGCCGATCAGCGCCGAGGCGGCAATCATGCCCTGCCAGAAGCTGGTCAGGTTGAGGCCTGCGGACATCTGCACCATGGCCACGCCGATGATGCTCAAGATATAACCATCGACGAACGAGCCCCCGCCCGAGCGCAACGTCAGCCATTGGTGAAAGCGGTTGATCGGTACATCTTCAATCGAAATATTCGGACTTTTCATTGTTGTTCCTACCATTTCATTTACATGCACGTTTTCAAGGCGAGCGCGCCCGCGAAACTGAAAACCTCTTCAGCCCCGGGTGAACGGACAGCGCGTCTCGATCATCAATTTCGGGCAAAGCGAGCCCGTATCGGTCAAAGACGACCGACTTCAAATGTTCAATGGCCTAACTTGTGTAACGGATCAGCTTTCTCTTCCAGCGCGCATCTGCCCCCACTTCAGGTTGGCGTTCAAACCCAAGGAAACCAAGGGCTGCGGTGGGTTCGCACAAGGCCCGGGGGCATTGAGCAGAAACTCGATGAGTTCGTTCTTGTCACCGGCCAACCAGTCGCCCAGCAACTTGCCGGTGACCGTACCGCGGGTAACACCGAGGCCGTTGCAGCACAATGCGCCCACTACATTCGGTGCCAACTTGCCGAAGAAACCCATGTGGTTGCGCGACAGTGCCAATGCACCGCCCCAGGTATATTCGAAGTTCACCCCGGGCAACATCGGGAAGCGCCGGGCGAATGATTCACGGTGGCGTTGGACGAAGCGTTCCAGGTACTTGCGGTTACTGCGCCCATCGGGGTTGTAGCTGAAACTGTTGCGGATCAGCAGGCGGTTATCGACAGTGCGGCGCAGGGTAGTGCCGAACGGGTCTGCCGGGATCACGCCCCAGTTGGGTTTGCCACCCAGGTGCGCCTGTTCGTCTTCACTCAGCGGGCGGGTGATGCTGGCGTAGGTAAACACCGGCAGCATGCGGCCCTTGAGAAAGCCGAAGCTCATGCCGAAGGCGTTGGTGGTGAGCACCAGCTTGTCGGCCGTGATCGACCCGTTGGCATGGCGCAGCACCACCTTGTCACCGTACTCGACATCGTTGATGGGGGTGTTTTCGTACAGGGAGACGTTGCTCGGCAAGCTGTGGGCCAGGCCTTTCACCAGTGCCGAGGGCTGCAGCAGCGCCGTGCCGGGGGTAAACAGGCCCTTGCGGTAGAAGTGCGTGCCGATGTGGTCCGGCAGGTCGTGGCCTTCGATCACCTCGTAGGCCTGGCCGAGCTTGTCCAGGCCACGGCGGTAGGCATCCAGCACGGCAATGCCGCGGTCCTCGATGGCCGCCTGGTATTTGCCACAGTGGCGGAACTGGCACTCGATGCCATGGCGCTCGATCAGCTCCTTGAGGTAGGACTGCCCACCCAGATTGAGCTTGAGCACGGTCCTGGCGATACCAATGTCACCGATGTAGTCCTCGGCGCCGATGTCATGGGGCAGGTCGATGGCGAAACCGGCGTTGCGCCCCGAGGTGCCGAAACCGACCTCCTGGGCCTCGACCAGCACGATCTCATCGTCGGGGAAGTTCGTTGCCAACTGGCGCGCCGCAGCCAGGCCGGTGAAGCCAGCGCCCACCACCACCCAGCGCGCCTGGCTATGGCCAATATGGGCCGGCCTTGGCCTGCGCGGTTGGCTCAGGTGGTACCAGCCACAGGTGGCATCATCGGCAGGTAACGAACTTATTCTTGTCATGTCACTAACCTGGGTCGTGTTGTTGACTAGCGGTCAGCGCCCGTGGCGCAACCTCTGGAACTCATATCTGAATCGGCACATCCAGCCCTTGTGGCGCGGCGTATTCGGCCATGCGCCGGCGCGACAGCTCGAAGTGTTCACGCACCAGTTGCCCGGCGGCCTGCGGGTCGCGGCGTTCGATGGCCTGGATCATCTGGTCGTGCTGCTCGCAGGCGACTTCGAGGTCACGCTGCATGTCATCGGTGGTCGGGTGGCGATAGAAAATCTTGCCCAGCCGGGTATGGTCGATCAGCAGGCGCCGCAGGCTTGGCATCAGGTAGTCGTTGTGCGCCATCTTGCCGATTTCCAGGTGGAAGGCGTCGTTGTAGAGCACGCGGTTTTCCACATCACGCTCTTCGATGGCCTGGCGGAACAGCGCCTGGATGGCTTTGAGCGCTTCGATCTCGGCTTCGCTGGCATAGGTGGCGGCCAGCTGGGTAGTGGCGATATAGATAAGCGGCGCGGCCACGTAGAAGCTGTGCAGCGATGCGTGGTTCATCGCGGCGACGCGAGGGGCGCGATTGGCTTCCAGTTCGATGTAGCCTTCGGCGGCGATCTGGCGCAGCAGCTCTCGTACCGGGGGGCGCGACAGGCCGAACTCGTCGCACAGGGCCAGTTCGTCCACCACTGCGCCTGGGGCCAGTTCCATGCTGAGGATTCGGCGGCGCAGCGCTTCGGCGAGGACGGCCTTGCGGTCCTGCGGCACCTCTGCACTGACGGGTTGGACGGTGGCTTTCATGGTGGCCTTTGTTGTTGTCATGGCGCTGTGTCTACTATTTGTATAACGACTATATGGCACTGTTAGACAATGTGTCTACAGCATTTTCGATGAGCGGTGGAATCTGCAGAAGCCCCATATTCAAAGGGCTTGAGCGCAGTTCAGGGGTGAGATTAAACACCCTTGAGGCTGCATTGCCAAACCGGACAGGTAGTTGTCCAGAAAAGACAAACCCGCCGCCCGGCAATGCCGACTGAACGGTGGGCGCCGCCCATGGGTCAGCTGCTTACACTTCACAAGGAGGGCTTGCCATGCTCGATATTCATTCCACTTCGGCATCACAGGAACACAATGTTCAGGGCCTGGAACGGGTCGGATCGCTGGCCGGCGGGGCGTTGATGTTCACCAAAGGCTTGCGCCATGGCGGCCTGATCGGGCTGCTGCAGATGGTGGTGGGCGGTATTGCGGTGGCACGAGGCGTCAGCGGGCATTGCTCTACCAAGGCCTGGTTTCAGCAACACCGCCAGGAATATCACCGTCTGCGTTCGGACATCGAGCGCAGTGCGGGCGAGCTGCAGGCGCTCAAGCGCAGTGCCGAAGCGGCTACGCGCGGGGTGACGGTGACGGGCAAAGATCCGTTGACCGGTAGTTGATGGGTTATTTGTACCGGCCCCGTCGCGGGCCGGTACAGCCACCAGGGGACTAGCGCAACACCTTGCTCTGCAACACCTCGGACCGCCGCCCCAGCACACTCTCGCTGATCTGCACGAACTCATCGGTAGTCACTTTCGGCAAGCGCATCAACGCCTGCGTCACATCATCCAGCGATCGCTTGGCCTGGGTGTGGATGCGGATTTCCTTGTCCAGCGCCTGCAGCAGCAGCACCCCACGCGCCACCTGTGCCGGCCCCACCTGCTCGCCGCGCAGCCGGGTGACCTTGGCGCCCTGCTTCTGCAACTGCGCCTGCCACACCTGTTGTCGATCGTCGCTCACGCCCCCGGCGCGGCGCAGCAGTTCGTTGGCGTAATACTCGGTGAGGCTCTGGCCTAGCCAGCCACTGTCGGCACTCACGCGGATCTGCGCAAACAGCTGGACCAGCTCGCGCAGCAGCGGGCTGCTGCCGCTCTCGCTGATCATGGGCCGGCCGCTGTGCAGGTAAAGCGAGCCCCGCGCCGACATCGCCCCACGCCACATGCCGTCGCGGGCACCGACCAGCAGCAGCTTGGGCGGATTGCGCGGGAACACGGCTTGCAGGTGCGGCCATACGAAGGTCAGCAAGGTCAGGTTGTCCATGCGGCGCATGCCCTGCCCTACCGGAGCCGCTACGGTCACATCGGTTTCGCCCAGGCGTGCACGGCGGCTGCCGAGGTCGCCTGCAAGCATCCAGCCGGTCGGGCGGTCGAACAGGCGCGAAACGTTGTCGATGCGGAACTTGTCCTTGCCGATGCGCGGCCAGGAGGTTTCGATGCTTTTCCAGCCCTCGGGCAAGTCGACCGACAGGCGCGCCACCAGTTCGGTGCCGTCTTGCTGATCGAGGCGCGCCGGCGGCACCAGCTGGTCGCCCATGAACAGGGCCCAATGGGGCGTGATACGCGAGGAATAGGCGCCGCTGCGCAGCGTCTGGTCCAGCTTCACCCGGTAACTGAGGCTGGTCTTGCCCGCTGCCGGGCGCCACACGCCCCGCTCGCCCTGCGCCTGCCATTGGCCATCCGCCTGGAAACCGCTGTAGGCGCCAGCCTTGCCCAGGTCGAAGTCGAGGCTGCGTACGGCGCTGCCATCAGCCAGGGTCAGGCGCACTTCGGCCTGGCCGTTGGCGGGCAACAGGCGCACCTGATAGTCGAGGTCGACCTTTTTCGCCCAGGCCGACGAACAGGCGACAAGGCCCAAAAGCAGCAACAGCTGGCAACGCATACAGAAACTCCTTGTTTCCCAGAGGCGACGGACTGTGCCGCTCAGCTGGCGCGAAAGATCAGGTGGTCTTCCCAGTCGTCTTCATCCACGTCCTGCTCCCTGAGCATACGCCCCGACTGGGAAATGCGCTGCTCATGCACTTGCTGGCGGTCACCGCAGACCAGGTGGTGCCAGGCCGGCAGGTCCTTGCCCTCGCTGACCAGGCGGTAGCCACAGGTGCTCGGCAGCCATTTGAACTGGTCGGCCTTGCCTGGGGTGAGCTGGATGCAATCGGGCACTTCGGCGAACCGGTTGGGGTAGTCGCTGCACTGGCAGGCGTTCATGTCCAGCAGCTTGCAGGCGATGCGCGTGTAATAGACGCTGTTGTCGTCCTCGTCCTCGAGCTTCTGCAGGCAGCACAGGCCACAGCCGTCACACAGCGACTCCCACTCTTGCGGGTCGAGTTGTTCGAGAGTCTTGCGCCGCCAGAACGGCGCGCTTTCAGCGATCATCACACGGGTTTCCTGCAGTCATCTTGAGGCCGCGGCGCGCGGCGGCGCCAGTCTAGAGCCTGGCCTTCGGCAACGCCAGACCGCTTGTCAGTCCTGACCGGACGCAGTAGCGTGCGGTCTTTCCCCTCCACTTGCAGGAGCAGCCATGAGCGCCACCCCCCGCATCGCCGATTACGCCATCAACGAACAGTTCATCAACCGCTGGTCACCCCGCGCTTTCACGGCCGAGCCGATCAGCGAAGCAACCCTGTTGAGCTTCCTCGAAGCGGCCCGCTGGGCGCCGTCGGCCTACAACTCGCAACCCTGGCGCTTCCTTTATGCCCGGCGCGATACGCCGAACTGGGAGCGTTACCTGAGCCTGCTGGTGCCGTTCAACCGCAGCTGGGCGCAGCAGGCATCAGCGCTGGTGCTGGTGATTTCCAAGACCACCTTCGCGGCCCCGGGTGCCAGCGAAGAAAAGCCAGCCCTGTGGCACACCTTCGACACCGGTTCCGCCTGGGGCCATCTGGCGCTGCAGGCAAGCATCAGCGGTTGGCATACCCACGGCATGGCCGGGTTCGACAAGGACCTGGCGCGCAGCGAGCTGAAGGTGCCGGAAGGCTACGAGCTGCATGCCATGGTGGCGATCGGCAAGCTGGGCGACAAGGCGAGCCTGGACGAAGGCCTGCAGGCGCGCGAAGTGCCAAGCCCGCGCCGGCCGCTGAGCGAACTGGCGGCTGAGGGGGATTTCAGCCTGTAAGCCTTGTTGTGGCTTTGCTGGCCCCATCGCCGGCAAGCCGGCTCCCACAAGTACCCCGCCGATGTTGAGGCCTGCGCAGTACCTGTGGGAGCCGGCTTGCCGGCGATGGGGCCGGCAAAGGCACTACCCATCAGTAGCCCCTGGTGAAATCCACTTCACCCCGCATCCCCTGCCCTGCCTGGTATGCCCGCTCATTCTCGACAAACAACCGCACCATTGCCGCCGGCGAGGTGGGCGCCGAGCTGTGCCCGGTGAGCAGCAAGCCCCACGCCGTCCAGAACGGGTGGCGCTGCGGCAGGGGTTCCTGCCGGCACACATCGATCACCGCGCCCGCCAAATGCCCCTCTTTCAAAGCCTCGACCAGATCGGCATCGACCACCGCCACCCCGCGCCCGGCATTGATGAACAGCGCGCTTGGCTGGAAGCACTTGAACAGTGCGGCGTCGTACAGGTCATGGGTGGCCGGCGTATCCGGCAGCAGGTTCAGCACGTAATCGACCTGCCCGACCATCCGCGGCAAGTCAGCCAAACCGGCCACTTCAACAAATGGCGCCTGCTCGCGGGCGGTGCTGGCGATGCCATACAGGGTCACACCAAACGGTGCGAGAAACTCGGCCACGCGCTGGCCGATATCACCGGTGCCGACGATCAGCACTTTGCGCCCCTCAAGCGAGTGCCCGGGGCGCTCGTCCCAACGGCGTTCGACCTGGCTGACCAGGCGCGACAGTACTTCCCGCTCATGCCCCAGCATGTAAGTGAGCATGTACTCGGCCATCACCTGGCCGAAGATACCGACCGCGCGGGTCAGGCGGTATTCACGGGGCAATCCCTCGGCCAGCAACGGTGTGATGCCGGCCCAGGTCGATTGCACCCACGCCGGCGTGTAACCCTGGCGCAGCAGGCACGCCAGCAAGTCCGGCTGGCCCAGCCAGATCGGGCACTGCGGCGCCTGCAGGGCCAACTCGGCGGAATCGCCACTGGTCAGGATTTCCAGGTCCGGGGCCGCTTCGGCCAGCAGGCGGGCGTAGGTGGCATGATCCTGCTCAGCGATCAGAACGCGCATCAAAGTAACAACCTTGGCAGACAACGAAGGCGGCCCGCCATGCGGGCCACCTGGGCATGTGAGGGGACCGGGACTGGGTCAGACCGGGTCGTTGCGGCGCAGCAGCTCTTCCGGCAGGTGCTCGATGTACTCGTCTTCGGCCGGTGGCATCTGCAGGTGGTAGCCCTGGTTTTCCAGGTTATCCAGCACCTTGGCGATGTCTTCGCGGGCCAGCGTGCGCTCGGGGGTCAACACCAGGTCGAAGGCGTGCACGGGCTTGCCGAAGAACGGCAGCAACGCCTCGGGCACCCGCTCCAGGCCGTCGGCCTTGAGCACGTAGAGGTACATTTCGTTCTTGCGGGGGCTCTTGTAGATCGAGCAGATACGTTTCATCGGGTTTCTCCGGCGCCTGCCAGGTCATCCAGCAGGGCCTGGCCCATCCGCTCACGGCGCCAGCCGCGCAGCGAATCGGGCAATTGATAGGGGCCATTGGGGTAGCCACTTTTCAGCAGCGCTTCCAGGGCTTTCTTGCGCAGCATCAGCTCTGGGGCGATGCCAAGGCGTTCGCCTTCGGCCTGGCCGATGGCGCGCAGGCGCTTGAGGATACCGGCGGCTTCGATCGGCAGCGGCTCGGGCAGCGTGGCCGGCCATTGCTCAGCCGGCTGGCTGGCAGCGCGCTTGATCAGCTCGATCAGCACGGCGCCGTCCTGACGAATGGTGCGCGGGTGCATTTCTTCGATCTTGGCCAGCGCCGCCAGGTTGTCCGGCTGGCTCTTGGCCATTGGCCACAGCGAGTGTTCCTTGAGGATGCGGTTGCGCGGTACGTCGCGGCTGCGTGCCTCACGCTCGCGCCAGGCGCACAGCTCGCGCAGCACCGCCAGCTGCTGGCGGCCCAGCTTCCAGGCCAGCTTGACGTCGCGGTACAGGGTTTGCGGGTCGACTTCACGGCGCAGCGCCGCGACCAGTTCGGCGCCGTCTTCCAGCACCCAGGCGTACTTGTCGTCGGACAGGCGTGGGCGCAGAGCCGAGAACAGCTCGGCCAGGTGCACGGCGTCTTCGGCGGCGTAGCTGACCTGGGTGTCCGACAGCGGGCGCTGCAGCCAGTCGGAGCGGGTCTCGCCCTTGGGCAGCTCCAGGCCCAGCACTTCCTGCACCAGGCGCGAATAGCCCATGGAGAAGCCCAGGTTCAGGTAGCCGGCAGCCAGCTGCGTATCGAACAGCGGCTGCGGCAGCTTGCCAGTCAGGCGCAACAGCACCTCGAGGTCTTCGCTGCAGGCGTGCAGCACCTTGACCACGCCGGCGTCTTCGAGCAGTTGGCCCAAAGGCTGCCAATTGCCGATCAGCAGCGGGTCGATCAGGAAAGCCCGCTCGCCGTCGCCGATCTGGATCAGGCCGGCTTTCGGGTAGAAGGTGTCGACCCGCATGAACTCGGTATCCAGCGCCACAAAGGGCAATTGGCGCCACTTCTGGCAGAGTTCGGCCAGGGTCTGGTCGTCACGGATCCAGTGTATTTCGATGGCCACGAGGCTCTCCCACAAACATTGGCGCGCAGTATATACGGCGCGGGCACTGCGGGTGAAACCTGGCGACCGCCGCGCCTGCAAGGATATTGAAAAGCGTAATCGATCAGCGCTTGGCCGCCAGCCATGGGCGGCAACTGGCGAACATGTCCAGCGACTGCTGGTAGACCTGGGTGTGCACCTGCAGCAGGCCCAGCATGGAGTGGAACAGGTTGTCCTGCGACAGCGGCGCATCGCTGAGCCTGGCCAGGCAGTCGGTGTCCAGGCCGAAGTCTTCCTTGTAGCTGTCGGAGAACCAGGTCAGCAGCGGCACGTGTTTCTGCTGCTCCGGGGCAATGGGGTATGGGGTACCGTGCAGGAACAGGTTGTACTCGCCCAACGACTCACCGTGGTCGGAGAGGTAGATCATCGCCGTATCGACCTTGCCTTGCTTGCTGCGCAGGGTGTCGATCAACGCCGCCAGCACCTTGTCGGTATAGGCCAGCGTGTTGTCGTAGCCATTGATGATGTCCTGTTCGCTGCACTGGTCCAGCGCGTTGCTCAGGCACACCGGGGTGAAGCGCTCACTGCCATGGGGGTAGCGCTTGAAATACTCGGGGCCGTGGCTGCCCATCTGATGCAGCACCAGCACGGTGTCCTTGTCGAGGTTGTCGATCAGCTCGCCCAGGCCCTGCAAGAGGATCTCGTCGTGGCACTCGCCATTGGCGCACAGCGCCGGGTCCTTGAGGTTGCTGACATCGAGAAATTGCACCCGGTCGCAGGTGCCCTTGCAGCCCGACTGGTTGTCGCGCCATTGCACCGCCAGGCCGGCACGCTGAAGAATGTCCAGCAGCCCCTCGCGGTTCTTCGCCACACGGGCGTCGTAGTCCTTGCGCGGCATGCCCGAGAACATGCAGGGCACCGAGACTGCAGTTTCAGTACCGCAAGAATGCACATCGGAGAACGCCAGCAAGCCTTGCTCCCTGGCCAGATTGGGTGTGGTATCACGGCCATAGCCCAGCACACCGAAATGGTCTGCCCGTGCACTTTCACCGACCACCAGCACGGTCAGCGACTTGCGTTCGTGGTGCTGCCAGGCGGGGTCACGCTTGGCATCGGTGCCGTAACTCTGGAAGGGCCGGGCCGCCGTACCGACACGCTCGCTGACATAACCAATGGAGGCGCCGACGATGTTGCTGGGGGTGAGCATCAGGCGCAGTTCGTGGTGGTTGCGAAACAGTGACGACAGCCCCTGGTAGTTCACCAGTGCTACCGAGCCCAATGCCACCACGCAGGCGCCGCTGACCACCAGTTTGCCAAGCACCTCTCGGTGCCAGGCACGGTAGGCAATGGGGGCTTTCCACAGCAATACAGACGGTAATACACCAAGCAGCAATATATAGGCGGCAAACTTCAGCGAAAGCAGATCACGCACTTCCGTCACATTGGTTTCAGCCATATTGCGAAACATACCGGCGTCAATAAGTACGCCGTATTGATTCATGAAATAGGCCACGCCTGCGCCGCTCATGAATAACACGATCAACACCGGTTTCAACACATAGCGAAAGGCACACAGCGTCAGCACCAGGTTGAACGCGAACAACATCAATGCCGCAAACGCCAGGCTCAGCCACAACCCGGGCAAACCGCTGGGTACCACCTGCTGCAGGTGCTCCCAGAGAAACACGTTGAAGCCAATCAGCAGGTACACGCTGGCCAGCAGCGTGACCCATTCGGTCCGCAGCGATTTGAAGTTGGTCATGGGTGTTCTTGATCCAGAGTGGTTATTACCCCCGGCACGCACGGCACCGTGGGAAAGTTGCCGCAACTCTAGAAAGCACACCATCAATTTTTTGTGAAAAAGACGCCAACGAATTAGTCAACAGGCGTCTTCATACCGATTGATTCAATTTCGTTCAGCGGCCATTCAGCCGGGAAGACGAAGCTTGGCGTAAGGCTCGCGGTCAATATCCTGCACCTCGACACACAACTGAAGGTCCAGCCCCTGTTGCTCTGCAAGGGTTTCACGCAACACCGCAAGCAAGCTGGCCGACAACTGCTGCTTCACCTCGGGCGAGCGCCCGCTGAGGATGGCCAGGCGCACATGGGCAAACGCCCGCTCACCCAGCCCGGTGCCGACCCGGTAATGGCTGAACACCTGGGCACGGCTTTTGATGTCCGCCTCGTCAGCGAACTGGCCGCTGCCGAACAGGGCATGGTTCAGGCGCAGCAGCAGCACGTCGACGTTGAGTGCGCGCAGGTTGTCGCTGTATTCCAGGTTCAGGTGAGGCATGGCACAGGTTCCAGGCGTTGGGGAGATCGACAGCCTACCCCAGTCCCCTACCCGCGCAAAGGCGGCTATCCTCAAAGGTCAGGACCTTAACGACAACCCTGACAGAGGTGAAGAAATGCCAGTTCCGCATGATCTGCTCGCTGACTTGCACGTTACCGCTGATGCATTCCAGGCACTGATAGACAAGGACCACACGCTGCATGCGTTGCACAAGGAATACAACGCCAAAGACAAGGAGGTGGTCGCCGCCGAGGGCAACGGCACCAACGATGACGCCGTCAACCGCCTGCGCAAGGAGCGCCTGCTGATCAAGGACAAGATCGAGCGAATTATTCATCCGCCGAAATCCTGATGGGTTTCTGCTGACACGACCGGCCTCTTCGCGGGGCAAGTCGGATCGCCGCACCGCCGCTCCCACAGGCATGTCACACGTCTCGAAGACTGTGCTGATCTTGTGGGAGCGGCGGTGCGGCGATCCGACTTGCCCCGCGAAGAGGCCTGCAGCATTTACACCGCAGCCGAAGCCTTCAGCGCTGCATCCAGATCCTCGATCAGATCGCGGTAATCCTCGATCCCGATCGACAGCCGCAGCAAGCTTTCACTGATCCCCATCACACCCTTCTGCTCAGGGCTCAGGGAGTTGTGCGACATGCTCCAGGAGTGGTTGATCATGCTCTCCACGCCCCCCAGCGAATCGGCCAGCACGAAGATCCGCAAGGCTTCGACCAGGCGGTTGAGCGCTGCACGGTCGCCACCCTTGATTTTCATCGCCACCACTGCCCCGCCCGCCCTCATCTGACGCTTGCACAAGGCATGCTGCGGGTGGCTTTCCAGCCCTGGGTAATACACCTGCTCGACCTGCGGGTGGCGTTCGAGAAAACGCGCCACCTGCAGGGCATTGGCGCACTGGCGCTCCATGCGCACGTCGAGGGTCTTGAGGCCGCGCAGGGCCAGGTAGCAGTCGAACGGCCCCTGGATGGCGCCAATGGCCATGCTGATTTTGCGCAGGCGTGCCAGCAACGCGTCGTTGGCGGCCACCACCACGCCGCCAGTCAGGTCCGAATGGCCGCCGATGTACTTGCTGGCCGAGTGCATCACCAGGTCCACCCCGAGGGTGATCGGCCGCTGGTTCCAGGGCGAACAGAAGGTGTTGTCGATGCAAGTGAGAATACCGCGCGCCCGCGCCAGGTCGCAGACCGCCTTGATGTCGACCAGGTGCAGCAACGGGTTGGTCGGCGACTCGATCCAGATCAGCTGGGTTTCAGGTTTGATCGCTGCAGCCACGGCCTCGACATCATTGAGGTCGACATAGGTCGTGGTCAGGCCCGAAGTGTGCGCGCGATAGTCTTCGAGGATACGGAACGTACCGCCGTAGACCCCGTTCATCACCACTACGTGGGCGTCCTTGGGCAGCAACTCCAGCACCGTGGCGGTGGCGTTGACACCTGAGGCACAGGCTACCGCGCCGACACCTTCTTCCAGCGCCGCGACGCAGCTTTCATACGCATGCCGGGTGGGGTTGCCGACGCGGCTGTAGGCGTACTCCGGGTTGTCGTCGAGGCTGCGCTTGGTGTACGAGCTAGCCGTGTAGATCGGCGGAAAGATCGCGTTGTCGGCGACGCTGAACTGCTCGCCGGCGTGGATGGTACGGGTGGCGAAATTGCGCGGCTTGTCGGACATGGTCGGGCCCATTGGCAGATGTAAGTGCGCAACTATCGCACAATCCCGAGGGACGACAACGCCTGTGCTTGCAGGAATTTTTTCTATTGTTGGAGTAATCTGGGGAATATTTTTCTGACCGGCCTGTAACCGATATGGACAGCTTCGACCAGCACATCCTCACCCTGCTCCAGCGCGACGCGTCGATCTCGCTGAAAGACCTGGCCGAGGCCGTCAACCTGTCTACCACACCCTGCTGGAAGCGGGTCAAGCGCCTGGAAGAAGACGGCTACATCCTCGGCCGCGTCGCCCTGCTCGACCCCGAGCGCCTGGGCTTGGGGCTGACGGTGTTCGTCCAGCTCAAGACCCAGTGCCACGACAGTGCCTGGCTGGAACGGTTTGCCACGACGGTGAAGGGCTTCGAGGAGGTGATGGAGTTCTATCGTATGTCGGGGGATTGGGACTACATGCTGCGGGTGGTGGTGGGTGACATTGCGGCCTACGACCGCTTCTACAAGAAGCTGATTACCAGCACCGACGGGCTCTCCAATATCACCTCCAGTTTTGCCATGGAGCAGATGAAGTACACCACGGCTTATCCGGTGCACAGAAGCTGATTCGGGCTGCCTGTGCTGGCCTCATCGCCGGCAAGCCGGCTCCCACAGGTATGGCACAGGTCTTGAGGGTTGCATCAATCCTGCAGGAGCGGGCTTGCCCGCGAGGAGCCAGCACAGGCAACCGATCAATCCGCCGCCAGCACCGCCTCGATCCGATTTCCGGCCCTGGCCTTCTCCAACCGAATCGCCACGAACTTCGACGTCGGCGTGTAAGTCCCCTCGCCATAGCTCTCCAGCGGCACCAGCGGGTTGGTCTCCGGGTAGTAAGCCGCTGCCTGCCCATCCGGTATGTCATACGGCACCAGACGGAACCCCGACACCCGCCGCTCCACACCGTCCTCCCACAGCGACACCAGGTCTACATGCTCGCCCGGCTCGAAGCCCAGCCGACGGATATCCGCCTCGCTGACAAACACCACCTCTCGCAACCCGAATACCCCGCGGTAACGGTCATCAAGCCCGTACAGGGTGGTGTTGTACTGGTCGTGCGAGCGCATGGTCTGCAGGATCAGGTCCGGCTTGTCGCCCCGTGCCAGCACCTTGGCGTTGACCAGTTGCTCGGGCAACTGGCTGGCACTGAAACGTGCCTTGCCGGTGGCAGTGCGCCAGTTGCGCTCGGCAGCGCTGTTGCCCAGGTGGAAGCCGCCCGGGTGCTGCAGGCGCTCATTGAAGTTGGCGAAGCCCGGAATGACATCGGCGATCATGCTGCGAATACGGCTGTAGTCGGCCACGGCGTATTCCCAGTCGATAGGCTGGTTACCCAGGGTGGCCTTGGCCATGCCGGCGACGATCCACGGCTCCGAACGCATGTGCGGCGAGCGCGGGCGCAGCTGGCCGTGGGAGATGTGCACCATGCTGAAGGTATCTTCCACGGTTACGCCTTGCGGCCCTTCGGCCTGCAGGTCGATTTCGGTACGGCCCAGGCACGGCAGAATCAGCGCATCGCGCCCAGTGACCAGGTGCGAGCGGTTGAGCTTGGTGGAAATCTGCACGGTCAGCGCGCAGTTGCGCAGCGCCGCGTGGGTACGGGGGGTGTCCGGGGTGGCCTGGGCGAAGTTGCCGCCCAGGGCGATGAACACTTTGGCACGCTGCTCTTCCATGGCCTGGATCGCCAGCACCGCGTTGTGCCCATGAGCACGCGGCACGCGGAAGTGGAAGCGTTTTTCCAGCGCGTCGAGCAGCGCCGCCTTGGGCTTTTCGTCGATGCCCATGGTGCGGTCGCCTTGCACGTTGCTGTGGCCGCGGACCGGCGACAGGCCGGCGCCGGGCTTGCCGACGTTGCCGCGCAGCAGCTGCAGGTTGACGATTTCCTGCACGGTCGGCACCGAGTGGCGGTGCTGGGTGACGCCCATGGCCCAGCACATGATCACCCGCTCGGCCTTGCGGTACATGCGCGCCGCCAGCTCGATCTCGGCCAGGGTCAGCCCGGACTGCTCGACGATGTGCTCCCACGAAGTGGCATCCACCGCCGCCAGGTAATCATCGACGCCGCTGGTCTGCTCGGCGATGAATGCGTGGTCGAACACCGCAGGCTCACCCTTGGCCTGGGCTTCGCGTTCCCACTGCAGCAGGTACTTGGCGATGCCGCGCATGGCCGCCATGTCGCCGCCCAAGGCCGGGCGGAAATAGGCGCTGGTAGTCGGCTCGGAGCCGTTGCTGAGCATCTCGAACGGGTGCTGAGGGTGCTGGAAGCGCTCCAGGCCACGCTCCTTGAGCGGGTTGAAGCACACCACCTGGGCGCCGCGCTTGACCGCTTCGCGCAGCGGTTCGAGCATGCGCGGGTGGTTGGTGCCGGGGTTCTGGCCGATGACGAAGATCGCGTCGGCCAACTCCAGGTCATGGAACACCACCGTGCCCTTGCCCACCCCGAGGGTTTCCGACATGCCCACGCCGCTGGCCTCGTGGCACATGTTCGAGCAGTCGGGGAAGTTGTTGGTGCCATAGGCGCGAACGAACAGCTGGTAGAGGAACGCCGCTTCGTTGCTGGCCCGGCCCGAGGTGTAGAATTCGGCCTGATCGGGCGATTCGAGCGCCCGCAGGTGCTTGGCGACCAGGGCGAAGGCCTCTTCCCAGGACGTTTCGACGTAGTGGTCGGTGGCCGCGTCATAGCGCATCGGGTGAGTCAGCCGGCCCTGGAACTCGAGCCAGTAGTCGGTCTGCTCGGCCAAGGCACTGACGCTGTATTTTGCAAAGAACGCCGGGTCGACGGAGCGGCCGGTGGCTTCCCAGTTGACCGCCTTGGCGCCGTTTTCGCAGAACTTCACCATGTCGCTTTCCGGCGACTCGCCCCAGGCGCAGCCCGGGCAGTCAAACCCGCCGTTCTGGTTGGTCTTGAGCATGGCCCGCAGGTTCTTGAAGGCATTGTCGCTGCCCAGCCAGCTCTTGGTCACGCTCTTCAGCGCGCCCCAGCCGGCGGCCGGCCCCTTGTAGTCCCTGATGTGTTCGTCCTGGCTCATGCGGTCAATCCTCACGCGGGCATCGAAAAGGTGCAGCGGATCGTGTCGTCCGGTGCTTGTTTCCAGCCTAGGGATGCCGGCATAGGGCCGTCCAATCGAAATGTCTTACGGGGTGATAGGCCGTTTCGATGACGGATCGGACAGGCGCTGCAGCCCCTTTGAATACGCGGCCTGCAGCTGTGATAGAGGAGATCGATCAAGCAGTCGGGGAAAGCAATTTGACGGGGCGCACCGCAGGTTATAGCTTGGTCCTGAAACCCCTCCCCTGCCGAGCGCGAACGTGGAACAGAACAGCCGGGCCCTGATCGACGGCTTCAATCGGAAAATCGACTACCTGCGGATGTCGGTCACGGACCGCTGCGACTTCCGTTGCGTCTATTGCATGGCCGAAGACATGCAGTTCCTGCCGCGCCAGCAAATTCTCAGCCTCGAAGAGCTGTTCCAGGTAGCCGAGCGTTTCGTTGCCCTGGGCACCCGCAAGATCCGCCTGACCGGTGGCGAGCCCTTGGTGCGCCAGGGCATCGTCGACTTGTGCGGGCGCATCGCTGCCCTGCCCGGCCTGCGCGAACTGTGCATGACCAGCAACGGCTCGCAACTCGGTCGCCTGGCCCAGCCCCTGTTCGACGCCGGGCTGTCACGCCTGAACATCAGCCTGGACAGCCTGGATACCGAGCGTTTCAAGCAACTGACCCGCACCGGCGACCTCACCCAGGTGATCGCCGGCATCGACGCGGCGCGTCGCGCGGGCTTTCAGCGTATCAAGCTCAACTGCGTGGTGCTCAAGGGGCGTAACGATCACGAACTGGTCGACTTGGTGCGCTTCGCCATCGACCGCGAGCTGGACATCACCTTCATCGAAGAAATGCCGCTGGGCGTGATCAGCGAGCATGAGCGCGGCGAGTCGTTCTGCTCCAGCGACGAGGTCCGCGCGCGCCTGGCCGAGCAGTTCACCCTGGTCGAATCGACCGAATCGTCCCAGGGCCCGGCCCGTTACTGGCGCCTGGCCGAAGCGGCCAGTACCCGCGTCGGCTTCATCTCGCCGCACAGCCACAACTTCTGCGCCACCTGCAACCGCGTGCGCCTGACCGTCGAAGGCCGGCTGCTGCTGTGCCTGGGCAACGAACACTCGATGGACCTCAAGCAGGTGCTGCGCGGCCATCCAGGCGATGCCGAGCGGCTGGAAAAAGCCATCCGCGACTCGCTGCACCTCAAGCCCTACCGCCACCACTTCGAAGTGGGTGGCGATGTGCAGATCCTGCGTTTCATGAACATGACCGGCGGCTGATCGGCTGCCTCAGGATTTCCATGATCGTCCACTCCCGCCCTGATGTGCTGCGCGTGCTGTTCACCCTCAAGGGTTCAATCGTCAAGCGCATTGCCTTGCGCTGCCTGATGGTCACCTTGCTGGCCGCGCTGATTGTGCTGGTCGAGCACCACTACCCAGCGTTTTTCTACCCGGTCAGCGCCACACCCTTCACCTTGCTCGGCCTGTCGCTGTCGATCTTCATGAGCTTTCGCAACAACGCCTGCTACGACCGCTGGTGGGAGGGGCGCAAGGCCTGGGGCAAGTTGATCATCGAGACCCGCTCGTTCGTGCGTGAGAGCGTGGTGATTGCCGATGAAACCGTGCGTGCCGAGCTGCTGCGCAGCCTGTGCGGGTTTGCCCATGCGCTGAATGCACGGCTGCGCAACGAGGATGATGTGGCTGCCGCCCGACCGTGGCTGGTCAACGCCGCTACGGTCAGCCCGCACAATGTCTGTGACGGTATCCTGCAGGCCATCGGCGCGCGCTGCTCACGCCTGGCCGAGCAGCAACAGATCAGCGACTGGCGCTACAGCCTGCTGGAGCAACGCCTGGTCGGGCTGTCGGAGGTCCAGGCCACCTGCGAGCGCATCAAAGGCACACCTTTGCCGTTCCCCTATACCTTGCTGCTGCACCGCACCATCTACATCTTCTGCCTGCTGTTGCCCTTTGCGCTGGCCGAGCCGCTGGGCTGGCTGGCGCCGCTGTTCACCACCATCGTCGGGTACACCTTCTTCGGCCTGGATGCGATCGGCAACGAGCTGGAAGACCCGTTCGGGCGGGACGAAAACGATCTGCCGACCGATGCCATGGTACGCACGGTCGAGCGCGATGTGCTGGGGGCGTTGGGGGTGCAGCCATTGCCCCCGGCGTTGCAGCCGGTGGAGCATGTGCTGAGCTGAACCATTGATGTTGGCAACGCTGGCCTCTTCGCGGGGCAAGCCCGCTCCCACAGAAAACCTCGGATCCACCACCTGCCTCCGTGGAAGCGGGCTTGCCCCGCGAAGAGGCCGGTACAGATCACCCGCGGCTTTCGCAGGCTTCGATGGGTTTGAGGTGTTTGACGAAGTTGCACGGCTGGTGCCGCGCATCCAGCTGCTCCGCCAGGATGCCTTCCCATGCCGTGCGACAGGCGCCGGTCGAGCCCGGCAGGCAGCACACCAGGGTGCCATTGGCCATACCGGCCAGCGCCCGGCTTTGCACGGTGGAGGTGCCGATATCGAGAATCGACAGCGCGCGGAACAGCTCGCCGAAACCGTCGATACGCCGGTCGAACAGGCATTGCACCGCTTCCGGAGTGCTGTCGCGCCCGGTAAAGCCGGTGCCGCCCGTGATCAGTACCACCTGCACCTGCTCATCGGCAATCCAGGTGGCAACCTGGGCGCGGATCTTGTACAGGTCGTCCTTGAGCAGCGCGCGTGCGACCAGGCGGTGGCCAATCTGCACCGAGCGGCTGGCCAGCAGCTCGCCGGAGGTATCGTTGTCGTAGGTGCGGGTGTCGCTGACCGTCAGTACGGCGATGTTGAGCGGTACGAAGACCGCGTCGGGTTTGACGCGCACGGTGTGGCTCCTTGAGTGGCAGTAGCGCCACGCTAAAGGGCATGGCACCGCAGCGTCCAATCGATATGGCGTACCGCCCGATCAATGACATCTATCGCTGACTTGGTTAAGGTCAGCATAACCAGACGCCAGGTTTTCCCATGGACATCAAGCAGCTCAAGTTCCTCATCGCCCTCGACCAGACCCGCCACTTCGGCCAGGCCGCAGCGCTGTGCCACATCACCCAACCGACGCTGTCCATGCGCCTGCGCAACCTGGAGGACGAACTGGACCTGGTGCTGGTCAAGCGCGGCCAGCGCTTCGAGGGCTTTACCGAGGCTGGCGAACGTATCCTGGCCTGGGCCCGCACACTGCTCGCCGCCCACGATGGCCTGCAGGCCGAAGCCGCCAGCTGCCGTGGCCAGGTGGTCGGCAGCCTGCGCCTGGGTACCGTGCCGCTGGCCAGTTTCAACCCCATGCAACTGCTGCTGCCGCTGCGCGAAAAATACCCCGAGTTGCAGTTTCAGCTCAGCTCGCACAGCACCGAGCAGATCATGGATGGCCTGAGCCGCAACCAGCTCGACCTGGGCATCTGCTACCTGGACCAGGTCAATGCCAACTTCTTCGAAGTGATCGAACTGGGCACCACCACCATGGGCCTGCTGCACGATACCCGGCATTTTCAGTTCGCGGCGGGCACCCTGACCTGGGAGGACCTCGCCAGGATCCCCCTGGGGCTGCTGAGCAAAGGCATGCACTACCGCCAGTCGCTGGACTTGAGCTTTCGCAGCCGCAGCCTGGAACCCAACGCCGTGCTGGAAAGCGACTCCAGCTTCCAGCTGGTCCAGGCCATCAACACCGGCGTGTGCTGCGCAATCATGCCGCTCGATTGCGGCCTGGAAGACTTGAGCGACCACATGCGCATCATCCCCATCGCCGACGCCAGCATCCACAGCCCGGTCGGCCTGCTGCTGCGCCGCAGCGAGCCACGTTCGGCGATTGCCGAGCAGTGTTTTGACGAGGCACGTGTTTTGTTCGCTACAACGTGATTCCGGAACAACCACAGAAACTTCCTACAGCACACTAGGAAGTTTCTGCAGCGACACGCCTCTCTTACGGCTTTTATCCTGTCGGAAAGGGCAGGCAGCCGTTCAACGCTTACTTGGCGGATGACAAACTGGATATCGTCTGCTCGTTCTTCATGGACCCTGCTTACACCTCGCACGTGGAAAAAGGCCTGAAAGAGCAACGTTCAATCCTGGCCGGCTTCGCCCTGATCTGCATGGTCGGGATGATCCTGGCAGTGCTGAAATTGGCGCGAATGGAGAGGGCCAGCGCGCTTTACCAGCAGTGGCAGCGTCGCCTGGCAGCAACAAGCGCCAACCCTGCTGGCGCGCCGTCGCCTGGCGCTACTGCCGGGGCGTGAACCTCGCGCGGGCGCACTCGCCACCGGCACTGCATTCAAGGATGCTGCGGATCATGCCCCAATGACTGCAGAAACAGCGAAAACAGCTCCGGCTGTGACGAAATGTCGAGCTTGGTGTACAGATGCCGCCGGTGCACCTTGATCGTCTCCGGTGAAATCCGCAGCCGCTCGGCCATGGCCTTTGATGAGAACCCTCGCAGGATCAGCCGGGCAATCTCCAGCTCACGCTCGGACAACACCCCCGCGCCGAACTGGCTGAGCGCATCGCGCACCTGCTCGGCGACCGGCTCGTCCTGCCCCAGTGCGCGCTTGCGGCCAGCCTGCCAATGCTGGTGCATCAGCGCCAGCACCCATGGGCAAAGCATCGCCAGCAGGCCGTATTGCTCGGCGTCGAACGCCCCCCCCCTGCCCAGCGACAAGGTCAGGGCGCCCTCCCCGGCAAGCTGCAGAATGAACTGCACCTCGTCTTCCAGCACGTGGGCCTGGAACCAGCTGATGTAGTACTCGCTTTGGTGGAACTGGTCCGGCGCCACCTCATCCAGCCGGTGCAGGCCACTGCTCACGCCGTCCTGGCAGGCCAGGTAGAACGGGTCGAGCTGGTACAACCCGCTCAAGTACAGCGACATTGCCGCCGGGCCTGCCTGCCGCCCGGCGTCGTGCTCCTCCTGCACCACCGGTGTGCCGCTCAGGGGGTAGAACGCCGCCAGGGCGTTGTCGAACGGCAGCCAGCGGTGCAGCAGCAAAATCAGCTGCTTCCAGAAGCGCGGCTGGCCAATCTGTTCGATGGTACGGCCAAGGTTGGCATGCATGCCGACTTCATGAAAAACGTTGTGCATCGTGTCGGCTCCCCTGAACGCTGATGCGATTTCCCTCCTTTGCAACGCCCGCGTCAAGGGGCGTAACCCCAAAGGGTAATTGGCCGGCAACCGGCCCAAGCCTAGATTGCAACCCACGCAGCGCCCCGTCGAGAGGGCGCCCCCTTCTTTCGTTACTGCCTCAACCCCCAATAACAATTCGAGGAAAACGACATGCACGACAGTGCGCTCAAGCCCAGCCTGGGTATGCTCGACGTGGTCGCGATCACGGTATCGGCCGTCACCCCGGCCAGTTCCGTGTTCGTCATTGCGCCCTTCGCCATTGCCCAGGCCGGCAGTGGTGCCTTCCTGGCGTTTGTATTGGCCGGCTTGCTGGCATTGATGTTCGCCTGGTGCTATGCCGAGCTGGGCCGCGCCCACAGCTCGGCAGGCGGTGAATACGTGTATGCCAAGCGGGTGTTCGGCGGCATGGCCGGCTACGCGACCTTTCTCACCGTGCTGGTTTCGCTGCTGTTCATCCCGCCAGTGCTTGCTACCGGCGCCGCCACCTACCTGAACAACGCACTGGGCACCGCGTTCGATACCCAGGCCGTGGCCCTGGCGATCGTCGCCGGCAGTTATGCCCTGGGCATCCTCAACATCCGCCTCAACGCCTGGGTCACCGGTGTGTTCCTGCTGTGCGAAGTGGCCGCGGTGCTGGTGATCGTGGTGTTGGGGCTGGGCAACGTCAGCCAGCCGCTGAGCGTGCTGGTCACGCCCCTGCACATCGACCACGGCCTGCTCGCCGCCGCCCCCTGGGCACTGGTGTTCGCCTCGATCGGTACCGCGCTGTTCGCCTACAACGGCTTCGGCGCCGCCGTGGTGCTGGCCGAGGACATGAAAGACGGCGGCCGCAGCACCCATCGCGCGGTGCTGTGGTCGCTGGCCCTGGTGGTGGCGATCGAGCTGGTACCCATCTGCGCCCTGCTGCTGGGCGCGCCCTCCCTGCAGGCCATGCTCGCCAGCCCCGACCCGATCGGCTATCTGCTCAATGCGCATGGCAACCCGACGCTGTCGCGGCTGGTCAGCGCGGGCATTTTCCTCTCGGTGTTCAATGCCATCATCGCCATCGTCATCCAGTCGGGGCGGGTGATCTTCAGCAGTGGCCGCGACCAGCTGTGGACGGCGTCGCTCAACCGCCTGTTCACGCGCATCCACCCACGCTGGGGTTCGCCTTGGCTGGCCACCCTGCTGCTGGCGATACCCTCCGCCGCGCTGAGCTTCAGCTCCAACCTCGAAGAGATGACCTCGTTCACCGTGCTGTTGCTGCTGATGGTCTACCTGGCGGTTGCCCTGTGCGGGTTGTTCAGCCGCGTGCTGCGTAGCGACCGCGAGCACCCGTACCGCATGCCGCTGTGGCCACTGCCAGCGCTGGTGGCGGTGGTCGGTGCGGGCTACCTGCTGCTCAGCGGTCTGCTGGGTGCGCCGCTTCGCGACATCCTCATCATTCTCGTGCTGCTCGTCGTTTCGGTGATCCTTTACAGCACTTACGGCAAGTTCAGCCCAGCCTTCCAGAAACTCTGACTTACAGGAATTCCTATGCGCGCTCGTCAACTTGGCATCACCCTGGGCCTTGGCCAACCCGGAGCATTCAACGCGATCACCGATGTCCCCGGTGTACGTGTCGGCCACAGCACGTTGCTTGCCGAAGGTAGTGGCAAGCAGGTACGCACCGGCGTGACGGTGGTGCAGCCGCGGCCGGCAGAGGCGCGCCTGGCGCCCTGCTTTGCTGGCGTCCATGTGCTGAACGGCAACGGCGATGCCACCGGCCTTGAATGGATCCGCGAAGCGGGCCTGCTGACCACGCCGATCGCCATCACCAACACCCACAGCGTCGGCGTGGTGCGCGATGCGCTGATCGCTGCCGAGCGCGACAGCCTGGCCGACCCGTCGGTGTACTGGTGCATGCCGGTGGTGCTGGAAACCTACGATGGCCTGCTCAACGACATCTGGGGGCAGCACGTTGGGCCTGCGCAGGTGACCGAAGCGCTCGCTCGCGCAGAGCCCGGCCCGGTCGCCGAGGGCGCGGTGGGCGGCGGCACCGGCATGATTTGCCATGAGTTCAAAGGGGGCATTGGCAGCGCCTCCCGGTGCCTGACGCCCGATCAGGGTGGCTGGACGGTGGGTGTGCTGGTGCAGGCCAACCATGGTCAGCGCCGTGAACTGCGGGTCGATGGTTACCCTGTCGGCCGGGTGCTGGGCGACATCCCCTCACCGTTTGCCGAACGTGGTGAGCCGGGCATGGGCTCGATCGTGGTGATCATCGCGACCGATGCGCCGCTGCTGCCACACCAGTGTCAGCGCCTGGCCCAACGGGCATCGATCGGCATTGCCCGCACCGGGGGCGGTACCGAGGATGCCAGCGGTGATCTGTTCGTCGCCTTCTCGACTGCCGAGCAGCAACTGCCACCGGCGGCCTATGGACGTAAGGGCGTGCCGTTCAGCCAGGCGGTGCAGATGCTCAACAACGACCACATCACACCGCTGTTCATGGCCGCGGCCGAGGCGGTGGAGGAAGCGATCGTGAATGCGATGCTGGCTGGGGAGGATATGTACACCGCCGATGGGGTGCTGGTGCCGGGGTTGGCTGGGGAGCGGTTGCTGGCGGCGTTGGCTGAGGTGGGGTGGCGCAAGTGAAGCGCGGTGGCCTGTTGCGCGGGCAAACCCGCCCCCACCGCCCGACGCAAACGCGGTGGTAGGAGCGGGCTTGCCCGCGATGAGGCCCGTGCAGGCTACTGCTGAATCAGCAACTCAACGATAACGCTCAAGCCAGTGAGCGTAAGGCGCCGGCAAGGTCCAGGCTGCTTTCTCCACGCCCAGCTCCTTGGCCGCGAAGTACGCCCAGTGCGGGTCGGCCAGGTGCGCACGCCCCACCGATACCAGGTCAAGCTGGTTGGCCTTCAGCGCGCCCTCAGCCAGCTGCGGCGTACCAAAGCCCCACGCCGACGTCACCGGCAGGCCCGCTTCACGGCGCACGCGCTCGGCAATCGGCCCCATGAACGCCGGGCCCCACGGAATGTTGGTTTGCGCGATGGTGAAGCCGACGCTGACACTCAGCAGGTCCAGGCCGCCGGCCTTGAACATGCGCGCCAACTCGATGGACTCATCCAGGGTCTGCTCGTCGCGGCCGTCATATTCCAGCACACCAAAGCGCGCAGTCAGCGGCAGGTGCTCCGGCCAGACCTCACGCACGGCCGCCAGGGTTTCCAGCAGGAAGCGGCTACGGTTCTCGAAGCTGCCGCCGTAGGCATCGGTACGCTGGTTGGAGTGCTCGGAGAAGAAGCTCTGGCCCAGGTAACCATGGGCGAAGTGCAGTTCGATCCACTCGAAGCCCGCCTCCCGCGCACGGCGGGCGCCGTCGACGAAGTCCTGCTTCACCCGGGCGATATCAGCCAGGGTCATTTCACGGGGCACTTTCGGCAGGTTGGCACCAAAGGCGATGGCCGACGGGGCGATGGTGCCCCAGCCGCGCGCGTCATCCGCCGCAATATGGTCATCACCTTCCCACGGGCGGTTGGCGCTGGCCTTGCGGCCGGCGTGGGCGATCTGGATGCCCGGCACCGAACCTGCAGCCTTGATTGCCTTTACCACGGGCACGAAGGCCTGGGCGTGGGCGTCGCTCCAGATACCGGCACAGCCGGGGGTGATGCGGCCTTCCGGCGCAACGGCAGTGGCCTCGACCACCAACAGGCCGGCACCGCCGCGGGCCATGCTGGCGTAGTGTACCTGGTGCCAATCGTTGACCATGCCGTCCTCGGCCAGGTACTGGCACATCGGTGGAATGGCGATGCGGTTGCGCAGGGTAATGTCTTTGAGGGTGTAGGGTTCGAACAAGGCGGACATGGAAAACTCCGGGTTCATCTGAATACGATAGTTCGATCATAATCGAACTATGGCAATTAATGAAACCCCCGTTATCATGGCGGCATGCGAGCCTACAAACACCCCAACCCTGAAGACCTGATCCTCGAGCGCCTGCTGTACGCCCTGAGCGACCCGGTGCGCCTGGAGATCGTGCGCCACCTGGCGGGCGTGGCCGAAGCCAGCTGCGGCGAGCTGGACGGCGGCCGGCCGAAGTCGAGCATGTCCCACCATTTCCGCGTATTGCGGGATGCGGGGCTGGTGCATACGCGCAATGTCGGCACCACCCACATGAACTCGCTGCGCAGCGAAATGCTCGACGAACGGTTCCCCGACTTGCTGGCGTGCATTCTGCGTCAGCGGTAATTCAGTGCCGCCCCTGTGGGGGGTGCGCTTGCCCGCGAAGCGGCCGGTCAAGACAAAAAAAAGCCACGAGGTCACCCCCGTGGCTTTTGATCACAACCGTGCCGCTTACAGCGCCATGTCGTTCTCAGGCTTGCTTTCGACCGGCTGGGTGACGCCAGTGGTGGTCCCGACGCTCTGGTCGATCACCGGTGGCTTCTCCAGCTGCAGGACTTCAGCGGTGTAGTTCCACTCTTTCTGGGTGGCAGCTGCCGAATCGTTGAGCTTGGTGCCGTAGCTCGGCACGATCTCTTTGATCTTGGCTTGCCATTCAGGGGTGGCGACTTTCTCTTTGAACACGGTTTCCAGCACGTTCAGCATGATCGGTGCGGCGGTCGAGGCACCTGGCGATGCGCCCAGCAGGCCTGCGATGGTGCGGTCTTGCGAAGCCACGACTTCGGTGCCCAGCTTGAGCACGCCACCCTTGTCTGCATCACGCTTGATGATCTGCACGCGCTGGCCGGCCTGCCACAGTTTCCAGTCTTCTTTCTTGGCGTCCGGGAAGTAGGTGCGCAGCGCTTCGAAGCGGTCGTCATCCGACAGCATCAGCTGGCCAGCGAGGTACTCGACCAGCGGGTACTGCTCGATGCCCACCTTGGTCATTGGCCATACGTTGTGCAGGGTGGTGCTGCTGAGCAGGTCCAGGTACGAACCGTTCTTCAGGAACTTGGTCGAGAAGGTGGCGAATGGCCCGAACAGGATCACGCGCTTGCCGTCCAGCACGCGGGTGTCCAGGTGCGGTACCGACATGGGTGGCGCGCCAGTCGAAGCGATGCCGTAGGCCTTGGCCATGTGCTGCATGGCAATGGTCGGGTTCTCGGTCACCAGGAACGAGCCGCCAACCGGGAAGCCTGCGTATTCCTTGGCTTCAGGAATGCCCGACTTCTGCAGCAGCTTCAGTGCGCCACCGCCTGCACCGATGAACAGGAACTTGGCGTCGGTA
Source organism: Pseudomonas sp. P39-UII1 (assembly GCF_039672635.1). Classification (NCBI taxonomy): domain Bacteria; kingdom Pseudomonadati; phylum Pseudomonadota; class Gammaproteobacteria; order Pseudomonadales; family Pseudomonadaceae; genus Pseudomonas; species Pseudomonas sp. P39-UII1. The sequence continues at coordinate 106,971 of NZ_JBDFPP010000001.1, forward strand.
GCCGATTCGGTACCGTCCTTCAGGTTCTTGTACTCGACGTGCCAGGAGCCGTCCTTGTTGCGGGTGATGTCCTGAACTTCGCTGGACAGTTGCAGGGTGAACTTGTCCTGGGTCTTCAGGTGGCCGACGAACTGGCGGGTGATCTCGCCGAAGTTGACGTCGGTGCCGATTGGGGTCCAGGTCACCGCCAGCTTCTGGTTCGGGTCGCGGCCTTGCATCATCAGCGGGACCCACTTGGCGATCTGCGCGTGGTCCTCGGAGTACTGCATCGGGCGGAACAGCGGGCTGGCCTGCAGCGCGTCGTAACGCTTCTTCAGGAACTTGATGTTGTCATCGCCCCAGACGAAGCTCATGTGCGGGGTGGTGTTGATGAACGAGTGCGGGTTCTTCAGCACGCCCTGACGGACCTGCCACGACCAGAACTGGCGGGAGATCTGGAAGGCTTCGTTGATCTCGATGGCCTTGGAGATGTTGACGTTGCCGTCTTTGTCTTCCGGGGTGTAGTTCAGCTCGGCCAGCGCGGAGTGGCCGGTGCCGGCGTTGTTCCAGCCGTTGGAGCTTTCTTCGGCGACGCCGTCCAGGCGCTCGACCATTTCCATCGACCAGCTTGGCTCCAGCTCGTGCAGCCACACGGCCAAGGTGGAGCTCATGATGCCGCCGCCGACCAGCAGCACATCGACTTTCTTGGTTTCTGCGGCGTGCGCTTGCATGAAGCTCGCAGCGACAGCCAGACCCAGCAAGGTCTTGCCAGCTTTCTTGAACATTGATCAATTCCAGTCAGTAGAACGAAGGTAGGGCCTGTGGCTGGCCCAGGTGTTTCGTGTTCTTCCGCGCAGGCTTGTTGTGATCATTGTTCAGCGGCTTAAAGAACCAGAAAACGACCCAGGCTTTTGTCGAATTGACCGACAGGGCTGAATCGTTTCGCTGATTGTATATGAATTGCCAGCACAAACAAATTGCGCGAGCCGGCGCAAGGCGGCAGGTTGTCTCATGCCATGTCGCCACTTATTTCACCGATTGCAGTATTCTTCTGCCAGCCCTACTATTGCGATCATTTCTCATTCGCACCCATTCAGTGCCAGCGCCGGATGCCGCCGTGGTTTCGATACCTGAGCCGAACAGCCCGATCCATACCTTGTACCAGAGCCATTCGCGCTGGCTGCTGGGCTTTCTGTATCGGCGCCTTGGCAATCGCCCGGATGCCGCAGACCTGGTGCAGGACACCTTTGTGCGCATCCTGCATCGCCCCCGCCAGTTCGATGGCCACACCGGTGAGCGCTCCTACCTTGCAACCATCGCCCGCGGCCTGTGCATCGACCACTGGCGCCGACAGAAGCTGGAAATGGCCTGGCTTGAACACTTGAGCCTGCAGCCCGCCGCCCTGCAACCTTCCCCCGAACAACGCGCACTGATCATCGAGACCCTGCACGACGTCGACGCCATGTTGCTGCGCCTGCCCGCCAAGGTCAGGCAGGCCTTTCTGATGGCGCAGATCGATGGCCTGGCCTACCGCGATATCGCCGCGCACATAGGCGTCAGCGAACGCATGGTCAAGAAGTACCTGGCCCAGGCGTTCGTGCATTGCGCCATCCTCGAAGCCGAGCTCGACGGCCTGCTGGTGGAATGACGCCATGACGACGCCTGCGCAAAAACTCAGCCACGCCAGCTTGCAGGAAGCCGCCCACTGGTATGTGCAACTGCAGGACGAAAATGTCGGCCCGCAGCTGCGTCAGCAGTGGCAGTGCTGGTTCGACCAGCACGCTGACCACCAGGTTGCCTGGCAATACGTGCAGCGTGTCGGCCAGCGCTTTGCCCCGCTGCAGGCTGAGAGCACGGGCGCGGGCCGGGTGCTGCGCGAACAGGATGCGCAGCGCTTCAGCCGCCGCACAGGGCTCAAGTCACTGCTGGTGCTGGGTGCCAGCTCGCTGCTTGGCTGGCATGCCTGGCGTGGGGCGCCACTGTCGGGGTGGAGTGCAGACCTTGCTACCGGCATCGGCGAAACCCGTGAAACACGCCTGGCTGACGGTAGCCAATTGTGGCTGGCGGCACAGACTGCGGTGGACCTGGACTTTTCTGCACTGGCCCGTGTGCTGCACCTGCGCTTCGGTGAAATCCTCGTGGAAACCGCCCACGAACCACGCCGGCCATTCCTGGTCGATACCGCCCAGGGCCGCATGGAAGCCTTGGGCACGCGTTTCGCGGTGTACCAGCAGGACGAAACCACGCGGCTGGATGTGTATGCCGGCGCGGTTGAGGTGTGCACGGCGCTCAGCGGCGAGCGGTGCATTGTGCAAGCCGGCCAGCAGGTGAATTTTACCGCCCGGGGCATCGGCGCCACGGGCCCGGCACAGAGCGCTGGGGAGTCGTGGATCCACCAGCGCCTCAATGCCGAAGGCATGCCGTTGGCGCAGTTGCTGCAGACCTTGGGCCGCTACCGCCATGGTCATCTGGGCTGGCACCCGGCCGTGGCCCAGCTGTCGGTGATGGGGGCTTTCCCGCTCAACGATAGCGACCGTGCGCTGGCATTGCTGCAAGCGGCGTTGCCTGTTCGCGTGCAAAAACTGACGCCCTGGTGGGTGAGTGTCGAGCCCGCCTGAAGGGCTGGGTGAAAATAATCTTCGGTCGCCGGTTCCCTTTTCCTCGACTCGTTCGGTTTATCCCTCACAAGCCACTTCACTTCACAGTACATCGATTCCAGGGACCCGCATGCCGACGCCTTTCCACCCCGCGTTCCGCCTGGCGCTTGCCGCGCCGCTTTACCTGTGCGCTGCCGCGCCGCTGATGCTGCCCGCAGCGCTGGCCTACGCCGAACAGCCAATCGGCACCCAGACCCAATTCGACATTGCCCCTGGCTCGCTCGCGGCTGCCCTGAACCAGTTCAGCAGCCAGGCCGGCATTTACCTGGCCGGCAGCAACGCCTTGGCCGCCGGCAAAACCAGCCAGGGCCTGCAGGGCCGTTACAGCGTCGCCCAGGGCCTGGCCCTGCTGCTGCAGGGTAGCGGCCTGCAGGCAGTGCCGCAGGGCAATGCCGGTTACGTGCTGCAACCAGTCGCCGAAGGCAATGCCCTGCAACTGGATCCCACAGCAGTCAATGCCGCCGCCGAGCTCACCAGCAATGGCCAGGGCGACACCGGTTACCGCGCAGTCACCAGCGCCACCGCCAGCAAGACCAGCAGCGCCCTGGCCGACACGCCGCGCTCGGTGTCGGTGGTCACCCGCCAGCGCATGGACGACCAGCAATCGCAGACCCTCACCGAAGTACTCGGCTATGTCCCGGGCATCTTTTCACCGCCCTTCGCCGGCGGTGATGGCCAGGCCGGCGACCTGTTCTTCATCCGCGGCTTCAACGCCACCGACTACGGCTACGGTCTGCTGCGCGACGGCCTGCGGGTGCAGGGCAACCGCTATGACACCAGCAGCGAACCCTACGGCCTGGAGCGGGTGGAAGTGTTCCGCGGCCCGACCTCGATCCTGTATGGCGAGAATGCGCCGGGGGGTGTGGTCAACCTGGTCAGCAAACGGCCGACCGAACAAACCCGCGGTGAAGTGCAGTTGAGCTACGGCTCGCACAATCGCCGCCAGTTGGGCGTGGACGTCTCGGGCCCGCTGAACGAAGAAGGCAATGTCCTCGGCCGCTTGGTAATGATGGGCCGCAAGTCTGACACCCAGGTCGATCACCAGCCGGATGACCGCCTGTACCTGGCGCCATCGCTGACCTTGAATTTCGACGGGTTCAACAGCCTGACCGTGCTGGCGACCTACCAGCGCGACCGCACCTTGATGGAACTGGGCTACCCCGCCGCCGGTACACTGCTGCACAACCCCAACGGCAAGATCGACAAGGACCAGTTGTCCGGCAACCCGGACTGGGACAACTTCGAGCGTGAAACCTGGAGCCTGGGCTACGCCTTCAGCCACCGCTTCAATGACACCTGGCAGTTCCGCCAGAACTCCCGCTACATGCAGTCGCGCATCGACCGCCAGGAAATGTGGCCCGGCAACCTCAACAACGGCGGTTTCGGCACCACCCTGAGCAACCAGGCCTACGACCGCTATAACAAATCCATCGCCTACTCGCTGGACAACCAGTTCGAAGGCAACTTCTACAGCGGCGCGTTCGAACACACCCTGCTGCTGGGAGCGAGCCTGGACCGCACCTCGTTCAACCAGGACTGGGACGCCGGCAATGGCGGTACCATCAACGTCTTCAACCCGGTCTGGAACGGCCAGCCGAGCACGCCCTTACACGTGCAGAACGCCTTGCTCGAGCAAACCATGTATGGCCTCTACAGCCAGCTGCAGACCAAGGTCGACAACTGGGTACTGCTGCTCGGCGGGCGCCTGGACCGGGTCAACAGCCAGTTCCGCAACAAGGCCGGCACCCTTAACGCGCAAGCCGACATGGACAGCTGGGACAGCGATTTCACCTGGCAGACCGGTGTGATGTACCAGTTCGAAAACGGCCTGTCGCCCTACTTCAGCTACTCCACCGCCTTCGCCCCGACCCAGCAAACCGAAAGCAGGAGCGGCCCGCTGGACCCGACCACCAGCGAACAGTACGAAGTGGGCATCAAGTACGAACCCAAGGGCTGGAATACCGCCTTCACCGCGTCGGTGTACGACCTGCGCAAGAAGGACGATGTGCTGTTCGACGCCAGCGTCGGTGATTACCGCCAGATCGGCGCCAGCCGGGCCAAGGGTGTGGAGCTGGAACTCAACAGCGACCTGAGCGAGAACCTGAACCTGACCGCTGCCTATACCTATACCGATTCGCGCATCACCAAGGATGTGGCGGGGTCGCTTTACGAGGACCACCAGATGACCGGCGTTCCGCGCAACCAGGCCTCGGTATGGAGCACCTATCGCATGCGCGACGGGCTGCTCAAAGGCCTGCAGCTCGGTGCAGGCGTGCGTCATTTCGACAGCACCTTTGCCTACACCCCGGCCACCCTGTACGGCAAGCTCGACACCGGTGACGTCACCCTGGTAGATGCCAAGGTGGGCTACACCATCGATGACAACTGGTCGGTCGAAGTGAATGCGCGAAACCTGTTCGACAAAGAATATGTGGCCGGCTGCAACAATGCCGGGCGCTGCTACTGGGGTGAAGAACGCACGGTGCTTGGCACGGTATCGCTGCGCTGGTAGCACCTTCGCCACCTCAATGGCAGGCAAACAAAAACCCCCGGCACAAGCGTGACCGGGGGTTCTGGATCAGGCCGCAAGCGCCCCGATCAGGGTGTAGCCAAGATCACTGCGGCGCAGGCAGCTTGTCGATCGGGCCGCAGCCACCGATGACCTTGGAGATGGAAACCGAAGGGTGGAACAGGTAGTCATACGAGCAGTTTTTCTGCGCGTTGTAGACCTGGCCAGTGCAGCCCGACAGCAGGGCAACGCCCGAAACGACAGCGACGGCTACAGTGGCCTTGAACAGCTTTTTCATACTAAGTCCTTTAAATGCATCATCTTCGGCCATCATTCTGATGGCGGCGGGATGATACAGAACCCGTGCATTGGATCCAACCAATACCGGCCTGTGCTAGGCGCTTATCGACTCGAAGCTGCGTATCGGCGACGGCACCGGGCAAAACTGTGGGAACTCCTCTTCGACGATCCACGGCTCTTTCATCACCAGGTAAACATCGAGGAAGTCGGAAAAGCCCGGCCAGACGAACAGCTGATTGGCCTCGGCCACCGCCCGGGAGAGCACGCCCATGCCGCCGAAGCTCTTGATCATGGAAACACTGACGATCTCGCTGCCGGAGTGGAACACCGTCGCCCCTTGCAGCGCGCCGGTCCTGCGCTCGGCAAAGCGCGAGAAGATCGAGGCGTAAGGGCATTCGGGCAAGGGCTTGATGACCACCGAAGGCACGGCGTCATCACTGACCGAGCAGGCCACCACCTCGATACGCAGGCCCTTGAGGGACACCGAATAGAAGCCAGCGGGCACGCTGTCACCCAGGATCACCACCATGTCGGCTTCGCCCTTGGCCAGCTTGGTGAGGTTGTCGGGGGTTTCCGAGCAACTGAAGATCGGGCTGCAACCGGTCAGGTTGCCGACCACCCCACCCATGATCTGCTGGTTGATCTCCATCGACAGGGTGCTGTTCAAGGCAACGCGCAGGGGCTGGCTCTGGCGCTCGCGCAATTGATTGATCTTGAGCTGCATGCGCTCGGATGAGCGGACGATCTCCAGCACATGAGGCAGTATGCCTGCCCCTTCCTGGGTGAGTGACACCCCTTTGTTGGTACGGTCGAACAGCTTGAAGCCGCAGTGATCTTCAAGTTTTTTCAGCTGCGCGGCCAAAGCCTGCACAGTGACATGCACCTGTTCGGCTGCATCGGTGATCGACCCCGTCCTGGCGACGTTCACAATGTTTCTGAGAACCCTGATATCCATTCCACTCCCCTCCCTTTCTCGCTGAAGCCGGCTTGCAACGAGGCCAACGAGCATAGCGCACTACCCTGCCCCTGTCTGCCCGCCCGGCCGCTCGCCAGCAAGCGCCGGTTGAGGCACGTCAAAAATAAGTGAAGTTTCTGCCATCATTTCGCCTGCTAGATTACCGGCAGTTTTTAATAAGAAGAGATGCCAAATGCTTGCACTGAAACGCAACATCGACGACGCACTGCGACAACACAAGACCGTCAACGTACTGGGCAGTGATTTTGAACTGAGCGGTGGTTTTGGCCACTTTGTCGAATTTTCCAGAAGTTGGGAAACCATGGGCGTTGACCGTTATTACGGCCAAGCCGACAAGGGTACCCGCTATCGCCGTTACAGCGACTTCGATTACAACCCGGTCAGCGGTGAACTGCAGCAACTCGAGCACCGCGCGTATGAACAATCGGAAGCCCATAACCAGTATGTCGGTGGCATGCGCCGCCACTTCGACGACGTCTCCAGCGATGTGTTCAACTCGCCGGTACTGCGTGCGCTGATCAAGCTCGATTTCGACGTATATAAAGCGGTACTGCCCGAAGCACTGCACAACGTCACCTGGCAGTGCCAGGTGCACCAGATCCGTATCGAAGTCAAACCTGGCGCGCAGATCGAAATCACGCCTGAAGGCATTCACTGCGACGGTTACCCGTTCAGTGGCGTGCACTTCTGGGGCCGCCACAATATCGAAGGCGCCACCAGCAAGGTCTACGACAAGCAGTCGAACGTAATCGACTCCGGCACCTACCTGGAGATTCTCGATACCACGTACTTCCTCGACCGCGAACTGCAGCACTACGTCACGCCGGCCATCAACCCCAGCGATTCGGAAATGGGCTACCGGCAGATCATTGCCATTTCCTTCTCTCGGCCGGGTAGCGAACATGACATTGTCCGGTAGCCTTGAACAGGCACTGCTCAAGCAGGCCACGCCAGAACATATCAACGGCCTGACCATCAAGAAAGCCACGCCGTTCTATGCCGCGAAACTGGTCAACTTCCTCAAGCGTTTCGACGAAGTGTCGTTCTGCGACTGGCAGAACGAAGACCTGCTCAAGGGCTTGCTGGGTTCGGACAATACCTACTGCTATGTTGCCGAAAACCACAGCGGGGCAATCATCGGTGCGGTCGCCGGTGGTTCGATGGGGACGCGAGGCACCATCAACCACTTGGCGGTCTCACCGGACTATCGCCACAGCAGGATCGGCACTTCGTTGACCAACTCGATCCTCAGTGATTTTCGCCAGCACGGCATTCGGCGCATTTTCCTGTTCATTGAGGCGGGCAATGCGTCAGCGCTGAACTTCTGGCAGAAACAAGGGTTTCAGCAAACCCGTGGTGAAATTACCTGCGAGGTCGATCTATGACCGAAGTGGCGCTGCTCCCTGTTTCGCGCAAAGAGAGCTTCTTCGATGCACTGCCGATCATCACCGGCTACTTTGTCGTCAGCTTCGTCTTTGGCGTGATGTGCATCAATGCCGGCTTGCCGCTGTGGCTGCCGGTGGCCATGTGCGTGTTCGTCTACGCCGGTGCTGCGCAGTTCGCCGCACTGACATTGATCACCACGGGCGCACCGCTGCTTTCGATCGCCTTATCGACACTGCTGATCAATTCGCGGCATGTGTTGATGGCCATGTACATGGCCAAACGCAGCGAGGGGCTGGGTATTAGCAAAGCGCAGAAGTTGATGTACGCGTTCGGCCTCACCGATGAGTCCTTTGCCTTGCACAGCCAACGGCTGGAAAGCCGCAAGCACACTTCGCCGGGCTACATGCTGCAGTTCAACACCTGGTGCCATGCCAGCTGGATTGCCGGGGCACTGGTCGGCGCCGTGGCCTCCGATGCACTGCACCGGTTCTCGCAGTTCAAGCTGGACTATGCGCTGACCGCCATGATGATCTTCGTGCTGATTTCGCTGTGCAACACCAGGACCAAGTTCATCATCGCACTCGTCGTCATTGTTGCGACGTGCCTGCTCAATGCGCTCAACACGTCCCCCTTGAACGTATTCATTGCAACCGCCGTGGGCTGTGGAGTGGGGTTATGCCTGAAGAAAAATACCTGATCGCCGCCGTCGCGCTGATGATGGCCATCACCTACCTGACCCGCGCCACGCCATTGTTTTTTAGGATGGAAAGAACCCCAAAGGTATTCAACGACGTCATTGAATACCTGCCCGTGGCAATCATCGCCAGCATCACCGTGCCGGCCCTGCTGATGGCCAAGGACGGCACGTTGATGCCGCTCAATGCCGACCTGCTGGCCGCCATTCCGGTAGCGCTGGTGGCCTATTTCACGCGGAGTTTGATATTCAGCGTAACTGCCGGTATCGCGGCGCATATCGCGATCACGCTCTATGCGTGAGTGGCCGCTAGCCCCGTGCACGCACCCGACAGGGAACTCGCCATGAGCGGAGTACGCAAGACGCTGACACTTTCAAGTTTGAGCCAGTTTGCACGCCTCATACCGCATGGCCTGCCGCGTGATCAGGTGTTTGGTGCACTGAGTGGTTTGTCTCTGGAGTGCTCGCTCAGCTACGACTTGAGCAAGAGCTTCTTGAGCGACGGCTGGATCGTCGAATATCGCCATCTGCGCACTGCAGGCCAACTGAACCCGGTCAGCGATCTTCTATTGTTTGCGACTTCCGGCGGCTTGGAAATCGAGATGGCCGACGGTTCGACACATCACGTGAAGTGTGGGGAGCACGTGATGTTGCCAGCCGATTGCCAGGCGACGGTGTTCCCCGTGGGTGAGCGTGACAGCGTGAGTTTCATCGCCTTGGCCATCGAACTCGACCTTGGTCAGATTCTGCAGGAGCTGACGGAAGTGCCGCCCGCGTGAAGCACTTCACAGCGCAGGCTTGCGTGGCGCCCAAACCGTGACGGGGTCTACGCAGCAACGTTGCCTTGCCACGCCTTGCATCTATACCTGAGAGCGCTACAGCCGATTCCCAACCGACTCAGGAGCAACTGCATGGAAGCCTATTTCGCCCTCACCACCGTTGATACGCCGCGAGAGTTCATCTTCAAGCTGACCAATGAACAGCGTATCGCCCACGCCCGCAAAATCCTCTCGGGCGAGGAAATCAACGAAGTTCATGTCCATGGCCGGATCATAAAACGCGAGCAGCCCTACAACCCGAACTGGAGCTTTCATCTGGACCCGGATTCGATCAACTTTTTCGACGTGGCGATCGAAGTGTGCGATGCCGGCACCCAATACGTAGAAGACCATCTCGACGAAGCCTGCGGTGCATTCCTGCCTGGCTGCCACTGGTGCCCATGGACATCGAAACTCACCCGCGAAGTAAAACCCTGATCCACCAAGTTTGAAACCTGCCACAGGGCAGTTGTAAAGCAGGCCGCAGCCAACGATAGTCTACGGTTCTGCCTTTGCACTGCCCTACAGGAGTTCCCCATGCTCGGCGTCACCGACTACGGCGCGTTCGTCATCGCCTTCATCATCGTCCTGGCCATCCCCGGCCCAGGCAACTTCGCCCTGATCACCGCCACCGGCAAGGGCGGTATCAAGGCAGGCATGGCGGCGACCTGCGGGGTGATTCTGGGAGACCAAGTGTTGCTGTGGCTGGCGGTGGCGGGCGTCGCGACCCTGCTGGCCGCCTACCCCGCTGCTTTCCACGTGGTGCAGTGGGCCGGTGCGGCGTACCTGGCCTACCTGGGCATGCGCATGCTGCTGAGCAAGCCTGGCGGCGCCCCGCGCGCCAGCCGCATGGACAATGGCCACTACCTGCGCCAGACCACGATGATCACCTTGCTCAACCCCAAGGCGATCATGTTCTACATGGCATTTTTCCCCCTGTTCGTCGACCCGGTGAAGCACCAAGGGTTGGTGACTTTCGGCTTCCTGGCAGCGACCGTGGCGGTGGTGACGTTCCTGTATGGGCTGATTGCCGTGGTGCTAACCCACCAACTGGCCGAGCGCATGCGCGCCAACCCGCGCATTGCCAACCTGTTCGAGCGGCTGGCGGGGGCTTGCCTGGTGGGGTTTGGGATCAAGCTGGCGGCGATGCGCTGAGGATTGAAGCCTAACCTTGCCGCCGCATGTACTCGGCAAAAAGCGGCACGGTAAAATCCAGAAAGCCATGATCTGTACTGTAAGCCATCCCCTTGGAGATAACCTTGGCCCTTGTCGGCCCTAATGATGATTGTGGGCGCCCCAGCGCCTTCGCGACATCACTCACCGCATAGGGCCCATCACCAAGCTGCGACATCGCTTTAACGAAAAGCACTTCGCTTGGCGTCAACTGGTCGATACGCACCCTGAAGAACCCCGCGTCAAGCAAGGCCAGCGTTTCTGAATAGGACTTCACCACATCATCCAACGATATTTCCGGCCCTTCAGCACAGTTCCACGCCGTAGATGCCCACTCTTGCAGGAAGAAAGGATACCCCTTCGTACGTACGACAATCTCTTGAAGGGCGGCTTGTGCAATGGACGCCTCTTCTTCCAGGATCGGCTTCAGGACTGCCTGAGCAGCGGCCTCCGCATCCAGTGCATTGATTTCGGGATAGAGGAAAAGTCGTTCCGCATAAGACTTCGCCTCCCCTGCAAGACGCGCCACCTGAGGCAAGCCTGCCCCAACAAGCAGTATCGGCAAACCTTCCTGAGACATGCGGTGCATCGAGACGATCAATGCCCGTAAATCAGCTTCAGACAGGTACTGCACTTCATCAATCAGCAAAATCCAGCCTTTGCCTGCGGCCTTTGCTGCCCGACCAATAACGTTGAAAAGGTCTGGCAAGTCGTACTGAAGGTTGCCACTGTCGGCCAACCCGGGCTCCGGCTCCACGCCAACTTCCACTCCGGCAATATCAATCTTGAAGATGGACGCGAAGCCCCGCAGCCCTTTGAGTCCACGATTAGCGATCTGTTTGGCGGCTTCTACGGTTGAGAGCGAGCGCATGACCTTGCGCATTTCGGGGTAGAGCAACCGGGCCAAGCTTTCTTCTTCCGGAGATTCGACTTTTGAAACCAGCAAGCCTTCGTCCTCGGCAATCTTCCCGACTTCATTCAGCAATACCGTTTTCCCGGTGCCTCTCAAACCAAGCAGCATCATGGACCTGGCGCTGCGACCATTGACCGCTCTACCACAGGCTATTCGAGCATGATCCAGCACCACATCGCGCCCTGCCAGTTCCGGGGGCCTGCTGCCTGCGCCAGGTGCGAAAGGGTTGCGGTAAGGGTCCATGGGGCACCTCCTAAACGAGTTATACCAATAGATATCAAAAACTACCTATTTCCGCTATCTATTGTTAGCTTTCGGTAGGATTTGTATTGCGGACCAGTACTAAGTTGTCACCTGCTGACCGCCACAGCAAAAAGGGTGGCCTGAGCCACCCTTTCGGTTTACGCGATTGGCACCGTCACCGGCTCAATTGCTTTCCAGTTCGTACGCCTTGCTGACGAAAAGCGCTGCAAACAGGCTCTTGCCTTCCTTGAACTTGTACTCCTCCTCGAAGCTGCCTTCCTCCACCAGTTTGCGGCTGATGGCGCATTCCGAGTCGCTGTGGTTTTTGCCTTTGGCGCCAAAGTCGCTGGACCACTGTGACAGCCCGACCTCTTCGCAGAAGGCCTCGAACTTGGCCTTGGGTGTGGCTTCCTGGTAGCTGCCATAGGCTTCTTTCAGCGGTTTGAAGCCGCTGTAGGTGACCGAGTAATTCTCGACCTTGGTCACCCGCGCGAAGCTGCTGACAGCCTCGGTCAGCGCCGCCTGACCGGCGTATGGCTGATATGCACCGAGGATGAAGCCGCTCAGCGCGTTCTTCAGCCCGTCTTCCACATCGTCGAGTTCCGGCAGCGAGGCGAAGTTGGCCTTGCGCACGATCTCGCCGACCTTGGAGCCGTCATTGCGGTGGGTGACCACGAACTTCATCGAGCCTTCACCATCGCTGGAGCGCTTGAGGATGAAATCCACGTCGACCTGGGTGCCAAAGGTGCCGGTGCTGTTGACCAGGAACGCACCGGTGACCGGCTGGCGCACAGCCAGGTTGGTGCCCCAGGAGAAGTCCGACTGGGTGGCGCGACCGTTTGCCGACAATTCAGCGCGCGGCTGGATCTCGTCGTTCACGTCAGAGACCAGCACCACTTCAGCACCCTTGTGGGAAATGAACGGGTTGCCCATCTGCAGGCCGAGCAACTGGATGTGGATCTCTCCCGCCTTGCTGTCGCCATCGCGGGCAACTTTCAGGGCATCGGCTTTCAGGTAGACACCCGCGACATTGCGGCCGGAAACCGCATCGAGCTGGTACTTAGCCCAACTCGCCAGGCCCGTTTCGCTGGAACCAGCACCCCTGGGGTCGAATGAGCCCATGAGGCTGCGCAGGAAATTCATCGCCCCGTTGGTCTGCGCGGTAGCCATGCGGATCTCAGGGTCGGCCACGGTCAGGTTGCCGGAGAAGGCCGAATACGAAACTTCGCCTTCGGACAGCACGTCCTCGAGGAAGTAGCGCTCCTTGAACTCATCGTAATAGCTCAGTGCGGCCTTCTTGCCAGCGCTGGAAACCATCGCGAAGCCGCCGCCGAGCACCAGCACTGCAGCGGCAACACCGCCTATCAGCAGCTGCTTTTTGTTCATCTGTTTGATCATGGTGTATGCCTCACTGGACCTGAGCGGAAGCGTTGTTCCAGTCGTTCACGAACTGTTGGGAGACCTCTGGGGTCCAGCTGAAGTCGATGCCCGCGTTGGGGAATTCCTTGGCCAGCACAGCGCCGAACGACACACGGTCAGCACAGTGGTCCTGCTTGCAGGCCTCCGGCTCACCGGCGCTGTAGGCGCGGTAGGTGACGACCGCGCGGCCGTCTTCCAGCGGGAAGTACGGGGTGGCGTTGGCCACCTGGGTGACGTACCAGCCTTCGCTGTATTCCTCATCCGCTACGAGGCGGCCCTTGCTTGGGAAGTCGATGGTGTAGAAGTCACCTTTCTTGCCGGTGACATGCACCATCATCGGCGTGACGCTGGCCGACGACGACGGGTCCTGCAGCGCCAGCGGCGAGCCGAAGCGCACCTTGATACCGGCCATCTGCGCCAGGGCTTCGGTTTCGCGGCCCTTGAACTCGCTCATGCCCTCTTGCAGTTGCTGGTAACGCTCCAGCACATGCGTGTGCACCCGGGCCAGTTCCTGCTGGCGCCGACGCGCCTCGCGCACCCGCTGCTGCTCACGCTGGGCCGCCCAGTTGGCGCCATCGCGCACATCGAAGAACAGGCCTTGGCGATTGATGCCGATGCGGTTGCGGGTGATCTTCAGCGCGTCGTTGCCCCAGACGTTGTTGGCAATTGCCGACAGGTCTTTGACGATGAACAGGTTGTTCACATCAGTCGTGGTCGGTGAGGCGGTCTTGATCAGGTTGAAGATCTCCAGCGCGGTTTCCTTGTACTGCGCCGCGTCCAGCGCGAACGACTCGTCGGGCGTTACCGCCACATAGTACGGGTCGTTGCCGAACGGCCTGAGCACGCCATAGCTCGAGCGCGTGAACGTCAGGTACACCTTCATCTTCCGGCTCGGGATTTCCCCAACCAGGAACGCCGCCTGGTCGGCTTGCGGGGTGAGGTAGGCCACCGCCTTGTCCTTTACCGCGGCTTCGAGGTCCTTGGTGAAAATCAGCGCGCTTGGGTGAACGTAGACGCGGCTCCAGTTATCGCCGCGGTAGGTACCGACCGCCTTCCAGCTGATTTTTTCGAAGCTGCCTTCGCCGAAACCGGACGCCGGGCACGGCATGGCCGGGGTGGTGCCGAACGACAGGGTGTCGCCATCGCTGATGGTCGCGGTGCTGAGCACCCATTTGCAGCCGGTGCCGTCGGTTATCTGCATGAGGTTCTGGTTCTGCAGGACAACAGCGCGGCCGTAGTCGGATGTGGGGGCAGCGGCCACTGCTGCTGTGGGTGCAGGGGTAGCCGGGGCGGCAGGCGCTGCTGCGGGGGCTTGGGCAACGGCGGCTGGCGCGGGCTCTGCGACGACGGCTGGGGCTGGAGCAGGTGCAGGAGCAGGAGCAGCCTCTACTTTCGCGGGCGCGGCTTCTGCGACAGCCGGGGCGGGATCAGGGGCCGGTGCCGCGGCAGCAGGTGCTGGCGCCACGGCAGGTGCAGCAGGTGCAGCAGGTGCAGCAGGTGCAGCAGGTACAGGTGCAGATGCCGGTTCTGGCGCGACAGGCGCGGCAGCCAGGGTCACCAGGCCAAGGTTGGAGGCATTGCCTGAACCGCTGGCGTAGAGGGCACCTTTGGCATCAACTGCCTTCCAGCTCACCTTGGCCGTCGAGCAGTCCTTGGCGAACACGAACGGCAGCTTGGTCAGCAGGCCGGACAGCAAATCCTGGTTGTCCCACACCGGGCGCGTGATGGTCAGCTCAACCTCGGGTTTGCACCAGGTGGTGGCATCCCCGGGCACTTCGACCTTGATGTTTTCTTTCTTCGAGAAGGCCAGCTCGTGAGCGAACGCCTGCGGTACCAGACCGCAAGCGCCGAACACTGCCAGCGCGAGCGCGTGCTTTTTCATGGAGTTCCTCAGATCAGTTCCCAGGTGCCGTTGGCTTGTTTGCAGAAGGTGTTCTGCTCCTGCTCGGTCTGGCCGGTTTTCGACTTCAAGCTGACGGTGACCGGCCGGCAAGCGGCCTCGGCGGCAACTGTCTCGGTCGGCAGCGACTGGATCGAATCAAGGTCGAAGCCTTGGGTTTCCTTGTTCGCGGCAACATCAAGATCGTCCAGGTTGATGGCCGGAGCGGCGCGCTTGGCGATGGCCTGAGCCTTGGGCTCGACGTAGTTCTTGTGCACGTAGCCAACCGTCACGCCCTTGCGGCCCACCAGAATCCAGTCACCGGTGGAGCCCACGGCGGTGAACTCGGTGTGGCTCTTCAGGCTGCCGACTTTTTCGCCACTGGCGTTCGGTGCGGCGCGCACGTTCAGGTTGTCGCTGATGGTGACGTAAGGCTCGTTGATCAGCTTCATCGATGGCACCGCCTGAATCTTCGGCGCACGTTTCACCTCGACCTTCTTGGTCTGGGTGTATTCCTTGCCTGGGGTGATCTGCGCCGTGGCACCGGAGTGATCGGACTTCCAGGTCACCGGCTGGGCGCTGGCGGTGGTCGGCTGGCTCAGCACTTCCTGGGTGCGCAGCGCCAGCGCCTGCTGGTCCTTTTCATCGAGCATGTGGCCGATGCGGTTGCCGACGTAGGCGCCGATACCGCCGGCGATCAGTGCTGCGGCGATCTTGCCGTTGCCACTGCCCATGGTCGAGCCGATGGCTACACCGGCCAGGCCACCGATCACGGTGCCCGCTTGCTCTTTGCTGATCCCGAGCTGTGCACAGGCGGTGGTCGTGGCGATGGCGACCGCCAAGAGGGATGCGACGAATTTCTTACGCAAGTGGAGCACTCCATTTCCGGTGGGTCACTCTGCTCAAGGCAGAGGCCTGGTTTGTGTGTAAAGGATCGACAGGCGCACGCGCGCCGCAGCCGATGGCAGGCCGCAGAGGTCGAGGCTGTTTGAGGGGCATCAAGAGGATGGCGGCACTGGCCGGGTACAGCGGCTGGGCGTTGAACAGGGTTTCACCCTGCAAGCCGAGGGCGTTGAGCGAAGCCAGTACGACGGGGAGCATCCAACCAATCCATGTCAGAAAAGGGTCATCGTCCAGCGCGCGTATTCATTACGGCGGGGGCCTGGACGAGAGTGGCGTTTTGCCGCCGCATTGTAACGCAAGGTTACATCGGCAATACAAGGCAAAAAATTGGGTTTGGAAGGGGGAAGTGGTAGCGCGTCCTACATTTTTAACTCAGATTTTTCCCATTCCTTGTAGTCCATTTCCGAATCATACTGCTGCCGCTGCCAAACCATTGCGACTGGAGAGATTGCGGCCTAGGCTCGGTCCGTCGTTGCCAAATCAACGACCAGCTTTGACAGGCTGACTATTCAAGTTTCCGTTGCAGCGCTTCATGGCAGCTGTGCATGGGGCACATTCGTGTGCGCCGGGTTCTTGGGTAACCGGTCTGTCAATCCATGTACAGCTGCCTCCATTCGTTTGACAGCGTTGCCAGGCGGCTCCACTTACCCAGGAGCTATCATGCGCAAAATAGTCCCCGATCCACCCTACTCCCTCGATTCCTCGTACATGCTGCAGGACACCCTGGTCCAGACCTCGGAATACGTCACCTGTGCTCTATCCGTCGCCCGCCAATCGGTGCAACTGAAACCCACCTCCCCCAGCTCGATCGTGATGCAGGCGGTCATCCATGAAATGGAAGTTGCCCATGCACTGGTGGAATCGGCGCTGATGCAGCTGCAGCGCCAAGTGCAGTTGCCGGCTGAGCCTAGATCGTTGCACTAAGGCTCAGATGATGGGCTGCTCATGCCGGCCTCTTCGCGGGGCAAGCCCGCTCCCACAGGTCCTGCGGCGCCACCCCCGCAACCTGTGGGAGCGGGCTTGCCCCGCGAAGAGGCCGGCCCAGGCAACAGAAAATTCGGGAGAAAAACAATGACCACAGATGACACCCAGCGCCACACCACAGTTGGCAAAACCCGCTTCTACCAGGCAGAAGGCCAGACCCAACCGCTATTTCGCATCGAACCCGGCATCCCCTGCCAAGCCGCCCGCGAACAGGCATCTGAACTCATGGGCTACGTGCGAGACATGACCTTGACCGGCGTGATGGAGAGAGATGAGAAGCTGATTTGGGCTGCACATTACTTAAGCGCAATGGCCAAGGCGCTGCTGGATGATGCGGAGCTGGGGATGACGACTAAACCCCATTAGTCAGCAAGCCATGGGCAGCAGGCAGCCCCACCTTTGCAAGGCCATAATTTTTATGAACTTTCGCGAAAAAAGGCGTCTCGAAACCGCCGTTGACCTTTTCTTGTACATGTCATGGAGACATTTCGCGAATGTTCACTGCAAAAATGTTGCGTCACGCCTGCGCTCTAGCCCTGCTCGGTTCTCCCTTGGCAGCCATGGCCGCCCCGAGCACTGACCCCCTGTTCACCTTCGGCCTCCTGGGTTCCTACGACAACTTCAAGTTCGAAGGCGGCAGCGACTCCGACAAGGAGCATTTGGGCCAAGGCGGCGTGTTCGCCAACTTCGGTAACAAGATGACCGCTGAATCCGGCTTCGTTTATCAAATAGGCGCCGAAGCCAAGTACGCCAAGAAGAACGACAACAAACTCAAAGAAGCCCAGGCTGACCTCGACCTGGGCTGGCGTGCCGCGTTGGATGCACGCAACTTCGTCGACATCATCGTCGGCGGTGGCTATAGCTGGACCCGCTTCGAGCCCGAGATCAACGACCTGGATACCAGGCTGACCTACAAGTCGCCGTTCGCCAAGGCAGCACTTGGGTACAACCACCAATTCGATGCGTCGACCCTGCGGGTGGAAGTCGGTGCCCGCCACACCATCGATGGCCGCGCACGCCTGAAGGTCGACGACTTCGGCAGCGACAGTGTCGATATGAAGGACCGCACCAACCCCTACGCAGAAGTCACGCTGCTGATGAACCAACAGGGCGGCATGCCGATCCAGGCGGGCGTGTACTACACCCGCACCGAGTACAAGCTCGATGGGGACTCGCCTGTGGCCGACAACACCAAACTCAAGCGTGATGAGTTTGGCGTGAAGCTGGGCCTGGCGTTCTAAGCGGGCCTGCATGCCGCGCAGTTGGCGGTGGCCTGCATAGGGCCCCGCCGCATCACGCGGCCTGGACTGTCGCCAAAACGAAAAAGCCCCTGGAAACTTTCGCTTCCAGGGGCTTCATCATGTATGGCGGAGAGATAGGGATTTGAACCCTAGGTACTGTTGCCAGTACAACGGATTTCGAATCCGTCCCGTTCGACCACTCCGGCATCTCTCCAATGCCGCGCATCATACCAGCGAATTCTGAAAACGCAAACCTTTATTTGCAAAAAAAACGCGTGGTATCAGGCGCTTGCGTGACCAGGCCGCTTACAGCGGCACGCCCAGGCGCTTGGCAACTTCTTCGTAGGCTTCGATCACGTCGCCCAGGCCCTGACGGAAGCGGTCCTTGTCCATCTTCTTGCGGGTTTCCTTGTCCCACAGGCGGCAGCCGTCCGGGCTGAACTCGTCGCCGAGGACGATCTGGCCGTGGAACACGCCGAACTCCAGCTTGAAGTCGACCAGCAGCAGGCCGGCGTCATCAAACAGCTTGTTCAGCACTTCGTTGACCTTCAGCGACAGCTTCTTCATCTCTGCCAGCTGCTCGGCGGTACCCCAGCCGAAGGCGACAACGTGCGATTCGTTGATGAACGGGTCGCCCTTCTCGTCGTTCTTCAGGAACAGCTCGAAGGTGGACGGCTCGAGCTTGATGCCCTCTTCCACGCCCAGGCGCTTGACCAGGCTGCCGGCGGCATAGTTACGCACCACGCACTCGACCGGGATCATGTCCAGCTTCTTGACCAGGCACTCGTTGTCGCCCAGCAGCTTGTCGAATTGGGTCGGCACGCCGGCTTCTTCGAGTTTCTGCATGATGAAGGCGTTGAACTTGTTGTTCACCATGCCTTTGCGGTCGAGTTGTTCGATGCGCTTGCCGTCGAACGCCGAGGTGTCGTTACGGAACAGCAGGATCAAGCGGTCGGCGTCGTCGGTCTTGTAAACCGATTTGGCCTTGCCGCGGTAGAGTTCTTCGCGTTTTTCCATGATTGGGCTCCGCTTGCTTGAGTGGTTGGGCTAGGCGATTTCGCGCCAGTCGAGCCCGTGTTCCTGATTCGCCACCTGGAGCCAGTCCGGGTCGCACCCAAGGGTGTCGACGAAACACTGGCGGGCCAGATGTGGCAGGTTGTTCTTGCTACTGAGGTGGGCCAGCACTAGGTGCTGCAGGTTGCTCCAGCCCAACTCGTTCACCAGGGTTGCAGCCTGGTGGTTGTTCAAATGGCCTTGCATGCCGCCAACCCGCTGCTTGAGAAAGCGTGGGTAGTGCCCGCGCGCCAGCAGGTCGCGGCAATGGTTGGCCTCGATCAGCAGTGCGTCCAGGCCCTGGTAGCGTTCCAGCAGCAGCGCATCGTACGAGCCCAGGTCGGTGAGCATGCCAAAGCGCCGGCGGCCGTCACTGATGACGTACTGCAGCGGCTCGTAGGCATCGTGCTCGACCCGCGCCGCGCTCACTTGCAGGCTACCGACGCGCAGGCTGTCGCCACAGGCGAGAAAACCGGCCACCTCCACCGGCTTGCGCAGGCCGCGCAAGGTCCCTTGGCTGAGGTAGACCGGTACATTGTAGCGCCGCGACAGCAAGCCCACCCCATGCACGTGGTCGGCATGTTCGTGGGTGACCAGCACCGCGCTCAGTTGCGCCGCCGACACCCCGAGCAGCGCCAGGCGCCGCTCGGTTTCACGCAGGGAGAACCCGCAATCGACCAGGATGTACGTGTCACCACTGGCGATCAGCGTGCCATTTCCCTGGCTGCCGCTTCCAAGTACCGCGAAGCGCACTTAACCCAGGTGGTCCTGAATGGCACTCAGCACGCGGCGAGCGACATCGGCCGGGGCCACGGTGTTGATGTTTTTCTCGACGGTAACCTGCACGCTCTCGCCGACCTTGCTCAGGCGCACCTGATAACGCTCGGCACGGGCTTCGCGCTCTTCCTTGGTCGGCGCACTGCCGAACATGCGGCTGAAGAAGCCAGGCTCGTTCTGCTTGTCGTCAGGTTTTTCCGACAGGTTGATGTAGTACAGGCCCAAGCTGCGGTTGATGTCCTCGACGCGCCATTCGCCGCCCTGCTCCAGAGCGCGGCCCACGCCGGACCAGGCACGGTCCAGGTCGGAGCCGAGGAACAGCACCGGGTTGCCGCTGCCGTCTTCGCTCAGGCTGACGCGGCTCGGCGCATCGAAATCGCGCGCGGCCAGCAGCGAGACCGACCCGCCCTTCTCGGCGCTGCGGTTCATGCTGGCGAGCATTTCGTCGACCAGCAGCGCATCGGCGCCGGTGTTGGCGGAGGTGGACGGGAACGCCGTGTCGGCGGTGCTGCCGGCCGGGCGCTCGACGCTGACGATGTATACCTCGGAGGTGTTGCGCTGCACGCCAGGCTCCATGCGCACACGGACGCGCACTTCGCTGTCACCGCTGCTGGCGGTGCTCGCCAGGCGCTGGCCGAGCGAGGCCGACAGTTCGTCGAAACGCTGCCAGCTGGTGCTGAACTCGCCGGTTTGCGGGCGCTCTTCGACAATGCGGAAGCCGTTGTCCTCGAAGAACTGATGCGCCACAGGCCAGACTTCGGCCGGCGAACGCTGGGCCAGCACCCAACGGCTGCTGCCGCTGCGCTGCAGGCTGAAGTCGCTGACTTCGGCACCGCCGGTCAGGGGTTGCGGGCGCGGCACTTCGAACTCGCCCTTGGCATTGTCGTCGGCGACGTTGCGTGGGATCGGCAGCAGCGGGTCAAGGCGCTTGACGTTGCTGGCGTCCTGCGGCAGCTGCATTGGCGCGGTGGGGTGCGCCTGCAGGTAATCGCTGCCGCGGTCGCGGAAATAGCCATCCTCGCCCCACAGCCAGCCACACCCACTGGTGCTGGAAATGATCAGGGCGAGCGCGGAAAGACCAGCCAGTCGCTTCATGCGGTGTACTTCCTCTTAAACCAGTACGCCGGACTGGCGCAAGGCAGTACGGACTTTTTCGTGACAGCCTTCGCTCAGCCAGGTCAGCGGCAGGCGAATACCTTTGTGCATCAGGCCCATTTCAACGAGCGCGAACTTCACCGGAATCGGGTTGGCTTCGCAGAACAGGTCTTTGTGCAGCGGCATGAGTGTTTCGTTGATTGCGCGGGCCTTCTCGGCATTGCCCTCAAGGGCGGCCTCGCACAGGTCGGCCATTTCGCGCGGGGCGACGTTGGCAGTAACGGAGATGTTGCCTTTGCCGCCCATCAGGATCAGCTCGACGGCAGTCGGGTCATCGCCAGACAGCACGATGAAGTCTTCGCTGACGCCATCGAGGATGGCCTTGGCGCGCACCAGGTCGCCGGTGGCTTCCTTGATGCCGATGATGTTCGGCACGCTCGACAGGCGGATCACGGTCTCGGCCTGCATGTCGCAGGAGGTGCGGCCGGGTACGTTGTAGAGGATCTGCGGGATGTCGACGGCTTCGGCGATGTGCTTGAAGTGCTGGTACAAGCCCTCTTGGGTCGGCTTGTTGTAGTACGGCACCACCAGCAGGCAGGCGTCGGCGCCAGCGTTCTTGGCGTTCTGGGTCAGGTGCACGGCTTCGGCAGTGGAGTTTGCACCGGTACCGGCAATGACCGGCACATTACGCTTGCTGCGCTTGACGCGCTCGACCACGTGCTTGATGACCAGGATGTGCTCTTCGACATCCAGCGTGGCGGACTCACCGGTGGTGCCGACAGCGACGATCGCGTGGGTGCCATTTTCCAGGTGGAAGTCTACAAGTTTGTCGAGGCTGTCCCAATCAAGACGCCCTTGTGCATCCATGGGTGTGACCAATGCCACCATACTGCCCGCAATCATGTAACTGCTCCTGCCGGAAAAAGAGAGCGGTAATGGTACTGGGGGCATCGGCCTTGCACAAGCGAAGCAGGCGGGCGGAGCATTCCCCTCGGCGCCTTATTTCGCTACCCTTGACCCTTTGATCGGTGCAGCGCGGCCCGCCGGGCCGTCGACCTTGCTCCCCGGCCAGCGTCCACGTCCTCGCATGCGAGCCCCGGGCCCTGCCGACAGGAGGCTTTCGCCCGTCCTGTGCCGACCGCTCATCGCTTTAGGAATGCTGCATGTCCACCCCCACCGTCCGCGAACAATTCCTTGTCATCAG
The DNA here is from genome assembly GCF_039672635.1 of Pseudomonas sp. P39-UII1. Taxonomy (NCBI): domain Bacteria; kingdom Pseudomonadati; phylum Pseudomonadota; class Gammaproteobacteria; order Pseudomonadales; family Pseudomonadaceae; genus Pseudomonas; species Pseudomonas sp. P39-UII1. The sequence goes on from NZ_JBDFPP010000001.1 coordinate 129,174, forward strand.
TGCCTTGGGCCCCAACCCGATGGAGCTGGCCAACGTCCTCAGCCGCGCTGCCTTCGAAAACCGCTGCGCGGTCGTCACTTCGCGCCTGAGCCGCCATGGCGAGACCAGCGCCCTGGTATTGCAGGTAGGCGGCAGCTGGGATGCCCTGGCCCGCTTCGAGTCCACCCTCCCGGGCCTTGGCAAGAAGCACGGCCTGACCCTGGACGTGGTGCGCAGCGCCGACCAGGAAGTACGCCCGCAGGCCCTGCCTTATGTGGCCTACGTCAGCGCCGCCTACCGCCCGGACATCATCAATGAGCTGTGCCAGTTCTTCCTCGACCACCGTGTCGAGCTCGAAGCCATGACCTGCGACACCTACCTGGCGCCGCAAACCGGCAGCAGCATGCTCAATGCCCAGTTCACCGTGATCCTGCCGGCCGGCACCCAGATCAGCTGGCTGCGCGACCAGTTCCTCGACTTTGCCGACGCCCTCAACCTGGACGCGCTGATCGAACCTTGGCGCCCACAGAACCCTGTGTAAGGAATGCACCCATGGCAGTAGCACTCGACCAACCCGTCGCCGACTTCCAGGCCCAGGCCACCAGCGGCCAGTCCGTTAGCCTGGCCGAACTCAAGGGCCGCCAGGTGGTGGTGTACTTCTACCCCAAGGACAGCACACCAGGCTGCACCACCCAAGGCCAGGGTTTCCGCGACCAGCATGCGGCCTTTGCGGCGGCCAACACCGTGGTGTTCGGCGTGTCGCGTGACGGCCTCAAGTCGCACGAGAACTTCAAGGCCAAGCAGGGCTTCCCGTTCGAGCTGATCAGCGACAAGGACGAGGCGCTGTGCCAGCTGTTCGATGTGATCAAGCTGAAAAAGCTGTATGGCAAGGAATACATGGGCGTTGACCGCAGCACCTTCCTCATCGACAAGGACGGTGTGTTGCGCCAGGAATGGCGTGGCGTGAAAGTGCCGGGGCATGTGGATGCCGTGCTGGCAGCCGCGCAGGCGCTGAACAAGGCTTGAGATTGACTGGGGCCGCTTTGCGCCCCATCGCCGGCAAGCCGGCTCCCACAGTGTTCGGTGTTGCACCGGGGTTGTGGGAGCCGGCTTGCCGGCGATGGGGCGCAAAGCGGCCCCGGTTTCATTCAGAGAATCGGTGAAACACTCGGTTCCTGCCGCGGCCAGGCATCCAGCACCGCCTTGATCAGCGTCGCCAGCGGGATGGCGAAGAAGATCCCCCAGAAGCCCCACAACCCGCCGAACAGCAACACCGCGCAGATGATCGCCACCGGGTGCAGGCTCACTGCCTCGGAGAACAGCAGCGGCACCAGCACGTTGCCATCCAGCGCCTGGATGATCGCGTACACCGTCATCAGGTAGATGAACTGGTCACCCCAGCCCCACTGGAACAGCGCGATCAGCGTCACCGGCACGGTCACCACCACCGCCCCTACATACGGCACCACCACCGACAGCCCCACCAACAGTGCCAGCAGCGCGGCATAGTTGAGCCCCAGGCTGATGAAGGCAATGTAGGTGGCAATCCCGCAGATCAGGATCTCGATGCCCTTGCCGCGGATGTAGTTGGCAATCTGCCGGTTCATCTCGCTGCCCACCCTGTTGAGCAACGTACGCTGGCGCGGCAGGTAGCCGCTGACCCAGCGGCCGATCAGCTCGCGGTCCTTGAGGAAGAAGAACACCAGGATCGGCACCAGCACCAGGTAGATCATGGCGCTCACCAGCAGCGGCAGGCTCGACAGCGAGAAGGTCAGCGCCCACTGGCCAAACTTGCCGATCTCGCCACGCACCGACTCGATGGCATGCAGCACCTGCTCGTCCGACACCAGGTGCGGGTAGCGCTCGGGCAGCAGCAACAGCAACGACTGCCATTTGCCGAGCATGCCTGGCAGTTCGTTGAACAGGGTGATCAGCTGATGCCAGAGCAGCGGCACCAGCACCAGCAGGAACACCGCCAGCGCCCCCATGAACAGGGTGAACACCAGCACTACGGCCAGCCGCGTCGGCACCCGAATACGCTCCAGGGCATTGACCAGCCCCTGCATCAGAAACGCCAGCACCATACCGGCCAGCACCGGCGCGAGCATGCCGCCGAGGGTAAGCACCGCGGTAAAGGCCAGGAACAGCAGGACCGCCAACACCACGGCTTCCTCATCGGAGAAGTAGCGGTGTATCCAGTCGCGAAGCACTTTGAACATTGACGATCCTTGGTTGGACTCAGGCCTTGCGCAGCCAGTAGGTATAGGTGCCGGCCTCGGCCGTTTCCTGCAGCAGCGTATGACCGGCCAGCTGGGCGAAAGTGCGGAAGTCGCGCTGGGAGCCGGCATCGGTGGCGATCACCTTGAGCACCGCGCCACTGGCCAGGCGGTTGAGTTCCATCTTCGCCTTGAGCAGCGGCAGCGGGCAGTTCAGCCCGCTGGCGTCGAGTTCGGCGTCGCAGGTCAGGGTGTCACTCATCAGGGGTTCTCCACGCGTGGGGCAGACGTCTTTGGTAACAGGGCAGCTAGGATACCGCCACTGGTCGTCTACGTGCGAGCGGGCTACAGTAGGCGCTTTGACCCGACGCGAGCTTCGTGCATGAATCTACTGCGCCCTACCCTGCTGACGCTGGCCTGCCTCATGGCCCTCCCCGGCCATGCTGACGACCTGCCATCACTGGGCGACGCCAGTTCTGCGATCGTCTCGCCGCAACAGGAGCACCAGCTCGGGCGCGCCTGGCTCAGCCTGCTGCGCGGCCAGGTCAACCAGTTGAACGACCCGCAGCTCAAGGACTACGTCGAAACCACCGTGTACCGGTTGGCCGAAACCAGCCAGCTGCAGGACCGGCGCCTGGAATTCATCCTCATCGACAGCCGTGAACTCAACGCCTTCGCAGCCCCCGGCGGCATCGTCGGGGTCAACGGTGGGCTGTTCCTCAATGCCCGCACCGAAGGCGAGTATGCCTCGGTGCTGGCGCACGAACTGGCGCACTTGTCGCAACGCCACTTCGCCCGCGGCGTCGAGGCCCAGCAACGCATGCAGCTGCCGATGATGGCGGCTTTGCTCGCGGGTATCGTGCTGGCTGCCGGCGGCGCTGGCGATGCGGGTATCGGCATGATTGCCGGCACCCAGGCGGCGGCCATCCAGGAACAGCGGCGCTTCTCGCGGCAGAACGAACAGGAGGCCGACCGCATCGGCATCCAGAACCTGGAAAAGGCCGGTTACGACCCTCGCAACATGCCCACCATGTTCGAACGCCTGGCGCAGCAGTACCGCTACGGCGCCAAGCCGCCGGAATTTCTGCTGACTCACCCGGTGACCGAATCACGTATTGCCGACACCCGCAACCGTGCCGAGCAGGCGCCCAAGGGCGGCGTCGAGGACAGCCAGCGCTACCAGCTGATTCGCGCTCGCGTGGCCCTTACCTATGAAGAAACGCCAGGCCTGGCCGCCAAGCGCTTTCGCACCCAGCTCGATGACGACCCTAAACTCGACCCTGCACGCTACGGCCTGGCCCTGGCGCAGATCAAGGGTGGCCAGCTGAACGAAGCGCGCGAAAACCTCAAGCCGTTGTTGGCGAAGGCCCCCAACGACATCACCTACAACCTGGCGCAGATCGACCTGGACATCACCAACAACCGCCTGGCAGACGCCCAGCAACGGGCCGAGCGCATGCAGGGCTTGTATCCGGGCAACTACCCGCTGAAACAGGTCCGCGCCGATTTGCTGGTCAAGCAGAACAAGCCCGCCGAGGCCGAAAAGGTGTTGAACGACCTGCTCAAGAGCCGGCCGGATGACCCGGACGTGTGGTACGACATGGCCGAGGTGCGGGGGTTGTCGGGCAATACCATTGGCCTGCACCGTGCGCGTGCCGAGTACTTCACCTTGGTTGGGGATTTTGACCAGGCGATCCAGCAGCTGGATTACGCCAAGCGCCGCGCGGGCAGCAACTTCCCGCTGGCATCACAGATCGACCAGCGCCAGCGCGAGATCCTCGAGCAGCAGCGGATGGTCAGGGAAATGATGGGGCGTTAAGGGCCCTTCGCGGGCAAGCCCGCTCCTACAGGGACCGCGTGATACCTGTAGGAGCGGGCTTGCCCGCGAAGACGTCGACGCGGACCAACGTCAGGCGTTACCAGACAACTTCAGCCGAGCCGCCTGGGTAAAGTCCAGCATCCGGTTCAAAGGCTTGATCGCCTTCGGCACCAGCGCCGGGTCGACAAAGATTTCATTGGTGCCTTTACGCAGGCAATCCAGCACCCGCTCCAGGGTGTTCATCGCCATCCATGGGCAGTGCGCACAGCTGCGGCACGCCGCGCCGTTGCCGGCGGTCGGGGCTTCGACGAATTCCTTGTCCGGGCACAGCTGCTGCATCTTGTAGAAGATGCCGCGGTCGGTGGCAACGATGAAGGTCTTGTTCGGCAGCGTCTGCGCGGCTTTGATCAGCTGGCTGGTGGAGCCCACCGCATCGGCCAGGTCGATCACCGACTCCGGGGATTCGGGGTGGACCAGGATGGCGGCATCCGGGTACAGCGCTTTCATGTCGGCCAACTGGCGCGACTTGAACTCTTCGTGGACGATGCAGGCACCGTCCCACAGCAGCATGTCGGCACCGGTCTGCTTCTGGATATAACGGCCCAGGTGCTGGTCCGGGCCCCAGATGATGGTCTCGCCGTTGTCCATCAGGCTTTCGACGATCTCCAGCGCGCAGCTGGAGGTCACCACCCAGTCGGCACGGGCTTTTACCGCCGCTGAGGTGTTGGCATAGACCACGACGGTGCGCTCGGGGTGTTGGTCGCAGAAGGCCGAGAACTCTTCGACCGGGCAACCCAGGTCAAGCGAGCAGGTAGCCTCCAGCGTCGGCATCAGCACGCGCTTTTCGGGGGTGAGGATCTTGGCGGTTTCGCCCATGAAGCGCACACCGGCGACGATTACCGTCTCGGCGGGGTGGTTCTTGCCGAAGCGGGCCATTTCCAGCGAGTCGGACACGCAGCCGCCGGTCTCTTCGGCCAGCGCCTGGATAACCGGGTCACAGTAGTAGTGGGCAACCAGCACGGCGTTCTGCGCCTTCAGCTCGGCAGCGATGGCCGCACGGTATTCGGCCTCCTGCTCGGCTGTCAGCGGGTTGGGCTGCTTGGCGTCGAGGTGGGCCTGTACCAACAGGCGTTCGGAAATCTGGGTCATGATCGCTGGACCTGCAGGCGCGCGTGCGCATCAAATCGAGTGTATCACCCGGCCCTGGCAGATCGGCTAAGGGTGCCGGACGGCAGGCATGCCGCCACGACCCTCTGCGGGCGCGGATTATTATCGGACGCCGAAGGCTACAGACAATCAAGGGATTTCTAAAGCGGTTTTTATGTGGCCTGTACCGGCCTCATCGCCGGCAAGCCGGCTCCCACAGGTGCTACACCATTCTCAAGGGCAGTGTTGTACCTGCAGGAGCCGGCTTGCCGGCGATGAGGCCGGTACAGGCTCGATCAATCAGCCCTGCGGCTGCATCGCAGCAAAGTGCGCAGCCAGGATCATGGCGAACTCCTCGACGGTCATCTTCTTGCCGTTGAAGTCGACCATGCCATCGGCATAGTGCAGGCTCGACACCACATCATCACCCTGCACCGTGGCCATGCCGCTCTGCAGCGCCATCATGCCGACCATCTCACCGGCCTGGCTGGACTGCATGGCAATCGCCTGGGCATCGCTCTGGCCTTCCAGCAGGGCCTGCAAGGTCGCCAGGTCACCGATCATCGGTTTGGACAACGACAGCTTGCTCTTCACCTGGGTAATCAGCTGCTTGCTCAGCTGGTCTGGCGGCAGGTCGAAGGACGTCGGGCTGGCAAAGTCCATCGACAGGTTGAAGCGGCTCTCGCCATTGGCCGTCTTGAACGACAGGTTCTCCACCGCCACCTGCGGCTTGGACGCCAGCAGTTGCTTCAGGTCGCCCTGGAACTTGGCCTTCTCCGCTTCACCCATCCGGATTTCCGGCAACGGCTGGCCGGCAGCGGCGGCTTGCTGGAACTCCGGCATATGCGCCTGGTACCACTGCGACAGCGATTGCAGGGCCGGGGCGTTGATCGACTTGATGCTCACCGCCATCTGCCCGCTGCCTACCGCGCGGCCATCCCAGGTGATATCCGCCACCTTGTAATCCACGCGCCCGCCCACGGTGTCGGGGCCGTCCAGCGCTTGCAGCGCGTTTTGCTCCAGGCCCTTGAGCAGCAGCACCTGCTGCTTGGGCCCGAGCGTGACCTTGGCTTCGGCCAAGTGCAGATCCACATTACCGACATAGATCGCGTCGTGCTGGGTGGATGCCAGGTTGCCGCCGACTTCCAGGCCCTTCAACTCGAATGTGGCCGGGGGGTGATCGTCGCCCACCAGCTTCATCTCGAAGCGGTCGGCAGTACCCTGGAACTTCGACGCCTTGCCTTCGTTGTCGCCGCTTATCGCCAGGCGCATACCCGAGAAATCAAGGGTGCTGCCGTTGTCCTCGGTCAGCTTGACCGGCGCAACCAGGATATTGCCATCGACATTGCCGCCAAAGCCCAGGCTGGTCTGCGAGGTAATCGGGGCCTTGTCGCCCGCTGCGGCGAACCACGGCGCGGTGAAGTCGTCCTTGTCCAGCGCACTGTTACTGGCCGCCAGCACCGGCATCAGCTTGAACGCCTTGACCCGCGACCAGGGGAATGGGCCGTGCTCGATCTGGTCGGTGACGCCCACCTCGAAGTTGACCGTCTGGCCATCGGACAAGTGGATGTCGCTGGCTTTGAGGCGGTAGTGCGCAGTGCTGCTGAAGAAATGCTGCTCCAGCGAGGCCACTTCGATGGTCATGTTGCCCCCCACACCGACCAGGGCCTTCTTCAGCTGGGCATTGGCACGGCCGACGGATTGCTCCAGCTGCGCAGGCAGTTGCTTGCCGGTGTACCAGGCGCCAGCGGTGGTAACGACGGCGATGGCGATGGCCAGGCCGGAGAGGATGCCTACTGATTTCTTCATGAATTGAACCGATTGATGTCCATATGGGAGGGTGGGCAGCCAGCCGGCCGCGCGGGTGCAAAATAGTATCACCCCCGCCTTGGCCAAGTGCTCGCCACCGAGGCGAATCCGCATATTTAGGAAGCATCCGACACGCAACGACGAAACGCCCTTTTCGTAAAATTTTACGAACATTCGCATCGATCGAAACCGCAAAAAACCGCGCATAAAGCGAACAAAACGGCCTTTAAATCGATAAATATTTCAATTTAGTAACATCTTGTCATGTTTAACTTGACACCCACCTACCCATCGTTTTTTATTTTCACCACCTTGCCCAGCGCCACTCCACGAAGAAGAACAGACGCGCCGACATGATGCCTCACCGCCCCTGCCCGCACGCTCCACCTTCCTAGCCCAGGCTCTGCCAGCTCGACAGCGGCGCATCGCCTGCGCCTATCTCTGCTCCAACAATAAAATACAGGTGAACACATGGAGCCCACCCGCTCGCCCTCGTCGCATGCGCATACCCCCTCGCCCGCCGTTCACGCTCAGCAGGAGCCATGCCAGCATGCAGCCTGATCACAGCGCCACCGGCAACGGCCAACTCCGTAAAACCCTGCGCCTATGGCACGTGATCATCATCGGCCTCGCCTACCTGACGCCGATGACCGTGTTCGACACCTTCGGCATCGTTTCCGGGATTACCGCAGGCCACGTGCCCAGCGCGTACCTGCTGGCGCTGGCCGGCATCCTGTTCACTGCAGTGAGCTATGGCACCCTGGTGCGCCGCTTTCCGCAATCCGGCTCGGCCTACACCTACACCCAACGCGCGATCAACCCGCATGTGGGCTTCCTGGTCGGCTGGTCGTCGCTGCTCGATTACCTGCTGCTGCCGATGGTCAATGCCCTGCTGGCAAAACTGTACCTGTCGGCGATGTTCCCCGAAGTGCCGGCGTGGATCTGGGTAGCCGCCTTCGTCACGCTGATCAGCCTGATCAACATGCGCAGCGTCAACCTGGTCGCGCACTTCAACTTGCTGTTCGTGGCGGTGCAGGTGGCGATCATCGCCGTGTTCATCTACCTGTGCGTGCGCGGCCTGGACCATGGTGAAGGCCTGGGCACGGCGTGGAGCCTGCAACCGTTCGGCGACGGCCAGACCCAACTGAGCGCTCTGGCCGCCGGTGCGACCATCCTGTGCTTCTCGTTCCTGGGCTTCGACGCGGTCACCTGCCTGTCGGAAGAAACCCGCGACCCGAGCAAGACCATCCCACGGGCGATCTTCCTCACTGCACTGATCGGCGGCCTGGTGTTCATCACCGTGTCGTACTTCATCCAGGCTTACTTCCCGACCATGTCGCGCTTCCACGACCAGGAAGCCGCCCTGCCGGAAATCGCCCTGTATGTGGGCGGCAAGCTGTTCCAGTCGGTCTTCATTGCCTGCACCGTGATCAACACCATCGCGTCGGGCCTGGCCTCGCAGACCAGCGTCTCGCGCCTGCTGTACGTGATGGGCCGCGACAAGGTAATCCCGGCCGGCATCTTTGCCCGCCTGCACCCGCGTTACAAAACCCCGGTGATGAACATTGCGGTCGTCGGGCTGATTTCGCTGTCGGCGATCTTCTTCGACCTGGTCACCGCCACCTCGATCATCAACTTCGGTGCACTGGTGGCGTTCAGCTTCGTCAACTTGTCGGTGATCAACCATTGCTACCTGCGTGAAGGCAATCGCCGGGGCCTGATGAACAAGCTGAAGTACCTGGTGCTGCCGACCATCGGCTTTTGCATCATCGTCTCGCTGTGGCTTGACCTGAACGAGCATTCACTGATGTTCGGTGGTATCTGGGCGGCGCTGGGCCTGGCGTACCTGGCCTGGCTGACCAAAGCCTTCACCGCCGCGCCACCGAAGTATGTCGCTGAATGACCGCCTCAGAATGACCCTTGCTGCCGACAACGCCCGCGCCTGAACGCGGGCGTTGTTCATGATCGAAAAGGAAAAGCCCACATGCCGCTGCGTCGCCTCTCCATCCAGTGGAAGATCACCCTGCTCGCCGGCCTCTGCCTGCTGGCCATCGTCGCCCTGCTGGTGGCCACCTCGCTGGCCCAGGCGCAGCGCAGTGCGGCCCTGGTCAGCCAGGCCAACAGCGAAATGCTCGAACACAGCGCGCGCCTGCGCCTGCAGGCCCATGCCGAAACCCAGGCACTGCGTATCCAGCGCTACTTCATGGACGCCTACCAGTACGCCAACGGTTTTGCCCGCCTGGTGCAAGTGCTCAAGGCGCACGGCGGCAACGACCTGCGTGCCGAACTGACCCGCCAGGCCCGCGCCAGCCTGGCCGGCAACCCGGATGTGATCGGCCTGTACCTGGTGTTTCAGCACAACGCGCTGGACCAGCAGGACAGCCAGTTCGTCGCCCAGCAAGCCCTGGGCAGCAACGACAGCGGGCGCTTCTCGCTGTACTGGTCGCAACCCTCCCCAGGCACCCTGGAGCGCGAGGCGATGCCTGAGTCGATGCTCGCCGACAGCACAGTTGGCGCCAACGGTGCGGCACAGAACCGCTGGCTGACCTGCCCGCAGGAAACCGCCAAGGCCTGCGTGCTGGAGCCGTACCTCGACGAGGTCAATGGCCGCCAGGTACTGATGACCAGCATCGCCCTGCCCCTGCTGGAAAACGGCAAGGTGGTGGGCGTGGTCGGCCTGGATATCGGCCTGGACAACCTGCAGCAACTGAGCCTGGAGGGGCGTCAGGAACTGTTCGACGGCCAGGGCGAGGTCAGCATCGTCAGCAACAGCGGCCTGCTCGCCGGGCACAGCCGCGATGCCAGCAAGCTGGCCAGGCCACTGGCCAACGACGTGGCGCAGGGCCTGCTGCGTGTCGGCCGCCCGTTCGCGCCAATCCCCGGCGCGGCGCCCTGGCAGGTGCTGCTGGAGCTGCCGGAGGCCGTGCTGCAAGCGCCGGCCGCGGCCCTGAACCAGCGCCTCGACGAACACAACCAGGGCGCCAACCTGACCAGCCTGCTGATCGGCCTGGGCGCTGCCGTGGTTGGCCTGCTGCTGGTCTGGCTGACCGCGCGCGGGGTAACCCGGCCGATCCTGGCCGTGGCCGCACGCCTTGAAGACATCGCCAGCGGCGAAGGTGACCTGACCCGCCGCCTGGACTACGCGCGTCAGGACGAACTGGGCCAGCTGAGCGGTTGGTTCAACCGCTTCCTCGACAAGCTGCAACCGGTGATCGCCCAGGTCAAAGGTTCGCTGCATGAAGCCCGCGGCACCGCCGACCAGTCTGCAGCCATTGCCAGCCAGACCAGCAACGGCATGCAGCAGCAACAGCGTGAGATCGAACAGGTTGCCACGGCCGCCAACGAGATGAGCGCTACCGCCCAGGATGTCGCCCATAACGCGGCGCAAGCGGCCCAGGCCGCACGGGGCGCCGACCAGGCCAGCCGTGAGGGCCTGCAGTTGATCGCCAGTACCCGCCAGGCCATCGACAACCTGGCGGTGGGGATGAATGCCGCCATGGACGAAGCCCGCGCCCTGGAAAACCGCAGCGAGCAGATCGGTTCGGTGCTCGAGGTCATCCGTGCGATTGCCGAGCAGACCAACTTGCTGGCACTCAATGCCGCCATCGAAGCCGCCCGCGCAGGTGAAGCCGGGCGTGGTTTTGCCGTGGTCGCCGATGAGGTACGCAGCCTGGCGCAGCGCACCCAGGTGTCGGTGGAAGAGATTCGCCAGGTGATCGAAGGCCTGCAGCAAGGCACCCAGGATGTGGTGGGTGCGATGCATGAAGGCCAGCGCCAGGCACAGGCCAGCGCAACACGCATGGAGCAGGCGCTGCCGGCGCTGCAGCGGATCGCAGAAGCGGTGGCGGTGATCAGCGACATGAACCTGCAGATCGCTTCGGCGGCCGAAGAGCAGAGCGCGGTGGCTGAAGAAGTGAACCGTAACGTGGCTGGCATTCGTGATGTGACAGAATCGCTGTCGGGCCAGGCGGATGAGTCGGCGCGGATCAGCCAGGCGCTGAACCGGCTGGCCAACCAGCAGCAAGCATTGATGGAGCAGTTTCGCGTCTAGGCTGCACTGGCCCTATCGCCGGCAAGCCGGCTCTCATAGAACAAACGCTAACTTACTGATTTGCCGCTCCTACAGGGTATGCGGCGCGCTCGCGGGCTTTGTTCTCTGCGCGACAGCGCAGCCCGGAGGGCTGGGTAATCTCCCGCAGGAAACCACAGCCTTCAAGGCCGGCGTTGTACCTGTGGGAGCCGGCTTGCCGACGATAGGGCCAGTACAGTCACCCCACCTTTAGAAAGAGTTTTACCCATGGATAGACCAAACAAATCACCCTTCTTCGACATCACCAGCGAACAGGGCCTGCTACGCACCTCGATTGCCGTCACCCTGTTCATCGCCACCATCGGCATCGCCTTCGGCCTGGCCTCCGGTTCGTTCTCGATCATCTTCGACGGCGTCTACTCGCTGGTCGATGCCAGCATGAGCGGCCTGTCGCTGGTGGTGGTCAAGCTGATCACCTCGCACGCCACCAGCCTGCAACTGTCGCGCAAGCTGCGCGAGCGCTTCACCATGGGCTTCTGGCACCTCGAGCCGATGGTGCTCGCGCTCAACGGCATCCTGCTCAGCGGCGTTGCCCTCTACGCCCTGATCAACGCCATCAGCAGCGTGCTCGAAGGCGGCCGCCACCTGGAGTTCGGGATTGCCATGGTGTACGCGGTACTGACCGTGATCGCCTGCGCGACCATCGCCGTGGTCGAGGCCCGCGCCAACCGCAAGCTGAACTCGGACTTCGTGCGCATGGACGTCAAGGGCTGGGTGATGTCGGCCAGCATCACCGCGGCCTTGCTGATCGCCTTCTGCTTCGGCTTTGCCGTGCAGGGTACGCAGTGGGAATGGGTGTCGCCGTACATCGACCCGGCGGTGCTGGCGCTGGTGTGCCTGGTGATCATTCCGCTGCCGCTGTCGGTGGTGCGCCAGGCCATGTCGGAAATCTTCCTGGTGACCCCCAACGACCTCAAGCAGCACGTCGATAACGTCGCCCAGCAGTTCGTCCTCAAGCACGGCCTGCAGTCGTACAAGGCCTACGTGGCCAAGGTTGGGCGCTCGCGGGAGATCGAGCTGTACTTCATCGTGCCGACCGACATGCCCGCGCGGTCCATCGCGCACTGGGACGCCCTGCGCGACGAGATTGGCGATGCGGTCGGCGGCGAGGGCCCGGACCGCTGGATCACCGTGGTCTTCACCGGCGACCCGGCCTGGGCGCAGTGACCTACCGGCCCAGCTCGCCCAGGTCGGCGGCCAGCTGCAGCCGGGCGGTGTACCAGTCCACCACCGACCCGACCCGCCGCTGCTGCGCGGCGGCCAGGTCGTTCTGGGCATTGAGCAGCTCGATGATGCTGCCGACGCCAGCCTTGTAGCGCCCCAACGCCACCCGGTGCGACTGGCTGGCACTGGCGACCAGGCGCCGGCTGATGGACAACGCCTGGGTCCGCGCCGCCAGGGCCTGACGGCTGCGCCAGACACTCAGGGCAATGGTCCGCTCGGCGGTGCGCACGTCCTGTTCACGCGCCCCGGCCTCCTCCTCGGCGGCACGCGCTCGGCGCCGGGAGAGAAAGCCGTCGAATATCGGTACGCTGACCTGCACACCGACCGTCCAGGTTTCGATCTGTTGGCGTGAAGCCACCTGGTCGACCGGTGTGTCGTCATGCCGGTAATTGCTGTACAGCGATACCGTCGGGCGCCCCTGGGCCCGCTCCGCCTCTGCCCTGGCCAGGCTGGATGACCACTGGGCACGCGCTGTTTCAACGGACGGATGGTTTTGCCGCGCCTGCTCCATCAGTGCATCCACGCTCTGCATAAAGCGTTGCTCCTCGCCGTTCGGTTCATCCAGCGCCTCCAGCCGCAGCCGCGCCGATGGCGAGAGGTTGACCGCGCTCGCCAGCGCGCCCTCGGCAGTGGCCAGGTCGCCTTCGGCCAGCACCCGTTCAAGCTGGGCCTGCTCGTAGGTGGTCTGCGCCTGCAGGCGGTCGGCCTGCTCGCCTGCGCCCGCCTGGTGCTTGGCCGTGGTGACCCGCAGGCTGTCTGCCGCCAAGGCTTCGATGCTCTGCCGCGCCTGCAGCAACGCGCGGTTGGCCTGCACCTGGTAGAACGCCTTGCTGGTATTGAGCACCACCGCCTGGATCTTCTCCACCCGGCTGCTGCTGGCTGCGTTCAACAGTTGCCGGGCGCTTTCCACCCTCGCCTCGCGCAAGCCGAAGTCATACAGCACCCAGTTGAGGCTCAGGCCGTAGCCGCTGGTACGGGCATTCAGGCTGGAGTCTGCCTCGGGAAAACCGTCGTAGCGCGTCTTGCGGTTGGCCCTGCCGCTGCTGGCCACGCCTTGCAAAGTGGGCCAGTACGCCGAGCGCTCGGCATCCATGCTGGCCTGGCTGCTCAATTGCGTGCGCCAGGCTGCCGCGACCTCAGGGTCGGCGCACAGCGCCATGGCCACGGCCCGCGCCAGTGCCAGCGCTTCATCAGGGCGCAATGGGCCGGGGCAGGCCTGAAGTGGCTGCTCGGCCACGCAGTGCATGCTCAGCAGGGCAAGCCCGGCTGCCAGCGCCCATCGCCTGATCATGGCGCGGCGCCCGGCTCACGGCTGTCACTCGTCACCCGGCCATCGGCCAATACCAGCACGCGCTGCGCCGAACGTATGGTGTCCGGCCGATGGGCAACGATCACCCGGGTGATGTTCAACGCCTGCAGCGCATGGTTGACCGCAGCTTCGCGCTGGATGTCCAGGTGGCTGGTCGCCTCGTCGAGAAACAACAGCCGCGGCCGCCGGTACAGCGCACGGGCCAGCAGGATGCGCTGCTTCTGCCCACCCGACAGCACCGTGCCCATGTCGCCGACCAGGGTGTTGTAACCCATGGGCATGCGCGCGACATCGTCATGCACCGCTGCCATGCGGGCGCACTGCTCGACCCAGGCCTGGTCGGCATCGTTGGCGAAAAAGCTGATGTTGTCGCCGATCGAACCTGCAAACAGCACATCGTCCTGCAACACCGTGGCACTGATACGCCGCAGCCGGTCGACGGTCGACGCATCGATCGGCTCGCCGTCCAGCAGCACCTGCCCGTCGACAGGGGGCAAAATGCCAAGCATCACATTGAGCAACGTGGTCTTGCCGCAGCCTGAAGGCCCGACGATGGCCACCGACTCGCCCGGCTCGATCACCAGGGACACCCCGTCGAGTACCCAGGGCTCGTGATCGGAATAGCGGAACCTGAGCTGGCGCACTTCCAGGCGCGGCACCCGGTCCGTGACAGGCACCAATGCCGGCGCCGATTGTGGCTCTGCTGTTTCCAGCACGATATCCGCCAGCCGCTCGCCATGCAGGCGCAGCATGATCACATCCACCAGCTTGTCGATAAGGCCGGCGACGCGGCTGTTGAACTGGTCCTTGTAGGCATTGAAGGCGATCAGCATGCCAGCACTGAACACGCCGTCGATCACCTGCCTGGCACCGAGCCAGAGCACCAGCAGCGTGACGCTGCCGAACAGCAGGCCATTGAAGGTGCGGTACAGCAACTGCAGCTTCTGCGGCTGCAGGCCGGCATTGATTTCGTCCACCAGCAAGCCGCTCCAGGCAGTGGCACGTTGCTCCTGGTGGGCGAACAGCTTGAGCGTACGCACGCCACGCATCGTCTCGAGGAAGTAACTTTGCTGCTTGGCGGCGCGCACCAGTTCGTCTTCGCTGGCCCGCCGCAACGGCCCGAACCAGGCCCAGCGCGCCAGCGCATAAAGCACCATGGCGGTAACCGCGATCATCGCCAGCGGCGGGCTGTAGACGAACATCAACACCAGCGTTACCACAGTCATCAGCCCATCGAGCAACGCTTCGATGAATGAGGTGGTCAGTGTGCGCTGGATGGCCTTGAGCGAGCCGAAACGCGAAATGATGTCGCCCAGGTGCCGCCGTTCGAAGTACGCCACCGGCAGGCGCACCAGGTGGTTGAAGACATTGATCTGCCACTGGCTGCCGAGTAGCGTGCCGAGGTACATGAGCGCCCAGGAGCGGCCCAGCGACAACACCTGCTGGGCAACCAGCAGCAGGCCGAAGCCCAGCGCCAGCACCGCCAGCAGGTCGAGGTCGGCGCTGACCAGTACCTTGTCGATGACTGTTTGCAGAAAGAACGGCGCAAGGATCATGCACAGCTCCAGCGCCATGCCCAGCAACAGCACGTGCCCGAGCACCCCGCCAAAGCCCTGGACCTTACCCAGCAGCCGGCGCAGGGAAACCTGGCTTTTCACTTCGCCTGGCTGAAAGTCACTGTGTGGCCAAAGCTCCAGGGCAATACCGGTAAACGACGCCGACACCTCGGCAAGGCTCAGCTTGCGTATGCCCCGGGCCGGGTCGTGCAGCACCACGCCGCGTGGGCCGACCTCCTTGAGCACGACGAAGTGGTTGAACTCCCAATGCAGGATGCAGGGCAACCGTAGCTGCGCCAGCGCCTCCAGCTCCAGGCGCAGCGGCCGCGTGGCCAGGCCCAGCTGGCCAGCCATGGCCATCAGTTGCTTGAGCGTTGCGCCCTTCATTGACGGCGACAGCTTGTGCCGCAGGGAATGCATGTCATGCACCTGGCCATGGTAAGCGGCGATCATCGCCAGGCAGGCCTGGCCGCACTCTGCGGCCTCGACCTGAAGCATCACAGGCAGCTTGCGGCCCATGCCGAAGCTCAGGGACTGGGAGATGGTCACAGGCGTTTTCCTATGCCGCGCAAGGGTTCGAGCAGCCATTCGTAGAGCGGCAGGTTTTCCAGCATGATGTCGGCGTCCAGCTGCATGCCAGAGCGCAACCGCTCTTCCCTGCCCCTGGCAAACAGGCTTTGCCGGTCGAGTGCGACCTTGACCCGATACAACGGCCCTTGCTCGCGCAAGGCATCGGTGGCGGCGCCCACGGTCATGATCTCGTCGGCCGGCAACGCACTGCGCGACACCGAGGCAACGGTGCCGCGGGCGAGGCCGAAGTGCTGGTAGGGGTAGGCCTGGTAACGCAGCAACACTTCATGCCCCGGGCGCACGAAGCCCGCCGAACGGCTTGGTACGTACAGCTCGGCATAGAGCGGGCTGTCTTGCGGCACCAGGCTGAACAGCGGGCGGCTGACATCGGCGCGTGAACCATTGACCACGCCCATGGCCGTCACCTCACCGGCAGCTGGCGCGGTAATCACCACCTGGCGCTTGACCTCGCTCTCGAGCAGGTTGCTTTCGCTGTCGATCAACCGGCGCTCGAGGTCGGCCAGCTGTTTGGTCTGGTTGTAGGGAAGCTCGGCGAGTTCGGCGCGCACTGCAGCGCTGTCGTTGCGCAGTGCCAGCAGTGAGCGGTGCAGCTCCTCGGCGCGCAGGCGCACTTCCAGCACGGCGTCCTGCTTGGCCTGCAGCAGGTCACGCGAGACAAAGTCCTGACGTTGCAATTCGGCATACCGTTCGGCGATGCCTTGCGCCAACGCCAGGCGCTGGCGCGTCAGCGCGATCTGCGCGGTAACCTTTTCCTGCTCGCCCTGCAGCATGCTCAGGCGGCGCTGCTTGCCCTCACGCTCCTGCTGGTGGAGCACGCGGGTCTCGGCTATCTCGTCAGCCAGGCTGCTGTTGCGCCGCGCGATCAGGCGGCTGATGGCAACCTGGTTGGCGCCAGCGTCGCCGCTTTGGGTATCGCTGACCAGCGTCAGCAAGGTCGCCCCAGCCTGGACGTGCTGGCCATCACTGACCAGCAAACCCTGCACCACCCCGACCTGGGGTGCGAACACCTTGATCAGGCCGCCCTCGGGCACCAGCACCCCAGTCACGGCTTCGCGCCGGGTATAACTGGCAAACGTCAGGAACAGCACCAGCACCACACAAAACAGCAGCGCGCAGGCACTGGCCACCCGCAACGATGGCGGCGATATCAAAATGACGCTGCCCAGGTCCTTCTGCGCCCCTGATTGCAGTGCTTCCTTTCGAAATAGCATTCCCTGGCCTACGGTGCTGGCAGATGCGAAGTGGCCTCGCTGCAGATCCGGCTGCGAGGCACCGCCAGCCTAAACAAGCTGGCCTGCGCTAACACTAGTACAGATGTGCTAGCCGAGCTGCGCACCCGCAGTGGCACCTGGACATTAGGCCACCCGTTCTATTGCCCCTTTGTACTGTCCGTCCACATGATTCCCCGAGCCCATTGCCTGGGCTACCCATGACGGAACAACAAAACTGGAACGAGGACGCAATCATGAACACCGCATCAAGTGCGCTGCGCGCGTTGAATGATCAGGAACTGGATCAAGTCAGTGGCGGCCTGTCAGCCTTTGGCTATTTCGTGGACGTCGACCTGGTCAATTATGGCGACGGCGAAAAGGTCCATGTGAGCTGGGGCGAGGAAGGGGGCTCCTACAACTATGTCGAAGTCAACGTCGGCTGCTGATCGGCCAATGGCTGATTACCGAGAGGGCACAAGGCATGAACTGCACGACGCATACAATCCGAACGCTTGGCGAAGAGGAACTGCAACAGGTCAGCGGTGGGGCTTCACTGTTTGGCTACTTCGTTGAAGTCGACACGGTCAACTATGGCAATGGCGACAGCCTGGTGGTGAGCTGGGGGAAAGAGGGCGAATCCTGGGACTACGCCGAATTTGAATTGGGAACCAACAAACCGGAGTGATCCAGGCCGCACGTTCTGCCAACCCAGAACGACAAAGCCCGCCACCGTTTCCGGTAGCGGGCTTTGACTTGTTGCGTATGGTGGGTCGTGTAGGATTCGAACCTACGACCAATTGGTTAAAAGCCAACTGCTCTACCAACTGAGCTAACGACCCGTTGGATGGCGCGTATAATACTGATTTCTAACGAGAAATCAACACCCCATCAAAACTTTTTTGAAAAATACCGCGTCGGGTCGTCTACGCCAGCGGCCTTGAAGCCGTCAGCGCGCAAGCGGCAGCTGTCACACTTGCCACAGGCGCGGCCTTGATCATCGGCCTGGTAGCATGAAACGGTCAGGCTGTAGTCCACGCCACGGGCCAGCCCGGCTTGCACGATCTGCGCCTTGCTCAGGTTCTGCAAGGGTGCCTGGATACGGAAGCCCTGCCCCTCGACACCGGCCTTGGTCGCAAGGTTTGCCATGCGCTCGAACGCCTCGACGAACTCCGGGCGGCAATCCGGGTAGCCGGAATAGTCGACGGCATTGACCCCGATGAAGATGTCACGTGCTTCCAGCACTTCTGCCCAGCCCAGGGCCAGGGACAGGAATACCGTGTTGCGTGCCGGCACGTAGGTTACCGGGATGCCCTCACCTGGGGTTTCCGGCACATCGATGCTGCTGTCGGTCAGGGCCGAGCCGCCGATACCATCGAGGTTCAGGCCGATCACCTTGTGCTCGACCACGCCCAGGTCGCGGGCGACGCGTGCGGCGGCGTCCAGCTCGGCACGGTGGCGCTGGCCATAGTCGAAGCTCATGGTGTAGCAGCTGTAGCCTTCGGCCTTGGCCATGGCTACGACGGTGGCCGAATCGAGGCCGCCAGACAGCAGGATTACCGCGCGTTTCTCAGTCATGTGCTTTTACTCTCAATCAACGTCCGGGTTCGTCGTTCCACAGCAGCTTGTGCAACTGCAGCTGGAAACGCACGGGCAGGTTGTCGGCAACGATCCAGTCGGCCAGGTCGCTTGCGCTCACCTGCTGATGGCTTGGCGAAAACAGCACCTCACCGGCGCGCTCGGCCAGGTTGTACTGGATCAGCTTGGAGACAGCCCAGTCATAGTCCTCCCGCGAACAGATGACGAACTTGACCTGGTCATTGCGGGTCAGCTGCTCGATGTTCTCGTAGCGGTTGCGGTGGGACTCTTCGGACCCTGGGGTCTTGAGGTCGACCACACGGCTGACGCGCACATCGGTGGCCGAGATATCCAGGGCACCACTGGTTTCCAGCGAAACCTCGTAACCGGCATCGCACAGGCGCTGCAGCAGCGGCAAGGCATTGGGCTGGGCCAGTGGTTCGCCACCCGTCACGCAGACGTAGCGGGGCTTGAAGCCAGCCACCTGCTCCATGATCGAATCGAGGGTGCGGATCGTGCCGCCCGTAAAGGCATAGGCACTGTCGCAGTACTGGCAGCGCAGGGGGCAACCGGTCAGGCGCACGAATACCGTGGGCAGCCCAGCCGTTCGTGTTTCACCCTGCAAAGAGTAAAAGACTTCGGTGATGCGTAATGTGTCTTGCATGATCGCCACGGGCGAGACAGCTGAACAGGCTGTCCGCCTCCGTCAGGCACTGTCGCGGACTCGACATGGCGTTATCCGCGGCAGCGTGTTTAAGAAAAGGGCAGTGATTCTAACGAAAAAACCCGCGACTGGCGCGGGTTTCTTTCAAACGGTGCTGCTTAGAGCTTCTGCAGGTCGCGTTGCGCCAGTTGCGCGGCAGAGGTGCCGGGGTACTGGGTGATGACCTGCTGCAGGATGCCCTTGACCTTGTCGGTGTGGCCCATACGGCGCTCGACATCGGCCAGCTTGTACAGCGAATCCGGCACCTTGCTGTGTTTCGGGTACTTCTGGCTGACCTGGGCAAAGGCCTGGCTGGCGGCTGGCAGGTCGCCCTTGGCCAGGTTCACTTCACCCAGCCAGTACTGCGCGTTGCCGGCGTACTGGCTGTTTGGGTACTTGCGCAGGAAGGCGTTGAACGCCTGGCTGGCCTTGTCGAAGTCCTTCTGCTTGATCAGGTCGAAAGCCGCGTCGTAATAGAGCTTCTCTTTCGCCGGATCGCCCGGTTCGCTGTTGGCGGCCGGTTGTTGCGCAGCAGCGCCAGCGGCGCCTGCTGCTGCACCGGCGGCGGCATCGGGTGCACCACCGGTGGAGGAATTGTCGGGGGTCGCGGCAGGCGCGCCACCACTGTTGATGCGACGGTCCAGGTCCTGGTATCGCTCCAGGTTTTCCTGCTTCATGCGCGACACATCGTTTTGCAGCTCTTCGATGATGCCTTGCTGGCGGGAAAGCTGGTCCTGCATCTGTTGCAGCTGCATGAACAGCTGGCCCTGTGCTGAGGCAGGGGTCGAAGCCCCTGCCCCGGCATAGGCGCCGCTCGTGCCATAACCCGAAGGTGGATACCCACCTGCGTTGTCATCTACTACAGGAACCGCAGCCCACGCTGAAAGCGGAAGGCTGAGTGCGAGGACGGTTACAACACGACGGCACATTCGCATGGGAACTTACTTACGCAGTTCTACGCGACGGTTCTGAGCCCAGGACTGCTCGTCGTTGCCGGTGGCAACTGGACGCTCTTCGCCGTAGGAGACCAGTTCCAGCTGAGCAGGGGAAACGCCCTGCAGAACCAGGTAACGCTGAACGGCTTTGGCACGACGCTCACCCAGAGCCATGTTGTACTCGCGGGTGCCGCGCTCGTCAGTGTTGCCTTCCAGAACAACACGGTTGCCGTTGGACTTCAGGTCCTTGGCGTGAACGTCCAGAGCGCGCATGGCTTCTGGCTTCAGGTCCGAGCTGTCGTATTCGAAGTAGAAGGTGGTGATTGCGCGCAGGGCGGCTTCTTCGCTCAGGGAGCCGTCGACAGCGCCAGTGTTGGCACCGTAGCCAGCGTTCGGGTCAACAGCGCCTTCACCAGCATTGTCACCGCCCTTCGAGGAGCAACCTACAGCTACAGCCATGGCCAGAGCCAGCGCAGCAAATTTACCAAACTTCAGCATTTCCATCGTGAAACTCCTAATGAAACCCCAGTGTGTTAAGCAAAACGTATTACGCCGCAATCAGTTCAGGTAAGGGGACCAGGACGGTTCTCTGACTTCGCCTTGAGCGGTAGGAAGTGGGAGCCTCACGCGGCCATTAAGCGACACGAGCATCAAGACTCCCCGGCCCTGCTGGCGGGTGGCGTAGATTAGCATGGTGCCGTTTGGCGCAACAGTGGGAGACTCATCAAGACTTGTTTCCGTGAGAATCTTTACACTTCCGCGCTGCAAGTCCTGTGCCGCCACTTTGAAGTTGGTGAAACCCTGCTGGCGATGGATCATTACCAGGGTCTTTTCGTCCGCCGACAGTTTCGGGTTGGCGTTGTAGTTACCGACGAAAGTCACGCGCTCTGCACTACCACCGCTGACCGACTGTTTGTAGATCTGCGGCTTGCCGCCACGGTCGGAGGTGAAGTACAGGGTGTTGCCATCCTTGCCCCAGAACGGTTCGGTATTGATACCCGGGCCGGCAGTGACACGGCTGATCTGGCGCGAGGCCACGTTCATGACATAGATGTCCGGGTTGCCGTCTTTCGACAGCACGAACGCCAGGCGCGAACCGTCAGGCGACCAGGCCGGCGCACCGTTCAGGCCTTCGAAGTTGGTGACCTGCTCGCGGCGACCGGTATCGATGTGCTGAACGAAGATGCGCGGGCGCTTCTGCTCGAACGAGACATAGGCGATACGCTTGCCATCCGGCGCGAAGCGCGGCGACAGGATCGGCTCGCGCGACTGCAGCAGGGTCACTGCGCGCGCACCGTCGTAGTCCGAACGCTGCAGGGTGTAGCGGGTGTTGTTGGTCGAGAAGCGCTCGGCAGTCACGTACAGCATGCGGGTGGAGAACGCACCCTTGATGCCGGTGAGCTTCTCGAACGACTGGTCGGCAATATAGTGCGACATGTCGCGCAGCTGGTCGGCGGTGCCAGCGACGCTACCGGTCAGCACTTGCTGCTCGGTGGCGACGTTGAACAACGCGTACTGCACCTGCAGGCGGCCACCCGACGGGGTGATGCTGCCGACCATCACATACTGGGCGCCCAGGGCTTTCCAGTCACGGAAGATGACTTCGCTGGCCTGGGAAGGCTGGCTGATCATGTTCTGCCGCGGGATCGGCGAGTAGTAGCCGGAGTTGCGCAGGTCGTTACCGATGATATCGGCCATGTCTTCTGGCAGCACGCTGCCACCCTGCACACCGAACGGCACCACCGCGATGGGCGTGGCCCGATCGCTGCCGCTGGTGACCAGGATGTTCTTTTCGTCTGCCATGGCCATGCCTGCCACGCAGCACAGCATGACCAGCAGTCCTCGAAGGAGAGTAATCACAACGCTAGATCCTCAGGAGTAAATGTCATCTTGAACGAACGATACCTGTTGAAATCGCTCGGCTTCATACCCTGCATTTCGGTCAGACGACCGATGTTCTTCATTGCTGCCACCGCCGAACTGTCAAACGGGCCGTCGCCACTGGAGCGCAACACACTGACATTGGTAATGGTGCCATCCGGCAGCATGTTGACCTGCAGGACTACCGTCATGCCTTTACGCGCGGAAGGTGGACGCGCCCAGCCTTCAGCCGCGCGCATACGGATCAGGTCGTCGAAATCGCCGGCCACCTGGTCTCCTTGCTCGTCGGCCAGGGCCTGCTGCCGCTCGGTGGTGTCAGACAACAGCTCGGCCAGGGCCTGGGCTTTTTTGTCTTCCGCCGACTTGCGGGCCGCTTCCTGTGCCTTCTTCTTCTGGGCATCTGCCGCGGCCTTTTTCTTGGCCTCTTCAGCTGCCTTCTTCTTCGCATCCTCGGCCGCCGCTTTTTTCTTGGCGTCTTCGGCTGCTTTCTTCTTGGCCTCTTCGGCCGCCTTTTTCTTGGCGTCCTCGGCGGCTTGTTTCTTGGCTTCTTCGTCGGCCTGTTTCTTGGCCTCTTCCTCAGCCTTCTTCTTGGCGATGTCGGCCTGCTGCTTTTCAGCCGCCTTCTTCGCTTCGTCAGCCTTCTTGGCTTCGGCGGCTTTTTTGGCCTCGGTGGCCTTGGCAGCCTCTTCGGCTTTTTTCGCCTCGGCAGCTTCGCGGGCCTCCTCGGCCTTTTGAGCGGCGTCGGCTTTCTTTTGTTCCGCAGCCTTCACGGCTTCCTGCTCGACCTTCTTCTGCTCCAGCTGCTCGACTTCCGTCTGGCGCGAGGCGGTTTTCTTCGCTTCCCCGGCAATCTTCTGATTGGTCTGGGTAGTCGCCTGGCTCTTGGACTTGAGCTGATACAGAGTAGCCTGAACGATCGGCTTGGAAGGCGGCAATTCTGGCGTCATGGCAAAACTGACGAACAGCATTGCGAACACCAGTACATGCAGGCCGATGGCCCAGACACTGGGCCAGAAGTAGCTTTCCGAGGCGGATGGCTCTCGCTGTTGCATCAGGGCGCCTCGGTAATCAGGCCAACGTTACCGACACCGGCCTTCTGCAACCCGCCCATGGCGCCCATGACGGCGCCGTAGTCGACAGCCTTGTCGCCACGAATGAAGACCTGGGTCTGCTTGCCCTGGTCGCGACCGGCGGCAATGATCTTGGTCACCGCGTTGGTCATGTCGGGCAAGGTCATGGCCTTGTCCATCTGCTTGTCGGTGTCGACTTCGCTGCCGAGGTTCCAGTAATAGGTCTTGTCGGCCTTGATGGAGATGGTAAGGATCTGGACGTTGTTGTCCTGCGGCAAGGCTTCGCTGGAAACCTTGGGCAGGTCGACCTTCACGCCCTGGTTGAGCATGGGGGCCGTCACCATGAAGATGACCAGCAGTACCAGCATCACGTCGATGTAGGGCACCACGTTCATCTCGGCGACCGGCTTGCGTTTGTGGCGAACTCGGGCCATGGGCTTCTACCTGATTACTCTTCGCTGGTGTGCACTTTGCGGTGCAGGATCGCCTGGAACTCGTCGGCGAAGGTGTAGTAACGACCGATCAGCACTTCACTGCGTGCGGCGAAACGGTTGTAGGCGATGACCGCCGGGATTGCCGCGAACAGGCCGATGGCGGTGGCGATCAGCGCTTCGGCGATACCCGGGGCAACGGTGGCCAGGGTGGCCTGCTGAGCACTGGCCAGGCCGCGGAAGGAGTTCATGATGCCCCATACGGTACCGAACAGGCCGATGTACGGGCTGGTCGAACCGACGGTGGCAAGGAACGGCAGGCTCTGCTCGAGCTTTTCTTCCTCACGCGAGATAGCCACGCGCATGGCCCGGCCTACGCCTTCCATGACTGCGTCCGGGTCCACGCCCGGCTGCTGACGCAGACGCGAGAACTCTTTGAAGCCGGCACGGAAGACCTGCTCCACGCCCGAGTCCGGGTCTGGGTTGCTGCCTGCCTGACGATACAGCTTCGACAGGTCGATGCCCGACCAGAAGCGCTCTTCAAAGGCATCCAGCGCACGACGACCGGCGCGCAGCATGGTGCTGCGCTGGAAGATCATGATCCATGAGGTGACCGAGGCGGCCACGAGGATCAGCATTACCAGCTGTACCACCACGCTGGCATTGCTGACCAGACTCCACATGGAGGTATGGTCGACGACGTTAGCTTCCACGCTTATTCTCCTGCATTCGATTGAGTACCCGAGCCGTCCGCCATAAAGGCGTCGCGCAGCTGGGGGGGTATGGCTCGGGGTTTGAAAGTGTCGGCGCGCACGGCGGCCACCAGGAACTGCCCCTCGCAGAGCAGTGTTTCATCCTTTTCCCGCCAGACCTGCTGTACGAAACGCAGGCTGGCGCGATTGAGTTCAAGTACTTGCGCGGTTACCCGCAGCTCATCGTCCAGCCGCGCCGGCGCGTGATAGCGCGCCTCGCTGGAATGGACGACGAACAACAGGTTCTCGCCGGCCAGCTGCAGCTGGGAAAACCCCAGGTGTCGCAGCCGCTCGGTGCGCGCGCGCTCCATGAATTTCAGGTAGTTGACGTAATACACCACGCCACCGGCGTCGGTATCCTCGTAATAGACGCGACAACGGTGTGCGAAAGATTCCAGGCCATTTTGCGCGCGCATACTCTAGTGCTTACTCCTCAGCTTGCCAATCCGCTGCGGCAACTGTTTTTTCTTCATTAATGTCTTATTGCCAGCAACCCTGAGGCATGCCAGCGGTAGGACCACGAAAAGCGGGTTTCGATCTGTCATTCATCGCCTGCTTCGGAAAAATCTGCCCCCTCGCCCAGGCGGCCGGGAACATTCAGGCCAAAGTGCAGGTAGGCGTGCCGGGTGACTACGCGCCCGCGGGGCGTGCGCATGATGTAGCCCTGCTGAATCAGGTACGGCTCGAGCACATCCTCGATGGTATGGCGTTCCTCGCTGATCGCTGCCGCCAGGTTGTCCACGCCCACCGGGCCACCGTCGAACTTCTCGATCATGGTCAGCAGCAGGCGGCGGTCGGAATGGTCGAAACCCCGCTCGTCGACGTCCAGCAGGTTGAGCGCCATGTCGGCCACGGCCTTGGTGATCTGCCCCTTGCCGCGCACTTCGGCGTAGTCACGTACACGGCGCAGCAACCGGTTGGCGATACGCGGCGTACCCCGGGCGCGACGGGCGATCTCGTAGGCACCCAGGTCTTCGATGACCAGCCCCAGAATGTGGGCGGACCGGCTGACGATGGTCGCCAGGTCCTTGTCGCTGTAGAACTCCAGGCGCTGGACGATACCGAAACGGTCACGCAGCGGGTTGGTCAGCATGCCGGCGCGGGTGGTGGCACCGACCAGGGTAAAGGGCGGCAGGTCGAGCTTGATCGAACGGGCGGCCGGGCCTTCGCCGATCATGATGTCGAGCTGGAAGTCCTCCATGGCCGGGTACAGCACCTCTTCGACAACCGGCGACAGCCGGTGGATTTCGTCGATGAACAGCACGTCATGCGGCTCGAGGTTGGTGAGCATGGCCGCCAGGTCGCCCGGGCGCTCGAGAATCGGCCCCGAGGTGCTCTTGACCGATACCCCCATCTCCTGGGCAATGATGTTGGCCAGGGTGGTCTTGCCCAGGCCGGGCGGGCCGAAGATCAGCGTGTGGTCGAGCGATTCGTTGCGACCGCGGGCAGCCTGGATGAACAGCGCCATCTGCTCGCGCACCACCGGCTGGCCAATGTATTCGTCCAGGCGCAGCGGGCGGATCGCGCGGTCCTGGACTTCTTCACGGTCGCGGCCACTGGCGGCGATCAGGCGGTCGGCTTCGATCACTTGGTAATCATCCCTTTCAGGCTGCGGCGGATCAGCTCTTCACTGCTCAGGCCTGCCTTGTCCTTGATCGCGGATACTGCCTTGCTGGCTTCCTGCGGCTTGTAGCCCAGGGACACCAGTGCACTGACCGCATCGGCCTCGGCCGTGGAGGCGCCACTGACCGGCAGCGGGCCGTCGGAGACCAAGGTGAACATGGCTGGCGAGGTTTCCCACGCCTTGAAGCGGTCCTTGAGCTCGACCAGCAGGCGCTCGGCGGTCTTCTTGCCAACGCCCGGCACACGGACCAGTGCCGACGTGTCCTGGGCCTGCACGCAACGCACCAGTTCGTCGGCTTCGAGGCCCGACATCAAGGCCAGCGCCAGCTTCGGGCCCACGCCATTCAGGCGAATGAGTTCGCGGAACAATTCGCGCTCGCGCTTTTCGTGGAAACCGTACAGCAGGTGAGCATCTTCACGCACCACCAGATGGGTGTGCACGGTGACGGTCTCGCCCAGCCTGGGCAGGCGGTACAAGGTGGTCATGGGGACTTCCAGCTCGTAGCCCACGCCATTCACGTCGATAATCAGGTGCGGCGGTTGCTTTTCCGCCAGGGTGCCGCGCAAACGTCCAATCACGTTCCGATCCTTCCTCTCGGGGAGCCGATCAAAGACCGCTCAACCCTATCAGCAAATGCAGCGGATGAACGATTCACCCGGACAAAATGTGTATCAGCGCATGAAGCGCTTACAGACGCAAGCGCCCACCGCGCCGACGGGCCGTTGACAGGCCGTGTGGTACCAGGCTGGAACGGGTATGGGCATGGCACAGGGCAATGGCCAGGGCATCGGAGGCATCGATCTGCGGTTTCTGGGTCAACTTGAGCAGGTGCATGACCATCAGCATTACCTGCTCCTTGTTGGCCCCGCCCGTGCCGGCTACGGCCTGCTTGACCTGGGTTGCGCTGTATTCGGCGATTTCCAGGCCGGCCTCTGCTGCGGCGACGATGGCCGCGCCGCGGGCCTGGCCAAGCTTGAGCGCCGAATCGGGGTTGCGGGCCATGAACACGCGCTCGATGCCCATGGTCACAGGGCCGTGCTGGGTAATGATTTCACTGACACCGCGAAAAACGATCTGCAAGCGCTCGTGCAGCTCACCGCTGCCTGTGCGGATACAACCCGACGCCACGTATTCGCAACCACGGGCTGTCTGGCGCACAACGCCATAGCCGGTGATGCGCGAACCGGGGTCGATACCAAGAATAAGCGTCATAGTGCCTGTCGTTCAAAGCTCACGATTCAAGACCATTAGGGCCGCTGCGCGACCCATCGCCGGCAAGCCAGCTCCCACAAGTACAGTGCAGGCCCGAAGAAATGCACTGTACGTGTGGGAGCTGGCTTGCCGGCGATGGGCTGCGCAGCGGCCCCAATAGAAGCCTTGACGCGAAGGGTCAGGAGACCTTAGCCGATATTTTCCATGATCTCGTCGGAAATCTGGGCATTGGAGTAGACGTTCTGCACATCATCCAGGTCTTCGAGCATGTCGATCAGCTTCAGCACCTTTTCGGCACCCTCCTGATCCAGCTCGGCACTGGTGGTCGGCTGCATGACGATCTCCGCGTCCGCCGCCTTGAAGCCAGCTTCTTCCAAGGCATTACGCACCGCGTAGAAGCTGTTGAACGAGGTGAACACCTCGAAGGAGCCATCTTCGTTGGCGACCACGTCGTCAGCATCGGCCTCCATCGCGGCTTCCATCAGTGCATCTTCGTCGATACCTGGCGCGAAGCTGATCTGCCCCTTGCGCTCGAACAGGTAGGCCACCGAACCATCGGTGCCGAGGTTGCCGCCACACTTGGTGAAGGCATGACGCACGGCGGCGGCGGTACGGTTGCGGTTGTCGGTCATGGCTTCGACCATGATCGCCACGCCGCCCGGGCCGTAACCCTCGTAGCTGAGCTCTTCGACGTTGTCGCTTTCGTTGGTGCCCGCACCCCGTGCCACCGCGCGATCGATGATGTCGCGGCTCATGTTGGCACCCAGGGCCTTGTCCAGCGCCAGGCGCAGGCGCGGGTTGGAAGCGGGATCGCCACCACCCTGCTTGGCCGCGACGGTCAGTTCACGGATCCACTTGGTGAAGATCTTGCCTCTCTTGGCATCCTGGCGCTCTTTGCGGTGCTTGATGTTCGCCCACTTGGAATGACCCGCCATAACAACTCCAAATCCTTGAAACACAAACAATTGCGCCCCACTCGGGGCGCAACGACAAAATTCCTGCGCCGTAACGCAAAGGCGCATCCATGTGGATGCGCCCGGGGTCCGCTTACTCGACCTTGGTCTGTTCGCGCAGACGGATGTGCAGCTCGCGCAGGGCCTTGGCGTCGACCAGGCCAGGGGCCTGGGTCATCACACACGCAGCGCTCTGGGTTTTCGGGAAGGCGATCACTTCACGAATCGACTGGGCGCCGGTCATCAGCATGACCAGGCGGTCCAGGCCGAAGGCCAGGCCACCGTGGGGTGGCGCACCGAACTTCAGCGCGTCGAGCAGGAAGCCGAACTTCTCTTCCTGTTCTGCCGCTTCGATACCCAGCAGGCGGAACACCGCCTGTTGCATCTCTTTACGGTGGATACGGATGGAACCGCCACCCAGCTCGGTGCCGTTCAGCACCATGTCATAGGCACGCGACAGCGCGGTAGCCGGGTTGGCTTCGAGCTCTTCCGGGCTGCACTTCGGCGCGGTGAACGGGTGGTGCAGCGCGGTGAAGCTGCCGTCGTCGTTCTCTTCGAACATCGGGAAGTCGACGACCCACATCGGTGCCCACTCGCAGGTGTGCAGGTTGAAGTCGTTACCAACCTTGATACGCAGCGCGCCCAGGGCCTCGCTGACGATCTTGGCCTTGTCGGCGCCGAAGAACACGATGTCGCCATCGACCGCACCCACGCGATCGAGGATCACGTTCAGGTTGGCCTCAGGGATGTTCTTGACGATCGGCGACTGCAGGCCTTCAACACCCTTGGCGCGCTCGTTGACCTTGATGTACGCCAGGCCTTTGGCACCGTAGATGCCAACGAACTTGGTGTACTCGTCGATCTTGCTGCGCGGCATGCTGGCGCCGCCTGGCAGGCGCAGCGCGGTAACGCGGCACTTCGGATCGTTGGCAGGGCCTGCGAAGACCTTGAAGTCGACGTCCTTGAGCTGGTCGGCAACGTCGACCAGTTCCAGCGGGTTACGCAGGTCTGGTTTATCGGAACCGTAGCGGCGCATGGCTTCTTCGAAGGTCATGTGCGGGAACTCGCCGAACTCCAGGTCCAGGACTTCCTTGAACAGCTTGCGGATCATGCTTTCGGTCAGGCCCATGATCTCGGATTCATCGAGGAAGCTGGTCTCGATGTCGATCTGGGTGAACTCCGGCTGACGGTCAGCACGCAGGTCTTCGTCACGGAAGCACTTGGCGATCTGGTAGTAGCGGTCGAACCCGGCCACCATCAGCAGCTGCTTGAACAGCTGGGGCGATTGCGGCAGTGCGAAGAAGCTGCCGGCGTGGGTGCGGCTCGGCACCAGGTAGTCACGCGCGCCTTCAGGGGTGGCACGGGTGAGGATCGGCGTTTCGACGTCGAGGAAGCCGTTTTCGTCGAGGAAGCGACGGATGCTGCTGGTGATGCGCGAACGCAGGCGCAGCTTGTCGGCCATTTCCGGGCGACGCAGGTCGATGAAGCGGTAGCGCAGGCGGGTTTCTTCGCCGACGTCGGAGTATTCGTTCAGCGGGAACGGCGGGGTTTCAGCTTCGTTCAGCACGTTCAGCTGGTAGCCGAGGATCTCGATGGCACCGGAGGCCATGTTGGCATTTACCGCGCCGTCCGGGCGCTTGCGTACCTTACCGGTGATCTGCACTACGAATTCGCTGCGCACGCGGTCGGCGGCGGCGAAGGTTTCAGCGCGGTCCGGGTCGAACACGACCTGGGCCATGCCTTCGCGGTCACGGATGTCGAGGAAGATCACCCCGCCGTGGTCGCGGCGACGATGGACCCAGCCGCAAAGGGTGACTTCCTGGCCGTCCAGGCTCTCGTTCAGTTGGCCGCAATAATGGCTGCGCATCATGATGGTGGTTTCGCTTCTCGTGATTCGTGTATTCGATGGAGGCCTTGGCCGCCCCAGGGGGCTAATACTGCAAGACCCGGCTACTGCAATTCAACTCAGTCGGCTTTGTCGCCGCCTGCCAGATTCTTTTTTGCCCCAGTCTTGAAGTCGGTTTCGTACCAGCCGCTACCGCTCAGGCGAAAGCCAGGGACCGACAGCAATTTCTTCAATGCCGGCGCCTGGCAGGCCGGACAGTCGGTCAGCGGCGCGGCGCTGATCTTCTGCAGCGCTTCCATCTGGTGATCGCAGGCTGCACATTGATAGTCATAAAGGGGCATGGGTGTCTCTCGTCAACCATAACAATGCTTCGCTGCCGGGGCAGCAAAAAGCGCGATTATATATGGTTAGCAGGCACTGCGCAGCCCGCCAGGCGATCAGCGTACACCGGGTGGTTGCTGCAGCCAGGCAACGCAGATCACCCGGATCAGGCCGCTGAAGTTACGCACCCCGCCTTGGCGAAGGTGCACTTCGCGGTCCACATAGGAAAGCACGGCGCTGACCGAGCACTCATTGGCCTCGGCGATGCGCTCGAGGATACCCCAATAGACGGCCTCCAGGCGCAAGCAGGTGGAAAAACCGTTGAGCCGGACCGAACGGGATACCGGCCGAATCTGCAACATGTCGAAATCTTCCCTGAAGGGATCGATGCATTGCTTGCCAGGGCAGCGCCCCAGATTCCCCACACGCTTGCTCGCTTGAATCATGCGCGTCACTTCCTCGCCACAGGTATTTCTCCCTGCGCCGCCATACAGACATAAGCACAGGAACCAGGAGCTAAATGAAGCGCGCACACGCGGGCACAGAGCAGCGGCAAAGCCTTCCCGCACAAACCAGAAAGCCCGGCCGAGCGTGGCTAGGCCGGGCTTTCAACCCGCATTCAGGCGTTACATCCGATCACTTGCCGTCCAGCAGCACCCGCAGCATCCAGGCAGTTTTTTCGTGCACCTGCATGCGTTGGGTCAGCAAGTCGGCGGTCGGCTCGTCACTGACCTTGTCCACCACGGGGAAGATGCTGCGCGCGGTACGGACCACGGCCTCCTGCCCCTGAACGAGCTGACGAATCATTTCATCCGCCACCGGCACACCCTCTTCCTCCTTGATGGAGGAATGCCTTGCATAAAAGGCATAGGAGCCCGGCGCCGGAAAGCCCAACGCGCGAATGCGCTCGGCGATCGAGTCGACCGCCAGGGCCAGCTCGTTGTATTGCTCTTCGAACATCAGGTGCAGGGTGCGGAACGAGGGGCCGGTGACGTTCCAATGAAAGTTGTGGGTTTTCAGATACAGCACGTAGGTATCCGACAACAGGCGGGAAAGCCCTTCGACGATGGACTTGCGATCTTCTTCACTGATACCGATATCGATTGCCATGAAGTTCCCCTTTTGCAAATGGCTTGATGACCAAGCAGGCCCCACACACTGTACCAACACTTGGCGAAACACGCCCATGACACAGGGCAACACAATGCCATCGGCCGACTGCGGTTTGAGAAGGCCCCGCCTTTGCTGTTAAATAGGCACCGTGCCACCCGTGCGGACTGTTATTGCCGGGTGCATAGGCTGGCCCACCACGTGTTCGCGCTCTACACCTCATGCGCACCGTGCTGCCAGCTCTTCCTGTGATCGGCCTTATCAACTGTGAGCCAACCCCATGTTCAAGATCGTCCATCTGGTGACGGGCGCTGCAGCTTTGCTGCTATCGCTCATACCCAGCCTGAAAACCGATGCAACACCCTTCCTGCAGCAACCCGACGCGGTCTACCTGGCCCTGCTCGGCCTGCTCAACCTGCTGCTGGCGCCGGTCGTGCCCCTGTATTACCGAGGCGCCCGTCAGCAACTGCAACACCTGGCCTGCGCCCTGCTGGTGGTGGCCGTGGTGCTGCAAACCCTGACCTTGCTGGCCCGCCCGGAAATGGGCAACATCGCTGCGCTGGTCTGCGCGGCACTCGCCGTCGTGCTGCACCTGGCCGCAGGCTTTGCCCGCACCGCCAGAAAAGCACGCCCAAGCCAAGGTGCCGCAATGGAGACCGGCATGCGTGATACCGGCACGGTGAAGTGGTTCAACACATCCAAGGGCTTTGGTTTCATTTCCCGCGATTCGGGGGACGATATTTTCGTCCACTTCCGTGCCATCCGCGGCGAAGGCCACCGCATCCTGGTCGAAGGCCAGCGCGTGGAGTTCTCGGTGATGCACCGTGACAAGGGCCTGCAGGCCGAAGATGTGGTCGCGGTAACCCGCCGCTGACCCGGAGCAGCCCTGGGGCAACCCCAGGGCTGCATCACTCAGTAATGAGGCGGCGGCGCCTCTTCCCCCTCGCTGCCGTATTGCCCGACCATCTCTTCGTAGCGCTTGATCAGCTCGGCCATCTGCAATTGCAGGCGCTGGATAACCCGCCCCTGCTCGACCACCACGTCATTGAGTTCCTGAATACTGTCGTCCTGAAACGCCTGACGGGTTTCCAGCTCGATGATGCGCGCTTCCACAGACATGTCAGGCCTCCTGGTAATCGGCGAGAGGCAACGCACGCAGGCGCTGACGAATGGCGTCGACCTGGCCAGGGCCATATTCGACTGCAGGCACCTTGCCCCAGACCGGCGCTGGCCAGGCGGCGTCGCCGTGACGGCGGACGATGACATGCATGTGCATCTGGCTCACCACGTTGCCCAGCGTCGCTACGTTCATCTTGTCGGCGGCAAATTCACCCTTGAGCGCTTCAGCCAACCCCGTGGTTTCTTTCCACAGCTGAGCCTGATCCTCCTGGCTCATGTCGAACAACTCGCTGACGCCTTCACGTTTGGGCACCAGGATGAACCAAGGGTAATTGGCATCCTTGCTTAATAGCAGACGGCACAGTGGAAACTCTCCAAGCACCAGCGAGTCCTGCTGCAAACGCGAATCCATCTCAAACACTGCAAACCTCCAACACACAAGATCGAGCCCGACCAACGCGGGAATACGCGCAAGGATACCTTGCTTCGCCTGTCCCGGCATGCAACAGCGGGTTGCGCTGCACAGTTTAAGTTCATGGAGGGCAGCCACTTGCACAATCGCGGTAACACCCCGCTACTTTTCGCACCAAAATGAGGCCGCAAACGAGTACACCACTACGCTTTTACACACACGAATGACTCAGCATGAACAGTTGCCGGTAACACATTGACTTTCATGGCAGCTTTGGGGTTTGAAGGACACTGAATATCTGGCACACCATCAGACAAGTCTCAGCCCATGTTTTCGGGGCATTTCGACCTGCCACCGGGGTGTTTGTGAAAATTTCATGAACCGTTGTTAATTTTGAGCACGCTTGTTGCATTCTCCCCACACCAAGTCGGCACGACATCTGCATCAAGCGATGTACGCGACAAATAACAACAGCCGCTTTGGATAGACCAGGGAGTTTCCCCAGCCATAACCGGTAGTTACAGAATCGTTACGGTGAAAGGAACAGCGCTGGCGTTGTACGCCCCGGAAATACGGGACGTGATTTGCGACATGGAAATACGTGAAGGCGACATGGCCATAAAGTTCCCGAAAGGTTGTATATGCCCATATCGCCAACAACAGTCAGCGTGCTATACATTTCCGCCGACATAACAAGAAAGAGCTGCCCCATATAACTAAAAGACTTGGGCGCAGCGGTACTCTTCCTAAAAACCAAAGGAGCAAATCACGATGCGCGTGATGAAGTGGAGCATGATCGCCCTGGCCGTTTCGGCAGGGACCTCGCAATTGGCCTTCGCCTCTGCACAAGACGAGTCCAAGGGTTTCATCGAAGACAGCCAGCTGAACGTCAAGACTCGCATGCTGTACTTCAGCCGCGACTTCCGTAACAACCCCGCTGGCACCCAGAGCCGCGTTGAAGAAACCGGCTTGGGCTTCCTCGGCACTTACGAGTCGGGCTTCACCCAGGGCACTGTAGGTTTCGGCGTAGACGCCATTGGCATGCTCGGCGTGAAACTGGACAGCGGCCGTGGCCGTGCCGGTACCGGCCTGTTCCCACAAGGCTCCGATGGCCGTTCGCAGGATGATTACTCCGAGGGCGGCGGCGCTGTCAAAATGCGCATTTCCGATACCGTGCTGAAGTTCGGTGACCAGTTCACCGCAATGCCGGTATTCGCCACCGACGACAGCCGACTGCTGCCGGAAGTAGCCCAAGGCGGCCTGATCACCAGCAACGAGATCAAAGGCCTGACCCTGAACGCCGGCCACTTCACCTCGCTGAATGCCCAGGCCCAGACGTACCACGACAGCCTGAACCTGACCGAAGCCAACATCTTCGGCGGCACCTACGCTTTCACTGACAGCCTCAGCACCAGCGTCTACTACTCGCGCGTGGAAGACCACTTCCGCAAGTGGTACGGCAACATCAACTGGGCGCTGCCGATCAGCGACAAGCAAGGCCTGGTGTTCGACTTCAACATCTATGACACCAAGTCCATCGGCGACAACCGCACTGGCGCGTTCGTCACCAAGTCCGACGGCAGCAACGAACTCGACAACATTGCCGCCAGCCTGTCGGCCGCCTACAACGTCGGCGCCCACACCTTCACCCTGGCCTACCAGAAAGTCAGCGGTGACGGCGACTACGCCTACGGCGTAGACGGTGGCGGTACCGTGTTCCTGGCCAACTCCATCGCCCGCTCCGACTTCAACGCTGAAGACGAGAAGTCCTGGCAGGCTCGCTACGACCTGAACTTCGCCGAGTTCGGCGTGCCAGGCCTGACCTTCATGACCCGTTACGCTCGCGGTACCGGTGCAACTACCCGTACCACCGACGACGGCAAGGAATGGGAACGCGACATCGACGTCAAGTACGTGATGCAGAGCGGCCCGGCGAAAGACCTGAGCTTCCGCGTCCGTCAAGCCACCTACCGCTCCGCCGACGGTGTGTACTACGGTTCGAGCTCGATCGACGAACTGCGCCTGATCGTCGAATACCCGCTGAGCATCCTGTAAGCCTCGCTTATAGTGCCCCGCACCTGAGAAAGCCCGGCACGCTTGCCGGGCTTTTTCTTGGCTGACAATTGCCCCGCCCTGGGGCATCCTGTACGCCTTCGTTTCGCCCCCGTACAATGCGGGGTCATTTCAATGTCTTAGGCAATCGACACGGCTAACCATGCGCACCAGTCAATATTTGCTCGCCACCCAGAAAGAAACCCCTGCCGACGCAGTGGTCATCAGCCATCAGCTCATGCTGCGTGCCGGCATGATCCGCAAACTGGCCTCCGGCCTGTACACCTGGCTGCCGATGGGCCTGCGAGTAATGCGCAAGGTCGAAGCCGTGGTGCGCGAGGAAATGAACGCCGCCGGCGCCCTGGAAGTGCTGATGCCTAGCATCCAGCCCGCCGAGCTGTGGCAGGAATCCGGCCGCTGGGAGCAGTACGGCCCTGAGCTGCTGCGCCTGAAAGACCGCCACAACCGTGATTTCTGCGTTGGCCCGACCCACGAAGAAGTCATCACCGACCTGGCCCGCAACGAGCTGTCCAGCTATAAACAGCTGCCGCTCAACATGTACCAGATCCAGACCAAATTCCGTGATGAAATCCGCCCACGCTTCGGCCTGATGCGTGGCCGCGAGTTCATCATGAAGGACGCCTACTCCTTCCATGCCGACCAGGCTTCCCTGCAGGAAACCTACGACCGCATGCACCAGGCGTACTCCAACGTCTTCACCCGCCTGGGCCTGGACTTCCGCCCAGTGCAGGCCGACACCGGCTCCATCGGTGGCAGCTACTCGCATGAGTTCCACGTGTTGGCCGACTCCGGTGAAGACGACGTAATCTTCAGCGACAGCTCCGATTACGCTGCCAACATCGAGAAAGCCGAGGCCATCCCGCGCGAAACCGTGCGCCCTGCGCCTACCGAAGAGCTGCGCCTGGTCGACACGCCCGATGCCAAGACCATCGCTCAGCTGGTCGAAAACTTCGGCCTGGCGATCGAGAAGACCGTCAAGACCCTGATCGTGCGCGGCGCCGAAGAAGGCAAGCTGGTCGCCCTGATCGTCCGTGGCGATCACGAGCTCAACGAAATCAAGGCTGCCAAGCTGGAGCAGGTTGCCGACCCAGTGGTCATGGCCACCGACGCAGAACTGCGTGAGGCCATTGGTGCCGGCGCAGGCTCACTGGGCCCGCTGAACCTGCCGCTGGAATGCATCATCGACCGCTCGGTCGCACTGATGAGCGACTTCGGCATCGGCGCCAACATCGACGATAAGCACTACTTCGGCGTCAACTGGGAACGCGACCTGCCGGTCCCTCAGGTTGCCGACCTGCGCAACGTCGTCGAAGGCGACCCGAGCCCGGATGGCCAAGGCACCCTGGTGATCAAGCGCGGCATCGAAGTGGGCCACATCTTCCAGCTCGGCACCAAGTACAGCGAGGCCCTCAAGTGCCAGGTACTGGGCGAGAACGGCAAGCCAGTGGTGCTGTCCATGGGCTGCTACGGCATCGGCGTGTCCCGCGTGGTCGCTGCCGCCATCGAGCAGAGCTATGACGACAAGGGCATCATCTGGAACGACGCCCTGGCGCCCTTCCAGGTTGCACTGGTGCCGCTGCGCTACGAAACCGACGTGGTACGCGAAGCCACCGACAAGCTGTACGCCGAACTGACGGCCGCCGGCTTCGAAGTGCTGCTGGACGACCGCGACAAGAAGACCAGCCCAGGCATCAAGTTTGCCGATATGGAGCTGATCGGCATCCCCCACCGCATCGTCGTCAGCGACCGCGGCCTGGCGGACGGCAACCTGGAATACAAGCACCGCACCGAACAGGATGCTCAAGCGCTGCCACTCAATGAAGTGCTCAGCTTCCTGCAGGCCCGCGTTCGCCGCTGATAATCAATGCACGAGTGATCATGTCCAAGCGAAGTACCTTTACCATGGGGGGCGCCGCACTGTGCGGCGCCCTGCTCGTCAGCGGTTGCGCCAACCAGATGTCCCAGCGCAGCGAGCATGAGGAGCGCGTCGAGCGCAAACTGCTCGAACATACCCTGCAGATCGATGTCGGCGAGCCGAAGGTGATGGAGCTTCCGCAGCGGCGTGTGCGCGTACATGAACAGAAGCGCTTCGAGCTCACCGAGTTCGAAGTGACCCGCCGCTACGACCGTTACACGCCTTACCAGCCCTGGCGGGAGGTCTACGAGATCCCGCTTGGCGCGGTAGCGGTAGTGGCCGGCGTTGGCGCCAACGTGGTCAACATATTCGCCTTGGGCAACCTGCCCGAAAGCGTGACCCACGACTGGCTCAGCTATGGCGTTGCCGGACTCAACCCGTTCATGAACGTGCAGTCCAACGGTCGCGCCCAGCAGAACCTGGCCGGGATAAGCGAAGTGCAGAAGGACAAGCGCGAAGAATTCACCAGCCTGCCCTGGAGCGAACGCCTGGTCGAGGTCAAGGCCGGCAAGATGACCCACGAGCTGACCACCGACAGAAACGGCGTCCTGCGCCTGAACCTGCTCGACAGCCCGTTCTCCGAGCAACACTTGAACCATGTCGGCACGCTGCACTTGCAGGTAGTCGATGAAGACAACGCAGTGCGCGGGGATGCCAGCCTGTTGGTCAGCGCCACCCTGCGCAACAAGCTGCGCGAAGCCCATGAACTGATTTTCGACGACCTTGAAGACGACGACGTCGGCCAATGGGTACACCGGGTCAAGCGCCTTTCGGAGCTGGGCCTGGAAGAGGAAGCCAGCGAGATGGAGCAGAGCCTGATCGAGCTGACCCGCAACGATCCGGAACTGCAACAAGAGTTTCTGCAAGCGCTGACCAAATCCACTGGCCGGTTGGTGGCGGATCCAGGCGCGCAGTAATCGCGTGCTTATATAAAGAGGGGCTGCCTAGGCAGCCCCTTTTTATTTATCGGCAAACAATTCCAACTGCTCGTGCGCCCCGCGCAAATCCCGCAACCTCACCCCCACCCCCAGCAAGCGCACCGGTTTGCCACCCCGGGCAAACGCTTGCTTCATCAATTGCCGGTAGCTTTCCAGGTCTCTGCCCGCCCCTGCCTGCTCAAGCGTGGTCTGGCTGAAATCATGGAACTTGACCTTGACGAAGGGTTTGTCCGGTCGGTAACTGCTGTCCATGCGGCCGATGCGTTCATTCAGGCTGCTCAGCAACTCAGGTAAACGCTCCAGGCAACTGGCCAGGTCGGGCAGGTCCGTGTCGTAGGTGTTCTCCACGCTGACCGACTGCCTGCGGCTGTCATTGTGCACCGCCCGCTCGTCGACACCCCGCGCCAGCCCCCACAGGCGCTCGCCAAAACTGCCGAACTCGCGCACCAGCGCCAGCCGCGACCAATCTCGCAAGTCCAGGCAGGTCACGATACCCAGCCGGGCGAGCTTGTCTGCAGTCACCTTGCCCACACCGCGCAGCCTGGCGACGGGCAAAGCAGCCACAAAGGCCTCCACCTGGTCTGGGGTAATCACGAAAATCCCGTTGGGTTTGCGCCAGTCACTGGCAATCTTGGCCAGGAACTTGTTCGGCGCCACCCCAGCCGACACGGTTATGTGCAGGGTGCGGGCAACACGCTGGCGAATATCCTCGGCGATGCGCGTAGCGCTGCCGGCAAACCATTGGCTATCACTCACGTCGAGGTAGGCTTCATCGAGCGATAGAGGCTCGATCAACTCGGTGTAGTCTCGGAAAATGCCGTGAATTTCACGCGAGGCTTCCCGGTAGGCCTCGAAACGCGGTTTGACGATCAACAAGTCTGGGCAAAGTTTGAGCGCATGCCGGGACGACATGGCCGAACGCACGCCGTAGGCCCGCGCTTCATAATTGCAGGTAGCGATCACCCCGCGATGATCCGGCGAGCCACCCACAGCCATCGGCCTGCCGGCCAGGCGCGGGTCGTCACGCATCTCGATCGCGGCGTAAAAGCAATCGCAGTCGATGTGGATGATCTTGCGCAAAGACATGGATGACCGTGAGCACTGTAAATTCATACAGATAGTAACGCATGCTCCCACACGGAGACAGCCACCCGCTTGTACTGCACGACAATTGGCCTGAAAGCCCCGCCACGGCTGAGCTGCCTGCCTTGACCAACCGCTAAGGGTTTGAAGGAAAAAGGTTTTTTTGAATGAAAAGCTTGACACAGGGAAGAAAATCCGTAGAATTCGATCTCACAGGCGCGGGATGGAGCAGCCTGGTAGCTCGTCGGGCTCATAACCCGAAGGTCGTCGGTTCAAATCCGGCTCCCGCAACCAGATTCGAGAAAAGGCCACTGTTAACGCAGTGGCCTTTTTCTTTGCCCTGAAAAAGGCACTCCGCAAAAAGTTTCGTTAAATCAATAACTAACAGTTGACACTCGGCGCTTAAGCTGTAGAATTCGATTCCACAGGCGCGGGATGGAGCAGCCTGGTAGCTCGTCGGGCTCATAACCCGAAGGTCGTCGGTTCAAATCCGGCTCCCGCAACCAGATTCGAGAAAAGGCCACTGTTAACGCAGTGGCCTTTTTCTTTGGCTTCGAAAAAGTACGAGCCGAAGAAAAACGTGGCCGAACAATATTTAGTACTTGACCGCCAAGTTCAACGCTGTAGAATGCGCCCCTCTGACGCGGGATGGAGCAGTCTGGTAGCTCGTCGGGCTCATAACCCGAAGGTCGTCGGTTCAAATCCGGCTCCCGCAACCATATTCGTCAGAACAAACCCCGCCTGTGTAACAGCAGCGCGGGGTTTGTTGCTTTTCGTCACCTGAAAAACCCCTTCTGCATTCGGCAACCCCCGGGCTTGAGATGCTCTCCTTTGGATGAACTATCTTTAACCCTGCCGGACGACTGAAAGTAACGTTGCCCGGAGTAATATCTGGATACGTTTCCAAAGGGACTTTCACTTGGCCGCACCTTCCCCCCATCTCGCGCTGATTGCCCGGGGTAACCCATGACCTCCCATCACCCTGAACCCCAGGCGCCGCTTGCCTCGGCATTGCCTGCGGCTGCGCAGCGTTTGCCCTGGCTGGAGCGGCTAAGTCGCTATCGCCAACCGATCGGGCTCGGCGTGACCCTGGTGCTGTTCGCCATGGCACTGATCGCCTGCCGCCACTTGCTCAGCGAGCTGGACATCTACGCCCTGCACGATGCCATGCTCAGTGTGCCACGGCAGTCCCTGTTCGGTGCCTTGCTGGCCACGGTCATCGGGTTCGTGATCCTGCTTGGTTATGAATGGTCGGCCAGCCGCTATGCCGCCGTTAAGCTCCCTGCGCGGACCCTGTTGCTCGGCGGCTTTAGCGCGTTCGCCATTGGTAACGCCATTGGCCTGTCGATGCTCTCTGGCGGCTCTGTGCGTTATCGCCTGTACGCCCGCCAAGGGCTGGGCGCCGCCGAAGTCGCGCGCATGACGGTATTCGCCAGCCTGTCCCTGGGTTGCGCCCTGCCCCCGCTCGCCGCGTTGGCAACCTTGAGCAACCTGCCTGCCGCATCTGTCGCCTTGCGCCTGCCCGCCCCCGTACTGGCCGGTATCGCTATTGCCGTGCTGGCCCTGACCGCCGTGCTGGTGGTCGGGCTGTACCGCCGCCGCCTGGCAGAACAGCCACTGGCCGACAGCCTGCTGGTACAAATAGGTCGCCGCACCTTGCGCCTGCCCGGCGCGCGCCT
Organism: Pseudomonas sp. P39-UII1; assembly: GCF_039672635.1. Taxonomy (NCBI): domain Bacteria; kingdom Pseudomonadati; phylum Pseudomonadota; class Gammaproteobacteria; order Pseudomonadales; family Pseudomonadaceae; genus Pseudomonas; species Pseudomonas sp. P39-UII1. The sequence continues at coordinate 169,756 of NZ_JBDFPP010000001.1, forward strand.
GACTGCACTGCAACTGGTCATCACCGCACTGGACGTTGCCGCCGCCGCTACCGTGCTCTACCTGCTACTGCCAGAAGCCCCACCGTTCGGTGCGTTTGTCCTGGTCTACCTGCTGGCCCTGGCCGCGGGCGTGCTCAGCCATGTGCCCGGCGGTGTCGGGGTGTTCGAGGCAATCCTGCTTGCCGCTTTCGCCGACCAGCTCGGCGCTGCGCCGCTGGCCGCCGCGTTGCTGCTGTATCGCTTGATCTATGTGGTCCTGCCGCTGCTGGTAGCCTGCGTGCTGTTGCTGGCCAACGAAGCGAGGCGCCTGCTGTTCGCGCAACAGGCACTGAAAGCCGCATCGGGGCTGGCCGCCCCGATCCTGGCGATTTTGGTGTTTCTCTCGGGGGTCGTGCTGTTGTTCTCGGGCGCTACCCCGGAAATCGACACCCGCCTGGAGCACATGGGCTTTCTGGTGCCACACCGCCTGATCGATGCCTCGCACTTCGGCGCCAGCCTGATTGGCGTGTTGTGCCTGTTGCTGGCCCAAGGCTTGCGCCGTCGCCTCTCCGCAGCCTGGCTACTGACTACTGTGTTGCTGCTGGTGGGCGCACTGCTGTCACTGCTCAAAGGCTTCGACTGGGAAGAGGCCAGCCTGCTGATCTTCACTGCTGCCCTGCTCGCCCTCTTCCGCCGCTCGTTCTACCGGCCAAGCCGGCTGCTGGAGCTGCCGTTCTCACCGGTGTACCTGGTGGCCAGCGCGTGCGTGGTCGGCGCTTCGGTATGGCTGCTGCTGTTCGCCTACCAGGATGTTCCGTACAGCCATCAGCTGTGGTGGCAGTTCACCCTCGACGCCGATGCCCCACGGGGCCTGCGCGCGGCCATGGGCAGCGCAGTACTGCTGGTGATCGTCGCCCTGACCTGGCTGCTGCGCACCGCCCGGCCAGTCATCCACCTGCCTGACGATGAGGAACTGCAGCGCGCCAACCGTATCCTGCTAGCGTCCGAACAGCCCGACGGCGGCCTGGCCCTGACCGGCGACAAGGCCCTGCTGTTCCACCCCAACGACAACGCCTTCCTCATGTACGCCCGCCGCGGCCGCAGCCTGGTGGCGCTGTACGATCCGATCGGCCCGGCCCAGGAACGCGCCGAGATGATCTGGCAGTTCCGCGACCTGTGCGACTTGCACCACGCCCGCCCGGTGTTCTACCAGGTGCGCGCGGAGAACTTGCCGTTCTATATGGACATCGGCCTGACCGCACTTAAGCTCGGCGAGGAAGCCCGGGTCGATTTGCGCCGCTTCGACATCGAAGCCAAGGGCAAGGAAATGAAAGACCTGCGCTACACCTGGAACCGTGGCGGTCGCGATGGCCTCAGCCTGGAAATCCACGAGCCCGGCCAGGCCCCGCTGGCCGAGCTCAAGGAAATTTCCGATGCCTGGCTGGGCGGCAAGAACGTGCGCGAGAAAGGCTTCTCGCTGGGCCGCTTCAGCCCCGAGTACCTGCAGCACTTTCGCATCGCCCTGATTCGCTTCCAGGGCCGGCCGGTGGCGTTTGCCAACCTGCTGGAAACCCACGGCAACGAACTGGCCAGCCTCGACCTGATGCGCGCCCACCCCGAGGCTCCGAAGCTGACCATGGAATTCATGATGATCGGCCTGATCCTGCATTACAAAAGCCACGACTACGGCCGCTTCAGCCTGGGGATGGTCCCGCTATCCGGCCTGCAACCGCGGCGCGGTGCACCGTTGACCCAGCGCCTGGGCTCGATGGTGTTCCGCCGCGGCGAACAGCTCTATAACTTCCAGGGCCTGCGGCGCTTCAAAGACAAGTTCCAGCCGGACTGGGAACCTCGTTACATGGCCGTGCCAGCCGGGCTCGACCCGCTGGTTGCACTGGCCGACACCGCCGCCCTGATTGCAGGCGGCCTGACTGGATTGGTGAAACGTTGATGATCCGACGCTATTGGCTGTACGTATTGATACCTCTGCTCCTGGCTGCCGTGGCTGGAGCTGCAGGCTTCTGGTTGTGGACACGCCCGGCCCCCGAGGCACGCCTGGAACAACTGACCCTCAACGACACCCGCATCACTCGCGTCAGCCCCGGCGTGCATGCCAAGGCTCGGGTCGCCATAAGCGTCCCTCAGGACCAGGCCCTGACCGACAAGCAACTGCTGGACCTGAGCCAGGCCGGTGAGGCACAGCTGGTGCAGGTCATCCTGCCGCCAGGCGACTGCAGCAAGCAGCAGCAGGCAATGGACCAGGCATTGGCGCAACTGGCCGAGAAGCCGACCCTGGTGGCCGGCATCGGCCCGGGTGCCGCCCAAGCCTGGCGCTGGCTGGCCACCCAGACCGACGACAAGGCCCGCGCCATTTCCGTCGATTTCAACGTGGAGCAGCCCGGCTGCACCGTCGCCCTGCCGAAGACCGCCGCCCATGGCCACTGGAACGTCGCCTGGAACGACAACCCCGATGACGCCAGCGCGGCATTCGTACGCGACCAGGCCAATGCCGAAACCAGCATCAGCGACTACGACATCCACCTGCCGCAAGTCCTCAAGTCTCAGTTGACCCAAGCCCTGGTGGGCCGCGACGGCAATGCACTGGCAATCCCTGTGGTGGAAGTGCCGGCCGGGCAGACCACCGATACCGTCACCCTGTTCCTCTCGGGCGATGGCGGCTGGCGCGACCTGGACCGTGACGTGGCCGGTGAAATGGCCAAGCTCGGCTACCCGGTCGTCGGCATAGACACCCTGCGTTACTACTGGCAGCACAAGACGCCTGAGCAAAGTGCCGCCGACCTGTCAGAACTGATGCAGCACTACCGCCAGAAATGGGGCACCAAGCGCTTCGTGCTGACCGGCTATTCGTTTGGTGCCGACGTGCTCCCTGCCATCTACAACCGCCTGCCGGCCGAAGACCAGCAGCGTATCGATGCCGTAATGCTGCTGGCCTTCGCCCGCAGTGGCAGCTTCGAAATCGAAGTCGAGGGCTGGCTGGGCAAGGAAGGCCAGGAAGCGCCTACCGGGCCGGAAATGGCCAAGCTGCCCGCGGCCAAGGTGGTGTGCGTGTATGGCGTGGAAGAAACCGACGAAAGCGGCTGCACCGACCATACGGCGGTCGGTGAGCGCCTGAAGCTGCCAGGCGGGCACCACTTTGACGAGAACTACCCGGCACTGGCCAAGCGGTTGATTGGCGAGATCGAGACACGCCAGGGCAAGTCCAGCGTGGCAGAGCAGAACTGAGACAAACCAGGGGCCGCATAGCGGCCCCTTTTTCAATCAGATCTCGACCTGTGTTCCCAGCTCGATTACCCGGTTGAGCGGCAGGTTGAAGAAGCGCAGGTTACCATTGGCATTTTTCAGCAAGAACGCGAACAGGTTGCCGCGCCAGCGTGACATCCCTTCCAGGCGCGACGCGATCACGGTTTCACGGCTCAGGAAGTAGGTCGTACGCATCGGGCTGAAGTCCAGCGCGTCCAGGTGGCACAGCTTGAGCGCCGCCGGCACATCCGGCTCATCCATGAAGCCAAAGTGCAGCAGCACGCGGAAGAAGCCATCACCATAGGCCTCCACTTCAAAGCGCTCCTGGTCCGGCACCCGTGGCCGATCCTCACTCACCACCGTCAGCAGCACCACCTGGCTGTGCAGCACCTGGTTATGCAACATGTTGTGCAACAGGGCATGCGGCACCGCATCCGGGCGCGCAGTGAGGAACACGGCGGTCCCCTCTACCCGGTGCGGTGGCTGCACACGGATGCTGCTGATGAACACCGGCAGTGGCAAACCACCTTCATCTATACGCTCGACGAGGATCTGCTTGCCGCGCTTCCAGGTGCTCATCAGCAGGAACAGTACGCCGCCTGCAAGCACCGGGAAGGCACCGCCCTGTACGATCTTCGGCACGTTGGCGGCGAAGAACAGCCCGTCGACAAACAGGAAGCCCAGCAGAATCGGCACGGCCAGCACCGGCGGCCATTTCCACAGCAGCAGCATCACCGCCGACACCAGAATGGTGGTCATCAACATGGTGCCGGTCACCGCCACACCGTAAGCCGCAGCCAGCGCACCGGATGACTCGAAACCGATCACCAGCAGCACCACACCGACCATCAGCGTCCAGTTCACCGCCCCGATGTAGATCTGCCCCTGTTCATCACTGGACGTGTGCTGGATCTGCATGCGCGGAATGTAACCGAGCTGGATGGCCTGGCGCGTCAGGGAAAAGGCACCGGAAATCACTGCCTGCGATGCAATCACCGTGGCCATGGTCGCCAGCCCCACCAGCGGCAACAGCGCCCAGCTCGGGGCCAGCAGGTAGAACGGGTTGCGTGCGGCCTCGGGGTTTTGCAGCAGCATTGCGCCCTGGCCGAAATAGTTGAGCACCAGCGCCGGCAGCACCAGGGCAAACCAGGCACGGGCTATCGGCTTGCGGCCGAAGTGCCCCATGTCGGCATACAGCGCCTCGGCACCGGTCAACGCCAGCACCACCGCGCCCAGAATCGCCACGCCCATGCCCGGATGGACGATGAAGAAATTCACCGCCCAGCCTGGGTTGAATGCCTTGAGCACTTCCGGGGTCTGCGAGATGCCATGCACCCCCAGCGCGCCCAGCACCACGAACCAGGTGACCATGATCGGCCCGAACAGCTTGCCGATCTTTTCGGTACCGTGCTTCTGCACCAGGAACAGCGCCACCAGCACCACCAGCGATATCGGCACCACCCAATGGTCGATACCGTCGAACGCCAGGCCCATGCCCTCCACCGCCGACAATACCGACACCGCCGGTGTGATCATGCTGTCGCCGTAGAACAACGAGGCGCCGATCAGGCCGCAGATGACCATCAGCGTGCGCAACCGTGGGTAAGCCGCGGTGGCCCGTCGCGCCAGCGCCGTGAGCGCCATGGTGCCGCCCTCGCCCTGGTTGTCGGCGCGCAGGATGAACATCACGTACTTGAACGACACCACCCACAACAGCGACCAGAGGATCAGCGACAGGATCCCCAGCACGCCATCATGGTTGACCGGCACCCCGTAACCGCCGGTAAAGACTTCCTTGAGGGTATACAACGGGCTGGTACCGATATCGCCATAGACCACCCCAACAGCTGCCACCAGCAGGCTCAGCGACTTTGCCGTCCCGTGCCCGCCTTCGGCGTGACTGCTTGCCTGAACCATCGACCACTCCCGCAAACGGCCACCAAGGCCGGTAGAATTCACCTCAGCGCCGGGGCATCGCAGATACCCGGACGCAACGGCGCGAAGCATAGCGCAGCGTTCGTCGCATTTCTGCTAGTCAAGCGACCTTGCGCTCGCAGGAATTGCGCAATTGTTGATCAGGTGCGCCAAAAACCGCCCGTTGAGACCGCACCCGTTTAAGCCCGGGGCGACCTGCGTTTTGCCTATGCCGCTCGTCCCCTGATCAAGAAAAATCACATGCTGACACAAGCGCTACCTTGAACAATGTAGGTTAACCCCCTATCATCCAACTACGCCAATGACGCACAGAAGGAGCTGCATGATCTTCATCGAAACTCCAGTATTCACCTCCGATCTCAAGGAGCATCTGGATGATGAAGAATACCGGGCTTTTCAGGCCTATCTGTCTGAGCGTCCGGAAGCCGGCTCTCTCATAGAGGAAACCGGCGGCCTCAGAAAAGTCCGCTGGGCGGCCAAGGGCAAGGGCAAGAGTGGGGGTGTGAGAGTGATCTACTACCACGTCACTGCAGCCCACCAGATCCGTTTGATTCTGATCTATCGCAAGGGAATCAGGGATACCTTGACAAATAGTCAGAAAGCGCAGCTTCGCGCACTAAACAAAGGGTGGAAATAATGGAAAAGAATCTCTTCGATCGTCTTGTGGAAAGCATGACTCAGATGGATGAGATCGATCGCGGGGAGCGTCAGCCTTCGCGTGAATTCCACGTAGACGCAGTTCAAGTCAAAAAAATTCGTCAAGCCACTGGCCTCTCCCAGGCCATGTTCGCCAAACGTATTGATGTCGCAGTAGGCACTTTACGAAATTGGGAACAAGGCCGTCGCGAACCTGAGGGACCAGCTCGTGCCTTGCTCCGTGCGATCCATAACGATCCTGAGCATGTACTTGCAGCCTTGAGCTGAGTGCACAAAAGCCCGCAATAGCGGGCTTTTTTATGCACGGAGTTCCGATACGAGCCTGGCCTTTTCCCACCTTGTCGGTCAGCGTCTCTGGGCGATTCATCATTTGCCATTCAGCAACCTGGCGAGAGCTGAGTGTCCATTTGAACTGCATCACAAACGCCTCAAGATGATTCAGGACAACGCGATAGAGGGTGGCCAGGTCGCAGTTAAAGGGGTTCAGCAGCGTTCGTCGCATTTCTGCTAGTCAAGCGACCTTGCGCTCGCTAGAATTGCGCACTTTTTGATCAGAGGCGCCAAAAAGCGCCCGTCAAGACCGCCCCCGTTTCCGCCCGGGCGGCCTGCATTCAATACCGAGGTTAGTCATGTCCACCACGCCCGCCACCCCCAAGGTAGGATTCGTAAGCCTGGGTTGCCCCAAAGCCCTGGTCGATTCCGAGCGCATTCTGACCCAGCTGCGCATGGAAGGTTATGAAGTCGTGCCCACCTACGAGGACGCCGACGTGGTGGTGGTCAACACCTGCGGCTTCATCGACAGTGCCAAGGCCGAGTCGCTGGAAGTCATCGGCGAAGCGATCAAGGAAAACGGCAAGGTCATCGTCACCGGCTGCATGGGCGTCGAAGAAGGCAGCATCCGTGATGTGCACCCCAGCGTGCTGTCGGTCACCGGCCCGCAGCAGTACGAGCAGGTAGTCAATGCTGTGCACGAAGTGGTGCCACCGCGCCAGGACCACAACCCGCTGATCGACCTGGTGCCGCCGCAGGGCGTCAAGCTGACGCCGCGCCACTACGCCTACCTGAAGATTTCCGAAGGCTGCAACCATAGCTGCAGTTTCTGCATCATCCCGTCGATGCGCGGCAAGCTGGTCAGCCGCCCGGTCGGTGAAGTGCTGAGCGAAGCCGAGCGCCTGGTCAAGGCTGGCGTCAAGGAGATCCTGGTGATTTCCCAGGACACCAGCGCCTACGGCGTCGACGTCAAGTACAAGACCGATTTCTGGAATGGCCGCCCGGTCAAGACCCGCATGCTCGAGCTGTGCGAGGCGCTGAGCAGCCTGGGTGCCTGGGTACGCCTGCACTACGTGTACCCCTACCCGAACGTCGACGACGTGATCCCGCTGATGGCCGCCGGCAAGATCCTGCCGTACCTGGACATCCCGTTCCAGCATGCCAGCCCCAAAGTGCTCAAGTCGATGAAGCGCCCAGCCTTCGAAGACCGCACCCTGGCGCGCATCAAGAACTGGCGCGAACAGTGCCCGGACCTGGTGATCCGCTCGACCTTCATCGTCGGCTTCCCGGGCGAAACCGAAGAAGACTTCCAGTACCTGCTGGACTGGTTGACCGAAGCCCAGCTCGACCGCGTCGGCTGCTTCCAGTACTCGCCGGTCGAAGGCGCCCCGGCCAACGACCTTGGCCTTGAAGAAGTACCGGATGACGTCAAGCAGGCACGCTGGGACCGCTTCATGGCCCACCAGCAGGCCATCAGCAGTGCACGCCTGCAGCTACGCATCGGCAAGGAAATCGAAGTGCTGATCGACGAAGTCGAAGAGCAAGGCTCGGTGGGCCGCAGCTTCTTCGATGCTCCGGAAATCGACGGCAGCGTGTTCATCGATGGCGACCACGGCTTCAAGCCGGGCGACAAGGTCCGCTGCCGTGTCGTCGATGCCGATGAGTACGACATGTGGGCCGAGCCAATCTAAGGTCACTTGGTTATCCATCGCCTGTATTGGGGCCGCTTTGCGGCCCCAGCGCTCCTGAGTGAACCGCACTACGCCCCACTGGCAGGGCCTTTTTTTGCATCTATGGTTTCCTCAATGGCCAACGAGGAATACCGGCATGCACTTGATGCTGCAAACACCCCACCTGAGCGACTACCCCGAACTGGCCCAGGTCTGGGAAGACTCGGTACGCGCGACCCACGAGTTCCTGCCCGACGCCTACATCACGCTGCTGCGTGAACATGTTCTGGGCAAGTACCTCGACGCCGTCATGCTGGTCTGCTGCAGGCATGGCCAGCGCATCTGCGGCTTCGCCGGTGTCGCCAACGGCCGCGTGGACATGCTGTTCGTTGCCCCGCAGTACCGTGGCCAAGGCGTCGGAAAGCGCTTGCTGCGCTACGCCATCAGCGAGCTGAATGCCGAACGCCTCGACGTCAATGAGCAAAACCCCCAAGCCTTGGGTTTCTATCTGCACGAAGGTTTCGAAGTCATCGGCCGCTCGGAAACCGACGGCTTGGGGCAGCCTTACCCATTGCTTCACATGAAGCTGGTTCCTACAGCTCGCTAGGAGCGCACTGTAGGATGCCGTCCGATACTTCCGAAATGGCGCATTTGACACAGATTCCCGTCATCAACTGCGCATGGGCAGGTACAATGCAAGACTTTCCCTGCCTTGCGAATTGCCCGCCATGTCCGAACCCATCCGCCTGTCCAAACGCCTCATCGAGCAGCTCGGCTGCTCCCGCCGTGAGGCCGAGCTGTATATCGAAGGGGGCTGGGTCACGGTCGATGGCGTGGTCGTCGAGCAACCTCAGTTCAAGGTCGACAACCAGACCGTGGAACTGTTGCCAGGCGCCAATGCACAGGCGCTGGACCCGGTTACCCTGCTGCTCAACCAGCCGGCTGGGGTCGATATCGACACGGCGCGCGCCAGCATGAACCTGGCCAGCCTCAGCGAAGCGCACCGCGAGGGTGTGCGGCCCCTGCACGGGCATTTCGCCCGGTTGACCTGCTCTGCCCCTCTCGAGCGCGGTGCCAGCGGCCTGCAGATATTCACGCAAGACTGGAAGGTAACCCGCAAGATCGAGGCCGACCTGCGCAAGCTGGAGCAGGAATACATCATCGAAGTGCGCGGCGAGACCACCCCACAGGCGCTGGAGCGCCTGGCACGCGGGGCGACGCGCAACGACCGGGAACTGCCCAAGGCCAAGGCCAGCTGGCAGAACGAAACCCACCTGCGCCTGGCCTTGAAAAACCCACAACCCGGGCAGATTTCCGAGATATGCGCTTACCTGCGCCTGGAAGTGCTCAGCATGCGCCGTATTCGCCTGGGTGGGGTATCCATGGGCAAGCTGCCTGTGGGCCAGTGGCGTTACCTGGCCGGCACTGAACGTTTCTAAGCAATGCGCCACGCCGTTGCGTGGCTTCTGAACAGGATTTTGCAGCAATGAACCACAATGATGTCCTGCGCAGCCTGCGCTACATGCTCAAGGTGAACGACGCCAAGATGGCCGAAATCATCGCGCTGTCGGGCCTGGAGGTAAACCCGGTGGTACTCGCCACCTACCTGAAGAAAGAAGACGAGCCCGGTTTTGTGCGCTGCCCCGAGCGGGTCATGGCGCACTTTCTGGACGGCCTGGTCACCCACCGCCGTGGCAAGGATGACAGCCGTCCGCCACAGCCGGTCGAGCTGCCGGTGACCAACAACACCGTGCTCAAGAAGCTGCGCGTGGCCTTCGAGCTCAAGGAAGAAGACCTGCATGCAATCCTCAAGTCGGTCAACTTCCCGGTGTCCAAGCCCGAGCTCAGCGCGCTGTTCCGCAAGGTCGGCCACGACAACTACCGGCCCTGCGGCGATCAGTTGCTGCGCAACTTCCTCAAGGGCCTGACCCTGCGCGTGCGCGGCTGAGTGACCATGCAGCATACGGTTTCGCCCGTCGGCATCGTGCGCTCCTGCTTCAAGGAGAAGTTCGCCATACCGCGCCAGCCCCAGCTGGCGCCGGCGGCCCGTGGTGTATTGGAACTGCTGCCACCGTTCGACCAGGGTGATGCGGTGGCAGGCCTGGAGCAGGTCAGCCATGTCTGGCTGCTGTTCCTGTTCCACCAGGCACTGGAAGACAAACCACGCCTGAAGGTGCGCCCGCCGCGCCTGGGCGGCAACAAGAGCATGGGCGTGTTCGCCACGCGTGCCACCCATCGGCCAAACGGCATCGGCCAGTCGGTGGTCCGGCTGGAGGGCGTTGAACCGGGGCGGCTGCTGTTGTCCGGCATCGATCTGCTCGACGGCACGCCGGTACTGGATATCAAGCCCTATGTCCCCTACGCCGACAGCATCGCCGGGGCCAGCAACCTGATGGCCAGCGAAGCCCCTGAGGCAATCGGCGTGCAATGGGCGGACAGCGCGCTGCCGCAGGCCCACGAGCATGCGTTGCGCCTGGGCGAGCCGCTGGTAGAGCTGATCGAGCAGTGCCTGGCACAGGATCCGCGGCCTGCCTATCAGGTACCGCCAGCGGAGCGCGTATATGGGGTGAAGTTCTGGGACGTACAGGTCAGGTGGCACTACCCGCAGCCGGATGTGATTCGGGTGCTTGAGGTTGTGGGCGACTGACAGCGCCTCAGGCGGCAGGCATAAAAAAACGCAGACCTGGGTCTGCGTTTTTTAATACAGCGGTGGCGTTACTTCTCGACGAACGCGCGCTCGATCAGGTAGTCACCTGGCTCGCGCATCCGCGCAGAGACTTTCAGGCCGAAGCTGTCGAGCACTTCGCTGGTCTCGTCGAGCATGCTCGGGCTGCCGCAGATCATGGCGCGGTCGTCCTGCGGGTTGATGGGTGGCAGGCCGATGTCGCTGAACAGCTTGCCGCTGCGCATCAGGTCGGTCAGGCGGCCCTGGTTCTCGAACGGCTCGCGGGTCACGGTTGGGTAGTAGATCAGCTTGTCACGTACCGCCTCACCGAAGAACTCGTTCTGCGGCAGGTGCTCGGTGATGAACTCGCGGTAGGCCACTTCGTTCACGTAACGCACGCCGTGCACCAGGATCACCTTCTCGAAGCGCTCGTAGGTTTCCGGGTCCTGGATGACGCTCATGAACGGCGCCAGGCCAGTGCCGGTGCTCAGCAGGTACAGGTGCTTGCCCGGGTTCAGGTCATCGAGTACCAAAGTACCGGTAGGCTTCTTGCTGATGATGATCTCGTCGCCTTCCTTCAGGTGCTGCAGCTGGGAAGTCAGCGGGCCGTCCGGCACCTTGATGCTGAAGAACTCCAGGTGCTCTTCCCAGTTCGGCGAAGCGATGGAATAGGCGCGCATGAGCGGACGGCCGCTTTCCTGCTGCAGGCCGATCATCACGAACTGACCGTTCTCGAAGCGCAGGCCCGGGTCGCGGGTGCACTTGAAGCTGAACAGGGTGTCGTTCCAGTGATGCACACTGAGGACACGTTCGTGGTTCATGTTGCTCATCGATGGGGCTCCTGAAGAAAACGCAGCGCGCAAAGCGCACAGTTGCGCAATAGTTTAGGGGCAGCGACAATATCTGTTAACTGAATTATCAAGATATGTGTTATCGGTTATATCGATATGCGATTCACACTCCGCCAGCTCCAGGTCTTCGTCGCCGTGGCCCAGCATCAGAGCGTCTCACGGGCCGCCAGCCTGCTGGCCCTGTCGCAGTCGGCTGCCAGCACTTCCATCACCGAACTGGAGCGTCAGTCAAGCTGCCAGCTGTTCGACCGTGCGGGCAAGCGCCTGGCCCTCAACGCGCTTGGCCACCAGTTGTTGCCACAGGCAGTTGCGCTGCTTGACCAGGCCAAGGAAATCGAAGACCTGCTCAACGGCAAGTCCGGTTTCGGCTCATTGGCCGTCGGTGCCACGCTGACCATCGGCAACTACCTGGCCACCTTGCTGATCGGCAGCTTCATGCAGGTGCACCCGGAGAGCCAGGTAAAGCTGCATGTACAGAACACAGCTCATATCGTGCACCAGGTGGCGCAGTACGAAATTGATCTGGGTCTAATCGAGGGCGACTGCAACCACCCGGACCTGGAGGTGCAGCCGTGGGTCGAAGACGAGCTGGTGGTGTTCTGTGCGCCGCAGCATCCGCTGGCCAACGTGGGCCGGGCCAATATCGAAAGCCTGTCGCAGGAAGCCTGGATCTTGCGCGAGCAGGGCTCCGGTACGCGCCTGACCTTCGATCAGGCCATGCGCCATCATCGCGCCAACCTGAATATCCGCCTGGAGCTGGAGCATACCGAAGCGATCAAGCGTGCCGTGGAGTCGGGCCTGGGCATTGGCTGCATCTCGCGCCTGGCCCTGCGCGATGCGTTCCGCCGTGGCAGCCTGGTGCCGGTCGAGACCCCGGAGCTGGACCTCATGCGCCAGTTCTACTTCATCTGGCACAAACAGAAATACCAGACCTCCGCCATGCGCGAGTTTCTTGAGCTCTGCCGCAACTTCACTGCGGGCTTTACCCGCAGTGACGAGATCGTATTGCCACCGATTGCCTAGAGCAGGATGACGCCCCAGACCAGGGCCACCATGGTCAGCGCTACCAGCTGTGCGGCGCTGCCCATGTCCTTGGCGTTTTTCGACAGCGGGTGGCGCTCGAGCGAGATGCGATCGATCGCCGCCTCCACTGCCGAGTTGAACAGCTCGACAATCAGGCCGAGCAGGCAAACGGCAATCATGATCGCCCGCTCTGCGCGACTGACCGGTAGCCAGAAGGCAATCGGAATCAGCAGTACGTTGAGCAGCACCAGTTGGCGGAAGGCAGCCTCACCCTTGAAGGCGGCGCGCAAGCCGTCCAGCGAATAGCCGGCGGCGTTGAAGATACGTTTGAGGCCCGTCTGGCCTTTGAATGGCGACATGTGCGTCACTTTACCGATGAAAGGCCAGCAGACTAGTTGAAAAAGCATCAAAAAAGCGTGAAGGCGCAGGCAGTTAGCTGCTCGCAACCGATTCCAGTTGTTGCAGCAGCAAGGCCGCCTGGGTGCGCGTACGCACACCCAGCTTGCGGAATATCGCTGTCACGTGGGCCTTGATGGTAGCCTCCGAAACACTCAGTTCATAGGCGATCTGTTTGTTCAACAAGCCTTCGCAGACCATGGTCAGCACGCGGAACTGCTGCGGCGTAAGGCTGGCGAGGCCTTCGCTGGCGGCCTTGGCCTCGGCCGACACATCGACTTTCTCGAACGCCTGTGGTGGCCACCAGACTTCACCGTCGAGCACTTTTCTCACCGCATCCTGAATCACTTCGAGGCCGCTGGACTTGGGAATGAAGCCACTGGCGCCAAACTCGCGGGACTTGACCACCACGGCAGCCTCTTCCTGAGCCGAAACCATCACCACCGGGATTTGCGGGTACTGGCCGCGCAACAGTACCAGCCCGGAGAAACCGTAGGCACCTGGCATGTTCAGGTCCAGCAGGACCAGGTCCCAGTCGGCTTTCTCGCTCAGCCGGGTTTCAAGCTCGGCGATGCTCGCCACTTCAACCAGGCGTACATCCGGCCCCAGGCCAAGGGTAACGGCTTGGCGCAGAGCGCTGCGAAACAGCGGGTGGTCATCGGCAATCAGGACTTCGTAAGTGGCCATCGATCTAGGGATCCTGTTCTGTGCCAGGCGCATGCGGGGGAATAATAGCGCCGGGCGGGGAATCGGCGGCAAGGGTGGCGAGCACGCAGGCGCGGGTCAACCGATCGCCCTGCCGCCTCGCCGCACCCCGGCTGCCAGCCCCGTCATTATGAACCAAAGCGGGGCTGATGCCCCTTGGACTATAGGAAGGTATGCAAACGCTGGTGGATATCATCCTGCTCATCCAGCGGCAACCGACGCTTGCCACTGAGGTAATGCAGGCTGAACACGTCCAGATACGCATCCAGTGCCTGAGAGGCCTGGCTGTCGCCCGCGAGGTCCAGGCACATGGCAGCCACCTCTGCGGTACAGAAGTGATCGTCACGTTTGGAGCGACGCAGGCGATAGCGCGACATCTGCTCGGCCTGCAGGCTCAATACCGGGAAGCGCTCAAGATAAGGGCTCTTGCGGAACATCTTGCGGGCTTCGGTCCAGGTGGCATCCAGCAGGATGAACAACGGGCGCTTGCCCGCGGTACGCACCACTTCGCTGACCACGCGCTCCTGCGCAACGAACTCACCGGGGAAGACGATGTACGGCTGCCACTGCGGATCATCCAGCAGCGCCAGCAAACCTTCGTCCACCGAAGTACGCAGCCAGCCGAACGCTGAGGTGTCTTCGATCAGGTCGGCGATCAGCCAGCCGGTGTTGGTCGGTTTCAACGGCTCGGTGTCATGCATCAGCAGGCATACACCGGAGTCTGCCTGCACCCTGGGCTTCCAGGCGCACAGGCAATGCGTGGCGATCACCCGACAGTCAGGGCAGCGCTCGGCGCGTGAACCACGGGCAATGAATGGCTTGATGCTGCGAGCCAGGCGTTCGGCGCGCAAGCGCGCTACCGCGTGGCTCATGCTGGCAAGCCTCGGGGGAGGATGTGACTGGACACTGCGATAACTCGGAGAAAACAAACCGCCAGTCTAACAGAGCAGGCGTCATTTGCCGTGCAGCAGGACGGGTTGGTCCCTTATAATCTGCGCTTTGGCGGCCGCGAAGTTGCCCGTGAACATGCTTGATTCAGGGAACGCCTGCTGCCAGCGCATGTCAAAGCGCCAGTCATCGAACCAGGAGAGATTCATGCTGCGTCTTATTGTCCCGACCCTGAGCCTGTTGCTCACCCTGCCACTGGCAGCCCACGCGGCCTCCAAGCAGGAATTCGAACTGAACAAGACGCTGCAGAAGGTCGCCAAGGAAAGCAGCGTCGGTACCCCGCGGGCCATCAACGAAGATATTCTCGACCAAGGCTATACCGTCGAAGGCAAAGCCTTGGTCAACCACTTGAGCGTACGCCCTGAGCACGCCGCGCGCATGCAGGCAAACCCCGAGCAGGTACGCAGCCAACTGGGTGACAGCGTATGCCGCAACAGTGGCTACCGTAACCTGATGTCCAAGGGCGCAGTGATGGTCTATCGCTTCACTGTCTACAAGACCAACCAACCGGTCATGGACCAGGCGTTCGACGCTGCCAGTTGCACTGCCGGTAACAAGAAGAAGTAATCAGCTGACCCGCTCATCCTCCGCGCGCCGCGGCCCTTCGTCGGCGCGCATCTCCGCCAGTAGCGCCTGCAGATAAGGTGACTGGCACTCAAGCGCAGCCAACCGCCGCCGACACTCCACCTCCAGGCTCACATGGTGAACCTGCGCCGCATTTTCAAGCTGCTGATAAAGCTGCCGGTCTACCTCGATGACCAAGCGATGCATACCGCCACCTCCTGCATCGACACGTTTCGCTTCACCAGTTAATCAAACCCTCGCCATCAATGGTCATGCGCCGACGAGCGGCCACGCAGATCACAACGGCACGAACGGTCGCGAGGGTCTAGATTGATAGCGAAGACTGTGAAAACAACACGATGAATTTGCGCAACTGCATCAGGGCCTGAAGGCCTACTGCAATGCTTGGGTTGCACACTCGAGCCAGAGCAGCCAGCGACGCACGTAGTGTCGCGGCCAAGCCGGACCCTCGGCTCGGTCAGAGGTTTTGCTGCAGAAGGAGACGTTGAATGCCTTACCAACCCAGTGAGTATCTATTCAATCATTTCAGGGACAGCGGTATCGACCTGAGCAAGATCGACCAGCAACTGCAACTGGTCGCCCCCGACAGCCCCAACCTGCCACTGTACCGTGACATGATGCTGACCGTCCTGCGCATGGCCCACGATGACGGTGATCGCTGGAACGCCAAGATCACCTTGCAGGCACTTCGCGAACTGGACCAGTCATTCCGCACCCTGCAACGCTACAAGGGCCGGCGCAAGGTCACTGTGTTCGGTTCGGCGCGCACACCACTGGAACACCCGATGTACGCCTTGGCCCGCGAATTGGGGGCCACGCTTGCCCGCTCCGACCTGATGGTCATCACCGGTGCTGGTGGCGGCATCATGGCGGCCGCGCACGAAGGTGCGGGCAGCGATCACAGCCTGGGGTTCAATATCACATTGCCCTTCGAACAGCATGCCAACCCCACCGTCGATGGCACTGACAAGCTGTTGCCCTTCCACTTCTTCTTCATTCGCAAGCTGTTCTTCGTCAAGGAAGCTGACGGCCTGGTGCTCTGCCCTGGAGGCTTTGGTACGCTCGACGAGGCACTGGAAGTGCTCACGTTGATCCAGACAGGCAAGAGCCCATTGGTGCCTGTGGTTCTGCTCGACTCACCGGGTGGCAGCTTCTGGCGTGACTGCCTGGACTTCATCAGCCGCCAACTGGAAGAAAACCGTTATATCCTCCCCACCGACCTCAAGTTGGTGCGCCTGGTACACAGCGCCGACGAGGCCGTAGAAGAGATCAACCAGTTCTACAGCAACTACCACTCCAGCCGCTGGCTCAAGAACCAGTTCGTGATCCGCATGCACCACCGGCTCAGCGACGCCGCACTGCATGAAATTGAGGAGGGATTTGCCGATTTGCGCCTGAGTGGCAAATATCACCAGCACGCAGACAGTGGCGCAGAGCACGAGGTAGGCAACTACAGCCACCTCACGCGCCTGACCTTTGCGTTCAACGGTCGCGACCAGGGACGCCTGCGTGAACTGGTGGACTTTATCAATCTGCCGGAGAACTGGGCCAAACCACAGCCGATGCACACGACTCAGCGGGCGCGTGAGGCGTTGAAGGTCAGCTAGGCAAGTTTAATCGTACAAATCCCGGCCGCTGAGCAGGCGGCCGATCATCTCCATGGGGAAGCCACGGTAAGCGAGAAACCGGGTTTGCTGTGCACGGCTGCGAGGGTCTTGCGGGCGCTGCCCGGCATACTTGCGCTGCCAGGCTTCCTGTAACCGCTCCGCCCAATCGACACCGCTGTCACGCAGTGCCTGGTCGACATCTCCACGGTTCAGGCCACGCTGGCCAAGCTCTTCGCGAATCCGCGCAGGGCCATAGCCAGCATTGGATCGGTACCTGATGAAGCTTTCGAGATAGCGGGCTTCGCTAAGCAACCCTTCTTCGGCGAGCCGATCGAGCGCAGGCTCGATCAGCTCATCCGTCGCGCCGCGCTGGCGCAATTTGCGCGTCAGCTCTACGCGACCATGCTCGCGTCGCGCGAGCAGGTCCATGGCTGTCCGTCGAACGGCGACGGGGGTGTCGAGTACGGCGGACATGATCGGCCAAGCAGCTATCAGTAACCGGCGTCGGCGTCAGCCACGTCGTCAGCGTTGGCGTCGGCAGCAGCAGCCTTGCCAGCTTCAGCAACAACACCCGCCTTGAGCAGCTTCTCGCGGATCTGCTTCTCGATCTCGGCACCAATAGCCGGGTTCTCGTGCAGGTACTTGGCAGCGTTAGCCTTGCCCTGGCCGATCTTGTTGCCCTGGTAGGCATACCAGGCACCGGACTTCTCGACCAGGCCTTGAGACACGCCCAGGTCGATGATTTCGCCGTTGCGGTAGATGCCCTTGCCGTAAAGGATCTGGAACTCGGCCTGACGGAATGGCGGCGAGACCTTGTTCTTGACGATCTTCACGCGGGTTTCGCTGCCCACTACTTCGTCGCCTTCCTTGACCGCGCCGGTACGGCGGATGTCGAGGCGCACCGAAGCGTAGAACTTCAGGGCGTTACCACCGGTGGTGGTTTCCGGGCTACCGAACATCACGCCGATTTTCATACGAATCTGGTTGATGAAGATGACCAGGCAGTTGGCGTTCTTGATGTTACCGGTGATCTTGCGCAGCGCCTGGGACATCAGACGGGCCTGCAGGCCGACGTGCATGTCACCCATCTCGCCTTCGATTTCGGCTTTGGGTACCAGGGCAGCCACGGAGTCGACGATGATCACGTCAACGGCGTTGGAGCGCACCAGCATGTCGGTGATTTCCAGCGCCTGCTCACCGGTGTCCGGCTGAGAAACCAGCAGGTCGTCGACGTTGACGCCCAGCTTGCCGGCGTATTCAGGGTCGAGGGCGTGCTCGGCGTCGACGAAGGCGCAGGTGGCGCCGCTCTTCTGTGCTTCAGCGATGACCGACAGGGTCAGCGTGGTTTTACCCGACGATTCCGGGCCGTAGATTTCGACGATACGGCCTTTTGGCAGGCCGCCAATGCCGAGGGCGATGTCCAGGCCCAGGGAGCCGGTAGAGATAGCCGGGATGCCTGTGCGCTCGTGGTCGCCCATGCGCATGACCGCGCCTTTGCCGAATTGGCGTTCGATCTGACCCAGGGCCGCAGCCAAGGCGCGCTTCTTGTTGTCGTCCATTGAAATCCTCACGTGTTCGACTTGGCCCTGATGGCCGGAATACCTGTATAAGTAGCCAGTATTATTCCACAGGGAAGCGTTTGAGCAAACCCCTGTCGTCGAATTACTCGGTACCGAGCTGTAACAAACCGTCTAACGCGGCGATCACCGTTTGTCGGCGCACCGCTTCGCGGTCGCCATCGAAGTGGCGACGCTCACTGATCACGTGCTCGCCATCCGCCCAGGCCAGCCACACGGTGCCCACCGGTTTGGCCGGCGAACCTCCATCTGGCCCGGCTACACCGCTGACGGCAACGGCAAAGCGCGCGCCACTGGCAACCTGGGCGCCACGGGCCATGGCCTCGACCACTTCCTGGCTGACCGCGCCTACCTGGCTGAACAGCGGTTCAGGGACGCCAAGCTGGCGGGTCTTCTGCGAATTGGAGTAGGTGACATACCCAGCCTCGAACCAGGCGGAGCAACCGGGTACACGGGTGATGGCTTCTGCGATGCCACCACCGGTGCAGGATTCGGCAGTGGTGATCTGAGCGTTCAAGCGGCGCAAGTGTTCGCCCAGACGGGTGGAGAGAGCGGTGATCGGGTCCATGGGTGGTTCCTTGGGGAGACGGATGACACCGTAGCACTTGAGTTGGCATAGCGGGATAGGCGTTGCAATGCGCAATGCGCGGCGTGTTAGTGACCATCCGTATCACGCAGCCCCAGCCGCCTCATCGCCCACCGCTCATACATACGCATTGCAACATCCGCTCCCCCCACAGCGGTCAGGCAGCCCACCCCGCTGGCCGCCCAGATCGACAAGCCGGCGGCGTACAGCAGCATCCCGGTCGAAACCCCACAAATGACGCAGGCGCCGGAGCGCAGCACCAGTCGTCGCAAGAGCGACCACCCGGTGGCGCCGGCCTTGTCCGCCCGCCACATTTCGCCACTCAGGCCGGCCAGCAATGCCAGGGCGATCACCACCCAGAGCGGCAACTCCAGCAACACTTGCTGCTCGTTGATCACGGCGCTGCCTCCTGTGTATTGGCCGTCAACACTGATCGGCAGGCGAAAATGAGGGGGAAAGAGCAAAACCCGTCCAACCCAATTTATGCATTTACGCATAACAGGTCAATGCACCGGTTCACATTTCCATGAGGCAACAAAAAACCGCCGAAGCGGTTTTATGGAGGAACACCCCCTCAGCGGGCATACATGCCCCACCAGAACACATGGCCGAGCAGACTGATCTGCTCCTCCTGCAGTTGCTGGAAGCTGTAGTCCTCATCGGGATGTTCATCGCGGTTGAAGCTGCGCAGGCGGATGCCTGTGGGCAATCGGTAAACCTGCTTCACCCGTAATTGGCCGTTGTGGTTGATGGCGTAGAGGTCACCGTCGATGATGTCGCCAATCGAGCAC
The DNA here is from genome assembly GCF_039672635.1 of Pseudomonas sp. P39-UII1. Taxonomy (NCBI): domain Bacteria; kingdom Pseudomonadati; phylum Pseudomonadota; class Gammaproteobacteria; order Pseudomonadales; family Pseudomonadaceae; genus Pseudomonas; species Pseudomonas sp. P39-UII1. Next base: position 189,262 of record NZ_JBDFPP010000001.1, read on the forward strand.
TTGCCGGTATTGACGCCGACGGTAGCCCCGTCGCGCAGTACGGGCAGCATGCTGTTGCCGCGCACGGTCACGCATTTGGCCTGGTCGAACTGCACACCGTTATGGCGCAAGCTGCGCTTGCCAAACCGCAGACGGGCACGCTCGCTCTCTTCGATGACGAATCTTCCAGACCCAGCTGCCAATTCGACCTCGCGAAGAAAAGGGACCGACACCTCGTCGTCCTCGACGGGTGTTTCATCATCCCAGAGGCTGATGTCGCGCAGGTCCGCATGGCCATTAACGGGCAGCGCGGCTTCACGCGGCGCGCCCAACTCGGCACGGCCGCGCAGCTGCTCGGTGCTGACGCCAAAGTAGCTGGCGATCTTCGACACGTGCTTGTCAGAAGGGTCGACGATCTTTTCACCGAGAATGCGCGACAAGGTGGACTGGGGCACGCCCGTGCGCCGATGCAGCTCTGTCGGGGACAGGCTGTGGCGGTCGAGCAGTACCCTGAGTACGGTGGCTATATTGCGTTTTTGCATAGCATGCATAATGCCGCTACATCTCACACAATGCAATGCAGGTGCAGGCCGGGCTCAACCCGCCTTCAGGCTTTCGAGAGCAATCGCAGTGAATGCGCGCTCATCGTTCCGCCCCAGCCGCGGCAAACCCTCGGGCCACGCTTGCGACCACTCGAAACCGTCGAGCTGACGCATGTCCTCGATCGCCGAGCGCCACCAGATCACCCTGCAGGCGCGCTGATACTCGTCGCCACCGATACCGCTGCCATACAGCAGTTTGCGCCCGATGCCGCGCAACTCGGGTGGAACACGCTTCAGGCTCCATTTGACCGAAAGCCGGCCAAGCCAGGAAGGGACCGGGCGCTGCATCGGTACCTTGAGCGCCTGCTTGCACAGGCGCGGGTCGAACTGGTCGCCGCAACGCCTGAAGAAAATCTCAAGAATGGCGTGAATGTACTGCTTCACCGCGAAATAGTGGCTGATGACGCCACGCGCCTCGTTGATCTGCGCGCCATGCAGTTCGAACGAAAAAGCAATCTGCTCGATGGTATGCAGGGCCGAGGCGTACTGCGTCCAGGCATCGATGCGCTGGATGGCACGCTCGGCAATCGCGGCGTTTTCGAGGGCAAAGCCCATGACGCCGCTGTTGCAAAGGCGCAAGTCATCCACTGGCGCCTCGCCAGACAACGTCAGGCCGCGGGTAAAGCCTGCGTAATAGGCGCTGTGGGATGCCTCCGCCCAGCTCATCTCGACTTCGTCCACCAGAAAGTGCTGGGCATCTACCTGCTGGAACAGCTTCTGCGGCGATTGCAGGAAGACTGTGTCGGTATCGATGAAGATGGTCTTCTCTGCCCAGCGGGACGCATGGGCAATGGCGCAGGCCTTGCGCCGGTGGGTGTAGCCGCCCTCTCCGGACCAGTCCGCGAGCCTTTGCCCATCCAGCACTACCACGTCCACAGGCCAGCCATCGAACGCCTGTGGCTGGTCGGTCAGCACGCGGATGGTCGGCAGTTCGCCCGGCTTGCTGCGGGCAAGTGCGGTAAGGATGCTGAATTTGGCCTCAAGCTGATAGATGCGGCGCTCTCCATAAAGGAGGTAGATCAATTGCTGCTTTACGAAGGGGACACTGCTGGGCACTTTCATTACACATCGCGTGGAGCGGGCTGGCCGGGGGCGCGCATTGTAGTGAAGTGTTCCGTGCATCACCACAATTGCCCGCCGAACTGCGCCAAACCGGCGCATACGTCGCGTCCTACCGCCGCCTGCATCTCGATGAAAAAGCCTGTACCATTGCCGGTTTCAAAATCGCCAACCAGATCACCCGCTGTAAGGCCCTGAATGTCTGATCTTTCCGCACACACCCCGATGATGCAGCAGTACTGGAAGCTGAAAAACCAGCACCCGGACCAGCTGATGTTCTACCGCATGGGCGACTTTTACGAAATCTTCTACGAAGATGCAAAAAAAGCCGCGAAACTGCTGGATATCACCCTGACCGCGCGCGGTCAGTCGGCCGGCCAGTCGATCCCCATGTGCGGGATCCCGTTCCATTCGCTGGAGGGCTACCTGGCCAAACTGGTCAAGCTTGGCGAGTCGGTGGTGATCTGCGAGCAGATTGGCGACCCGGCCACCAGCAAAGGCCCGGTGGAACGCCAGGTGGTGCGCATCATTACCCCAGGTACGGTCAGCGACGAAGCGCTGCTGGATGAGCGCCGCGACAACCTGATTGCCGCGCTGCTGGGCGACGAGCGCCTGTTCGGCCTGGCGGTGCTGGATATCACCAGCGGCAACTTCAGTGTGCAAGAGATCAAAGGCTGGGAAAACCTGCTGGCCGAGCTCGAGCGCCTCAACCCGGTCGAGCTGCTGATCCCGGACGACTGGCCGCGTGACCTGCCGGCCGAAAAGCGCCCAGGCGCACGCCGCCGTGCCCCTTGGGACTTCGACCGCGACTCGGCACGCAAGGCGCTCTGCCAACAGTTTGCAACCAAGGACCTCAAGGGCTTTGGCTGCGACAAGCTGACCCTGGCCATCGGCGCCGCCGGCTGCCTGCTGACCTACGCCAAGGAAACCCAGCGTACCGCCCTGCCGCACCTGCGCAGCCTGCGCCACGAGCGGCTGGACGACACGGTGATCCTCGACGGCGCCAGCCGCCGCAACCTGGAGCTGGACATCAACCTGGCCGGCGGGCGCGACAACACCCTGCAGTCGGTGATCGACCGCTGCCAGACCGCAATGGCCAGCCGTTTGCTGAGCCGCTGGCTGAACCGCCCGCTGCGTGACCCCAAGGTGCTGCAGGCGCGCCAGGATTCGATCCGCTGCCTGCTCGATGGCTACCGTTTCGAGAAGCTGCAGCCGCAACTCAAGGAAATTGGCGATATCGAGCGGATCCTCGCCCGTATCGGCCTGCGCAACGCCCGGCCACGCGACCTGGCGCGCCTGCGCGATGCCCTCGGCGCCCTGCCCGAGCTGCAGAACGCCATGACCGAGCTGGAAGCGCCGCACCTGGCGCGCCTGGCCGCGATCACCGGTACCTACCCGGAGCTTGCCAGCCTGCTGGAGCGGGCGATCGTCGACAACCCGCCAGCAGTAATCCGCGACGGCGGTGTACTCAAGGCCGGATACGACAACGAACTGGACGAGCTGCTGGCGATCAGCGAGAACGCTGGCCAGTTCCTGATCGACCTGGAAACGCGCGAAAAGGCCCGTACAGGCCTTGCCAACCTGAAGGTCGGCTACAACCGCGTACACGGCTATTTCATCGAACTGCCGACCAAACAGGCCGAACAGGCCCCGGGCGATTACATTCGCAGGCAGACACTCAAAGGTGCCGAGCGCTTCATCACGCCGGAACTCAAAGCCTTCGAGGACAAGGCGCTGTCGGCCAAGAGCCGCGCCCTGGCCCGCGAGAAAATGCTCTACGACGCGCTGCTGGAAACCCTCATCAGCCACCTCGCGCCGCTGCAGGACAGCGCCGCCGCGCTTGCTGAGCTGGACGTGCTGAGCAACCTTGCCGAGCGCGCGCTGAACCTCGACCTGAACTGCCCGCGCTTCGTCGACGAGCCGTGCCTGCGCATCGACCAAGGCCGTCACCCGGTAGTCGAGCAGGTGCTGACCACCCCGTTCGTGGCCAACGACCTGGGCCTGGACAACAGCACCCGCATGCTGATCATCACCGGCCCGAACATGGGCGGTAAGTCCACTTACATGCGCCAGACCGCGTTGATCGTGCTGATGGCGCACATCGGCAGTTTCGTGCCGGCGGCAAGTTGCGAGCTGTCGCTGGTCGATCGCATCTTTACCCGTATCGGCTCCAGCGACGACCTGGCTGGCGGGCGCTCGACCTTCATGGTCGAGATGAGTGAAACCGCCAACATCCTGCACAACGCCACCGACCGTAGCCTGGTGCTGATGGATGAAGTGGGCCGCGGCACCAGTACCTTCGACGGCCTGTCGCTGGCCTGGGCTGCAGCCGAGCGCCTGGCGCAGCTGCGCGCCTACACGCTGTTCGCCACCCACTACTTCGAGCTGACCGTACTTCCGGAGAGCGAGCCGCTGGTGGCCAACGTTCACCTGAACGCCACCGAGCACAACGAGCGCATCGTGTTCCTGCACCACGTGCTGCCTGGCCCGGCCAGCCAAAGCTATGGCTTGGCCGTCGCGCAGCTGGCAGGTGTGCCGTCGCCGGTCATCCAGCGTGCGCGCGAGCACCTGAGCCGCCTCGAAACCAGCAGCCTGCCGCATGAACTACCCGTTTCGCAAAAAGCCAAGGGCGAGCCACAAGCACCGCACCAGAGCGATTTGTTCGCCAGCCTGCCACACCCGGCCATCGAGAAGCTGGGCAAGCTGGACCTTGACGACATGACCCCTCGTCAAGCTATCGAAATGCTATATCAACTAAAGAACCTGTTATAACGGCGCCCACTACAAGCTGGTAGAATCCGCCGCGGTTTGCTGGTGCTGCAGGTTATTAGCCTGGCCTGCAGCCACATGCCCGTAAACCGCGCGGCCCTGAGAGGAAGGGCCGCCGCCGTTGCCTGAGGAGAGAACTAGAAATGACCTTCGTCGTCACCGACAACTGCATCAAATGCAAATACACCGACTGCGTGGAAGTCTGTCCGGTGGACTGCTTCTACGAAGGCCCGAACTTCCTGGTCATTCACCCGGACGAGTGCATCGACTGTGCACTGTGCGAGCCTGAGTGCCCGGCCCAGGCCATCTTCTCGGAAGACGAGGTGCCTGCCGGCATGGAGAACTTCCTCGAGCTCAATGCGGAGTTGGCGGAAATCTGGCCGAACATTACCGAGCGTAAGGATGCCCTGCCGGACGCTGAAGAGTGGGATGGCAAGCCTGGCAAGATCGCCGACCTGGAGCGCTAAGCGCCCAGATACGAAAAAGGCCCTCACAGGGCCTTTTTCATTTTCTGCAGGCAAAAAAAAGGGGCGGTTTGACCCGCCCACATTTTTTCCGTAGTCCCTGCTTGTCCCTAACATCGTCCGTAATGAAATCGCTTCTTGCGATGTCCTTGGCCTTCTCCCTGAAAGCCTGTGCATGTCCGTGTGCACAGTTCGAATACTAGCGACTTCCCCAAGGCAGGCAACTGCCACACCTCTCAAAACATTACCGGGGACACATTTCCACAAATTTGAAATCCTCATTGATTTCAATATGTTATGAAATTTACGATTCTGGAAACGACAATGATCTACTCGTCCTTACACGAATGGCTTACACCACGAGTAAGCAAAGGCTTACATGCCATGCATCAAGGGTAGCGCCGGACACATGAAAGCCCTGTTTGCGGGTAACCAGGCACAAGCTGCACAAACAAAAACGCCCCGAATTTATCGGGGCGTTTTGCATACCTTGTTGACGCTTATTGGAACAGCGACTCGCTGGACAGGCCGTTCTTCTCGAGAATCTCGCGCAGGCGCTTGAGCCCCTCTACTTGAATCTGCCGTACCCGCTCACGGGTCAGGCCGATCTCCAGGCCAACATCTTCAAGGGTGCTGCTCTCATGCCCACGCAGGCCGAAGCGACGCACTACCACTTCACGCTGCTTGTCGGTCAGCTCGCCGAGCCACTGATCGATGCTCTGCGACAGGTCGTCATCCTGCAGCAGTTCACAGGGGTCGGTTGGCCGGTCGTCGGTCAGGGTGTCGAGCAGGGTCTTGTCTGAATCTGGCCCGAGGGATACGTCCACCGACGACACCCGTTCGTTAAGGCCAAGCATGCGCTTGACCTCGGCAACAGGCTTCTCGAGCAGGGTGGCGATTTCTTCGGGGGAAGGTTCGTGATCGAGCTTCTGAGTCAGCTCCCGCGCAGCACGCAGGTAAACGTTCAGCTCCTTGACCACGTGGATCGGCAGGCGAATGGTGCGGGTCTGGTTCATGATCGCCCGCTCGATGGTCTGGCGGATCCACCAGGTCGCATAGGTCGAGAAGCGGAAACCGCGCTCCGGGTCGAATTTCTCGACCGCACGGATCAGCCCCAGGTTGCCTTCCTCGATCAGGTCGAGCAACGACAGGCCGCGGTTCACGTAACGACGGGCAATTTTCACAACCAGGCGCAGGTTGCTTTCGATCATGCGCTTGCGGCCAGCAGGGTCGCCCTTCTGCGACAAGCGCGCGAAGTGCACTTCCTCTTCTGGCGAAAGCAGAGGCGAGAATCCGATCTCGTTGAGATACAACTGGGTCGCGTCGAGCGCCCGGGTGTAATCGATGTACTTATGCTGCTTGAGCGAAGAGCCTGATTTGGCCCTGGTCCGAACCGACGGTACAGCAGGTTCGTCTGACACCACATCCGTTTCCAAAACGATGCCCGTCTCCATCAGGAGGACGTCATCGTCGATGTCAAACTCCGGCGCTTCTTTATTGAGAGCCATTGTTATAGTCCTTTGCTGAGTTCGAACTCAGACTCGAGCGGCGCCTGCATCCCTGGCAACGCTAGAGCCTGTCCCCTCTACATCACAGGAACAGGCCGGGTACAACAATCAACGGCGTGGCAGGAACTGGAGTGGATCGACGGGTTTGCCCTGGCGGCGAATCTCGAAATGCAGCTTCACCCTATCAGTGCCCGTGGACCCCATTTCAGCAATCGACTGCCCTGCCTTGACCTGCTGCCCCTCCCGAACCAACAGCCTGCGGTTATGGCCGTAGGCACTGACATAGGTATCGCTGTGCTTGATGATGATCAGCTCGCCGTAGCCCCTCAAGCCACTCCCGGCGTAGACCACCGCACCATCAGACGCAGCAAAAACAGGCTGTCCCAAATCACCGGCGATATCAATGCCTTTATTCAAACTACCGTTTGAAGCGAATTTTCCAATCAGCACACCGTTGGCAGGCCAGGTCCAGCCGCCCACCGCCCGCTCTGCGGCGGGCACCGTGGTAACCACCGGCGCAGGCGTGGTTGGCGAATTTGGCGTCGCTTTTCCGCCGCTGGCGGGCGGGGCAATAGCTGTTCCAACAGGGCGACGAATGACCGTTGTCTTGCTCGAGGACGACGGGTTGGAAACTACCGTGGTACTGCCAGTCGAGCCGCTGCTGAAGCGGATCGCCTGACCGGGGCGAATGGTATAGGGAGCGGGGATGCCGTTGCGTGCCGCCAGCTCCTTGTAATCCCACCCGTAACGGAAAGCGATTGAGAACAGGGTGTCGCCAGGCTTGACCACATATTGGCCGGAAGTCACCGTCGGCCGCTTGGGCGCCGACGTGTTGCGATCGACCACGCGTGCGCCGCTCGAGCTGGTGCTGGAGCAACCCGTCAGCAGGGTGCCCATGGCCAAAGCAATCACCAGAAGCTTGAAACCCGCCCAATCCTTGCGCTGCCGAATGACTGTGTGCCCCACCCGCGCTCCCCTCATGGTGCCGAAAATCGATAATACGATATGAAATGCAATAATGTTGCAATTATAACCGAGCGCCACTGCATTGGCAGGCTCGCTGCAAAAGGCTCACTGAAGAGCCGGGATACCCCGCCAGATAGACAGGGCCGAACGGCAAGAATTCGTCGTCGCCGCAAATATTCCCTGTCGCTCAGGCCAACGGACCATTGAGCAGCGGCACGAAGCGCACGGCGCCCAGCACGCGCCGAGAGAAACCGTGCTCTTCGCGGACGATCAGCATCAGTTGCTGAACCTCCCCGGCCGGCCCAACCGGGATCACCATGCGGCCGCCCGGTGCCAGCTGGTCAAGCAGAGCCTGCGGCACTTCCGGCGCTACAGCGGTGACGATAATGGCATTGTAGGGCGCCAGCGCCTGCCAGCCATCGCAACCGTCCCCCCAGCGAAACACCACATTGCGCAGATTCAGCTCGACCAGGCGCTCCTTGGCGCGATCCTGCAGCACCTTGATGCGCTCCACCGAGAACACCCGCTCGACCAATTGGGCAAGGATCGCCGTCTGGTAGCCGGAACCTGTGCCAATCTCCAGCACCTTGTCCAGCGCCCCTGCTTCCAGCAGCAGTTCGCTCATGTGTGCGACCATGAACGGCTGGGAGATCGTCTGGTTGTGCCCGATTGGCAACGCGGTGTCTTCGTAGGCGCGGTGGGCGAGCGCCTCGTCGACGAACAGGTGGCGCGGCGTACGGCGGATGGCATCGAGCACCTTGGGGTTCGATACGCCCTCCTCGCACAGGCGCTGAATCAGCCGCTCCCGGGTACGCTGGGAGGTCATGCCAATACCGCGGCGCTGCAGATCGTCCTGTTCGCGCATCAGAGCAGGCCCTCCAGCCAACCGTCGAGCTGTTCGAAGGCATCGTTGAAGGTGCGGTCCAGCTGCAGCGGGGTAATCGAAACGTAGCCCTGCATCACCGCGTGGAAGTCGGTACCCGGCCCGCCGTCCTCGGCATCACCCGCCACGGCAATCCAGTAGCCCTCTTTGCCGCGCGGGTTGACCACCTTGGTCGGCGCTGCCGCCCGGGCCCGGTGACCGAGGCGGGTGAGCTGGATGCCGCGGATGTGCTCCAGCGGCAGGTTGGGAATGTTGACGTTGAGCACGGTGCGCGGGGGCAGCTGCAGACGCGGCTGCGCCTCCACCAGGCGGCGGGCGATGAAGGCCGCTGTCGGCAGATTGTCAGGCAAGCGCGACAACAGCGAAAACGCCAGCGACGTGCCGCCCAGGAAGCGCCCTTCCAGCGCGGCGGCAACCGTACCGGAATAGATCACGTCATCACCCAGGTTGGCCCCCAGGTTGATCCCCGAAACGACCATGTCGGGCGGTTCCGGCAGCAGGCCATTGAGCCCCAGGTGCACGCAATCGGTGGGCGTGCCATTGAGGCTGATGAAACCGTTGGCCAGCGTCTGCGGATGCAGCGGCCGGTCCAGCGTCAGCGAACTGCTGGCGCCGCTCTTGTCCTGGTCCGGGGCGATTACCACGCACTCGGCATAATCCGCCAGCGCGCCATGCAGCGCGGCCAGGCCTGGTGCCGTAACACCGTCATCATTCGAAATCAGAATACGCATGGGCTGTCCGTCTGCCCTGCCGGCACCAGATCGACGAGTTCGCGCACCACCACGGTGGCGAAGCATCCGGCCGGGAGGACGAATTCCAGTTGCAGGATATCAGGCTCGGGATAATGCCACGTCAGCCCGCCAATAGGGAGCCGCAGGATACGCCGTTCGTGACTCATGCCCGCATTGGCGAGCCATTGGCACAATGCCGGATGCTGCTCGGCGACCGCCGACTCCAGGGCCAAGGCCGCGCCGGCTGTGGGCGAAGGGCCTTCGCCCCACATCGGGCCGGTGGGATGCAAGTCGAGAATACCCAGGCGCGGATCGGAACATTCCAGCTCGCCCGCCGGGAAGAAACTGCGGCTATCGGTGAACGCCAACAGGTCACCGACCTGGGCGCGCTGCCAGCTGCCGTCGGCAACCCGGGCGGCCAGTACCTGGTTGAACACATAACTGCGCGCGGCAGAAAGCAGCCGCGAGCGCACGTTGCGCTGCTCTGGCAGGGCCTCGCGCGCAGCCCAGTCCTGGGCATCCTGAACGTTGCCGCCGCCAAAGCCGAAGCGCTGGCTGCCGAAATAATTCGGTACACCGTCCTGCTTGAGGGCCTCCAGGCGGGCATCGAGGGCCTGGTGGTCGGCCGCCAGCGCGGTCAGGCGCAGGGTAAAGCCATTGGCCGAATGGGCGCCACGCTGCAGCTTGCGCGAGTGGCGCACCTGCTTGAGCACGCGCAGGGTGGCATCCTCGGCACGCGCCAGGTCGGGGTCGGCCTTGCCCGGCAGGTGCAGGCTGAACCACTGACGGGTCAGCGCCTGCCGGTCCTTGAGGCCGGCATAGCTGATCGAACGCACCGGCACACCTGCGGCACGTGCCAGCCGGCGGGCTGCCTCTTCGGTGTTGAGGTCACGCTTCTCGACCCACAGCCACAGGTGCTCGCCTTGACCGGATAACGGAATGTCCAGCACTTCGTCGACCTGAAAGTCTTGCGCGACAGCCTTGAGCACCGCAGTACCCAGTGGTTCACCCGATGCACGCGGGCCCAGCAGTTCCAGTTCGGTCATGCGGGCAGCAGCAGGGCGACAGCGTGCACGGCAATCCCCTCCTCACGGCCGGTGAAACCCAGCTTCTCGGTGGTGGTGGCCTTGACGTTGACCTGATCAAGCTCGGCCTGAAGGTCTTCGGCGATCAGTTGGCGCATGGTCTCGATATGCGGGGCCATTTTCGGTGCCTGGGCAACGATGGTGGCGTCGACGTTGCCGACTTTCCAGCCCTTGGCCTGGACGATGCCGACCACATGGCGCAGCAGCACGCGGCTGTCGGCCCCCTTGAACTGGGGGTCGGTGTCGGGGAAGTGCTTGCCGATATCGCCCAATGCCGCCGCGCCGAGCAAGGCATCGCTCAAGGCATGCAACAGCACGTCACCATCGGAATGGGCCAGGAGGCCGTATTTGTGGGTGATACGCACCCCACCCAGGGTAATGAAATCACCGTCGCAGAAACGGTGCACATCGTAGCCGTGGCCAATACGCATAGAAAAACGCCCTGATTGAGTCAGGGCGTGATTCTACCTGCTTTGCAGGTGGTTGGGCGGCTTTTGGACCGGATCGTTAAACCCGCCCCAGTGCCGCTGCGTGATGGCGCAGATGGTCGTCGATGAAGCTGGCGATGAAGTAGTAGCTGTGGTCATAGCCAGGCTGCAAGCGCAGGCTGAACGCATGCCCACCCTTGCGTGCCGCCTGCTCCAGCGCCTCGGGCTTGAGCTGCTTTTCGAGGAAGTCATCACGGTCGCCCTGATCCACCAGCAATGGCGGACACTCGCCAGCCGGCGTCTCGGCCAGCAGCACGCTGGCATCCCACTCACGCCAACGCGCGCGGTCTTCACCCAGGTAACGGCTGAAGGCCTTTTCGCCCCATGGGCAATCCATTGGGTTGCTGATCGGCGAAAACGCTGAGACCGACCGGTAGCGCCCCGGGTTGCGCAGCGCACAGACCAGCGCACCATGCCCGCCCATCGAGTGGCCACTGATGCTGCGCTGATCCGAGGCCGGGAAGTGCGCCTCGATCAGCGCCGGCAACTCGTCCACCACATAGTCATGCATGCGGTAATGCTGTGCCCAGGGCTGCTGGGTGGCATTGAGGTAGAACCCCGCCCCCAGGCCGAAGTCCCAGGCACCCTCAGGGTCGCCCGGCACCTGCTCGCCACGCGGGCTGGTGTCGGGTGCGACGATGATCAGGCCAAGCTCGGCAGCCAGGCGCTGGGCGCCCGCCTTCTGCATGAAGTTCTCATCGGTGCAGGTCAGGCCGCTGAGCCAGTACAGCACCGGCAGCTTCTCGCCCTGCTCTGCCTGCGGCGGCAGGTAGACGGCAAAGACCATGTCGCAGCCCAGCACCTTGGAGTGATGCCGGTAACGCTTGTGCCAGCCGCCGAAGCTCTTCTGGCAGGAGATGTTATCCAGGCTCATGGCAGACCTCAGAAGTGGATCACGCTGCGGATGCTCTTGCCTTCATGCATCAGGTCGAAGGCTTTGTTGATGTCCTCCAGGCCCATGGTGTGGGTGATGAAGGTGTCCAGCGGAATCTCGCCTTTCTCGGCCATGTCCACATAGCTTGGCAACTCGCTACGGCCGCGCACGCCACCGAAGGCAGAACCGCGCCAGACGCGGCCGGTCACCAGCTGGAACGGACGGGTAGCGATTTCCTGGCCGGCACCGGCGACACCGATGATCACCGATTCACCCCAACCTTTGTGGCAGCACTCCAGGGCCGCGCGCATCAGCTGCACATTGCCGATGCACTCGAAGGAGAAGTCCACGCCGCCGTCGGTGAGGTCGACGATCACTTCCTGGATCGGGCGGTCGTACTCCTTCGGGTTGATGCAGTCGGTGGCCCCCAACTGGCGGGCGATCTCGAACTTGGCCGGGTTGATGTCGATGGCGATGATGCGCGAGGCCTTGGCCTTGACTGCGCCGATGATCGCCGACAGGCCGATGCCGCCCAGGCCGAAGATGGCCACGGTGTCACCCGGCTTGACCTTGGCGGTGTTGATCACCGCGCCGATGCCGGTAGTGACGCCGCAACCGAGCAGGCAGACTTTCTCCAGCGGTGCTTCCTTCTGGATCTTGGCTACGGAAATTTCCGGCAGCACGGTGTACTCGGAGAAGGTCGAGGTGCCCATGTAGTGGAACAGCTGCTGGCCCTTGTAGGAAAAACGGGTAGTGCCGTCCGGCATCAGGCCCTTGCCCTGGGTGGCGCGGATGGCCTGGCACAGGTTGGTCTTGCCGGAGCGGCAGAATTTGCACTGGCCACATTCCGGGGTGTACAGCGGGATCACGTGATCACCGACAGCCACCGAGGTAACGCCCTCGCCTACTGCCTCGACGATCGCACCACCTTCATGGCCAAGGATCGACGGGAAGATACCCTCCGGGTCGGCACCCGAGAGGGTATAGGCGTCGGTGTGGCAGACACCGCTGGCAACCACGCGCAGCAGCACTTCGCCAGCCTTGGGCATGGCCACGTCCACTTCGACGATTTCCAGGGGTTTCTTGGCCTCGAAGGCAACGGCAGCACGGGACTTGATCATCAAAGGTCTCCAAACAGAGGGTCGATTCAGTCCAACAGTGTAATTCACGTGCTTTTGATGAATAATCCAGGCAAAGGCAAAACATTATTGCTGCACAGGGACAATCAATGAGCAACCGCTGGGAGGGCATCGACGAATTCGTCGCGGTAGCGGAATCGGGTCAGTTCACCGCAGCGGCGGAACGCATGGGTGTCTCGTCATCGCACATCAGCCGGCAGATCGCTCGCCTGGAAGAGCGCCTGCAGACCCGCCTTCTGTACCGCAGCACCCGCCGGGTGACCTTGAGTGAAGCCGGGCAGACCTTCCTGCAGCACTGCCAGCGCCTGCAGGACGGCCGCGAGGAGGCGCTGCGGGCCATGGGTGACCTGGCCAGCGAGCCGAAAGGCCTGCTGCGGATGACCTGCGCCGTGGCGTATGGCGAACGCTTCATCGTGCCGCTGGTGACACGCTTCATGGCGCTGTACCCGCAGCTGCGGGTTGAAGTGGAGCTCAGCAACCGTACCCTGGACTTGCTGCACGAAGGCATGGACCTGGCGATCCGCCTGGGGCGGCTCGCCGACTCCCGGCTGGTGGCCACACGTTTGGCGCCGCGGCGCATGTACCTGTGCGCCTCGCCCGCTTACCTGGAGCGTTATGGCCGCCCGCACAGCCTGTCCGAGCTGGCCCGGCACAATTGCCTGGTGGGCAGTTCCGACTTATGGGCGCTGCAACAGGACGGCCGTGAGATCAGCCAGCGGGTGCAGGGCAACTGGCGCTGCAACAGCGGGCAGGCGGTGCTGGATGCAGCCTTGCTGGGGATGGGGTTGTGCCAGCTGCCGGACTACTACGTGCTGGAGCACCTGAACAGCGGTGCGCTGGTGTCGTTGCTGGAGGCGCATCAGCCGCCCAATACAGCAGTGTGGGCGTTGTATCCACAGCAGCGGCACCTGTCGCCCAAGGTTCGGCGGCTGGTGGATTATCTGAAGGAAGGGTTGGCGGGGATGCCGGCGTATCGGGTGGCCTGACAGTGTGCCGGGTCCGCTTTGCGGCCCAATCGCCGGCAAGCCGGCTCCCACTGGGACAACACAGCGTTCGGACACTGCACTTCATCTGTGGGAGCCGGCTTGCCGGCGATTGGGCCACGCAGTGGACCCGGCGATCTCAACCGCGCCCCGCCCAACGCTGGCGCAGCCACTCAAGGTCTTCCGGCCGGGTTACCTTGATGTTATCGCTGCGCCCCTCGATCAGCCGCGGCGCCTGGCCGGACCACTCGATGGCCGAAGCTTCATCGGTGACAACCACGTCGGAAACCAGGCACTCGGCCAAGGCCCGATGCAACGCGCCCAGGCGGAACATCTGCGGCGTGTAGGCCTGCCAGACAGTGCTGCGATCCACGGTGGCACTGACTCGCCCATTGGCATCCGCCCGCTTCAGGGTGTCGCGTGCAGGCACAGCCAGCAGCCCACCTACCGGGTCGTCAGCCAGTTCCGACAGCAAACGGTCCAGATCCGTACGCGCCAGGTTCGGCCGCGCCGCATCGTGCACCAGCACCCAGTCATCGTCAGCAGCACCCTGCGCATGCAGCAGCAACAGGGCATTGAGGACGGAGTCGGCGCGCTCGCGCCCACCTGACGCACGCTGGATGCGCGGATCGCTGGCGCAGCGCAAGCCAGGCCAGTAAGGGTCATCTTCGGCAACGCTGACCACTACGCCTTTTAGCGTGGGATGGCCAAGAAAACAGTCGAGGCTATGCTCGAGAAGTGTCTGCCCAGCCAATTGCAGATATTGCTTGGGGCGGTCGGCAGCCATGCGGGCACCTACACCCGCAGCAGGAATCACGGCCCAGAAAGCCGGCAGGGTATTCATCATTTTTGCGGCAGCTGGAAGAGGGTCTCGCCCTCTTTGACCATTCCCAGTTCATGACGAGCCCGCTCTTCGACGGTCTCCATGCCTTTCTTCAACTCCAGCACCTCGGCGTCGAGCACGCGATTACGCTCCAGCAGCCGCTCGTTCTCGGCATGCTGCTCGTCGATCTGCTGCTTGAGCTCGGCCACTTGCGCCAGGCTGCCGTTACCCACCCACAGGCGGTACTGCAGGCCACCCAGCAGCAGGAGCAGGACAAGAAACAACCAATAGGGACTGCGCATCAAGGTATCCAGGTTAAAAAGACCGCCAGCTATAGGCAGGCCTCAAATAGCACGAAGCCTGGCCGAGGCCAGGCTTCGTTGACAGAAACCCGCATGAAGCGTCAGAAATTTCAGAGCGAAAGTTCCGACAGCCTCGGCTGCTGTCTTTTTACCATCTCTTGCTTAGCCGCGAAACTCGTCACGACCGCGGTACACCGCTTTGGCGCCCAGTTGCTCTTCGATGCGCAGCAGCTGGTTGTACTTCGAGACGCGGTCGGAACGGCACAGCGAACCGGTCTTGATCTGGCCAGCAGCGGTACCCACGGCCAGGTCGGCAATGGTGGAATCTTCGGTTTCACCGGAACGGTGCGAGATCACTGCGGTGTAGCCGGCAGCCTTCGCCATCTGGATGGCTTCCAGGGTTTCGGTCAGCGAGCCGATCTGGTTGAACTTGATCAGGATCGAGTTACCGATGCCCTTCTCGATGCCTTCCTTGAGGATCTTGGTGTTGGTCACGAACAGGTCGTCACCGACCAGTTGCACCTTCTCGCCAATCTTGTCGGTGAGGATTTTCCAGCCAGCCCAGTCGGACTCGTCCAGGCCGTCTTCGATCGAGATGATCGGGAAACGTTCGGTCAGGCCTTTCAGGTAGTCGGCGAAGCCTTCGGCATCGAACGACTTGCCTTCGCCGGACAGGTTGTACTTGCCGTCTTCGTAGAATTCGGAAGCCGCGCAGTCCAGGGCCAGGGTCACGTCGGTGCCCAGCTTGTAGCCGGCTTTTTCAACGGCTTCGGCGATGGCAGCCAGCGCGTCTTCGTTGGAAGCCAG
Organism: Pseudomonas sp. P39-UII1; assembly: GCF_039672635.1. Classification (NCBI taxonomy): domain Bacteria; kingdom Pseudomonadati; phylum Pseudomonadota; class Gammaproteobacteria; order Pseudomonadales; family Pseudomonadaceae; genus Pseudomonas; species Pseudomonas sp. P39-UII1. The sequence goes on from NZ_JBDFPP010000001.1 coordinate 204,724, forward strand.
GTTCGGGGCGAAACCACCTTCGTCACCCACGGCAGTGTTCAGGCCACGGGCCTTCAGTACAGCCTTGAGGTGGTGGAAGATCTCGGTGCCCATGCGCAGGCCGTCGGAGAAGGTCTTGGCGCCAACCGGCTGAACCATGAACTCCTGGATGTCGACGTTGTTGTCGGCGTGCTCGCCACCGTTGATGATGTTCATCATCGGAACCGGCATCGAGTACTGGCCCGGGGTGCCGTTCAGGTTGGCAATGTGCGCGTACAGCGGCAGGTCCTGGTCCTGGGCAGCAGCCTTGGCGGCAGCCAGGGAAACAGCCAGGATGGCGTTGGCGCCCAGCTTGGCTTTGTTCTCGGTACCGTCCAGTTCGATCATGGCGCGGTCCAGGGCCTTCTGGTCGGACGGGTCCTTGCCCAGCAGCAGCTCACGGATGGGGCCGTTGATGTTGCCGACGGCTTTCAGCACGCCCTTGCCCAGGTAACGGCTCTTGTCGCCATCACGCAGCTCCAGCGCTTCGCGCGAGCCGGTGGAAGCACCGGACGGCGCGCAAGCGCTGCCGATGATGCCGTTGTCGAGCAGTACATCGGCTTCCACGGTGGGGTTGCCACGCGAATCGAGAACTTCACGACCTTTGATGTCGACGATTTTTGCCATTGTTGTAAGCACTCCAGAATTGACGAAAACAACGCAGCTTTAGGAAATTCTTGCCTTCCACCAGGCGGACATGCAGCAGGCAGGCCTGGCAGAAGCAACCCCTGACCGGCAGGTCAGGGGCAGAACGGGCGGTACTTTACCCGAGAAATGAGCTTTGCGCGGTTTATACCGTCGGAAAACTCATCAAAGCCTGAGCTCAGGCCTTGTTCTTCTGAGCCAGGGCAGCCTTGACGAAGCCGCTGAACAGCGGGTGGCCGTCACGCGGGGTCGAGGTGAACTCCGGGTGGAACTGGCAGGCGACGAACCATGGGTGGTCCTTGGACTCGACCACTTCCACCAGCGCGCCGTCTTCGGAGCGGCCGGAAACCACCAGGCCGGCGTCCATCAACTGCGGCAGCAGGTTGTTGTTCACTTCGTAACGGTGACGGTGACGCTCGGTGATCACATCCTTGCCGTAGCAGTCGTGCACCTTGGAACCGGCAGCCAGTTGGCAGTCCTGAGCGCCCAGGCGCATGGTGCCGCCCAGGTCGGAAGCTTCGGTACGGGTCTCGACGGCACCGGTGGCATCGGCCCACTCGGTGATCAGGCCGACTACCGGGTGGCCGCTGTTGCGGTCGAACTCGGTGGAGTTGGCGTCTTTCCAGCCCATCACGTTGCGGGCGAACTCGATCACGGCAACCTGCATGCCCAGGCAGATACCCAGGTACGGCACCTTGTTCTCACGGGCGTATTGCACCGCGGTGATCTTGCCTTCCACGCCACGCAGGCCGAAACCGCCCGGTACCAGGATGGCATCGGCGCCTTCCAGCAGGCTGGTGCCCTGGTTCTCGATGTCTTCGGAGTCGATGTAGCGCAGGTTGACCTTGGTACGGTTGGTGATGCCGGCGTGGCTCATCGCTTCGATCAGCGACTTGTACGCGTCCAGCAGCTCCATGTACTTGCCGACCATGGCGATGGTCACTTCCTGCTCCGGGTTGAGCTTGGCATCGACCACTTTGTCCCATTCGGACAGGTCGGCGCCATTGCACTGCAGGCCGAAGCGCTCGACGACGAAGTCGTCCAGGCCCTGTGCGTGCAGTACGCCAGGAATCTTGTAGATGGTGTCGACGTCTTCCAGGGAAATGACCGCACGCTCTTCGACGTTGGTGAACAACGCGATCTTGCGGCGCGACGAGGCATCGACCGGGTGGTCGGAACGGCAGATCAGCACGTCAGGCTGCAGGCCGATGGAGCGCAGTTCCTTGACCGAGTGCTGGGTCGGCTTGGTCTTGGTTTCGCCAGCGGTGGCGATGTACGGGACCAGGGTCAGGTGCATCAGCATGGCGCGCTTGGAGCCCACTTCGACACGCAGCTGGCGGATCGCCTCGAGGAACGGCTGCGACTCGATGTCGCCCACGGTACCGCCGATTTCCACCAGGGCCACGTCGGCATCGCCGGCGCCCTTGATGATACGACGCTTGATCTCGTCGGTGATGTGCGGAATGACCTGGATGGTAGCGCCCAGGTAATCACCACGACGCTCCTTGCGCAGCACGTGCTCGTAGATACGGCCGGTGGTGAAGTTGTTGTTCTGGGTCATGGTCGTGCGGATGAACCGCTCGTAGTGGCCCAGGTCAAGGTCGGTCTCGGCGCCATCGTGGGTGACGAATACTTCACCGTGCTGGAACGGACTCATGGTGCCAGGATCGACGTTGATGTACGGATCCAGCTTGAGCATGGTGACCTTGAGCCCCCGCGCTTCCAGGATGGCCGCCAGGGAAGCCGAGGCAATGCCTTTCCCCAATGAAGAAACAACACCGCCCGTGACGAATATGTAGCGCGTCATGAAAAACCCTAGAAGTCTGCGTTAAGGCGGCCAGCGCCGCCGGAGAAAGCGAAGGAAGGCCGAAGCCCCCGATCACCCGCGTCAATCACAGTGCATCTCGAAAAACTGCCGCGTCTGTACAGACCAGGGGTATCCCCGGCATGGAGTTCGCTCGTCATTTCCAGAATCAGCCCAGCAAAAAACTGCTTGGTAATCGGCAACTGCCGTGTTTCCGAGGAACGCACAGAAGTTGTATCAAGAAGGGAGGGTAGTCTACCGGAATGTACCCTTCAGCTCAAACCTTGCGCGTTCGTCGGAGGCTGCCAGTGCAGCTGGCAATCCGCCTGCCCCAGTTCAGGCAGGTTGGCCACCGCCAGCAGGCGCTCGCCGCAGTACAGCAACGGTAGCCGCGAACGCACGAAGTGCGGCACTTGCAGCTCGTTGAGCAGGCGTTTCAAGTCGCGCTTGCCGCGGCCGGGAATGTTCAGTACTTCGCCCCCCTGGCGGTAGGCAATGTGCAACTCACCCTGAGGGCGGCCCTGCAGGCGCACACTGCCGTTGCCGGGCAACACCAACCGGCCATCGGGTTGCTCCCAGCGCAATACGCCGCCGACAGGCTGCAACCAGTCACCACTCAACCACCAGACGCGCCCGTTGCTGCGCTCCAGCTTGCCGTCGGTCAGGTGCCAGGCTGGCCGAGCATCGATTGCCGCGTCGCGCAGGGCTGCCCAGCCGGCCCAATGGCGGCTGTCGGGCAAACGGGTGCGCAGGCTCAGCCAGTGCTGCAGGGCATTGCGCTGACGAGCCGGCGACAGCGCCACGAGGGTAGCCAGATCGAGCGAGTCCAAGCCAGGCCAAGCAACACACCCGCCCTCCCCGGCCTCGGCCAGGTCGGCCTGCGCCAGCTCATCCAGCAGCCCGAGCGCCTCGCCCAGGTGGTCGGCACTGCGTGCAAGGTTCTGGCTGGCCTGCGGCCAACGCTGTTGCAACAACGGGAACACCTCTGCGCGCAGGAAGTTGCGGGCATACGCCGTGTCGTTGTTCGAGGGGTCTTCGATCCAGGCCAGCCCATGGCCTTGGGCATAGGTGTGCAACTGCGTGCGTGAGACCGCCAGTAACGGCCTGACCAGTTGGCCCTGCCCCAAAGGGCGCTGTACCGGCATGGCGGACAACCCGCGCAGGCCCGCACCGCGCAAAAGGCGTAACAACAGGGTCTCGGCCTGGTCATCACGGTGCTGGCCGGTAAACAGCACATCGCCCGCGCCAAGCACGCCCTTGAAAGCCGCGTAGCGGGCATCGCGCGCGGCCTGTTCGAGGCTGGCACCCGGGGTTACCTGGACGTGGATGACAGTAAGCGGGATACCCAGGCGGTCGCAGACTGCTTTGCAATGCGCTGGCCAGGCGTCGGCAGCCGGTTGCAGGCCGTGATGAACGTGGATGGCGTGCAGCGGAGGGGTTTGCTGACTGCGGGCGTGGTCGGCCAGCAGGTGCAGGAGCACGGTGGAGTCGAGGCCGCCAGAGAAGGCGATGTGCCAGGCGGGGGCGTTAAGCCAGGGGGTGAGGTTGATCATTGAAGCCTCACAGTTTCGAAAACGCCGGGGCCGCGTTGCGCCCCTTTCGCCGGCAAGCCGGCTCCCACATTATTCGGCGACAAAGCGGACAATGTGGAAGCCGGCTTGCCGGCAAAAGGGCCGCAACGCGGCCCCAGGGCTACATCAGATGCCGTAGCTCATCAGGCGCTCGTAACGACGGGCCAGCAGCGCGTCATTGTCGAACTTGCCCAGCATGTCCAGCTGCTCAACCAGGTCGGCGCGAATGCTTTCGGACATCTGCGCCGGGTCACGGTGGGCGCCGCCCAGCGGCTCCTGAATGACCTTGTCGACGATGTTCAGGCTCTTCAGGCGCTCGGCAGTGATGCCCATGGCTTCGGCAGCGTCGGCAGCCTTGTCGGCCGTCTTCCACAGAATCGAGGCACAGCCTTCCGGCGAGATCACCGAGTAGGTGGAATACTGCAGCATGTTCAGCTGGTCGCACACACCGATGGCCAATGCACCGCCGGAACCACCTTCACCGATCACGGTGGCGATGATCGGAGTTTTCAGGCGCGCCATGACGCGCAGGTTCCAGGCGATCGCTTCACTCTGGTTGCGCTCTTCGGCGTCGATGCCCGGGTAGGCACCCGGGGTGTCGATGAAGGTCAGGATCGGCATCTTGAAACGTTCGGCCATTTCCATCAGGCGGCATGCCTTGCGGTAGCCTTCCGGACGCGGCATGCCGAAGTTGCGGCGAACCTTTTCGCGCACTTCACGGCCCTTCTGGTGGCCGATGACCATTACCGGCTTGCCATCCAGGCGCGCGGTACCGCCGACGATGGCGGCGTCGTCGGAGAAGTGGCGGTCGCCGTGCAGCTCTTCGAACTCGGTGAAGATGTGCTCCAGGTAGTCCAGGGTGTAAGGACGACGTGGGTGGCGGGCCAGGCGGGCGATCTGCCAGCTGGTCAGGTTGCCGAAGATGCTTTCGGTCAGTGTGTTGCTCTTGTCTTGCAGACGGGCAATTTCATCGCTGATATTCAGCGAGTTGTCGTTACCCACCAAACGCAGCCCTTCGATCTTGGCTTGCAGGTCGGCAATCGGCTGTTCGAAATCGAGAAAATTCGGGTTCATAGTCATCCGTCTTGGGTCTACGGCCAGGCGGCCGGCCGGTTGATCCGTTTGGCGCCCTACCTTAAGGGATCAGGCGCATTCAGGTCGAGCGTAAATTTCGTCGGTTCAACGATATTGCAGGAAGACGTTCTCACGCCCGAACTGGTCACGCAGCGCCTGAATCAGGCCATCGGCCGGGTCGATCGACCACTGCTCGCCGAACTGCAACATGGCCTTGGCATCGCTGCCCGTGTATTCGAGGGTGATCGGGCAACCGCCGCGGTGGCGGGTGATCAGCTCGCCCAGCCAGTTCAGGCGGTCACCCTTGAGCGCCTCGTGGGTGATCTTCAGGCGCAGGCTCTCGGCCAGCTTGGTCCGGGCATCTTCCATGGTCATCACCTGCTTCACGCGCAGGCGCAGGCCACCCGAGAAGTCGTCATTGCTGACCTCGCCTTCGACCACCACCATGGCATCGTTCTGCAACAGCGCTTGAGCGCCCATGAAGGCATCGGCGAACAGCGACGCCTCGATGCGCCCTGACCGGTCATCGAGGGTGACAAAGCCCATCTTGTCGCCCTTCTTGTTCTTCATCACGCGCAGGGCAATGATCATCCCGGCGATGGTCTGCGTTTCGCGCGACGGCTTGAGGTCGATGATCCGCTGGCGGGCGAAGCGGCGGATCTCCCCTTCGTATTCATCGATCGGGTGGCCGGTGAGGTACACACCCAGGGTGTCTTTCTCACCCTTCAGGCGCTCTTTGAGCGACAGCTCGCGCACCTTGCGGTGGTTGGCGTAGACATCCGAGTCGGCTTCGACGAACAGCCCGCCAAACAGGTCGACATGGCCGCTGTCGGCCGTGCGCGCGGTCTGTTCTGCAGCCTTGATGGCTTCTTCCAGGGCCGACAGCAAGGTCGCACGGTTGATGTCGATGCTGGCGTGGTACGCCTTGATCTCATCATGGAAGTGCGGGCCGAGACGGTCCAGCGCCCCGCTGCGGATCAGCGCATCGAGGGTCCGCTTGTTGACACGCTTGAGGTCGACCCGCTCGCAGAAGTCGAACAAGTCCTTGAACGGCCCGCCCTGGGCGCGCGCTTCGACGATGGCTTCCACCGGGCCTTCACCGACACCTTTGATGGCACCCAGCCCATAGATGATGCGGCCGTCGTCGTTGACCGTGAACTTGAACTCGGAGGCATTCACGTCAGGTGCATCGAGGCGCAGTTTCATGGTGCGCACTTCTTCGATCAGCACCACCACCTTGTCGGTGTTGTGCATGTCCGCCGACAGTACCGCAGCCATGAACGGCGCCGGGTAGTGAGTCTTGAGCCAGGCGGTCTGATAGGAGACCAGGCCATAGGCTGCCGAGTGGGATTTGTTGAAGCCGTAGCCGGCGAACTTCTCTACCAGGTCGAAGATGTTACCGGCGAGGTCTGCCTCGATGTTGTTGGCGACACAACCCTCGATGAAACCGCCGCGCTGCTTGGCCATCTCTTCGGGCTTTTTCTTGCCCATGGCTCGGCGCAGCATGTCGGCGCCGCCCAGGGTATAGCCGGCCATGACCTGGGCAATCTGCATCACCTGTTCCTGATACAGGATGATGCCGTAGGTTGGTGCCAATACCGGTTTGAGGCCTTCGTACTGGTAGTCCGAGTGGGGGTAGGCCAGCTCGGCGCGCCCGTGCTTACGGTTGATGAAGTCGTCCACCATGCCCGATTGCAACGGGCCAGGGCGGAACAATGCCACCAGTGCGATGAGGTCTTCCAGGCAGTCGGGCTTGAGCTTCTTGATCAGCTCTTTCATGCCCCGCGATTCAAGCTGGAACACCGCCGTGGTTTCGGCCTTCTGCAGCAGCTCGTAGGTCTTGCGGTCGTCCAGCGGGATGAAGTCGATGTTCAGGTCGGGCAGGTTGTTCTTGGCCTGCTCGCGGTTGATCGTCTCCATCGCCCACTTGATGATGGTCAGGGTACGCAGACCGAGGAAGTCGAACTTGACCAGGCCTGCGGCCTCGACGTCGTCCTTGTCGAACTGGGTAACCAGGCCGCCGCCTTCTTCGTCACAGGCGATCGGCGAGAAGTCGGTAAGCTTGGTCGGGGCGATGACCACGCCACCGGCGTGCTTGCCGGTACCCCGGGTGACACCCTCCAGCTTGAGCGCCATCTCCCAGATTTCACGGGCGTCTTCATCGCCCTTGAGGAAGTCGCGCAGAATCTCTTCCTGCTCGTACGCCTTCTCCAGGGTCATGCCCACTTCGAACGGGATCATCTTCGACAGGCGATCGGCCAGGCCATACGACTTGCCTTGCACCCGCGCCACGTCGCGCACCACCGCCTTGGCGGCCATGGTGCCGAAGGTGATGATCTGGCTGACCGCGTTGCGACCATAGGCCTCGGCCACGTAGTCGATCACCCGGTCACGCCCATCCATGCAGAAGTCGACGTCGAAGTCGGGCATGGAAACCCGTTCAGGGTTCAGGAAACGCTCGAACAGCAGGTCGTAGGCCAGCGGGTCGAGGTCGGTGATCTTCAATACGTAGGCCACCAGCGAGCCGGCACCCGAGCCCCGCCCAGGGCCTACCGGCACGCCGTTGTTCTTGGCCCATTTGATGAAGTCCATCACGATCAGGAAGTAGCCGGGGAAGCCCATCTGGATGATGATGTCCAGCTCGAACTTCAGGCGGTCCAGGTAGACCTGGCGCTTCTCTTCGTAATTGGGCGTGGTCTCTTTCGGCCAGAGCACCGCAAGGCGCTCCTCGAGCCCTTCATGGGAGACGTGGCGCAGGTAGTCATCGATGCCCATGCCGTTGGGCGTCGGGAAGTCGGGCAGGAAGTACTTGCCCAGCTGCACCTGGATGTTGCAGCGCTTGGCGATTTCGACGGTGTTGGCGACGGCGTCGGGCAGGTCGCTGAACAGCTCGGCCATTTCGTCCGCGCTCTTGAGGTACTGCTGATCGCTGTACATCCGCGGGCGACGCGGGTCGTCCAGGGTCCAGCCTTCACCAATGCACACGCGGCTTTCGTGGGCGTCAAAGTCGGATTGCTTGATGAAACGCACATCGTTGGTCGCCACCAGCGGCGCACTGAACTTGTCGGCCAGTGCCACGGCGGCATGCACGTACTCTTCGTCACCGGCGCGGTTGGTGCGCTGCACCTCGACGTAAAAGCGATCGGGGAACATGCCCATCCAATCGTGCAGCAGCGCCTCGGCCTCGTCGGCCCGGCCCGCCATCAAGGCCATGCCGATATCGCCTTCCTTGCCTGCAGACAGGGCAATCAACCCGTCGCTGGCCGGGGCGATCCAGTCACGCTGAAGAATCACCAGGCCGTTGCGCTGGCCGTCGGTCCAACCCTGCGAGATCAGCTCGGTGAGATTGCGATAACCCGCAGGGTTCATGGCCAGGAAGCAGATGCGCGACAGTGGCGCCTCTGGGTCGGCACCCGCCAGCCACAGGTCGGCACCACAGATCGGCTTGATGCCAGCGCCCATGGCGGCCTTGTAGAACTTCACCAGCGAGCACATGTTGCTCTGGTCGGTGATCGCCACTGCCGGCATGTTCATCCCCGCCAGCGCCTTGGCCAGCGGCTTGATCCGCACCAGGCCGTCTACCAGCGAGAATTCGGAGTGGACGCGCAGGTGAACGAAGGGTACCGACATGGAAGATCCTGTAGCAGTGCTGAACGACGAGGCGGGATTGTAACGTAAATGCGAGGGGGGTTTGGGGCTGCTTTGCAGCCCCTTCGCGGGGTCGCCGCCGAACCCTGTGGGAGCTGGCTTGCCGGCGATGGGCCGCAAAGCGGCCGCTGGCCTAGATCAGAGAATCGGTAATGCCTTCACGGGCTTCCCAGGCGGCACGCACCGGCGCAAACGAGCGCCGATGAATCGGCGTAGGCCCCAGCCGCGCCAGGGCCTCAAGGTGCACCGGGGTCGGGTAGCCCTTGTGCCCGCCAATCCCGTACCCCGGATAGATCAGCTCGAAAGCGCTCATTTCGCGGTCACGGGTGACCTTGGCCAGGATCGACGCGGCAGCGATGGCCGGCACCTGGCTATCGCCCTTGACCACTGGCGCAGCCGGCACCGCGAGCTTGGGGCAGCGATTACCGTCGATCAGCGCGAGCTTGGGCGTGATGTGCAGGCCCTCGACCGCACGCTGCATGGCCAACAGGGTGGCGTGAAGAATGTTCAGCCGGTCGATTTCATCCACTTCGGCCCGGGCGATGCAAAAGCTCAGGGCTTTTTCGCAGATTTCGTCGAACAGCGCTTCGCGCTTGGCTTCGGTGAGCTTTTTCGAATCATTCAGGCCCAGGATCGGGCGTGCCGGGTCGAGAATCACCGCTGCCGTTACCACCGCGCCGCACAGCGGGCCACGGCCAACTTCATCGACGCCGGCGACCAGCTCCTCGACCAGGTTGAAGTCCAGTCCTATCTGCATGTCAGCGGTCCTTCAGCAAAGCGAGCACCGCGTCTGCCGCCTGGTTGGAGGCGTCGCGGCGCAGGGTACGGTGGATCTCGTCGAAGCGCTCGGTCTGCTGGCTGCCATCGGTAACCAGCGGTGCCAAGGCCTGCGCCAGGGCTTCACTGGTAGCGGCGTCCTGCAGCAGCTCGGGCACCAGCTCGCGCTGGGCCAGCAAATTGGGCAGCGACACGTAGGGGCTTTTTACCAGGCGTTTGAGTATCCAGTAAGTCAGCGGCGCAAGGCGGTAGGCGACGACCATGGGGCGCTTGTACAGCATGGCCTCCAGCGTAGCGGTACCGGAGGCGATAAGCACCGCATCACAGGCAGCCAGGGCCTGGTGCGATTGGCCATCGAGCAACGTCAGGGGCAAGTCACGACCCTCGAGCATCTGCTCGAGCTGCGCACGCCGCGCCGCATTGGCGCAGGGCAATACGAAGCGTACACCCGGCACCCGTTCGCACAGGCGCTGCGCTGCGTCGAGGAACAGCGCGCCGAGGCGGCCGACCTCGCCCCCCCGGCTACCCGGCATCAATGCCACTACCGGGCCGCCGCCCAGGCCCAGGGCAACGCGCGCCGCCTGGCGATCAGCCTCTAATGGGATGGTATCTGCCAACGGATGGCCAACGAAGCGCACCGGCACGCCCTGCTCTTCATAGAAGCGCGCCTCGAACGGCAGCAGGGTCAGCATCAGATCGCAGCCCTCACGGATCTTGAGCACACGCTTCTGCCGCCAGGCCCAGACCGACGGGCTGACATAATGCACGGTCTTGATACCGGCCTGGCGCAGTTTCAATTCGATATTGAGGGTGAAGTCAGGGGCGTCGATGCCGATGAACACATCGGGCTTTTCGGCAATCAGGGTCTGGATCAACGCCTTGCGCCGCTTCAGCAGCTCGCGCAGGCGCCCCAGTACCTCGACCAGGCCCATGACCGCGAGACGCTCCATGGGGAAATACGACTGCAGGCCTTCGGCTTCCATCAACGGGCCGCCGACACCAATAAAACGCACATCGGGATGGCGCGCCTTCAAGGCGCGCATCAGGCCGGAACCGAGAATATCGCCGCTGGCCTCACCCGCGACCAGGGCTACGCAAAGCTGCGCCATGTCAGCGGGTGATGCCGCGGGCGGAATTCACGATCGACTGACGGAACAGGTCGACCTCGGGGTGCTTGCCGGCCAGCTCGTCCAGCTCCTTGATCGCCTCTTCGACGGTCAGGCCCTGACGGTAGACGATCTTGTAGGAACGACGCAGGGCATGGATCACCTCGTCGCTGAAACCGCGACGGCGCATGCCTTCGAAGTTCATGCTGCGGGCCTCGGCGGGGCTGCCGAACACCGTGACGAAGGCCGGGACATCCTTGCCGATCGCCGTACCCATGCCCGAAAACGCATGGGCACCGATGTGGCAATACTGATGCACCAGGGTGAAACCGGACAGGATCGCCCAGTCTCCCACGTGCACATGCCCGGCCAGCGCCGTGTTGTTCACCAGGATGCAATGGTTGCCGATCACGCTGTCATGGCCGATATGGGCATAGGCCATGATCAGGTTGTGGTCACCCAGGGTCGTTTCCGCGCGGTCCTGGACCGTGCCACGGTGGATGGTCACCCCCTCGCGGATCACATTGTGATCACCGATCACCAGCCGCGTCGGTTCACCCTTGTACTTGAGGTCAGGGGTGTCTTCGCCGATAGAGGAAAACTGGTAGATGCGGTTGTGCTTGCCGATCCGGGTCGGGCCCTTCAGCACCACATGGGGACCGATGACGGTACCCTCCCCGATTTCAACGTCGGGGCCAATGATCGACCACGGGCCGACCTCGACGCCGTCGGCCAGCTTGGCCGACGGGTCGATGATCGCTCGCGGATCAATCGAATTCATAGCTCACGTTCCGCACAGGTGATCTCGGCCGAGCACACAGGCTTGCCATCGACCAACGCCCGGCACTCGAACTTCCAGATGGTCTTCTTGCGGCCGATGAACTTCGCTTCCAGCACCAGCTGGTCGCCCGGCAATACCGGCTGACGGAAACGCAGTTTGTCGGAACCGACGAAATAGTACAGCGTGCCATCGGCGGGCTTGGTATCGAGCATCTTGAAACCGAGAATGCCTGCAGCCTGCGCCATGGCTTCGATGATCAGCACGCCTGGCATTACCGGGTGTTCCGGGAAATGCCCGTTGAAGAACGGCTCGTTGATGCTGACATTCTTGTAGGCACGAATGCTCTGGGCCTCGAAGTCCAGATCCGTCACACGGTCTACCAGCAGGAACGGGTAGCGGTGAGGCAGGTATTCGCGAATCTCGTTGATGTCCATCATTTCGGGGGGAAGCCTGTAATAAGAATAGGGAGCGCAGGTGCTGACCACACGCTCCTTTTGCAATCCAAAGAGGAGCCAGCTAGCGACTGTTCACTCTTGCTCAGGAAATGGTATCAGCCTTCTGATGCCGGCTGGCCACCTGAGGTCACGGTATCGACACGTTTTTCCAGCTGCTGGAGACGCTTGGACATGTCATCCAGCTGGCGGATACGCGCGGCGCTCTTGCGCCAGTCAGCCAATGGCTGCATGGCAGTACCGGAAGAATAGGCGCCCGGTTCGGTGATAGAACGGGTCACCATGGTCATCCCGGACACGAATACGTTGTCGCAGACATCGATGTGGCCAACCATGCCGACGCCGCCGGCGATGGTGCAGTGCTTGCCAATGCGCGTGCTGCCGGAAATCCCGACGCAGGCGGCCATGGCCGTGTGCTCACCGATCTGGACGTTGTGTGCGATCTGGATCTGGTTGTCCAGCTTGACCCCGTCGGCAATCCGCGTGTCGGACAGCGCACCACGGTCTACCGCGGTATTCACGCCGATCTCGACGTCATCACCGATGGTGACCCCGCCGATCTGGGCAATCTTGCGCCATACACCTTTCTCGTTGGCGAAACCGAAGCCTTCACCGCCGATCACGGCGCCCGACTGGATGACCACGCGCTTGCCGATGGTCACGTCGTGATACAACGTGACCCGTGGCGCCAACCAGCCGCCCTCGCCGACCACGCAACGGGCACCGATCACGCAATGCGCGCCGATGCTCACGTTGGCGCCGATGCGTGCGCCGCTCTCGATAACCGCGAACGGCCCGATACTGGCACTGGCATCGACCTGCGCGTCCTCGGCCACCACGGCGCTGGGATGTATTCCCGCCACAGCCTTGGGTTTCGGGTCGAACAGGTGGGAAATGCGCGCGTAAGCCAGGTACGGGTCGGCGACGATCAGGGCGTTGCCGGTGAAGCTTTCGGCATCCGCAGCCTTCAGCAGCACCGCAGCGGCCTGGCTGTTATCCAGGAATTTGCGGTACTGCGGGTTGGCGAGGAAGCTCAACTGCCCGGGCCCTGCCTCCTGCAAGGTGGCAAGCCCGGTAATCTGCAGCGCCTCGGAGCCTTTGAGAGTGGCCCCGAGGGCCTCGGCCAGCTGGCCGAGCGTCATGGTCACGGTCATATCAACGGGCTTGGTTCATGCGCTCGATGACTTGGCGGGTGATGTCGTACTGAGGCTTGACATCAATGACCGCACCGCGCTCGAGAACCAGGTCGTAACCGCCTTTCTTGATCACTTCCTCGACAGCGCCATCCAGCTTGGGCTTGAGCTGCTTGAGCATGTCACGGTCGGCGACGGCCTTGGCTTCGTTCAGTTCCTTGGACTGGAACTGGAAGTCACGGGCCTTTTGCTTGAATTCAAGCTCCAGGCGCTCGCGCTCTGGCTGGGCCATCTTGTCGCCGCCCTTGATCAGGCGGTCCTGAATGCCCTTGGCGCTGCTTTCCAGCCCTTTGAGCTTGGTCAGTTGCGGGCCGAATTTCTTCTCGGCATCCACCGCGTACTTCTTGGCGGCATCGGATTCGAGCAGGGCCATCTGATAGTTCAGTACGGCAACCTTCATTTCGGCGAACGCCGGGGTGGCGACCAGCGCCGCGGCCACTACGGCCAGTTGAGCCAATTTACGCACGATGCACTCCTGGATAAACCGTTGTCATTAAGCTAGGGCCGACCTTAGAAGGTCTGGCCCAGAGAGAATTGGAACACCTGGGTATCGGCATCGTCCGGCTTCTTGACCGGCATCGCCAGGCTGAAGCTCAACGGGCCCAGGGCAGTAATCCAGGTGACGCCCAGGCCGACCGAACTGGCCATGCCCGAGAAGCCGACCTTTTCGCAATCCGGCTTGCTGCCGCAATTGGTGTCGAACACGTTACCCACATCCCAGAACACGGAGGTGCGCAGCGAACGCTGGTCCTTGACGAACGGCAGCGGGAACAGCAGCTCGACGCCACCTTGCACCAGCACGTTGCCACCGAATGGCAGCGGATCCTGATCCGGGTCGGCAATCGTACCTGGGTTCTTGCCGGTACTAGGCGTACTGCGCGGCCCCAGGCTGCTGTCCTTGAAGCCGCGGACGGAGTTGAAGCCACCCGCGTAGTAGTTCTCGTAGAACGGCAGGCCCGAAGTACCACCGAAACCATCACCATAGCCCAGTTCGGTGTGCAGGCGCAGGGTGTAGTCATTGTTGATTGGCTTGAACAGCTGGCCGCGGTAGTCGAGCTTGTAGAACGACAGGTCGCTGCCCGGCACGGTGGTTTCCAGGGTCAGGCTCTGGGAGTGACCACGGGTAGCCAGCACGCCTTTGTTCAGGGTCGATTCGGACCAGCCGACCGACGCCTTGAAGTTCAGGAAGCTATCGCCCTCCTCTTCGAGGAAGTCGAAGATCTCGTCGACGGTATAACGGCCGGTCTTGATCTTGTCCTGCTGCACGCTCAGGCCGTAGGTCAGGCGCGAGGTTTCACTGATCGGGTAGCCGAGGCTGACACCCGCACCCAGGCTGTCGACCGCATAGCTGGCCACGTCGACGTCGAGGTCGTCGTAGTCGGTGCTGCGGTAGAACGCGTTGTAGCCCAGGCTGACGCCGTCAGCAGTGAAGTAGGGGTCCACGAAGCCGAAGTTGTAGCGGGTCTGGTATTCGGAACGGGTCAGGCCGATGGAGACCTTGTTACCGGTACCGAGGAAGTTGGTCTGGCTGATCGAACCACCGAGGATCAGGCCGGCGCTCTGGGCGAAACCGACGCTGGCGGTGATCGAACCGGAGGCTTGCTCTTCAACGCTGTAGTTGACGTCGACCTGGTCGTCAGTGCCTGGCACCGGCGGGGTCTCGACGTTGACTTCCTTGAAGAAGCCCAGGCGCTCCAGACGGGTCTTGGACTGGTCGATCAGGTAGGTCGACGCCCAGCCGCCTTCCATCTGGCGCATTTCGCGGCGCAGCACTTCGTCTTCGGTCTTGGTGTTGCCGCGGTAGTTGATGCGGTTGACGTATGCACGCTTGCCCGGGTCCACGACGAACATGATGTCGACGGTGTGGTCCTGGTCGTTCGGCTGTGGCACGCCGTTGACGTTGGCGAAGGTATAGCCTTCGTTACCCAGGCGACGGGTGATCAGCTCGGACGTGGTGGTCATCACCTTGCGCGAGAATACCTGGCCCGGCTGCACCAGCAGCAGCGACTTGACCTGGTCTTCCGGCACCTTCAGGTCACCGGACAGTTTAACGTCGCGAACGGTGTACTTTTCGCCTTCGTTGACGTTGACGGTGATGTAGACGTGCTTCTTGTCCGGGGTGATCGACACCTGGGTAGAGGCGATGTCCATGTTGATGTAGCCGCGGTCCAGGTAGTAGGAACGCAGGCGCTCCAGGTCACCGGAGAGTTTTTCGCGGGCATACTTGTCGTCGTTCTTGAAGAACGACAGCCAGTTGGTGGTCTTCAGCTCGAACAGCTGCGACAGCTCTTCATCGTCGAACACGGTGTTGCCAACGATGTTGATGTGCTGGATGGCAGCGACGGTACCTTCGTTGATCTTGATTTTCAGCGCGACGCGGTTGCGCGGCTGCGGCACCACTTCGGCGTCGACCTCGGCCGAGTAGCGGCCCTGGGCGACATATTGGCGCTGCAGTTCGTTACGCACACCTTCGAGGGTGGCGCGCTGGAAGATCTCGCCTTCCGCCAGGCCCGACTGTTTCAGGCCCTTCATCAGGTCTTCGGTGCTGATCGCCTTGTTGCCTTCGATCTCGATGCTCGACACCGACGGGCGCTCGACCACGTTGATGATCAGGACATTGCCATCGCGGTTCAGCTGGATGTCCTGGAAGAAGCCAGTCTTGAACAGCGAACGGGTCGACTCCACCAGGCGCCGGTCATCGGCCTGGTCGCCCACGTTCAGGGGCAAGGCGCCGAACACGCTGCCAGCGGATACCCGCTGCAGGCCGTTGACACGAATATCGGAGATGGTGAAGGACTCGGCGTGAACTTCAGCGATCATCAGTGCGGAGAGGACCGCAGTTAGCAGCAGACGTTTCATGAAGTCCTTTTATTCCAACTGGCAATAAACAACCTGCCGCGAAAGGGCGGCAGGTTCGCAATGCGAAGCTTTTATAGTCGACCCAGATCGTTGATCAGGGCGAGCAACATCACCCCTACGACCAAACTGATACCGATCTGGATCCCCCAACCTTGTACCCGATCGGACAGCGGACGACCGCGCGCCCACTCGACCAGGTAAAACAGCAAATGCCCCCCATCCAGTACCGGAATGGGCAGCAGGTTAAGAACCCCCAGGCTTATGCTCAGGTAGGCGAGGAAATTCAGGAAATCCCCGACGCCGGACTGGGCTGAAGCGCCCGCCACTTTAGCAATGGTTATCGGTCCGCTCAAGTTTTTTACCGAGAGCTCACCGAACAGCATTTTCTTCAGTGATTCGAGCGTCAGGACGCTCATGTTCCAGGTCCGCGAGATGCCCTCGCCCACTGCATCCAGCGGCCCGTAGCTCACCTCGCGGAGCATGCTGGCAGGCCATTCGGCGCCTTTGACACCGGCACCCAGGTAACCACCGGCAGCCTTGCCCTCACCCTTGCGGGCCAGGGTTACCGGCACATCCAGCGCAGCGCCATCGCGCTCTACACGAACCACCACATTGGCCTCGGGGCGCGCGCGCACGCTGTCGACCACTTGCTGCCAGTCGCTCAGTGCAACGCCATCAAGGGCCAGCAGCTTGTCCCCGGTCTTCAGGCCGGCAGCAGCAGCCGGGCCCTTGGGGTCGATCTCGGCCAGCACAGGCTGCACCGCGGGGCGCCAAGGGCGCAGCCCGAGGGACTGAATCGGGTCGGGCTCATCTGCGCCTTTAAGCCAGCTATCAAGCTTCACCTGCAACTGACGTTCGGCGCTGGCGCCTTCATCGCGCACGCCAACTTGCAAGGTTCCGCTTTCGCCAAGGCGGCGAACCAGCTGCAAATTGACCGCCGACCAGCCATTGGTCGGTTTGCCATCGATGGAGACGATTTCCTGCCCCGCCACCAGCCCAGCCGACGCTGCCAGGCTGCCGGACTCTACCGCACCGATTACCGGGCGGATCTGCTGGGTGCCGAGCATCGCCAGCACCCAGAAAAACACGATAGCCAGGAGGAAGTTGGCAATCGGCCCCGCTGCAACGATGGCAATGCGCTGGCGAACCGACTTGCGATTGAACGATTGGTCGACCAGTGCCGGGGGCACATCGCCCTCGCGCTCGTCGAGCATCTTGACGTAACCGCCCAGGGGGATCGCCGCCACCACGAACTCGGTGCCATGGCGGTCATGCCAGCGCAACAGGCCAGGCCCGAAGCCTACGGAAAAGCGCAGCACCTTCACACCGCAACGCCGGGCAACCCAGAAGTGGCCGAATTCGTGGAAAGTGACCAGTACACCCAGGGCCACCAGGGTGCCGATAATCATGTACAACGCAGTCATGTCTTTCTCCGAATGACGTTCAGCGGAACGACTTTTCGTACAAACCCTGGGCCGATCGTAATCAACGACCGTGGCGCCTCAACCACTCACGAGACAGCTCGCGGGCGCGCTGGTCGGCAGCGAATACTGCATCCAGCGACGTCACTGGAACCACAGGCTCCTGGTCGAGCACCTGTTCGATCATACCCGCGATCTCCGGGAAGCGGATACGCCGCTCGAGAAATGCCTCGACAGCGATCTCGTTGGCCGCATTGAGCACCGCAGGTGCACTGTTGCCGGCCTCGGCAGCCTGCCGCGCCAAGCGCAGGCAAGGAAAGCGCAGTTCGTCGGGGGCCTGGAAATCCAGACGGGCAATGGCGAACAGATCCAGCGGCGCAACCCCGGAATCGATCCGCTCAGGCCAGGCCAGGGCGTTGGCAATGGGCGTGCGCATATCCGGGTTGCCCAATTGGGCCAATACCGAACCATCAACGTAATCCACCAGCGAGTGGATCACGCTCTGCGGGTGCACCACCACCTCAACCTTGGCCGGCGCCGCATCGAACAGCCAGCAGGCTTCGATCAGCTCCAGCCCCTTGTTCATCATGCTCGCCGAGTCCACCGAAATCTTGC
Organism: Pseudomonas sp. P39-UII1; assembly: GCF_039672635.1. Taxonomy (NCBI): domain Bacteria; kingdom Pseudomonadati; phylum Pseudomonadota; class Gammaproteobacteria; order Pseudomonadales; family Pseudomonadaceae; genus Pseudomonas; species Pseudomonas sp. P39-UII1. The sequence continues at coordinate 222,688 of NZ_JBDFPP010000001.1, forward strand.
GCCCCATGGACCAGTTCGGGTGGGCGCAGGCCTGTTCCGGCGTGACATCGGCCAGCGCCGCCTGCGGCGTTTCGCGGAACGGACCACCCGAAGCGGTCAGCAGGATCCGGCGTACGCCAACCTGGCTCAGGCCGCGCTCGTAATCGCCCGGCAGGCACTGGAAAATCGCATTGTGCTCGCTGTCGATCGGCAGCAGCACGGCGCCGCTACGACGCACGGCATCCATGAACAGTGCGCCGGACATCACCAGCGCCTCCTTGTTGGCCAGCAGCACCTTCTTGCCTGCCTCGACAGCTGCCAACGTCGGGCGCAGCCCGGCAGCGCCGACGATAGCCGCCATCACCGCATCCACTTCAGGGGCGCAGGCGACTTCGCAGAGGCCAGCCTCCCCTTCCAGCACCTCGGTGGCGCAGCCCGCAGCCGCAAGGCCAGCACGCAGGCGTGCGGCCGCTTCGCCATTCGGCACCACGGCAAAGGCCGGACGATGCTGTACGCACAAGCCCAGCAGCTCGTCGATGCGCGAATAACCACTCAACGCGAACACCTGATAACGCTCGGGGTGACGGGCGATCACATCCAGCGTGCTGAGGCCGATCGAGCCGGTAGCGCCCAGCACGGTAATGCGCTGTATGGCAGTCACATCACACCCCATTCGGCAGCCCACAACAGCACGGCAAAGATCGGGATGGCCGCTGTCAGGCTGTCGATGCGGTCAAGCACACCACCATGGCCAGGCAACAGGTTACTGCTGTCCTTGATACCGGAACGGCGCTTGAACATGCTTTCGGTCAGGTCACCGATCACCGACGACATGACCACCAGCGCGGCGCCCACAAGGCCCAGCAGGATCTGGCCAATACCCCAGTCGCGGCTGATGCCGACCCCCAGGGTAATCAGCAGGCTGACAGCCAGGCCGCCATAAACGCCTTCCCAGCTCTTGCCCGGGCTGACCTGCGGCGCAAGCTTGCGCTTGCCAAAGGCACGACCGGAGAAATAGGCGCCGATATCGGCAGCCCACACCAGCACCATGACCGAGAGAATCAGCCAGTTGCCCAGCGGCCAGTGCTTGAGCAGCACCAACCCCTGCCAGGCCGGCAGCAGTATCAGCAGGCCGATCAGCAGGCGGCAGGCGGCGCTGGCCCACAATTCACTGCTGCGCGGGTAGGTCAGCACCAGCCAGGTGGCCAGCGCCCACCAGATCACCGAAGCACCCAGCACCCAGGGCGCCAGGTCAGGCATCAGGTAGAGCAGCATCAGCGCCCCGGCGACCACGGCGGCGTAGGCGATGCGCAGGGGCTGAGCCATAAGCCCGGCCAGGCGCGCCCATTCCCAGGCACCCAGGGTAACCACGAAGCCGATGAAGAGGGCGAAGTCCCCGCCGTTGAGCAGGAAGAAACCACCCAGCGCGACCGGCAGCAGGATCAGCGCGGTAATGATGCGTTGTTTAAGCATTAAGCACGAGCTCCAGCCTCGACCTGCTCGCTGGTCTTACCGAAGCGGCGCTGGCGCGAAGCGAAATCGGCCAGGGCATTGCGCATGGCCTCGTGTTTGAAGTCCGGCCAGTACAGGTCGGAGAAGTACAGTTCGGCGTAGGCCAGCTGCCACAGCAGGAAGTTGCTGATGCGGTGCTCGCCACCGGTGCGGATGCACAGGTCCGGCAACGGCTGCTCGCCGGTGGCCAGGCATGCCTGCAACAACCCCGGCGTGATGTCGTCCGGGCGCAGATGGCCGGCCTGAACTTCACGCGCCAGCCGTTGCGCGGCTTGGGCGATATCCCACTGCCCACCGTAGTTGGCGGCGATCTGCAGGATGAAGCGGTTGTTGCCGGCAGTCAGCGCCTCGGCCTCGCGCATGGCGGCCTGCAGCTCCGGGTGAAAACGCGAACGGTCACCAATGATACGCAGGCTGATGTTGTTCTCGTTGAGGCGCCTGGCCTCACGGCGCAGTGCCGAGAAGAACAACTCCATCAGCGCACCGACCTCTTCGGCCGGGCGCTGCCAGTTCTCGCTGGAGAAGGCGAACAGGGTCAGCACCTCGACCCCGGACTTGGCGCAGACTTCGATGACCGCACGCACGGCATCGACGCCGGCCTTGTGCCCGGCGACGCCGGGCAACAGGCGCTTCTTTGCCCAGCGATTATTGCCATCCATGATGATCGCGACGTGACGCGGCACCGATGACGGTGCCGCCAGCTTGGTCTTTTCCATTAAAAAACCTCGGCCTTAGACGGCCAACAGGTCCTTTTCCTTGGCTTTGAACGCAGCGTCGATCTCGGCGACGAATTTGTCGGTCAGCTTCTGGATCTCGTCAGCGGCGCGACGCTCTTCGTCTTCGCTGATTTCCTTGTCCTTGGTCAGCTTCTTGAGGTCGGCCAGTGCGTCACGACGCACGTTGCGCACGGCAACCTTGGCGTCTTCGGCAACAGCGCTGGCCTGCTTGGTGTAACCCTTGCGGGTTTCTTCGGTCAGGGCAGGCATCGGCACACGAATGGTGGTACCGGCGCTGGACGGGTTCAGGCCCAGGTCGGACGTCAGGATGGCCTTTTCGATGGCAGCGCTGAGGTTCTTGTCGTGGGCGACGATCTTCAGGGTACGGGCATCTTCAACGGACACGGCAGCCACCTGGTTCAGCGGCATTTCGCTGCCCCAGGCCGGAACCTTGACGCTGTCCAGGATGCTGGGGTGGGCGCGACCGGTACGGATGGACGCCAGGTTGCGACCCAGTGCCTCGATGGACTTGCCCATGCGGTCCTGGGCGTCTTTCTTGATGTCGTTGATCATTTTTGAACTTCCTCGATCAGAGTTCCTTCCGCGCCGCCATGCACGATGTTCAGCAGGGCGCCGGGCTTGTTCATGTTGAAGACGCGCAGCGGCATCTTGTGGTCGCGGCACAGACAGATTGCCGTCAGGTCCATCACGCCCAGCTTGCGATCCAGCACTTCATCGTAGGTCAGATGATCGAACTTCTCGGCATGCGGGTCTTTGAATGGATCTGCAGTGTATACACCATCGACCTTCGTTGCCTTCAATACCACGTCGGCATCGATTTCGATGGCGCGCAGGCAAGCGGCAGAGTCGGTGGTGAAGAACGGGTTGCCGGTACCGGCAGCGAAGATTACGACTTCTTTGGCATTCAGGTGGCGCATGGCTTTGCGGCGATCGTAATGATCGGTCACACCCACCATGGAAATGGCCGACATCACGATGGCAGTGATGTTCGCCCGCTCCAGCGCATCGCGCATGGCCAGGCCATTCATGACGGTTGCCAGCATGCCCATGTGGTCGCCGGTGACACGGTCCATGCCGGCTGCACTGAGCGCCGCACCACGGAACAGGTTGCCACCACCGATAACGAGACCTACCTGAACACCGATGCCGACCAATTGGCCGACCTCAAGTGCCATGCGATCCAGGACCTTGGGGTCGATCCCGAACTCTTCCGAGCCCATCAGGGCCTCGCCGCTAAGTTTGAGTAGAATGCGTTTATAGCGAGCCTGATAACCACTGCCCTGCTGAGCCATTGCGAATCTCTCCTGCGGCGTTTGTAAAATTCTGGCGGGCTGCTTCGAGCCTGCGTGTAACTCTAACGTGACGCAGCGACTGCGTCAGCGAACAACGGTTCGAAAACCGCACCCGCTTTGACAAAGAGGCTGCGCGCGTGAGCGGGCAGCCTCTTTGGGGCGACAGACGAGTCTGTCTTACTGCTTGGCAGCTGCTACCTGAGCGGCTACTTCAGCAGCGAAGTCGTCGACCGGCTTCTCGATGCCTTCGCCTACTTTGAAGTAAGTGAAGGAAACGATTTCAGCGCCGGCTTTCTTGGCCAGTTCGCCGACTTTGACTTCCGGGTTCATGACGAAGGCTTGCTCTTTCAGCGAGGCTTCGGCCTTGAACTTGGTGATACGGCCGTTGATCATGTTCTCAACGATGTTTTCCGGCTTGCCGGCGATCTTGTCGGCGTTCAGCTGCAGGAAGACATTCTTCTCGCGCTCGATGGCCTCGGCGGAGATTTCCGAAGCATCCAGGAACTCTGGGTTCGAGGCTGCAACGTGCATGGCGATGTTCTTGGCCAGCTCGACGTCGCCGCCTTTCAGGACAACAACGGCACCGATCTTGTTGCCGTGCAGGTAAGCACCGACAACGTCACCCTCAACGCGCACCAGGCGGCGGATGTTGACGTTTTCGCCGCACTTGGCAACCAGGGCTTCACGAGCAGCTTCACGCGAGGCGATCAGCGGAGCTGCGTCAGTCAGCTTCTGGGCGAAGGCTTCTTCGATGCTTTCGGCAACGAAGTTCTTGAAGTCGTCTTGCAGGGCCAGGAAGTCGGTCTGCGAGTTCACTTCCAGCAGAACGGCGGATTTACCGTCGGTCTTGACTGCGATCGCGCCTTCGGCAGCGACGTTGCCAGCCTTTTTGGCGGCCTTGATGGCGCCCGAGGCACGCATGTCGTCAATGGCTTTTTCGATGTCGCCGCCGGCCTTTTCCAGGGCCTTCTTGCAATCCATCATGCCTTCGCCGGTACGCTCGCGCAGTTCTTTGACCAGCGCTGCAGTAATTGCTGCCATTTCAAAATCCTCTTGGAAAGTTTTTCAACCATTCCACCCGCTCGTCACGGGCGTTCAATTCTGCGAATCCGCTGTTGTTGTCTCAGCCAGCCCATGATGCGGGAGCATTGCTGACAGCAGGATTTCAAGGTGGCAAAAAGGGGGCAAAGCCCCCTTTTTGCGTGCCAAGTAGACGCTAGCGCCTATTACTCAGCAGCAGGTGCAGCCGCTTCTTCAGCGTAGACTTCGGTGCCGCCAGCAACGTTGTTGCGGCCGCGGATGATGGCGTCGGCCATCGAAGTCATGTACAGCTCGATGGCGCGGATGGCGTCGTCGTTGCCTGGGATGATGTAGTCAACACCTTCCGGGCTGCTGTTGGTATCGACAACGCCGATTACCGGGATGCCCAGCTTGTTGGCTTCGGTGATAGCAATGCGCTCGTGGTCAACGTCGATCACGAACAGGGCATCAGGCAGGCCGCCCATGTCCTTGATACCACCCAGGCTGCGGTCCAGCTTTTCCAGATCGCGCGAACGCATCAGGGCTTCTTTCTTGGTCAGCTTGGCAAAGGTGCCATCTTCGGCCTGGGTTTCCAGGTCGCGCAGACGCTTGATCGAAGCACGGATGGTTTTGTAGTTGGTCAGCATGCCGCCCAACCAGCGGTGATCAACGTATGGCGAACCGGCGCGAGCAGCTTGCTCGGCAACGATCTTGCCGGCGGAACGCTTGGTGCCGACGAACATGATCTTGTTCTTGCCCTGAGCCAGACGCTCTACGAAAGCCAGAGCTTCGTTGAACATTGGCAGGGTTTTTTCCAGGTTGATGATGTGGATCTTGTTACGCGCGCCGAAAATGTACTTGCCCATTTTCGGGTTCCAGTAACGGGTCTGGTGGCCGAAGTGCACACCGGCCTTCAGCATATCGCGCATGTTGACTTGGGACATGATAGTTCCTTGATAAGTCGGGTTGGGCCTCCACGTATCCCAATGACCAACCCGCAAATTCGAGAACTCGGGGCACCCAGGTCATCGTGTCGACACGTGTGTGGGTTTATGCTCACGGGGTCGTCCCCGAAAGCGGCGCATTTTATACCACAGACCGCGACCGAACGGAACCAGGATAATCGCTCGTCCGTCAGCGGTTTTTGCAGCACCCCGCCAAACAGGCCAGAATGCCCCCTGTAGACAGCAGCATGGCCGCCTTTATCCCGACAGAATGCCGCCCTGCTCTGCTAGAATCCGGCCTTTCCCGTTTGTTCGCGCCGCCTGCGGCGCCGTAGAGAGCCTGTAATGACCGTTACCATCAAGACCGCAGAAGACATCGAGAAGATGCGCATCGCCGGCCGCCTGGCCGCCGAAGTGCTGGAAATGATCGAAGAGCACGTCAAGCCCGGTGTCACCACCGAAGCGCTCGACCGCCTGTGCCACGACTACATCGTCAACGTCCAGCAGGCGATCCCGGCACCGCTCAACTACAAAGGCTACCCGAAGTCGATCTGCACCTCGATCAACCATGTGGTCTGCCACGGCATCCCCAACGACAAGCCGCTCAAGGACGGTGACACGCTGAACATCGACGTCACCGTGATCAAGGACGGCTACCACGGCGACACCAGCCGCATGTTCCACGTCGGCACCGTGCCGGTATGGGCCGAGCGCCTGTCCAAGGTCACCCAGGAATGCATGTACAAGGCCATCGAACTGGTCAAGCCGGGCTGCCGCCTGGGCGACATCGGTGAAGTGATCCAGAAGCACGCCGAAAAGAACGGTTTCTCGGTGGTGCGCGAGTTCTGCGGCCATGGCATCGGCAAGGTGTTCCACGAAGAGCCGCAGATCCTTCACTACGGCCGTGCCGGCACTGGCATGGAGCTCAAGGAAGGCATGACCTTCACCATCGAGCCGATGATCAACCAGGGCAAGGCCGATACCAAGGTGCTGGGCGACGGCTGGACGGCCATCACCAAGGACCGCAAGCTCTCGGCCCAGTGGGAGCACACCCTGGTGGTGACCGCGACCGGCTACGAGATCTTCACCCTGCGCAAGGACGACACCATCCCGCGCACCTCGGCCTGATTTGACGCCAAGGCCTTTACGACAGGAACGCGACGCATGCCCCAGGTGGATCCCGAGCTGTTCGACCGCGGCCAGTTCCAGGCGGAACTGGCCCTCAAGGCGAGCCCAATCGCCGCCTTCAAGAAAGCCATCCGCCAGGCCGGCGAGGTGCTCGACAAGCGTTTTCGCGAAGGCCGGGAGATCCGTCGGCTGATCGAGGACCGCGCCTGGCTCGTCGACAACATTCTGCAGCAGGCCTGGAACCAGTTCGACTGGGGCGACACCAGCGGCATCGCCCTCGTCGCGTGCGGTGGTTACGGGCGCGGCGAATTGCACCCGCACTCGGACATCGACCTGCTGATCCTGCTCGGCGCCGCCGAGCACGAGCAGTACCGCGACGCCATCGAACGGTTCCTGACCCTGCTATGGGATATCGGCCTGGAAGTGGGCCAGAGCGTGCGCACCGTCGATGAATGTGCCGAGCAGGCGCGTGCCGACCTGACGGTCATTACCAACATGATGGAAAGCCGCACCATCGCCGGCCCCGAAGCCTTGCGCCAGCGCATGCTGGATGTCACCAGCACCGCGCACATGTGGCCGAGCCGGGAGTTCTTCCTGGCCAAGCGCGCCGAACTCAAGGCCCGCCACCACAAGTACAACGACACCGAGTACAACCTCGAGCCCAATGTCAAAGGCTCGCCCGGCGGCCTGCGCGACATCCAGACGGTGCTGTGGGTGGCCCGGCGCCAATACGGCACGCTGAACCTGCACGCCCTGGCCGGCGAAGGTTTTCTGCTGGAGAGCGAAAACGAACTGCTGGCCTCGTCCCAGGACTTCCTGTGGAAAGTGCGCTACGCCCTGCACATGCTGGCGGGCCGCGCCGAGGACCGCCTGCTGTTCGACCACCAGCGCAGCATCGCCGCGCTGCTGGGCTACACCGATGAAAACCCCAAGCGCGCCATCGAACAGTTCATGCAGCAGTACTACCGGGTGGTGATGAGCATCAGCCAGCTGTGCGACCTGATCATCCAGCACTTCGAGGAAGTCATCCTCGCCGATGACGACAGCGGCACCACCCAGCCGCTGAATGCGCGCTTCCGCCTGCACGACGGCTATATCGAGGCGGTCAGCCCGAACGTGTTCAAGCGCACGCCGTTCGCCATGCTGGAAATCTTCGTGCTGATGGCCCAACACCCCGAGATCAAGGGTGTGCGCGCCGACACCGTGCGCCTGCTGCGCGAGCATCGCCACCTGATCGACGACACCTTCCGCAACGACATCCGCAACACCAGCCTGTTCATCGAGCTGTTCAAATGCGAAATCGGCATCCACCGCAACCTGCGGCGGATGAACCGCTACGGCATCCTTGGCCGCTACCTGCCGGAATTCGGCCTGATCGTCGGGCAGATGCAGCATGACCTGTTCCACATCTATACGGTCGATGCGCATACCCTCAACCTCATCAAGCACCTGCGCAAGCTGCAGTACACGCCGGTGTCCGAGAAATTCCCGCTGGCCAGCAAGCTCATGGGCCGCCTGCCCAAGCCGGAGCTGATCTACCTGGCCGGGCTGTACCACGACATCGGCAAAGGCCGCCAAGGCGACCATTCCGAACTGGGCGCGGTGGATGCGCAGAAGTTCTGCGAACGCCACCAGCTGCCGGCCTGGGACAGCCGCCTGATCGTCTGGCTGGTGCTGAACCACCTGGTGATGTCGACCACCGCCCAGCGCAAAGACCTGTCCGACCCGCAGGTGATCAACGACTTTGCCCTGCATGTCGGCGACGAAACGCGCCTGGACTACCTCTATGTGTTGACCGTGGCCGACATCAACGCCACCAACCCCAGCCTGTGGAATTCCTGGCGCGCCAGCCTGCTGCGCCAGCTGTACACCGAGACCAAGCGCGCCCTGCGCCGCGGCCTGGAAAACCCGCTCGATCGCGAAGAACAGATCCGCCAGACGCAAAGCTCGGCACTGGACATTCTGGTGCGCGAGGGCACCGACCCGGACGACGTCGAGCAACTGTGGTCCCAGCTTGGCGACGACTACTTCCTCAAGCACAACGCCGCCGATGTGGCCTGGCACACCGACGCCATCCTCCAGCAACCCGCTGACGGCGGGCCGCTGGTACTGATCAAGGAAACCACCCAGCGCGAGTTCGAAGGCGGCACGCAGATCTTCATCTATGCACCCGACCAGCACGACTTCTTTGCCGTGACCGTGGCGGCCATGTCGCAGCTCAACCTGAACATCCATGACGCGCGGATCATCACCTCCAGCAGCCAGTTCACCCTCGACACCTACATCGTGCTCGACAACGACGGCGGCTCGATCGGCGACAACCCGCAGCGGGTCAAGCAGATCCGCGACGGCCTGACCGAAGCGCTGCGCAACCCCGAGGATTACCCAACGATCATCCAGCGTCGGGTGCCGCGCCAGCTCAAGCACTTCAACTTCCCGCCGCAGGTGACCATCCTCAACGATGCCCAGCGGCCGGTGACCATCCTGGAGATCACCGCACCCGACCGCCCCGGCCTGCTGGCACGCATCGGGCGAATCTTCCTGGAGTTCGACCTGTCGCTGCAAAATGCCAAGATCGCCACCCTCGGCGAACGCGTGGAAGACGTGTTCTTCATTACCGACGCCGATAACCAGCCGCTGTCCGACCCGCAACTGTGCAGCCGCCTGCAGGAAGCCATCGTGCAGCAGCTGCAGGCCGGCCAGGCCAGCGACACCAGCCCGAACCGCGTGACCTTTTAACGATTAGACGATTGACGAGACCTTGCGCCGATGAACCCTGCCCTGACCCAGCTTCAGCCCTACCCGTTCGAGAAACTCCGCGCCCTACTGGGCAGCGTGAAGCCTGCAGCGGACAAACGCGCCATCGCCCTGTCGATTGGTGAGCCGAAGCACGAATCGCCTGCGTTCGTCGCCCAGGCCATGGCCGACAACCTCGACAAGCTGGCGGTCTATCCAAGCACTCTCGGCCTGCCAGCCCTGCGCCAGGCCATTGGACAGTGGTGCGAACGCCGTTTCGGCGTGCCGGCCGGCTGGCTGGATGCCGACCGCCACATTCTGCCGGTCAACGGTACCCGCGAGGCGCTGTTCGCCTTCACCCAGGCCGTGGTCAACCGCGACAATGATGGCCTGGTAGTCAGCCCCAACCCGTTCTACCAGATCTACGAGGGCGCAGCCCTGCTCGCCGGTGCCACCCCGCACTACCTGCCGTGCCTGGAAGCCAACGGGTTCAACCCGGACTTCGATGCCGTGCCTACGGAAGTCTGGACGCGTTGCCAGATCCTGTTCCTGTGCTCGCCGGGCAACCCCACCGGTGCGCTGGTGCCGATGGACACCCTGAAGAAGCTGATTGCCCTGGCCGACGAGCACGACTTCGTGATCGCCGCCGACGAGTGCTACAGCGAACTGTACTTCGACGAAGACGCGCCACCACCGGGCCTGCTCAGCGCCTGCGCCGAGCTGGGCCGCAACGATTTCAAGCGTTGCGTGGTGTTCCACAGCCTGTCCAAACGTTCCAACCTGCCGGGCCTGCGCTCGGGCTTCGTCGCCGGTGACGCCGCGATCATCAAGCCGTTCCTGCTGTACCGCACCTACCATGGCTGCGCCATGCCCGTGCAGACTCAGCTGGCCAGCATCGCTGCCTGGCAGGACGAGGCGCATGTGCGCGAGAACCGTGACCAGTACCGCGCCAAGTACGATGCCGTGCTGGATATCCTGCAGCCGGTAATGGATGTGCAGCGGCCGGATGGCAGCTTCTACCTTTGGGCCAAGGTGCCGGGCTGCGATGCCGCGTTCACCCGCGACCTGTTCGAAGTCCAGCATGTGACCGTGGTGCCGGGGTCTTACCTGTCGCGTGAGGTGGATGGCGTGAACCCAGGCGCAGGTCGGGTGCGCATGGCACTGGTTGCGCCGCTGGCCGAATGTATCGAGGCGGCTGAGCGGATTCGCGCCTTCCTGCAAAACCGCTGACGGAACTGGGGGCACTTTGTGCCCCATTCGCGGGGCAAGCCAGCTCCCACAGGTTCTCCATTGCATTTGAGGTTGCTGGGTACCTGTGGGAGCGGGCTTGTCCCGCGAATGGCAACAATGAGTTCTACCTGACCTGCCCCAGGTTGGCCTCACTCATATCCAGCTCACCCAACACCTGCCGCACCACCTCATCGCCCACCAGGTGCTGGCGATGCAGGTTATACAGCTCCAGCCGCTGCGCCCGTAGTGCGCGCAAACGCAAACGCCGCTCGAGCAAATCCATCTGCTCAGCCAAAGCTCTCGCCTCGGCCGTGTCGTTGTAACTGTTCAGCTCGTCCCGATACTCGGCCATCAACCTTGCCTTGAGCTCGGTGGCGAGTGTCGCCTGCGCGGCATCCTGCGGCGCGTTGGCGTCGATCACTTCCTCAGCTTCCAACGCATGAATCGCCGCCTCGGCGGTACGGCGCCAGGCTTCCTGCACCTCTTGATGCAGGCGCTCGTCCGGGCTCTTGGTGATGCCACGCAGCAGGATCGGCAACGCGATGCAGGCACTGATCAGCGACAACAAAATGACCCCGGCGGCAATGAAGATCAGCAAGTCGCGTTCAGGGAACGCCTGGCCCGCCCCCATCAGCAACGGTATCGACATCACACCCGCCAGGGTCACCGCACCCCGTACCCCGCCCAAGGTCAGCAGCCAGCACGAGCGTGCGGTTGGCATCAGCACCAGCGCCGGCTTGCCGCGCCAGCGCCGCACCACACCAATCGCCCGCCAGATGCTCTGCACCCAGATGAACCGCAGCAGAATCAACGCTGCGAAGATCGCCAGCACGTCCAGGCAGCGCCAGGCCAGGGTTGGCCAGACCGTCGCCTCGTGGCTGACCACCGCCTTGATGATGTCGGGCAACTGCAGGCCCAGCAGCAAGAAGATCAAGCCATTGAACGCGAACTCCAGCAGCGACCAGACGCTGCGGTTGAGCAAGCGGGTGCTGGTCTGGCGCGGCAGCAGGTCGAGCCAGCTCTGCATCATGCCGGCCGCCACCGCCGAGAGAATGCCCGACACACCAAGGCGCTCGGCCAGCACATAAGCGGCAAACGGTAGCAGCAGCATGAACACCACATGGGTAGCCGGGTCATCCCAGCCACGGGCGATCATCCAGGCGCGCAGGCGACCGATCAGCCAGCTCAGGGCCACACCCACCGCCAGGCCACCCAATGCGACCAGCACGAAGCTGAAGCTGGCATCGGCCAACGAGAACACGCCGGTGATCGCCGCTGCCAGCGCGAACTTGAAGGTCACCAGGCCCGACGCGTCGTTCATCAGCGCCTCGCCCTGGAGCATGTGCATCAGCGGGGTGGGTAGGCGGTCCTGGGTTATCGCCGAAACCGCCACGGCGTCGGTCGGCGACAACACGGCTGCCAAGGCGAAGGCCACGGGCAGCGGGATGCTCGGCAGCAGCCAGTGGATGAAGTAGCCGGCACCCACCACGGTGAACAGCACCAGCCCCACGGCCAATGCCACCACCGGCCCGCGAATGCGCCACAGCTCACGCTTGGGGATGCGCCAGCCGTCGGCGAACAGCAGCGGGGGCAGGAACAGGAAGAGAAACAGCTCAGGGTCCAGCGCCACGTGCAGGCCCAGGGTCGGCCAGGCCAACAATGCGCCGGCGGCGATCTGCACCAGGGGCAGGGGTAGCGGGACCATGCGCCCGACCAGTTTCGACACGCTTACCAGCGTCAGCAGGATGAGGACGGTATAGGCTGACTGCATCCGTAAAAGCTTCCTTTATGAATCAAGAACTACATCGGGGCGAAACATCGCCATTGAAACAATATGTTAGCGGTGATGGCTAAATCGAGACCGCTGCACGATAGTCGCAGGTGACGGATGAATATGTAACATGATGATACTAGAGAGCTGCGACTTCGATGCACGTAGCTCACACCGCCCCCCATTCACCCCACACCCGTGGCGCTCAAAGAATCGTTCCCGCATAATCCCGCGACTGACATTCGGAAATGGAGAGATTGGGGCAGCCTGTGGCCTCAATGCACACAATGACCTACACGCTCTACGGCATCAAAGCCTGCGATACCATGAAAAAGGCGCGCACCTGGCTCGAAGACAAAGCCATCGCCTACGAATTCCATGACTACAAAGCTCAAGGCATCGACCGTGACAGCCTGAACCGCTGGTGCGACGAACACGGCTGGGAAGTCATCCTCAACCGTGCCGGCACCACCTTCCGCAAGCTCGACGACGCCAGCAAGGCCGATCTCGACCAGGCCAAGGCCGTCGAACTGATGCTGGCCCAGCCGTCGATGATCAAGCGCCCGGTGCTCGACCTGGGCGCGCGCACATTGGTCGGCTTCAAGCCTGACCTGTACGCCGCCGCGCTGGCCTGAGCCCGCTGGCGCTTCATACCCTATTTCGCACGAGGTAATCACATGTCCAATACCCTGTTCAGCCTGGCCTTCGGTGTCGGCTCCCAGAACCGCCAGGGCACCTGGCTGGAAGTGTTCTACGCACAACCGCTGCTCAAGCCGAGCGCCGAGCTGGTCGCCGCCGTAGCGCCGATCCTCGGTTACGAAGGCGGCAACCAGGCCATCACCTTCAGCAACGGCCAGGCCTTGAAACTGGCCGAAGCCCTGAAAGGCGTTGATGCTGCCCAGGCCGCTCTGTTGACCCGCCTGGCCGAAAGCCACAAGCCGCTGGTCGCCACCCTGCTGGCCGAAGACGCTGCGCTGACCTCGACCCCTGAGGCCTACCTCAAGCTGCACCTGCTGTCGCACCGCCTGGTCAAGCCGCACGGCCTGAGCCTGGCCGGTATCTTCCCGCTGCTGCCGAACGTGGCCTGGACCAACCAGGGCGCCGTCGACCTGGCGGAGCTTGCCGAACTGCAACTGGAAGCGCGCCTGAAGGGCGAGCTGCTGGAAGTGTTCTCGGTGGACAAATTCCCGAAGATGACCGACTACGTGGTCCCGGCCGGCGTGCGCATCGCCGACACCGCCCGTGTGCGCCTGGGCGCCTACATCGGCGAAGGCACCACCATCATGCACGAAGGCTTCGTCAACTTTAACGCTGGCACCGAAGGCCCAGGCATGATCGAAGGCCGTGTCTCGGCGGGCGTCTTCGTCGGCAAGGGCTCGGACCTGGGCGGCGGCTGCTCGACCATGGGCACCCTGTCCGGCGGCGGCAACATCATCATCAAAGTCGGCGAAGGCTGCCTGATCGGCGCCAACGCCGGTATCGGCATCCCGCTGGGCGACCGCAACACCGTCGAAGCCGGCCTGTACATCACTGCCGGTACCAAGGTGAACCTGCTCGACGAGAACAACGAGCTGGTCAAAGTGGTCAAGGCCCGTGACCTGGCCGGCCAGACCGACCTGCTGTTCCGCCGCAACTCGCTCAATGGCGCCGTCGAGTGCAAGACGCACAAGTCGGCGATCGAGCTGAACGAGGCGCTGCACGCGCACAACTGAGAATCCTTCAGCACCTGTAGGAGCGGGCTTGCCCGTGAACAGCGCACGCTCAGCGTATGAAATGTTAAGATCGGGTCTGGCACCACGCCAGACCCGATTTTCATTCCAGGCCCCGTGATCATGTTCCAGCCCTCCCCCTGGCGTGCCGATTTCCCCGCTATCGACGCCCTGCAACGGCAGCACCAGACCTACCTGGACAGCGCCGCCACCACCCAGAAGCCCCAGGCCCTGCTCGATGCCCTGAGCCACTATTACGGCCACGGCGCGGCCAACGTGCACCGTGCCCAGCACCTGCCCGGCGCGCTGGCGACCCAAGCGTTCGAAACCAGCCGCGACAAGGTGGCCGCCTGGCTCAATGCCGCCGAATCGCGGCAAATCATCTTCACCCACGGCGCCACGTCGGCGCTGAACCTGCTGGCCTATGGCCTGGAACACCGCTTTGAGGCGGGCGAAGAGATCGCCGTCAGCGCCCTGGAACACCACGCCAACCTGCTGCCCTGGCAGCAACTGGCGCAGCGGCGCAACATGCGCCTGGTAGTGCTGCCCGTGGACGCGCATGGCCGCATCGACCTCGACCAGGCCTTGCAACTGATTGGCCCACGCACACGGGTGCTGGCCGTCAGCCAGTTGTCCAACGTGCTCGGCACCTGGCAGCCGCTGCCAAGCCTGCTCGCCCACGCACGCGCCCAAGGCGCGTTGACCGTGGTGGATGGTGCACAGGGCGTGGTGCATGGGCGTCACGATGTGCAGCAACTGGGCTGTGACTTCTATGTGTTTTCCAGCCACAAGTTGTACGGCCCTGAAGGCGTCGGCGTGCTCTATGGCCGCGCGCAGGCGCTGGAGCTGCTGCGCCACTGGCAGTTCGGCGGAGAGATGGTGCAGCTGGCCGATTACCACAGCGCCAGCTTCCGCCCTGCTCCGCTGGGCTTTGAGGCAGGCACACCGCCCATCGCCGGTGTGATCGGGCTGGGCGCGACCCTCGATTACCTGGCCAGCCTGGATGCCATGGCGGTCAGCAACCATGAATCCAGCCTCCATCAGCACCTGTTGCGCGGGCTGGCTGACCGTGATGGCGTGCGCGTACTGGGCTCCCCGCAGGCGGCCCTGGCCAGCTTCGTCATCGACGGCGTGCACAATGCCGACATCGCTCACCTGCTGACCGAACAGGGCATTGCCGTACGCGCTGGCCATCACTGCGCCATGCCGTTGCTCAAAGGGCTGGGGCTGGACGGGGCGATTCGGGTGTCGCTGGGGCTGTACAACGACAGCGACGACCTGCAGCGGTTTTTCGACGCGCTCGACCAAGGCCTGGAGTTGCTACGATGAGCCTGCCTGCAGACGCCCAAGCGGCGCTGGACAGCTTCGAACAGGCCCGAGGCTGGGAGCAGCGTGCGCGGTTGCTGATGCAAATGGGTGACCGCCTGGCTCCGCTGGAGGATGCGCAAAAGTGCGAAGGCAACCGGGTGCATGGCTGCGAAAGCCTGGTGTGGCTGGTGGTTGAACAGCGCGATGGCCAGTGGCGGTTCAAGGCAGGCAGTGACGCGCGGTTGTTGCGCGGTTTGCTGGCGTTGCTGCTGGTCCGGGTGCAAGGCCTGAACAGTGCTGAACTGGCTGCACTGGATTTGCGCGAGTGGTTCACCCGGCTGGGGCTGGAGCGGCAGTTGTCGCCGTCGCGCAGCAATGGGTTGCATGCGGTGTTGCAGCGGATGGCGGAGCTGGTTTCGGTCAGCTGAATCGGCGGGGGGTTCATCGCGGGCAAGCCCGCTCCTACAGGGGCCTGCGAAGAAGCTCACCCAGGTCCAGCGCCTTACTCCGGTTTGACCCGTTCAGAAGGTCGCCGCGCACCCGCCACCAGTTTTTCCACCGCCTTGCTGGCAGCCACCATGCCGAAGGTCGCGGTGACCATCATCACGGCGCCAAAGCCCCCTGAGCAGTCCAGGCGCACGCCCTCACCGACGAAGCTTTTCTGCAGGCACACGCTGCCATCCCCCTTGGGATAGCGCAGCTGCTCGCTGGAGAACACGCAGGGCACACCGTAATTGCGGCTGACGTTGCGCGAGAAGTTGTAGTCCCGGCGCAAGGTGGAGCGCACGCGCGATGCCAGCGGGTCGTTGAAGGTCTTGTTGAGGTCGCCGATCTGGATTTGCGTCGGGTCGATCTGCCCGCCCGCGCCACCGGTGGTGACCACGGCGATCTTGCGCCGCCGGCACCAGGCAATCAGTGCGGCCTTGGCCATCACGCTGTCGATGCAGTCGATGACGCAATCGAGGTTTTCGGTAATGTATTCGGCCATGGTCTCGCGGGTGACGAAGTCGGCCACTGCATGCACCGTGCACGCCGGGTTGATCGCGCGCACGCGCTCGGCCATCACCTCGACCTTGGGCCGCCCCACCTGCCCTTCCAGGGCATGGGCCTGGCGGTTGGTATTGCTGACGCAGACATCGTCCAAGTCGAACAGGGTGATCTCGCCCACGCCACTGCGCGCCAGCGCCTCAGCCGCCCACGAGCCAACCCCGCCGATTCCGACGACCCCCACATGGGCCTGGCTCAGGCGTTGCAGCCCGTCGTCGCCGTAAAGCCGGGCAACGCCGGCGAAGCGTGGATCTTCTGTGCTCATGGTGCTACCCGAAACCTATACCTCGAAAACCGGCGCGCATTATAGGCCAGCAGCCGCTTTCAGCTCCATCGTTAGGAAAGACACTACCAATGCTGCTTTAATGTCCTACCACCTAGAAAGAAATGGACCACAATGTCATCACGCAAATTCGGCCTCAACCTGGTGGTGGTCCTGGCCATCGCCGCGCTGTTCACCGGGTTCTGGGCGCTGATCAACCGCCCGGTTTCCGCACCTGCCTGGCCCGAGCAGATCTCCGGCTTCTCGTACTCGCCATTCCGCCTTGGGGAAAGCCCGCAAAAGGGTCAATACCCCAGCGATGACGAGATGCGCCAGGACCTGGAGCAGATGAGCAAGCTGACCGACAGCATTCGTATCTACACCGTGGAGGGTACCCAGGCTGATATCCCGCGCCTGGCAGAAGAGTTCGGCTTGCGGGTAACGCTGGGCATCTGGATCAGCCCGGACCTGGAACGCAACGAGCGCGAAATCGCCACCGCCATCGAGCTGGCCAACACGTCACGCAGCGTGGTGAGGGTTGTGGTGGGCAACGAGGCACTGTTCCGTGAAGAAGTCACACCGGAAAACCTGATCAAATACCTAGACCGGGTACGCGCTGCGGTCAAAGTGCCCGTCACCACCAGTGAGCAGTGGCACATCTGGAAGGAACACCCAGAGCTGGCCAAGCACGTCGACCTGATTGCCGCGCACATCCTGCCCTATTGGGAGTTCGTGCCGATGAAGGATTCGGTCGAGTTCGTGCTGGACCGCGCACGTGAACTGAAGCAACAGTTTGCCCGTAAACCGCTGCTGCTATCGGAAGTCGGCTGGCCAAGCAACGGCCGCATGCGCGGGGGGGCCGATGCCACTCAGGCCGACCAGGCCATCTACCTGCGCACCTTGGTCAACACCCTCAACCGCCGTGGCTACAACTACTTTGTCATCGAAGCCTATGACCAACCGTGGAAGGCCAGCGACGAAGGCTCCGTGGGTGCCTACTGGGGCGTGTACAACGCTGAGCGCCAGCAGAAGTTCAACTTTGAAGGGCCTGTGGTGGCGATCCCGCAGTGGCGTGCCCTGGCGGTAGCCTCGGTGGTGCTGGCGGTGATCGCCCTGATGGTGTTGTTCATCGACGGCTCGGCCCTGCGCCAGCGCGGGCGAACCTTCCTGACATTCATCACCTTCCTGTGCGGGTCGGTACTGGTGTGGATCGCCTACGACTACAGCCAGCAGTACAGCACCTGGTTCAGCCTGACCGTGGGCGTGCTGCTGGCGCTGGGCGCGCTGGGGGTGTTCATCGTGCTGCTGACCGAGGCCCACGAACTGGCCGAGGCCGTGTGGATCCACAAGCGGCGCCGGGAGTTCCTGCCGGTACAAGGCGACAGCGCCTACCGGCCGAAGGTCTCGGTGCATGTGCCGTGCTACAACGAGCCGCCGGAGATGGTCAAACAGACCCTCGACGCGCTCGCCGCGCTGGACTACCCGGATTACGAAGTACTGGTGATCGACAACAACACCAAGGACCCTGCCGTGTGGGAGCCGCTCAAGGCCCACTGCGAAAAGCTCGGCGAGCGCTTCAAGTTCTTCCATGTCGCACCGTTGGCCGGTTTCAAAGGTGGCGCCCTGAACTACCTGCTGCCCCACACCGCCAAGGATGCCGAAGTGATTGCAGTGATCGACTCGGATTACTGCGTCGATCGCAACTGGCTCAAGCATATGGTGCCGCACTTCGCCGACCCGAAAATCGCCGTGGTGCAATCGCCGCAGGACTACCGCGACCAGCACGAGAGCGCCTTCAAGAAGCTCTGCTATAGCGAGTACAAAGGCTTCTTCCACATCGGCATGGTGACCCGCAACGACCGCGACGCCATCATCCAGCACGGCACCATGACCATGACCCGGCGCAGCGTGCTCGAGGAGCTAGGCTGGGCCGAGTGGTGCATCTGCGAGGATGCAGAGCTGGGCCTGAGGGTGTTCGAGAAAGGCTTGTCGGCCGCCTACGCCCACAACAGTTACGGCAAGGGCCTGATGCCCGACACCTTCATCGACTTCAAGAAGCAGCGCTTCCGCTGGGCCTACGGTGCTATCCAGATCATCAAGCACCACGCCGCCGCCCTGCTGCGCGGCAAGGGCAGCGAGCTGACCCGTGGCCAGCGTTATCACTTCCTGGCCGGCTGGCTGCCGTGGGTCGCCGATGGCATGAACATCTTCTTCACCGTCGGTGCGTTGCTGTGGTCGGCGGCGATGATCATCGTGCCGCACCGGGTGGACCCGCCCCTGATGATCTTCGCCATCCCGCCGCTGGCGCTGTTCTTCTTCAAGGTCGGCAAGATCATCTTCCTGTACCGTCGGGCAGTAGGGGTCAACCTCAAGGATGCCTTCGCCGCGGCACTGGCGGGGCTGGCGCTGTCGCACACCATCGCCAAGGCGGTGCTGTACGGGTTCTTCACCAGCAGCATGCCGTTCTTCCGCACGCCGAAGAATGCCGACAGCCATGGGCTGCTGGTGGCCATTTCCGAAGCGCGGGAAGAGCTGTTCATCATGTTGCTGCTGTGGGGGGCTGCGCTTGGCATCTACCTGGTGCAGGGGCTGCCGAGCTCCGACATGCGCTTCTGGGTGGCGATGCTGCTGGTGCAGTCGTTGCCGTACCTGGCGGCGTTGGTGATGGCGTTTCTGTCTTCGCTGCCCAAGCCGCAGGAAAAGGCCGCCGAACCGCAACAGGCTTGAGATTGCCGGGGGGCGCTTTGCGCCCCTATCGCGACGCTATTTGATATAAGATAACGCCCCTCAGATTTCCCCGCCTTGCCTTGCCCCGGAGTTCCCCCATGACGGCCCCAGCCGAGCTCTCGCCTACCCTTCAACTGGCCTGCGACCTGATCCGTCGCCCCTCGGTCACCCCCGTCGACGCCGATTGCCAGGCGCAGATGATGAACCGCCTGGGCGCCGTGGGCTTCCAGCTCGAACCGATGCGCATCGAGGACGTCGACAACTTCTGGGCTACCCACGGCAACCAGCAAGGCCCGGTGTTGTGCTTTGCCGGCCACACCGACGTGGTTCCAACCGGCCCGGTGCAGCAGTGGCAGCATGAGCCGTTCGAGGCGCTGATCGATGCCGATGGCATGCTCTGTGGCCGTGGCGCGGCCGACATGAAGGGCAGCCTGGCGTGCATGGTAGTGGCCAGCGAGCGCTTTGTGCGTGACTACCCAAACCACCGTGGCCAGGTCGCGTTCCTGATCACCAGTGACGAGGAAGGCCCGGCCCATCACGGCACCAAGGCGGTGGTAGAGCGCCTGAAAGCGCGCAACCAGCGGCTGGACTGGTGCATCGTCGGCGAACCGTCGAGCACCAGTCTGCTCGGTGACGTGGTCAAGAACGGCCGCCGTGGCTCGTTGGGTGCCAAGCTGACCGTACGTGGCAAACAGGGCCATGTGGCCTACCCGCACCTGGCGCGCAACCCGATCCACCTGGCCGCGCCAGCACTGGCAGAGCTGGCCGCCGAACACTGGGACGAAGGCAACGCATTCTTCCCGCCGACCAGCTTCCAGATCTCCAACCTCAACTCCGGCACCGGCGCCACCAACGTGGTCCCGGGCGACCTGACCGCGCTGTTCAACTTCCGTTTCTCTACCGAGTCGACGGTCGACGGTTTGCAGGCACGGGTATCGGCAATCCTCGACAAGCACGGGCTGGACTGGTCGATCGACTGGGCGCTGTCGGGCCTGCCGTTCCTCACCGAGCCGGGTGAGCTGCTCGATGCCGTCTCGGCCAGCATCAAGGGCGTCACCGGCCGTGACACCCAACCGTCCACCAGTGGTGGCACTTCCGATGGCCGCTTCATCGCCACCATGGGCACCCAAGTGGTCGAGCTTGGCCCGGTCAACGCCACCATCCACCAGGTGGACGAGCGCATCCTGGCCAGCGACCTCGACCTGCTGACCGAGATCTACTACCAGACCCTGGTCCGGTTGCTCGCCTGATGCTTGCCTGCCCAATTTGCCAGGCGGCCCTGACGCGGCTCGATAACGGTGTGGTGTGCCCGGCTGGCCATCGCTTCGACCGTGCCCGCCAGGGTTACCTGAACCTGCTGCCGGTGCAGCACAAGAACAGCCGTGACCCGGGCGACAACCAGGCCATGGTCGAAGCACGCCGTGACTTCCTCGACGCCGGCCACTACGCCCCGGTATCCCGCCGCCTGGCGGAGCTTGCCGCCGAGCGCACACCCCGCGCCTGGCTCGACATCGGTTGCGGCGAAGGCTATTACACCGCGCAGCTCGCCCAGGCCCTGCCACAGGCTGAAGGCTACGCCTTGGATATCTCGCGCGAAGCCGTCAAGCGCGCGTGCCGCCGCGACGCCTCGGTCACCTGGATGGTCGCCAGCATGGCCCGTGTGCCCCTGGCCGATGCCAGCTGCCAGTTCCTCGCCAGCGTGTTCAGCCCGTTGGACTGGGCCGAGGCCAAGCGCCTGCTCAGCCCAGGCGGCGGCCTGATGCGCGTGGGCCCGACCAGCGGCCACCTGATGGAACTGCGCGAGGTGCTCTACGATGAAGTACGCCCCTACGCCGACGACAAGCACCTGGCCCTGGTACCTGAAGGCATGGCCCACGCCCACAGCGAAACCCTCGAGTTCCGCCTGAGCCTGGCCGCGCCCAAGGCCCGCGCCGACCTGCTGGCCATGACCCCGCACGGCTGGCGCGCCAGCGCCGAGAAGCGCGCCCTGGTCATCGACCAGGCCGAGCCGTTCGAGGTCACGGTTTCCATGCGTTATGACTATTTCGTGCGCCAAGACTGAGCACACCCGGAGCCCTTATGCGCCAACCTGATATCGAGATCTACCTGAAGGACGCCGACGTCGACCACAAGCAGATTGCCCAGTGGCTGGGCGAAGCGATTGGCCCCTGCAGCGAATGGCAACAGAAAGGCCAGACCTTCAAATGCAAGGCCGGTAACATTTCAGTGACTTGGTTACCCAAAGCTGTAGGGAAATGGAACAGCCTGTACCTGGAAAGTGACCAGACCCCATGGGCCGATGACGTCGCCTGTGCACGCGCCGCGTTCGCCGCACTGGGCGTGGAAGTACGCTGCGCACCGGGTGGCTGGGTCGAAGAGGATGGCGAGGAAGATGCCGACCGCTGGGTCCGCATCAGCGCCGACGGTGAAGAGGAAATCACCTGGCGCACATGAGTGCTCGGCAGTTTTTGTAGGCGCTGGGTTGCCGGCGATGCAGCCACGGCGGTGTATGGCACCGGCTTTGCCGGTCATCGCCGGCAAGCCAGCGCCTACAGCTTGAGCGTTGCCTCAGGAGGCTCAGAGCCCGACTACATCCTCGGCTTGCAGGCCTTTCTGGCCCTGCACGCAGGAGTACTCGACCCGCTGCCCTTCGACCAGGGTACGATGCCCCTCACCGCGGATCGCCCGATAATGGACGAACACATCCGCACTACCTTCGCGCTGAATGAAGCCAAAGCCTTTGGCATCGTTGAACCACTTTACATTCCCAGTCTCACGAGACGACATCTGAACTACTCCGGATTTTTATTGTGAAGATCGCCTTGCAGACACAGGTATCGCTCCCCGTGTCGACGCCGCTTGCCGAAATATCCTGCAAGTGGCAGGCCGAGTATATGACACAGAACAAAGAATTTTCATGACCGCCGCGCCATTTGCAGGTTTTTGCTGAACTTACGCAGATACGGCAGACTAACTGCTTGCACACTCACTAAAAATCACACCCAGGGCACACACCCCATGACCCGTTCCCCCCTGCGCCGCCTGATCTTCGGCGCGCTGCGTCGCCTGTTGTACCTGTGGGTGCGCTCCGAGACCATCAACCAGTCCGCCACCAGCCTGCAACTAGACCGCAGCCGCCCGGTGTTCTACGCCCTGCCCTCGCCATCGCTCACCGACCTGGCCGTGCTCGACCATGAGTGCACCAAGGCGGGGCTACCGCGCCCGGTACTGCCGGTGGCGGTGGGCACGCTGCATGAGCCAGCCGGTTTCTTCTACCTCACCCCCGACCCGGACTGGCTCGGCCGTCACGATAAGCGCGGTGCACCACCGACCCTCGAGCGGGTGATTGCAGCCGTCAGCCAGCATGCCGAAGAAGACGCACAGATCATCCCGGTCAGTGTGTTCTGGGGCCAGACACCGGCCAGCGAGTCCAGCCCCTGGAAGCTGCTGTTCGCCGACAGCTGGGCAGTCACCGGGCGCCTGCGCCGGCTGCTGACCATCTTGATTCTGGGGCGCAAGACCCGTGTGCAGTTCTCCGCGCCCATCCACGTGCGTGAGCTGGTGCAGCACAACAAAGGCCATGAACGCACGGTGCGCATGGCCCAGCGCTTGATGCGCGTGCATTTTCGCAACCTCAAGACCGCCGTGATCGGCCCGGACATCTCGCACCGGCGCAACCTGGTCAAAGGCCTGGTGCATGCGCCGATGGTGCGCCAGGCGATCAGCGACGAAGCGCAACGGGAAAACATCCCTGTGGCCAAGGCTGAAGCGCTGGCCCTGCGCTACGGCAACGAGATCGCCTCGGACTACACCTACACCGCCATCCGCTTCCTCGAAGTGGTGCTCAGCTGGTTCTGGAACAAGATCTACGACGGCATCAAGGTCAACCACATCGAGCAGGTGCAAGGCATCGCACCGGGCCACGAAGTGATCTACGTACCCTGCCACCGCAGCCACATCGACTACCTGCTGCTGTCCTACCTGCTATTTCGCAACGGCCTGACGCCGCCGCACATCGCCGCCGGCATCAACCTCAACATGCCGGTGGTCGGCAGCCTGCTGCGCCGCGGCGGCGCCTTCTTCATGCGCCGCACGTTCAAGGGCAACCCGCTGTACACCGCCGTGTTCAACGAATACCTGCACACTCTGTTCACCAAGGGCTTCCCGGTCGAGTACTTCGTCGAGGGCGGGCGCTCGCGCACGGGGCGCATGCTGCAACCACGTACCGGAATGCTGGCGATCACCCTGCGCAGCTTCCTGCGCTCATCGCGCACGCCGATCGTCTTCGTACCGGTGTACATCGGCTACGAGCGCGTGCTCGAAGGCCGCACCTACCTGGGTGAGCTACGCGGGGCGAGCAAGAAGAAAGAGTCGATCTTCGATATCTTCAAGGTCATCGGTGCGCTGAAGCAGCGTTTTGGCCAGGTCTACGTGAACTTCGGTGAGCCGATCCGCCTGGCGGGCTTTCTCGACCAGCAGCAACCCGGCTGGCGCGAGCAGGATCTGGGCCCGCAGTTCCGCCCGGCCTGGCTCAACGAGACCACCACCCGCCTCGGCGAAACCGTGGCCCGTCACCTCAACGAGGCGGCTGCAGTCAACCCGGTCAACCTGGTGGCCCTGGCGCTGCTCTCCACCAGCCGCCTGGCACTGGACGAAAGCGCGCTGACGCGGGTGCTGAACCTGTACCTGGCCTTGCTGCGCAAGGTGCCCTACTCCGAGCACACCACCTTGCCGGATGGCGACGGCCAGGCGCTGATCGAGCACGTCAGGGGCATGGACCTGCTGTCCGAGCAGAAAGACGCCCTCGGCCGCATCCTCTACCTGGATGAAGCCAACGCGGTGCTGATGACCTATTACCGCAATAACGTCCTGCACATCTTTGCCTTGCCGGCGCTGCTGGCGAGTTTCTTCCACAGCAGCTCGCGGATGAGCCGCGAACTGCTCGGCCAATACGTACACGCGCTGTACCCGTACCTGCAGGCCGAGCTGTTCCTGCGCTGGTCACCCGATCAGCTCGACGCGGTGATCGACCAATGGCTGTCGGCGCTGGTTGAACATGGCCTGCTGCGCCAGGAGAACGACAGCTACGTGCGCCCACCCCCGAGTTCACGTCAGTTCGTCCTGCTGACCCTGCTTGCTCGCACCATCACCCAGACCCTGCAGCGCTTCTACATGGCCACGTCGCTGCTGCTCAACAGCGGCCAGCACACCCTTACCGCCGAAGAGCTGGAAGACCTCTGCGTGATGATGGCCCAGCGCCTGTCGATCCTGCATGGGCTCAATGCCCCGGAGTTCTTCGACAAGGCCCTGTTCCGCCATTTTATTCAGACCCTGATCGAGCAAGGCGTGCTGCGCCCGGATGGCAACGGCAAGCTGGGTTATCACGACAAGCTCGGCGAACTGGCCGAAGGGGTGGCCAAGCGCGTGCTGTCGGCCGAGCTGCGCCTGTCGATCCGGCAGGTAGCACTGCACCGCGATTATTCACCGGAAACTTCGGGCCTCTGAGGCTTTATCAGCCGGGAAAATCCGCTAAAGTCCCTGGGGTTGGCCACAAGCCAGCCCCAAGGACAACGGAGATTCCATGAAAAAGCTCGTAATGCTGTGTTGCGCATCCCTGCTCGCGGCCTGTTCCAGCAACACCCCGACCACCCAGGCCAGCCTGGATGGCGAAGTCTTCTACCTGCAGCGCATTGCCCTGCCACCTGCCGCCACCTTGAGCGTGGAGCTGCAGGACGTGTCGCTGATGGACGCCCCTGCCGTCACCCTGGCCCGCCAGGCCGGCCCTGTGAAAGGCAACGTGCCGCTGCCGTTTCACCTCACCTATGACCCGGCCCAGGTCAAGCCTGGCCACCGCTATGCGCTGAGCGCCCGTATCGAGCTGGACGGCAAGTTGCTGTTCATCAACACCGAGCACCACGGCGTCACGCTGGATGGCAGCGACGCGCAGCCCGTACGGATCAAAGTCGATCCGGTGCGCTGATATCCGCCTACTTCTGTTGAAAAGGAAAGCTTCATGATTCGCTCCTCCCTGCGCTTCACCGCCCTGTGCGCCGGCTTGCTGCTGTCGGCCAGCGCCCTGGCCCTGTCGCTGGGCGACCTGACCCAGAAAGACGCCACCGGTGGCCTGAAGGACGCCCTTACCCAAGGTGCACAGGTTGCCGTCAAGCAGCTGAGCACCCCCGGCGGTTTCAGCAACAACCCCGACGTGCGCATCGAGCTGCCGGGCAACCTTGGCAAGGCCGCCAAGGCCATGAAAATGTTCGGCAAGGGTGACCAGGTCACGGCCCTGGAAGACAGCATGAACAAAGCCGCTGAAGCAGCGGTACCGCAAGCCCAGGCGATCCTGGTGGATGCGGTGAAAAACATGAGCGTGACCGATGCCAAGGGCATCCTCAGCGGTGGCGATGACTCGGCTACCCAATACCTGAACAAAAGCAGCCGCGAGCAGATCCGCGCCAAGTTCCTGCCGATCGTCAAGGCGGCAACCGACAAGGTTGGCGTGGTTCAGCAGTACAACAGCTTTGCTGGCCAGGCTTCAGCGCTTGGCCTGGGTAACGCCAAGAGCGCCAACGTCGAGAGCTATGTGACCGAAAAGGCCCTCGATGGCCTGTTCGAAATGATCGCCAAACAGGAGCAGAGCATTCGCCAGAACCCGGCGCAGGCGGCTACCAGCCTGGCGAAGAAGGTCTTCGGCGCCCTGTAGAGGCCAAGGGCTGCGTTGCAGCCCATCGCCGGCAAGCCGGCTACCACAGGTACAGCACAGCTTTCACCAGCGGCGCCGACACTGTGGGAGCCGGCTTGCCGGCGAATGGAGGGCAACCGCCCTCCCCTGCGGCCTTCAGCCCTTCTTCACCCTGAACCACGCCGCATACAACGCCGGCAGGAACAGCAGCGTCAACGCCGTCGCGACAATCAGCCCGCCCATGATCGCCACCGCCATCGGCCCGTAGAACACACTGCGCGACAGGGGGATCATGGCCAGCACCGCCGCCAGCGCCGTCAGCACGATCGGCCGGAAGCGCCGCACCGTGGCCTCGATGATCGCCTGCCAACGGTCCATCCCCGAAGCGATGTCCTGTTCGATCTGGTCCACCAGTATCACCGAGTTGCGCATGATCATCCCTGCCAGGGCAATGGTGCCGAGCATGGCGACGAACCCGAACGGCTGCCGGAAAACCAGCAGGAACAGGGTCACGCCGATCAGCCCCAAGGGCGCGGTAAGGAACACCATCACCGTGCGCGAGAAGCTGCGCAGCTGGATCATCAACAAGCTCAATACGACCACGATGAACAGCGGCATGCCCGCATTCACCGAGTTCTGCCCACGCTCCGAATCCTCGACGGTACCGCCCACTTCCAGCAAGTAGCCATCCGGCAGCTTGGCCTTGATTTCACTCAAGGTCGGCTCGATCTGCCGTACCAGGGTCGCCGGCTGCTCCTTGTCGTAGATGTCGGCACGCACGGTCACCGTCGGCAAGCGGTTGCGGTGCCAGATGATGCCTTCCTCGAACCCGTACTCCAGGGTCGCCACCTGCGACAGTGCCACGCTCTGGCCGTTGTCGGTGGGCAGCGCCAGGCTACCGAGGTTGCCCAGCTCGCCGCGCTCCTTCTGGGTGCCGCGCAGCAGGATCTCGATCAGCTCATTGTCCTCGCGGTACTGGCTGACCGTGGTACCGGTCAGCGAGCTTTGCAGGAAGCTCGACAAGCGCGCAGTGCTGACGCCGAGGGCACGCGCACGGTCCTGGTCAATCGACAGGAACACGGCCTTGCTCGGCTCCTCCCAATCAAGGTGCACGTTCACCACATGCGGGTTTTCACGCACCTTGGCCGCGACCTCACGGGCCAGGGCGCGTGCTTTCTCGATATGCTCGCCGGTGACACGGAACTGCACCGGGTAACCCACGGGCGGGCCGTTCTCCAGGCGGGTGACACGAGCGCGCAGGTCGGGGAACTGCTGGTCAACGGTATCGATCAGCCAGCTGCGCAGGCGTTCGCGCTGTTCCATCGACTTGGCCAGCACAACGAACTGGGCAAAGCTTGCCGCCGGCAGTTGCTGGTCCAGGGGCAGGTAGAAACGGGGCGAGCCCGTGCCCACGTAGGCCACATAGTTGTCGATGCCGTCCTGCTGCTTGAGCAGCGCTTCCAATTGCTTGACCCGCTCGGCGGTATTGGCCAGCGAGGCGCCCTCGGCCAGCTTCAGGTCGACCATCAGCTCCGGGCGCCCGGAGGCGGGGAAGAACTGCTGGGGCACGAAGCGGAACAACAGGATGCTGCCGACAAAGGCGGCGATGGTCAGCAGGATTACCGTCTTGCGCCGCCGCACGCACCACTCCACCACACGCCGTACGCGCTGGTAGAACGGGGTGGCGTAAGGGTCTGGTGCATGGCCGTCGCTGCCATGGCGGGCGGCATGCAACTTGGCCAGGTCCGGCAACAGCCGTTCGCCCAGGTAGGGAACGAACACCACCGCCGCGACCCACGAGGTCAGCAGCGCAATGGTCACCACCTGGAAAATCGAGCGGGTGTATTCACCCGTGCTCGACGCTGCCGTGGCAATCGGCAGGAAGCCGGCAGCGGTGATCAAGGTGCCGGTGAGCATCGGGAAGGCCGTGCTGGTCCAGGCATAGCTGGCCGCCTTGAGCCGATCGAAGCCCTGCTCCATCTTGATCGCCATCATTTCCACGGCAATGATCGCGTCGTCCACCAGCAGGCCCAGTGCCAACACCAACGCACCGAGCGAGATCTTGTGAAGGCCGATGCCAAAGTAATGCATGGCCGCAAAGGTCATGGCCAGCACCAGCGGGATGGCCAGCGCCACCACCAGGCCGGTGCGCAGGCCCAGCGAGAAGAAACTCACCAGCAACACGATGATCAGCGCTTCGACCAGCACCTGGACGAACTCGCCAACACCCGCCTTGACCGCTGCCGGCTGGTCGGACACCTTGCGCAGCTCCATGCCCGCCGGCAGGTTGTGCGACAGGCGTTCGAACTCACCTTCCAGCGCTTTGCCCAGCACAAGAATGTCGCCGCCATCCTTCATCGACACGGCCAGGCCGATTGCGTCCTCGCCCATGAAGCGCATGCGCGGCGCGGGTGGGTCGTTGAAACCCCGGTGCACGTCCGCGACGTCACCGATGCGGAAGGTGCGGTCACCCACCCGGATGGGGAACTGGCGAATCTGCTCGACACTGTCGAACTGCCCGCTCACCCGCAACTGCAGGCGCTCGCTGGGGGTTTCGAAGAACCCGGCGGTACTCACCGCGTTCTGTTCGCGCAGGGCTTGCTGCACCGCCTCAAGCGGCACACCCAGGGTGGCCAGCTTGAGGTTGGACAGTTCGATCCAGATCTTCTCGTCCTGCAGCCCGACCAGCTCGACCTTGCCCACGTCCTTGACCCGCTGCAGCTGGATCTGGATACGGTCGGCGTAGTCCTTGAGCACCGCATAATCGAAGCCAGCACCGGTCAGCGCGTAGATGTTGCCGAAGGTGGTGCCGAACTCGTCGTTGAAGAACGGCCCCTGGATTTCCGGTGGCAAGGTGTGGCGGATGTCCGCGACCTTCTTGCGGATCTGGTACCACAGCTCGGGGATGTCCTTGGAGTGCAGCGAGTCGCGGGCCATGAAGGTCACCTGCGATTCGCCGGGGCGCGAGAACGAAACAATCTTCTCGTACTCGCCGGTTTCCATCAGCTTCTTCTCGATCCGTTCGGTTACCTGGCGCGACACTTCCTCGGCCGTAGCACCCGGCCACAGGGTACGGATCACCATGGCTTTGAACGTGAACGGCGGGTCTTCGCTCTGGCCAAGCTTGGTGTAGGACATGGCGCCAATGGCAGCCAGCAGGATCATCAGGAACAGTACGATCTGGCGATTGCGCAGCGCCCAGGCGGAAAGGTTGAAACCCATCGGGACTTACTCCTTGGCCGTCAGGTTCACCACGCGGTTGGTGCGGTCCACAGGCCGCACCTCCTGCCCTTCGCGCAGCACATGGCCGCCAGCGGCGACCACCCAGTCGCCAGGGTTCAAACCTTCGAGCACCGGCACACTGTCGGTGCCATACACCCCGAGGCGCACCGCCGCCCGCTCCAGGCGACGGTCCTGGTTGACCCGCCAGACATAGGCCTGGCCGTTTTCCGCGGTAACCGCCGCCAGCGGCACAGCCAACGGAATCAGCCCATCATGGGCAATGAACACGCGTGCGCTCTGGCCGATGTCTGCGGGCACTTTGGCCGACGTGAAGGCGATGCGCGCGGCGAAGGTGCGCGAGCGCGGGTCGGCTGCCGGCGACAGCTCACGGATGCGCCCCGGAAAGCGTGCGGCGCCATGCGACCACAGCTCTACGCTGACCGCCTGGCCCACAGCGAAGCGGGCGAACTGCTGCTCGGGCAGGCCGATGACCACCTCCCGCTCACCGTCGGCAGCCAGGGTGAACACGGTTTGCCCGGCAGCAACCACCTGGCCGACCTCGACCTGGCGCTTGGCGATGACGCCGGCCTGCGGCGCACGCAGCACAGCGTACTCAGCCTGGTTGCCGGCCACGTCGAACTCGGCCTTGGCCTGCTTGAGGCGCGCCAGCCCGGCACGGTACAGGTTTTCGGCATTGTCGTAGAGGGAATGGCTGACCATCTGCCGGTCGAGCAATTTCTGGTAGCGGTCACGCTCGGCGCGTACCAGTGCCAGGTTGGCTTCGGCGGCCGCCAGTTGCGCGCGGTTGGCCTCCAGTTGCAGGCGTACGTCCTGGGGGTCGAGCTCGGCCAAAGGCTGGTTTGCCTTGACCCGTTGCCCCTCCTCCACCAGGCGTTTGCTGACTTTGCCAGCGATGCGGAACGCCAGCTCCGGCTCCAGGCGCGCGCGCACCTCGCCAGGGTAACTGTCGGCAGCGGCTTCGGCCGGCTGCGGCTGCACCACCAGCGCGGGGCGAGGCGCGGCCGGGGCGGCGGCTTCCTGGCCGCAGGCCGCCAGGAACAGCACGGCGGCGGCAGGCAGGGCGAGGGACAAGGCATGACGCAACATGATGAATCCTTCCGCGACGAGCGCATCGAATATTTATACTGGCGAGTATATTAAGTCAGGGAACCGAAGCCGGGAAGCCAGCGTCGGAAAGAAAATCAACATTAACGCCAGGGCATTCCTTCAAGCCGGATGGCATCCGAGCCGGTAAGATGGGCGCCCCTTCAACCAGATGCGGACTCCAATGCCCAACGACGCACCCATCGGCCCAGGTCGCCCCAAGGACCTGGCCAAGCGCGAGGCGATCCTCGAAGCGGCCAAGACGCTGTTCCTCAGCCTTGGCTATGCCAACACCAGCATGGATGCGGTCGCTGCGGCGGCAGGTGTTTCAAAACTCACTGTGTACAGCCACTTCACCGACAAGCAGACCCTGTTCGGCTCGGCGGTCATGGCAACGTGCCAGAATCAGTTGCCCGACTTGATGTTCGAATACCCCGAGGGCGCGCCCGTCGAGGACGTGCTGCTGAATATTGGCAGGGGCTTCCAGGCGCTGATCAGCAGTGATGAGGCGGTCAAGTTGAGCCGCCTGATCATGGCGCTGGGTAACCAGGACCCAGGCTTTGGCGAATTCTTCTACGAGGCCGGGCCCAAGCGAGTGCTGGCCGGGATGGAAGCACTGCTGCGCGGGGTGGCCGAGCGCGGGTTGCTGCGCATCGACAATCCGCTGCATGCGGCGGAGCACTTTTTCTGCCTGGTCAAAGGCGCGCCGGATTACCGGCTGCTGCTGGGGTGTGCGGGGCCGCTGGAAGGGGACGCGGCCGAGGCGCATGTGCGTGAGGTGGTCGGGGTGTTCATTCGGGCATTCAAGCCCTGAAGCTTTCGCCTGAGTGAACCGGCCCCGTCGCGGGCAAGCCCGCCCTCATAGAACAAACGCTAACTTACTGATTTGGCGGGGATCTTGTAGGAGCGGCTTCAGCCGCGAACACCGGCGAAGCCGGTGCCATCCACCACGGCACCTGCTTCGCGGCTGAAGCCGCTCCCACAGGGTATGCGGCGCGCTCGCGGGCTATCAGGCTTTCAAGGCCTTCTTGGGATAGATGTCGTAGCGGCTCGATTTGCCTTCCAGGCTATGGCCAGGCTTCGGCCCTTCGATGATTGGTGCCTTGCGCGGGCGTTTCACCACCACTCGGTGGCTGGCCAGCGCCAGAGCCGCTTCCAGCAATGCCGGCGCATCCATGTCATCACCGACCAACGGCCGGAACACGCGCATTTCCTTCTTCACCAATGCGCTCTTGTCACGGTGCGGGAACATCGGGTCGAGGTAGATCACTTGCGGCGGTTCGCCCTCCCAGGCGCGCATGCGCTCGATAGCGTTGCCGGTCAGCAGGCGCATGCGACCGACGATCGGGCCTACCTCAGCGTCGGACCTGGCCCGTGCCAGGCCATCTTCGAGCAACGCCGCGATCAGCGGTTGGCGCTCGATCAGGGTCATCTGGCAACCCAGGCTGGCCAGCACGAATGCGTCCTTGCCCAGGCCTGCCGTGGCATCCAGCACCTGCGGCCGTACGCCCTGGGCGATGCCTACCGCCTTGGCGATCATCTGCCCGTTGCCACCGCCAAACTGGCGCCGATGTGCGGCCTGGCCTTCGACGAAATCGACCCGCACCGGCCCCGGTGCCTGCGGCCCCAGTTGCTGGATCTGCAAGCCTTCGGCGCCTACCTGCACGGCGAAGCCTGCCGCATCGTCCTGCAGCGGCAGGCCCAGGCGCTCGGCCCATGCCCTGGCCTGTTCCGTATACTCGACCGCCATCGCCTCGACCCTGATACCCGTGCCTTGCTCTTGCATCGTCCACACCTAAAAAATCAAACCACGCCCTTAATGAATCGGCAAAACGGCCGATACAGGCAATATCCCGCTATTCTGCCAGAGCACAACGCGCGCGACTGCCATGACAGATACTCTTCCCATCGGTTTGACCTACTTGTCGCCTGTCGGCAACTACGGTCGGCAGAATACCCAGGCACTCGGGGGCGTCAGCCACCTGTGGCAGGATTTCTTTGCTCGCGCGCTGGCCGAGCAGCAAGCGCAAGAGCCCGACAGCGCCAGCCAGGCGCTGGTGCAGTACGACCAGCACAGCGGTGAGCCGATTGGCGGGGCCAAGGCCCTGGCGTTGATCGACGCCCAGCGGGCCTGCCCTGTGCACGACACCATCGTCGCACCGCCCGAGCCACTGTTTCTGCCCAAGGCTGAACTGGAAGCCAACCTGCTGGAGCCGGCCCCCGAGCCTTTCAGCACCGCCGAGATGATCCAGCAGCAACGTCAGCTCGACATCAGCAACACCTGGCTGCGCCCGGTGGTCATGAGCCAGGGCCAGCCGCTCGGCGAGCCCGGCCCGGCCCCTTCCCCGCGCCCGCTGCACCTGCCCATCGCCGAGCTTGAATTGAACCTGCTCGAACCCGCGCCGGAGCCGTTCGACGAAGCGACCATGGCCAAGCAGCAGAACGACCTGGAATTCGACATGCACTGGGCGCGCCCGGTGGTGCTGAACAACGTCCGCGCCCACGCCTGACGTCAGCGGCAGATCTGCCAGCGCCCCATGTCCAGGTGAAAGTGGTTGTGGTGCGCCGCGTTGTAATCCGGGCCCAGCACCGTACTGAAACTTTCGCAGGCGGCCTGCTGCACTTCGCGCAGAAATTTCGCCTTCTGCCCATCCGCCTGCCAGTCCCGCGCCAGCACGATGCGCTGGCCGTCCTGCAGGCGGAAGCCGCTGATGTCCAGCGCATTGGCCGTGGCGTGCTGGCTGAGCCGGCCCTGCTTGCGGTTATACACATTGCGGCAGGCGAAACTGCCCAGGTGATCCACCTGCACGACGCGCTGGCCGAACACCCGCTGCGCAGCCGGTTGCAGGCCATGGTTCTCGAACAGCGCGTAAGCCACGGCCAGCGGGCAACTGGCCAGGAAGCTGCTGCTCAAGCGCGCATCGCCTTGCTCGATGCGCCACACATTCTGCAACGGGCATTTGGCCGAGGCCGGGCTGTCGGCTTGTGCCCTGAAGCGCAGCTGGCTGGCCTCGAGCACTTGTTTGCACAAGCCCGGGTCATCGCGCAGCCGCGACAGCTTGTAAGGGGTCAGCAGGTTCGGTGCCTGGCGCACGTCCAGCGCCGCCCATGGGTTCCAGGCATCCGGCAGGCGCCAGCCCAGCAGCCAGGGCAGGCCCGCCACAAGCAGCAGGCCGCACAGCAGCACCAATGCGCGCACTGCGCCTCAGCGGCGGAACAGGTCGTTGAGCTGGGCGAACGGCAAGGCCTGCTCACCGTAGCTGAACGTGCCTTGGTCACGGATCTCCAGCGCCGCGCGCTGGAACGCCCCCAGCGCCGCTCGGGCCAGCGATGACCCAACGCTGATGCGGCGTACACCCAGGTCTTGCAACTGGTTGACGCTCAGCGGCACGCCGGCCAGCCCCATCAATACATTGACCGGTTTCGGTGCCACGGCCTGCACCACCGCGCGAATTTCGTCGACACTGCGCAAGCCCGGCGCATAGAGCACATCGGCGCCCGCTTCGGCGTAAGCCTGCAGGCGCAGGATGGTGTCGTCCAGGTCCATGCGCCCGTGCAGCAGGTTTTCTGCGCGGGCACAGAGCATGAAGGGGAAAGGCAGGCTGCGAGCTGCCTGCACCGCAGCGCGCACGCGCTCCACGGCCAGCCCGAAGTCATAGATCGGGGCGTCGCTCCGGCCGCTGGCATCTTCGATCGAGCCGCCGACCAACCCGGCCTCGGCAGCCCGCAGAATGGTCTGCGCACAGTCATCGGGCAGGTCGCCGAAGCCGTTTTCCAGGTCTGCGGCGACGGGCAAGGCCGTGGCGTCGACGATCAGCCCGGCGTTGTCCAAGGTCTCGTCCAGGCTCAAGGCCGCTTCCGCATCCGGTCGGCCCAGGCTGAAGGCCAGTCCCGCACTGGTAGTGGCCAGCGCTTCGAAGCCCAGGCTGGCCAGCAGCTTGGCGGAGCCGGCATCCCACGGGTTGGGGATGACGAAGGCGCCATCGCGCTCGTGCAGCGCCTTGAAGGCTTCGGCACGCAGGGTTTGTACATCCATGGTCACAACCTCCGGGTGGTCGGGAAAGGGTCAGAGTAGTCCCAGTTGTTCGACCTCAGGGGCGCGCGGCAATTCCGGCAGAGCTGCCAGGCCGGGCAAGCGCGTCATCAGGCGCTGGTGAAAACGCTGGGCCAGTGCGGCAGCCAGGCGGTTGTCGGAGGTATGCAGGAAAATGTAAGGGCTACGGCCTTCCTCAATCCAACGGGCGACCTTCTCAACCCAGGGCAAGAGGAAGGGTTCGTTGGCATCCAGCACGGGGTGGCCGATGAAGCGCACCTGCGGGTGCTGGCTGAACGCTGCCGGGCGCGGCGGCACCTTGGGCTTCTTGGCTTGAGCGTCGAGCACCGCGGTGTCGCGTGACGTGCAGCTGAACAGCGCGCGCGGGTCCAGGCAGATACGTTCCACGCCGCGCTCATGCAGCAGGCGGTTGAGCAGGCGCTCTTCCTCGCCTTTGGCGAAGAAGGCCTGGTTGCGTACCTCAACGGCCACCGGCACACCGATCTCATCGAGAAACTGCCCCAGTTCCGCCAGGCGCTCCGGGCCGAACTGCGCCGGCAATTGCAGCCAGTACGGCGACACTCGCTGGCCAAGGGGCGCCAGCAGCCGGGTGAAATCGCAGGCGGCTTCGAAACGCTCGCGCAGGTCGCCTTCATGGCTGATATCGCGGGGGAATTTGGCGGTGAAGCGAAAGTGCGCTGGCATCACCTGTGCCCAGCGCGCGACGGTGCCGGGCGCGGGGCGCGCGTAGAAGGTGGTATTGCCCTCGACCGCGTTGAATACCTGGCTGTACAGGCCCAGGTATTCGCGGGTTGTGGCATCAGCGGGGTACAGGTAGTCGCGCCAGGCGTTTTCACTCCATGACGGACAACCGAGAAAATAGGGCAGGGGTGATGGAATCATCCATCAAATGTACAGGTCGAGCCCCAGCACTTCCATGTCCCAATCGGTAAAACCGGCAGTACTGAGGTAGCTTGCAAGCGCGGTTGCAGTACGGCGGTCACGGGCGCGGGGGAAGACCATGTCTTGCTGGCGAGCCGGCAGGCCACCGGGGCGGCGGCGCTGCGCGGCCTCCGGAGCGACTTCGGCGTCTTCGACCAGCTCGGCATCGTCGATGCTTTCATCGCGCACCGCCGCTTTGCGCGGTGTGCGCTTGACCGGGTAGGACTGCGATGAAAAACCGTCGATACGCATGATGAGCACTCAGGACCGATGATGGCAATTTAGCAGCATCAGTGTTCCGTCGCTAATGCTCGAGTGATAACTGGACCACAGTTTGCACCAAAGGTTTTATCGACAACCGCGATAACCGACGAACAGCACTCAGCGGGCTTTGGGCGTAGCTACATTATCGCGCAGGTAAACCGGTTGCGCCTGGTCGGCGGCGATTGCCTCGCCACGCGCCCAGGCAAAGCGTGCCAGGCTGAGGATATCCAACGCGTTCGGCAGCGCCGCCGGGTTGCTGGCACTGGCCTGCACAGCGAGGCGCTCGGCGTAGCCCCAGCCAGTACCGGCGCCGTACCAGTCGCCGCTGCTGGCCTCAGGCAACGCCACGCGCTCCGGAGGCAGCACTGCTTCCTGGCCTTGCAGGCGCATCTCGCCGGCCACCGCCTTGTAGCAACCCCAGTATACTTCGTCCATGCGCGCGTCGATGGCAGCTGCCACCTGCTCGGCACCGTGCTCGCGCAGCGCGCCCTGGGCCAGCGCGGCCAGGTTGGACACCGGCAGCACCGGGCGCTCCAGGGCAAAAGCCAGGCCCTGCACCACGCCGATGGCGATACGCACACCGGTGAACGCGCCCGGGCCACGGCCGAAGGCGATGGCATCGAGGGCATTGAGCGCCACCCCGGAATCACCCAGCAGCTGCTTGATCATTGGCAGCAGCTTCTGCGCGTGCATGCGCGGGATCACCTCGTAATGGCTGGTTACCTTGCCATCATGCAGCAGCGCGACGGAACAGGCTTCGGTGGCGGTATCCAGGGCCAGCAGGGTGGTCATCGAACGGGTATCCAGGTGCGAATGAAAAGAGCGGCAGTATAGGGCACCAGCGACGTTGTGTCCCCAGGGGCCGCCGTGTGGCCTTTGCACAACAGCGCTTTGACGCGATCTCTGCAGGAGCCGTGGTTCGAGGCCTTGAAATGACTACGGCCCGCTAGCGGGCCGTTGTGATGTGCGGCAGGTGATGGATCAGCTCAGAGCTGCCAGGACCTTGGCCGTGATGGCGTCGACCGAACCAACACCTTCGATGTGGCTGTACTTAGGCTTGCCAGCATTGGCAGCCGACAGCTTCTGGTAGAACTCCACCAGCGGCTTGGTCTGGGTGTGGTAGACCGACAGGCGATGACGCACGGTTTCTTCCTTGTCGTCGTCGCGCTGGATCAGGTCTTCGCCGGTGACGTCGTCCTTGCCTTCCACTTTCGGCGGGTTGTACTGGATGTGGTAGGTGCGGCCCGAGGCCAGGTGCACGCGGCGGCCAGCCATACGGCCAACGATCTCTTCGTCGTCGACAGCGATTTCGACCACGGCGTCGATGTCGACACCGGCAGTGACCATGGCTTCAGCTTGCGGGATAGTCCGTGGGAAACCGTCGAACAGGCAGCCGTTGGCGCAGTCTGGCTGGGCGATGCGCTCCTTGACCAGGCTGATGATCAGCTCGTCGGAAACCAGCTGGCCGGCATCCATGACTTTCTTCAGTTCCAGGCCCAGCGGGGTGCCAGCCTTGACGGCAGCACGCAGCATGTCACCGGTGGAGATCTGTGGAATACCGAACTTTTCGGTGATGAACTTTGCCTGAGTACCTTTACCGGCCCCGGGAGCTCCCAGCAGAATTACGCGCATCTCGTGCTCCTCAAATTTTTTTATGAAATTCAATGGATTCGGCAACCAGGGCCAAGTCCGGAATATCGGGTATGACCATAAATCGGTCAGAAGGCTGCTCAAGATACACAGCGCCCGTCAGCCAGACAAGCGCCCCAAAGTTACAGGAATGTGCCATGCCTGCCTGCGGCTGCAGGCGGTTGCGCCCGGCGCAACCACCCTCCACACCTTACCCTGGGTAACCCGACGCCCAGGGTGGCGGGCACCGCACGATAGCCTCAGCCGGTATTGCGCAGGCCTGCGGCAATGCCCGCCACGGTGACCAGCAAGGCCTGCTCCAATGGGCTGTCCAGAGCGGCTTCACGGCTGCGCGAACGCGCCAGCAGCTCGGCCTGAAGGCGGTGCAGCGGATCGAGGTAGGTGTTGCGCAGGCTGATGAATTCCAGGGTCTCGGGGCTGTGCGCCAGTAGCACCGGCTGCCCGGTCAGGCCCAGGACCACTTGGCACGACTGCGACAATAGGTCGCGCAGATGCGCACCTAAAGGAAGCAGGCCGGGTTGCACCAGACGTTCGTCGTAGGCCTCGGCGATTTGTGCATCGGCTTTGGCCAGGACCATCTCCAGCATGTCGATGCGGGTACGGAAGAACGGCCACTGCTCGCGCATCTGCGCCAGTAACGCGCCCTGGCCACGGGCCAGCGCATTGCTCAAGGCCGTTTCCCAACCCAACCAGGCGGGCAGCATCAGGCGCGTCTGGGTCCAGCCGAAGATCCACGGGATGGCCCGCAGGCTTTCAATACCCCCGGCACGGCGCTTGGCCGGGCGGCTGCCCAGTGGCAGGCGCCCCAGTTCCTGTTCCGGCGTGGACTGGCGGAAGTACTCGACGAAGTCTGGGTTCTCCCGCACGACGCTGCGGTAGGCGTCGACGCCGTCGGCCGCCAGCTGGTCCATCAATGCACGCCAGGCCGGTTCAGGGGGTGGCGGCGGCAACAACGTGGCCTCCAGCACCGCAGCCAGGTAAAGGTTGAGATTCTGTTCGGCAATGCCCGGCAAACCGAACTTGAAGCGGATCATCTCGCCCTGCTCGGTGGTGCGAAAACGCCCCGCCACCGAACCCGGTGGCTGCGACAGGATCGCCGCATGGGCCGGGCCGCCGCCACGGCCGACAGTGCCGCCACGGCCATGGAACAACAGCAGCTCGACCTGATGTTCACGGCAGATGCGCACCAGGTTTTCCTGCGCGCGGTACTGCGCCCAGGCTGCAGCCGTGGTGCCGGCGTCCTTGGCCGAATCGGAGTAACCGATCATCACTTCCTGCGGCCCGCGCAGGCCCGCACGGTAGCCCGGCAGGCCCAGCAGCCGCTCCATCACCGGCCCGGCGTTGTCCAGGTCGGCCAGGGTTTCGAACAGTGGCACCACACGCATGGGCCGGGTCAGGCCGGCCTCCTTGAGCAGCAACTGCACGGCCAGTACATCGGACGCCGCGCCGGCCATGGAGATGACGTACGACCCCAGCGATGCGCCAGGCGCTGCGGCTACTTCACGGCAGGTGGCGAGCACTTCGGCGGTGTCGGCCTGGGGCGTGAAGTGAGCGGGGAGCAATGGCCGGCGGTTTTTCAGTTCGGCCTGCAGGAACGCGATGCGCTTGTCTTCATCCCAGTCGGCATAGTTGCCCAGGCCAAGGTAATCGGTGATCTCCGACAGCGCGTCGCGGTGCCGGGCCGCATCCTGGCGCACGTCCAGGCGACCGAGGAACAGGCCGAAGGTCACTGCACGGCGCAAGGTGTCGAGCAACGGGCCATCGGCAATAACGCCCATGCCGCATTCATGCAGCGACTGGTAGCAGAGCTCCAGCGGCGCGATCAGGTCACGGTTGTCCACCAGCACGTCGGCGCTGGCCGGTTGGTTGCTGGCCAGCGACGCATGGGCCCAGGCACGTGTCGCCCGCAGGCGGTCGCGCAATTGCTTGAGGACGGCGCGGTAAGGCTCGGCACTCTCGCCCACCCGTTCGCGTACCGCACTGCTGGCCTGCTGCATTGACAACTCGGCGGCCAGCGCATCGATGTCACGCAGGAACAGGTCTGCGGCCATCCAGCGCGCCAGCAGCAGCACCTCGCGGGTGACGGCGGCGGTGACATTGGGGTTGCCGTCGCGGTCGCCGCCCATCCATGAGGCAAAGCGAATGGGTGCAGCTTCCAGCGGCAGGTGCAGGCCGGTGGCCTCGAACAATGCCTTGTCGACCTTGCGAAGGTGGCTGGGGATTGCATGCCAGAGCGAGTGCTCGATCACCGCGAAGCCCCATTTGGCTTCATCTACAGGGGTTGGCCGGGTGCGGCGGATTTCTTCGGTGTGCCAGGCCTCGGCGATCAGCCGACGCAGGCGTTCGCGCACCTGCTCGCGCTCGGCGGGGGTCAGGTCGCGGTGGTCCTGGGCGGCCAGCTGGCCGGCGATGGCGTCGTATTTCTGGATCAGCGTGCGGCGTGCCACTTCGGTCGGGTGGGCGGTGAGCACCAGCTGGATGTCGAGCTTGGCCAACTGCCTGGCCAAGGCATCGTCCTTGTGCCCGGCCTGCTTGAGGCGTGCCAGCAGCTCGGGCAACACCCGCGCTTCAAAGGGCTCGGGCTGGTCGGCATCACGGCGGCGGATCAACTGATACTGCTCAGCCATGTTGGCGAGGTTGAGAAACTGGTTGAATGCCCGCGCCACTGGCAGCAGGTCTTCCTCGGCGAGGTCCGCGAGGGTCGAACTCAACTGCTCGCCGGCACTGCGCCGGTCGGCCTTGGCGCTGTGGCGGATGGCCTCGATCTTTTGCAGAAACGCCTCACCGTGCTGCTGGCGAATGGTATCGCCGAGCAATTCGCCCAACACATGCACATCTTCACGCAAGCGCACATCGATATCGGTCATTGGCCCTCTCTTCGGCGCGGCTCGCCCGCGCTCTGCTCCGGAAACAGCACTGGCCCAAGAGTGCCCATAGCCGGGGCGTGATGGCAAGCCGCGATCGGGCAAAGCAAACTAAAGTAAAGGCACAACAGTCCGATGCGATGCAGCCTTTGAAGGCGTTTACCGAGGTCATCATGAAAATCCGCGAACTCGCCCAGCACTGGGAACAGAATGCCGCCGGCACCCTGAGCCCGACCGGCCATAGCTTGCACCTGGACCTGGAGTCCGAAGCACGCCTGGCGGCCCTGATCGACATGTACCCCAAGCGCACCGCCGAGGAACTGCTCGGCGAACTGGTCGCCGCCGCACTCGAAGAGCTCGAGGCCAGCTTCCCTTACGTGCAGGGCCGCACGGTCATTTCGACCGATGAGGAAGGCGACCCGCTTTATGAAGACATCGGCTCTACGCCGCGCTTCCTGGCCCTTTCACGGCGCCACCTGCAGAGCCTCAGCAACACCGGCGACGACAGCGGCAACTGACGCGCCTTCCTGATGTTCCGGGCCGCCCATCGGCCCGGAATACCGCTGCTGTCAGTGGAAGTTCCATGGGAAAACCGCTGACCAATCAGTCAGAAATACTTGGTATTTTTTTCTGAACTATTCAAAAAACGCCTCAGTCAGAGCCAATAGCCATCACGCTAAAACCCTGCACACCTGCCGTTGTGCACCGTTCAGCCGACACGCGAGGCGATGCCAGGGATTGAGCGATGGACTGCTACGGACATCGTCGTTATCAGGAGTGATCCAATGGAGCTGACCACCATGAAGACCCGCACTTCGAAATTTACATCCACTCACCTGCGCGGGTTCAAGCTGGCCGCGCTGGCCCTGGGCAGTAGCCTGGTCCTGGCCGGCTGTGCAGGCAACCCGCCAACCGAGCAGTATGCCGTCACCCAGTCCGCCGTGAACTCCGCCGTCAGCGCTGGCGGTACCGAGTTTGCCGCCGTCGAAATGAAAGCGGCGCAGGACAAGTTCAAGCAGGCTGAAATTGCCATGCATGACAAGAAGTATGACGACGCCCGACGCCTGGCCCAGCAGGCCGAATGGGATGCTCGCCTCGCCGAACGCAAAGCCCAGGCTGCCAAGGCCCAGAAGGCCGTGCAGGATGCCCGCCAGGGCGTTCAGGACGTACGTGAGGAAGGCCTGCGCAGCGCTCAGTGAGCCCTGCCCTGCCCGCCTTAGCCTTCGCACTCGATCAAAGGATGAACACTATGCGCAACTACGTCATGATTCCCGCCCTGCTGGCCCTGAGCGTCGGTCTCGCTGCTTGCTCGCACGACCCGAACGCCAACCTGGAGTCGGCCCGCACCAACTTCTCGTCGCTGCAGAGCGACCCGCAGTCGAGCAAGGTCGCGGCCCTTGAAACCAAGGACGCCCAGGACTGGCTGAACAAGGCCGACAAGGCCTACATGGACCGTGAGGACACCCAGAAGGTCGACCAGCTGGCTTACCTGACCAACCAGCGTGTCGAAGTGGCCAAGCAGACCATCGCCCTGCGCACCGCCGAAGGCGAGCTGAAAAACGCCTCCGCCCAGCGTGCCCAGGCCAAGCTGGATGCCCGCGACGCACAGATCGCCAAGCTGCAGGACAGCCTCAACGCCAAGCAGACCGACCGCGGTACGTTGGTCACGTTCGGCGATGTGCTGTTCGACTTCAACAAGGCCGAGCTCAAGAGCAGCGCCTTGCCTAACGTCACCAAGCTGGCGCAGTTCCTTCAGGAAAACCCTGAGCGCAAGGTGATCGTAGAGGGCTACACCGACAGCGTCGGCTCGGCCAACTACAACCAGACCCTGTCCGAGCGCCGCGCCGCTGCCGTGCGCATGGCCCTGGTACGTGCAGGCGTAGACCCGGCGCGCATCGTCGCCCAAGGCTACGGCAAGGAGTACCCGGTGGCTGAAAACTCCAGCAACTCGGGCCGTGCGCAGAACCGCCGCGTGGAGGTGACCATCTCCAACGACAACCAGCCGGTGGCACCGCGTTCGGTAAGCCAGGCGCAGTAAGCTGGCTAGCTGAAACAAGAACCCCGCCGTGATGGCGGGGTTTTTTGTTTGTCTGTTCCGGCCTCTTCGCGGGGCAAGCCTGCTGCCACAAGTGAGGTACCTGTGGGAGCGGGCTTGCCTCGCGAAAAGGCCGGTACAGCCAAAGCAAGTGACTGCTCACTGCACCTGTTTCGGCGTCTCCTCGCCCATGCACCGCACCGCACGCTTGCGGTTGTCCACCAGCACGCCGGTCAGGCCTTTCTGTTCGGTGTCGAACAACACCAGCACGCCATCCACGCACTGCGCCACCTGCGGCGCCGGGTCGAGGGATACTTTGTAATCCTCGCCGGGAATGGTCTTGAGCATGGTGAAGTCCTGCAACAGCAGTGCATCCTCCGGTTTCGCGAAATGCAGGTAGCCGTAATACCAGAGGGCCCCCACCGTCACGATGATGCTGCCGACACCGGTCAGAATCAGCGGGATGGCGTTGCGTTCTTCACTCATTGCTTGTTCTTCTCGTCAGGGTAGTTGGGCACTTCGGCGAGCCGCCGCAGGCCGTTGAAATGGCTCGGGTCATCGAGAAAGCGCAGCATCACCTGGCGCCACACCGGGTCAGCGAACGTCTGCACGTGGCCGCCACGGGTCAGTTGCAGCACCCGCGGTGGCGGTGCGTGCTGGTACAGCCGGATGCCGTTGTTCATCGGCACCAGGTTGTCGTCGATGCTGTGGAAGAACAGCTTCGGCGGGCTACTCAGGCGCTCCACCGAACGGATCGCGCTGTCGCCATCGGGCACCAGCCAGGACAACGGCACCTGCAACGGCCAGGTCATCCATGAGGTACTCAGGGCAAACCGCCCTACATCGCGATAGCTGGCCGGCACCCCATCGAACACCAACGCGCTGAAGCGCTGGCGCTGGTCCGGGTGCTCGGCCAGGTAGTGAATGGCCATCGCCCCGCCAAGGCTCTGCCCCAGCAACACCAAGGGCTTGCCCTTGACCTCGGGTGCCTGGTCGAGCCAGGCCATGGCCGCCGCGATGTCTTCATAGACCTCCGGCAAGCCAGGCTTGCCTTGGGACAAGCCATAGCCGCGGTAGTCGATCATCAGCACCTGGTAGCCTTGCTCCGGCAGCCAGTAGCTGCCGCCAAGGTGCCCGGCCAGGTTGCCGCCGTTGCCATGCAGGTGCAGCACCGTGCCTTTGACCGCCACGCCGGCCTTGGCTGGCAGCCACCAGCCATGCAGGCGGACACCGTCCGCGGTAGAAAGGGTGACATCGCGGTACTGCAGCTTCGCCCGCTCCGGCGTGAACGGCTGGCCAGGCTCTGGGTAGAACAGCAGGCTGCTGCACCCCCCAAGCCCCAGCAGC
This sequence comes from Pseudomonas sp. P39-UII1, assembly GCF_039672635.1. NCBI lineage: Bacteria > Pseudomonadati > Pseudomonadota > Gammaproteobacteria > Pseudomonadales > Pseudomonadaceae > Pseudomonas > Pseudomonas sp. P39-UII1. The sequence goes on from NZ_JBDFPP010000001.1 coordinate 266,233, forward strand.
AACATGCCTAGTGCCAGCCAGCGGCAGCGCTCAGAGAATGTTCGCGTAATCGGCTTCAATGCGATCAAGGCTCAGGTGGTTGAGGAAGTTGGAGAAGCACATCCACGCCGACAGCGCGTTGAGGTCGCGAAACTGCTCCGGCAGGTATTTGGGCGGCTCCACCAGGCCCTCTTCGACCAGCTGGCGCAAGGTGCGCATGTCTTCGAGGGTGGTCTTGCCGCAGAACAGCAGCGGAATCTGCTCAAGCTTGCCCTTCTTCACGGCCAACTGAATGTAGTTGTAAACCATGATGAAGCCTTTGAGGTAGGACAAGTCCTTGGTAAACGGCAAGCCATTGGGCACCGAACCGCGGAACACCCGGCTGGCGTTGCTGTAGCTTTGCGCCATCTCGAAGCCCTGGGCGCGGAAGAATTCGAACACCTGCAGAAAATCAGCGCCCTCCTCGACCATGTGAATGGCGCGGGTGCGGTTGGTGAGCTTGCGCAGGCGGCTGGGGTAGGAAGCAAAGGCGATCACCTCCATGAGGATCGCCAGGCCCTCCTGGGTCACCGTCGACGAGGGCGGGCCCTTGGCGAGGAAGGTGCAGATCGGCTGATTGAGCCCGTTCAGTGTGGTACCCACGTGCACCAGCCCCTCATGCACCTCCAGCGCGCGCACGTCGCGGCTGTTGAACATGGCGTCAGCGCGGACCTTGATGTAGTCGGCGCCCGCTGCAGCATCGGCGACGATGCCATCGGACTCGAACACGCGGATGGTTTCCTCGGCCTCGCCGAACACCTTGTTCAGGCGGCGCTGGAGAATGTCCACGGCCTCCTTGGCAGTGAGGTTCTTTGGCTCGTCCTTGAGGTCGCCACGGCCATCGATGTTGTTCAGGTAGTCGGAAAGCATCAGGCCCAGATCGGCCAGGGTCGGGTCGCCGGCGTGGAAGGCATCGGACGCCGCGCCGTACAGTTCCTGGGAGATCAGGCCGAAGTCTTCGGTGCCGCGCGCTTCGAGCATGCGCACCACCATGCGGTACTCCTTGCACATGCGCCGCATGATCTGCCCGACCGGGTTGAACTGGCCGAGCCGACGGGTGATGTCGCGCTCGATGCTCTGGAACTCGGCCTTGACCGCGCTGGAATCGAACGACAGCGGGCGCGACTGGTAATAGGCGCGGTCTACCGCGGGTGGCTCCTTGCCCTTGGACTTGAGGAAGCCCTGGCGAATGCTGTCGTCCCACTTCACCGCATCCAGCACGCGGATCGGGGTCTGCGCCGCGACAATGCGGTCGGACAGCGCGCGTATGGTCTGCTGATACTCGTCCACCGGGGACTCCTTGAAATCAGATCCTGGCTATTTGCCGCTGCGCTGGAAGCGTGCCACCTCGACGAACAGGTCGGAGTTGGCCGGGTCATCCAGGTAGGCCAGCACCCGCGCGGACGGGCTGTCGATCAGCACGCCTGCGCCGTTGTCTTCGGGTACCTCGGTGCTGTGCCCGCTCAGCTCCTTCTTCTCGACCGCCTGCTGCACCTGCTCGACGTCGAGGTTGTATAGCACCAGCTCCTTGCCATCGACGATATCGAAGCCGCCGATCAGGAAATTGCCACCCAGGCGCTTGGGCACACCGGCCGAGAGGTACCAGCGGTTGCCGTGGCGCGATACGGTGAACACATATTCTGCAGGTTTCTTGCCCTTGGCCGTAGCCACGGCCTTGTAGGCATCGGCGCCACTGCGGCTGATGACCAGTTTCAGCGGTTCGCCCCAGGCATCCTTGCTGCTCCACTGGCCGAGCAGGGCCTTGGGCGCCGCCTGATTACTCGGCAGCGGCTCATGGAAGGTCACCAGACAACCGCCCAGCAGCAGGAATGACAACGTCAACAACACCACACGCCAGGCTTTCATCAGGTTCTCCTTGAAAGTTCGGACTGTGCTCAGGCCGATGCCAACACCAGGTGCAGGTAACGGGTAAGCATAGCGAGCATCTGCCCATCGGCTTGCGCATCGGCGTCCTTGAGCAGGCCCTGATATTCCATCTGCTCGATAATCGCCGTCAACATCTGGGCGTCCTGTTCCGGCTGCTGCGAGCCGACGACCTGCAAAAGCTGCCGCGTGCCATGCAGCAGAATCTGCTCATGGGCACGCACCAGCTCGGCCAGGCGCGGGCACAGCAGCGCCTCCTGGCGGAAGGCCTGTTCGGCCATCATGAAGTCGCGACGGTTGAGCAACTGACGGGATACATAGTCGGCGGTCATGCGTGCCACTTCGTCGGCCAGCCGCGCCCGCGATTGCGCGCTGCCATCGCCCTGGGCCAGCAGCTGGCGCAGGACCACTTCGGTATTGGCCCAGAGCTTGGCCATGTAGGCGGCGCTGCGCTCGACGTACTGGGCGAAGGTATCGGTGAGCAGGTCCTCGATATCCTTGAAATAGTAGGTGGTGGCCGACAGCGGCACGCCCGCCTCGGCGGCCACCGCACGGTGACGCACGCCACGCACGCCATCACGCACGACGATGCGCATGGCGGCGTCGAGGATCAGCTGGCGACGCTGTTCGCTGCCTTGGCGGGCGGTCTTGCGACCCTGGTATTGCACGCTTTCGGCGACGGCGGTGGCAATGCCGGCGGCGCCTTGCTGGGCGGTTGCGGGGGTCACGGGTGTACCTCATCGATCTTGGGGTGACTGTACCGGTCCTATCGCCGGCAAGCCGGCTCCCACAGCTACCCCACTGTATTCAAGCGCGGTGCGGTACCTGTGGGAGCCGGCTTGCCGGCGATAGGACCTGACAGACAACATAAGGTTTCAGGCAAGAAAAAGCCGCCTCGTAAGGCGGCTTGTTCAAATGGCTCAGGCCTGTGGACGCATGTGCGGGAACAGGATCACGTCGCGAATCGACGGCGAGTTGGTCAGCAGCATCACCAGGCGGTCGATGCCGATGCCTTCACCGGCGGTCGGCGGCATGCCGTATTCCAGGGCGCGAACGAAGTCGGCATCGTAGTGCATGGCTTCGTCATCACCGGCGTCTTTCTCGGCCACCTGGGCCAGGAAGCGCTCGGCCTGGTCTTCGGCGTCGTTGAGCTCGGAGTAGGCGTTGGCGATTTCGCGGCCACCGATGAACAGCTCGAAGCGGTCGGTTACAGCCGGGTTCTCGTCGTTGCGGCGCGCCAGCGGCGAGACTTCGAACGGGTACTCGGTGATGAAGTGCGGCTGCTCCAGCTTGTGCTCGACCAGCTCTTCGAAAATCATCACCTGCAGCTTGCCCAGGCCTTCATGGCCGAGCACCTTGGCACCGGCTTTCTTGGCGATAGCACGCGCCTTGTCGACGTCCTGCAGGTCGGCGGCAGTCAGCTCAGGGTTGTACTTGAGGATCGAGTCGAACACCGACAGGCGCACGAACGGCTCGCCGAAGTGGAACACCTTGTCGCCGTACGGCACGTCGGTGCTGCCCAGTACCAGCTGCGCCAGCTCGCGGAACAGCTCTTCGGTAAGGTCCATGTTGTCGTTGTAGTCGGCGTAGGCCTGGTAGAACTCGAGCATGGTGAACTCGGGGTTGTGCCGGGTCGATACGCCTTCGTTACGGAAGTTGCGGTTGATCTCGAAGACCTTCTCGAAGCCACCGACCACCAGACGCTTGAGGTACAGCTCCGGCGCGATACGCAGGAACATGGCCATGTCCAGGGCATTGTGGTGGGTTTCGAACGGCTTGGCCGCGGCACCACCCGGGATGGTCTGCAGCATCGGCGTTTCGACTTCGAGGAAGTCGCGCTCGGTGAGGAACTTGCGGATGTGCGAGATCACCTGCGAACGCACACGGAAGGTGTGGCGGGTTTCTTCGTTGACCATCAGGTCGACGTAGCGCTGACGGTAGCGCTGCTCGGTGTCGGTCAGGCCGTGGTGCTTGTCGGGCAGCGGGCGCAGCGACTTGGTCAGCAGGCGCACGTTGGTCATTTCGACGTACAGGTCGCCTTTGCCGGAGCGCGCCAGGGTGCCCTCGGCGCTGATGATGTCGCCCAGGTCCCAGGTCTTGACGGCGGCCAGGGTTTCTTCCGGCAGGGTCTTGCGGTTGACGTAGACCTGGATGCGACCGGTCATGTCCTGGATCACCATGAACGAGCCACGGTTGAGCATGATGCGCCCGGCAACCTTGACCGGAATCGCTGCAGCTTCCAGTTCTTCCTTGGTCTTGTCGGCGTACTGCTTCTGCAGGTCGTTGCAGTAGCTGTCGCGACGGAAGTCATTGGGGAAGGCATTGCCCTTGGCGCGCTCTGCGGCAAGCTTTTCCTTGCGCAGGGCGATCAGGGTGTTTTCTTCCTGTTGCAGGTCTTGCGATTCGGTCTTGAGGTCGCTCATGTCGTCATTCTTTCCATCAGGTATTCGTTGCCCTTGTCGGGCAGGGCACGCGATGCCGGCAGGCAGCCGGGCATCGCGGCGGTGGTGTGCGGCTTACAGCCCCTGCTTGAGGCTCGCTTCCAGGTACTGGTCGAGGTCGCCGTCCAGAACCTTCTGGCAGTCGCTGCGCTCTACGCCGGTACGCAGGTCCTTGATGCGGGAGTCATCCAGCACGTAGGAGCGGATCTGGTGGCCCCAGCCGATGTCCGACTTGCTGTCTTCAAGCGCCTGGGAAGCGGCGTTGCGCTTCTGCATTTCCAGCTCGTACAACTTGGCCCGCAGCATTTTCATGGCGGTGTCTTTGTTGGCGTGCTGGGAGCGTTCGTTCTGGCAGGCCACCACGGTGTTGGTAGGCACGTGGGTGATACGCACCGCAGAGTCGGTGGTGTTCACGTGCTGACCACCGGCACCCGAGGAGCGGTAGGTGTCGATACGCAGGTCGGACGGGTTGATGTCGATCTCGACCTTGTCGTCGATCTCGGGCGACACGAACACCGCCGAGAACGACGTGTGACGACGGGCGCCGGAGTCGAACGGGCTTTTGCGCACCAGGCGGTGCACGCCGATCTCGGTGCGCAGCCAGCCAAACGCGTACTCGCCCTTGATGTGCACGGTGGCGCCCTTGATACCGGCGACCTCGCCTTCGGAGAGCTCGATGATGGTGGCGTCGAAACCGCGCTTGTCGGCCCAGCGCAGGTACATGCGCAGCAGGATGTTGGCCCAGTCCTGCGCTTCGGTACCGCCGGAGCCGGCCTGGATGTCCAGGTAGGCGTTATTCATGTCCATCTCGCCGCTGAACATGCGACGGAACTCAAGCTGTGCCAGGTTCTCTTCCAGGCCTTGCAGCTCGGTCACGACGTCGCTCACGGCGTTTTCGTCATTTTCCTCGACGGCCATGTCGAGCAGGTCCTTGCAGTCGGCCAGGCCGCCGGACATCTTGTCCAGGGTCTCGACGACCTGCGCCAGCATGGCGCGTTCGCGGCCCAGGGCCTGGGCATACTCGGGCTTGTTCCACACGGCTGGGTCTTCCAGCTCCCGGTTGACTTCGATCAGGCGGTCATGCTTTTGATCGTAGTCAAAGATACCCCCGAATGGACTGGGAACGCTCGGTGAGGTCCTTGATGGTGTTCAGAATCGGTTGGATTTCCATGGGCGCGCGGCTCTCGTACGAATTCGGTGAAAAGCCCGCGAGTATAACCGATCCAGGGAGCTGCGGCAGCCCGTTGGGCTACCGCTCGTGCCTCAGGCAATGCCGACCTGGTTGCGGCCGCTGTTCTTGGCCAGGTACAAGCCCTTGTCCGCTGCCGAAATCAACTGCCGGCAATGGCTGCCGATCGCAGGTGTGTGGGTCGCCAGGCCAATGCTGACGGTCAGCCGCGAATCGGCCTGCGGCGCTGTGTGCGGAATACTCAGGCCATGCACGGTCTGGCGTAGCTTCTCGGCGACCAGGCGGGCACCGCCCGGGGAGGTATTGGGCAGCACCAGGGCGAACTCCTCGCCACCGTAGCGCGCCGGCAGGTCGGTGGGCCGTGCGCAGGAACCGCGAATGGCCTCGGCCACCTGGCGCAACGCCTCGTCCCCGGCCAGGTGGCCGAAACTGTCGTTGTAGACCTTGAAGTAATCGACATCGATCATCAGCAACGACAACTGCTGCTGTTCACGCATGGCCCGGCGCCATTCCAGCTCCAGGTACTCGTCGAAATGGCGGCGGTTGGACAGCCCGGTCAGGCCGTCCGAGTTCATCAGCCGCTGCAGCATCAGGTTGGTGTCGAGCAGTTGTTGCTGGCTCACCCGCAGTGCACGGTATGCCTCGTCGCGCTGCAGCAGGGTCAGGTACGAGCGCGAGTGATAGCGGATGCGCGCCACCAGCTCGATGGTGTCCGGCAGCTTGACCAGGTAGTCGTTGGCACCTGCCGCGAAGGCAGCGCTTTTGACCAGCGGGTCTTCCTTGGTCGACAGGACGATGATCGGGATGTCCTGGGTGGCCGGGTTGTTGCGGTACTCGCGCACCAGGGACAGGCCGTCCAGGCCCGGCATGATCAGGTCCTGGAGGATTACCGTGGGCTTGATGCGCATGGCCTGGGCCACCGCCTGGTGCGGGTCGGCGCAGAAGTGGAAGTCGATGTTCTCTTCGTGGGCCAGGCCACGACGCACCGCTTCGCCGATCATCGCCTGATCGTCGACCAGCAAGACCATCGCCGAATTTTCATTGGCGGTCGCAAAACCTTCGATGGGTAGATCAGTCATCCGTATTCACCTGATCACGGCCGCGTGGGCGGGGTGATTCAATACATTCGTCATTGTGCGAAGATTTCCATCAAGCGCCCGGCAATCCGCTCCAGCGGACGGATTTCCACCGCCGCACCGATTGCCGCGGCAGCCTTGGGCATGCCATAGACTGCACTGCTGGACTGGTCCTGAGCGATGGTCAGAAAGCCTTGCTGGCGCATCAGTTTGAGGCCCTGGGCGCCATCGCGGCCCATGCCGGTGAGCAAAACGCCCACCGCATCGCCGCGCCAGTAGCGCGCCACGCTCTCGAAGAACACATCGATCGAGGGCCGGTAGATTTCGTTGACAGGTTCGGCAGTGTAGGCCAACTGGCCGTTCTGCAGCAGGCGTATATGGTGGTTGGTGCCCGCCAGCAGCACCTGGCCGGGCTGCGGTGGCTCGCCCTCACGGGCCAGGCGCACCGGCAGGTCACAAGCGCTGGCGAGCCACTCGGCCATGCCAGCGGCGAACACCTGGTCGACATGCTGAACCAGCACGATGGACGCCGGAAACGCCTTGGGCAGCCCCTTGAGCAGCACTTCCAGCGCGGCTGGCCCACCGGCCGACGAGCCGATCGCCACCAGGCCGCGGCGCTGTGCGGCATCACGCAAGGGTGCCGCCACCGGTTTGGTCACGCCGGGCCGTTGCTGGCCGATCAGCCAGCTGATATTGAGGATCTTGCGCAGCAGCGGCGCCGCCGCCTCACGCGCATCCCCAGCCCCCAGGGCCGGGGTGTCGACCACATCCAGCGCGCCATGGCCCATGGCTTCGAACACCCGGTGCACGTTCTGCTTGCGGTCGACGGTGACGATGACGATGGCGCACGGCGTCTCGGCCATGATCCGCCGGGTCGCCTCCACACCGTCCATCACCGGCATGATCAGGTCCATGAGAATCAGGTCGGGGGTGGCCACGGCGCACTGGCGCACGGCCTCGGCGCCATCACCGGCGACCCAGATCACCTCGTGCGCGGGCTCGAACGCCAAGGCCCGGCGCAACGCCTCTACCGCCATGGGCATATCGTTGACGATGGCGATCTTCATCCCTGAGCATCTCCGATCAGTTCTACCACGGCATCCAGCAACGCATCATCGTGGAAGCTGGCCTTTGCCAAATAGTAGTCGGCGCCAGCGTCCAGGCCACGCCGTCGATCTTCCTCGCGGTCCTTGTACGACACCACCATCACCGGCAGGGCCTGCAGGCGCTGGTCGCGGCGCACCAGGGTGACCAGTTCGATACCGTCCATGCGTGGCATGTCGATATCGGTGATCAGCATGTCGAACGCTTCGCTGCGCAGCGCGTTCCAGCCGTCCATGCCATCGACCGCTACCGCCACCTCGAAGCCGCGGTTGCTCAGCAGCTTGCGTTGCAGCTCGCGCACGGTGAGCGAGTCGTCGACCACCAGAATGCGCTTGCGGCTGGCACCACGGCCGCCTTGCACGCCACGCTCGATGCGCTCCAGGCGGCCGGTGCTGAGCAGCTTCTCGACCGAACGCAGCAGGTCTTCGACATCGACGATCAACACCACCGAGCCGTCGTCCAGCAGTGCCCCTGCCGAAATGTCCTGAACCTTGCCCAGGCGCGGATCCAGCGGCATCACCACCAGCACACGTTCGCCGATCAAGCGTTCCACGGCCACGCCATACAACTGCTCACGCTCGCGAATGACCACCACCCGCAAGCTGCTTTGATCGCCCTGTGCGGTCGGCCGGTTGAGCAGCTGGGTGGCCGCCACCAGGCCGATATGCCGGCCCTCGTGCCAGAAATGCTGACGGCCTTCGATCTGCACGATCTGCTCGGCCGCTACCTCCAGCGTGCGCTCGATATGCGCCAACGGAAACGCATAGGCTTCACCGCCGACTTCCACGACCAGGCTGCGCACCACCGACAGCGTCAGCGGCACTTCCAGGTGGAAGCGGCAGCCCTGGCCGGCCTGCTGGGTCAGCTCGATCGAACCGCGCAAGTCCCGAACCATATGCTGTACCGCATCCAGGCCAACGCCGCGGCCGGACACTTCGGTCACCGTGTCGCGCATGCTGAAGCCCGGCAGGAACAGGAAGGTCAGCAGCTCCGCTTCGCTCATCTGCGCCACGGTTTCTGCCGGGGACAAGCCGCGCTGGACGATACTGCGCCGCAGCCGCTGCAGGTCGATGCCAGCGCCGTCATCGCTCAGTTCGAGTATCAACATCCCGGCCTGGTGCGAGGCGCGCAGGCGGATTGCGCCGTCTTCCGGCTTGCCTGCCAACAAACGCTGCTCGGGCAGTTCGATACCATGGTCGACCGCGTTGCGCAGCAGGTGGGTCAACGGTGCTTCGAGTTTTTCCAGCACATCGCGGTCGACCTGGGTCTTGTCACCGTCGATCTGCAGGCGCACCTGCTTGCCCAGCGAGCGGCCCAGGTCACGCACCATGCGGCTCTGCCCGGTGAGCACATCGGCAAACGGGCGCATGCGGCAGGCCAGGGCGGTGTCGTAGAGCAACTGGGCGCGCTGGCTGGCCTGCCAGCCGAACTCGTCGAGGTCGGCGGCCTGTTGTTGCAGGATCTGCTGGGTTTCCACCAGCAGCCGCTGGGTCTGGGCCAGCGCGTCGAGCACTTCCAGGCTCTGGCCGCTGTCTTCCAGTTGGCTCTTCAGCCCGTCAAGGGCGCGCATGCCCTGGCCGTGCATGCGCTTGAGGCGCTGCAAGGTGGCGAGATAAGGCTTGAGGCGTTGAGTCTCGACCAGCGATTTGCTCGACAGGTCGAGCAGGCTGTTGAGCCGGTCGGCGGTTACCCGCAGCACCCGCTCGCCGCCTTCCCCACCGCGTTTACCGGCCTTGCGCGGCAGCAGCGGTTCGGCTTCGGGCTCGGGGTCGCTGAGAACCGGCTCGACCACTGGCGGGACAAAAACGGGCACCACAGGCTCGGCCGGCAGCGCGGGTGGTAAAGGCGCGGCAGCTGGGTCGAGCAGGCCTGCCATCTGCGCCAGGAACACGGGGACTGCCGCCTCACCTGCGGGGTCACCGGGTGTGGCGATATGCAGCAGCAGGTCAGTGCCGCGCAGCAGTGCGTCGATGTGCTCGGCGCGCAGCAGCAAGCGGCCTTCCTGGGCGGCTACCAGGCAGTCTTCCATGACATGGGCCACGCTGACCCCGGCATCGATGCCGACAATGCGTGCCGCCCCTTTCAGAGAGTGCGCCGCGCGCATGCAGGCTTCGAGCTGGTCGGCCTGGGTCGGGTTGCGCTCCAGGGCCATCAGGCCCGCGCTGAGCACCTGGGTCTGGGCTTCGGCTTCGAGGCTGAACAGTTCGAGCAACGATGCGTCGCGCATTTGCTCAGGGGTCATGACAGGCTCCGCTGCACGGCAGACAGTAGTTGTTGATCGTCCAGCACGCGTACGCTGCGCCCGCGCCACTGCAGCACGGCAGCAGTGTACGGCGCGCAATCTTGCGGGGCGCCCGGCAGTGCGGTGTCGAGGCGATGAATGCCGTCGATCTCGTCCACCGCCAACACCACGGGCCCGCCCGCCGCCGCGAGTATCAGCAGCCGTGGCATGCTGCGGCCGCTGCGCGCCTGCTCAGGCCCATGCGCCAGCCCCAACAGCTCGCTCAACGACAGGCACGGCACCAGCGCACCGCGCACATTCGCCACCCCTTGCAGCACCCGCGAGCGCTGATGGGGCAAGGAATGCACCGGCTGCACTGGCGCAATCTCGGCCAGGCACGCGGTGGCCAGGGCCAGCCACTCCTCGCCCAGGCGGAACAACAGCAACGAGCGCCCGGCGTGGCTCTCGACCACTGCAGCCTCATGCACCTGATCGTCCTGGGCCAGTGAATAACGGTCGAGCAGGCGGGTGGCAGCGGCGGCGTAAACTTCACAATTGCGGCAATGGATATGCCGCTCCAGCAGCGGGCACTGCTTGTCGCCGTGCACGCCGATCCGGTTCCAGCAATCGTCGATGCGCTCGTCATCCTCAGCGAGCAGCTCGATCGCGTGTTCGACATTCATCGTTCACTCTCCCGGCCTGCGCGCGCCGCACGTTCCTGCAAGCGGCGGGCACCGGCTTCGTCGCCCTGGGCCGCCAGCAGCATGGCCAGGTGCAACAGCGCTTCGGGGTGCTGAGGCTCCAGGTACAAGGCCTTGCGGTAATGGGTCAGCGCTTGGCGGGCATCGCCTTCGGTATCGCTGAGCAGGCCCAGCCAGTAATACACCTGGGCCTTGGGCGCAAAATGCTGCAGGTAGCGCTGGCAACTGGCGCGGGCTTGCACGCTGTCGCCGGCGTTGGCCTGGCGGGCAATGCTGGCCAGCAACTCGCTTTCGCTTTCGCGCTGGGCGGCGCCAGGCGCGGCAACCGGGGCCTGGCGCAATGGCCGCAGAACGGGCGCAGCTGCAGGCATGGGCCGGCTCGGCGCTGCTGGCGTCGGCAGGCTGCGCCGAATCGGCGGTGGCGCCGAGGGCGTATCCGCCGGCTGGCGGACATAGGCAAACGACTGGGCGATCCCCAACGGCCGCATACCCAGCCGCGCCAGCAGGCTGCCCTCAGCCGGCCCGATGAACAGCACGCCCTGGGCATGGGTGAGGCGCTTGAGCACTTCGAACACCCGCTGTTGCGTCGGCACATCGAAATAGATCAGCAAGTTGCGGCAGAACACGAAGTCGTAGTCGCCATTGCGGCTGCTCAAAGCGGGATCGAGCACGTTACCCACTGTCAGGCTGACCTGTGCGCGAACGCGCTCATCCAGCAGGTGGCCGTCGTCGAACTCGTGGAAGTGCCGCTCGCGAAACGCCAGCTCGCTGCCACGGAACGAGTTGCGTCCATAAACGCCCTGCACACCTTTGGCCACCGAATTGGGGCTGATATCGATGCCGTCGATATGGAACGCCGTCGGGCTCATCCCGGAGTCGAGCAGAGCCATGGCCAGGGAATAGGGTTCTTCCCCCGTGGAGCACGGCAGGCTCAGCAAGCGCAGGGGCCGTTCGCCGGCAAGCTCGGCCAGGCGCTTGTGGGCCAGCCCGACCAACGCAGTGAACGACTCTGGATACCGGAAGAACCAGGTCTCCGGAACGATCACCGCCTCAATCAGCGCCTGCTGTTCTTCTGCAGACTGCTGCAAGCGCAGCCAGTAGTCGTGCAAGTCGCTGGCATTTACCGCGACGCAGCGCTGCTGCAGGGCACGCTCGACCATGGGCGCACCCACCGAGTCGACATCCAGGCCGATCCGCTCCTGCAAAAAGCGGAAGAAGCGTTGCTCGCTCATGCTGGCACCTGCCCGGGCTCAGGGGGGAACAGCAGCTCGCGCACGGCATCGGTTAGCAAATCATCGACTTCGATACGCTGCAGCAAGCCGCTGGCGTCCTGGCGAACCGGGCCCAGGTAACGCGCCTCGCCGTTGTCCAGGCCATAGGGCTGGAACTCCTCGGCGGGGCAACGCAAGGTTTCGGTGGCTTGTTCGAGGATCAACCCAAGCTGATGCTCGCCACGGTAGCGCACCAGCACCAGGCGTGTGCTGGTGCGTGCTGCCGCCGGGCGCGCAAAGCTCAGTGCCGACAGGTCGACCACCGGCACCAGGGCGCCACGGTGGGCCACAATGCCAGCGACCCAGGCCGGAGCCTGGGCGATCGGCTTGAGCGGCCGGCGCGGCAGCACCTCGACCACTTCGCGCACGTCCAGGGCAAAGCGTTGCTCGTTGAGACGAAACTGCAGGTACAGCGTGCCCTTGGCGCTGGCCGCTGCTGCCGTATGAGGGTGCAGGTCGGTCATGGCGGTCAGACTTTGAAGCGCGAAACACCGCCGCGCAGGCCCGCGGCCACCTGGCTCAGCTCGTCAATGGCGAAACTGGCCTGGCGCAGCGATTCCACCGTCTGGGTGCTGGCATCGCTGAGCTGGGCCAGCGCTTGGTTGATCTGCTCGGCACCGGTAGCCTGGGCCTGCATGCCTTCGTTGACCATCAGCACCCGCGGCGCCAGCGCCTGCACCTGGTGGATGATCTGGCTCAGTTGCTCGCCCACCTGCTGCACCTCGAACATGCCGCGGCGCACCTCTTCGGAGAACTTGTCCATGCCCATGACCCCGGCCGAGACCGCCGACTGGATTTCCCGCACCATCTGCTCGATGTCGTAGGTCGCCACCGCCGTCTGGTCCGCCAGGCGCCGCACCTCGGTGGCCACGACGGCAAAGCCACGGCCGTACTCGCCGGCCTTTTCCGCTTCGATCGCGGCATTGAGCGACAGCAGGTTGGTCTGGTCGGCGACCTTGACGATGGTCACCACCACCTGGGTGATGTTGCTGGCCTTTTCGTTGAGGATCGCCAGCTTGGCGTTAACCAGGTCGGCAGCGCCCATCACCTGGTGCATGGTGTCTTCCATGCGCGCCAGGCCCTGCTGGCCGGAACCTGCCAGGCTCGACGCCTGGTCGGCGGCGCTGGTGACTTCGGTCATGGTGCGCACCAGGTCGCGCGAGGTAGCGGCGATCTCACGCGAGGTGGCACCGATTTCGGTCGTAGTGGCCGCGGTTTCGGTGGCGGTGGCCTGCTGCTGCTTGGAGGTGGCGGCAATTTCAGTGACCGAGGTGGTCACCTGCACCGACGAACGCTGGGCCTGGGACACCAGGTTGGCCAGCGCCTCGGCCATTTCGTTGAAGCCGCTTTCGATGGCGCCGAACTCGTCCTTGCGGTCGAGGCTCAGGCGCATGCTCAAGTCGCCCGAACGCAATTTGTCGAGGGCATGCACCACGCGCTGTACGGGGGCGGTGATAGCACGCATCAGCAACAGGCCGCAGATACCGGCCGCAACGATCGCCAACAGCAGCGAGACGATCATGCTGCCCTTGGCGGTGCTCACGGCGCTGACGATCTCGTGGGTAGCGGCATCGGCGGATTCGCGGTTGTGCTCGATCACCGTGTTGAGGTGCTTGCGGCCGTCCACCCAGGCCGGGGTGAGGACGTCCTTGATCAGCCGCTCGGCTTCGGTGTAGTCGTGCCGACGGTAAGCGTCCAGGACCTGGCCGATGATATGCGTGTAGGTTTCCTCCATCTGGATGAAGGTGTCGAAGCGCGCCTGGTCGTCATTGTCCTGAATGGTCTGCTGATAGCTGGCCATGTGCTGCTTGAGGCGGTCTTCAAAGCTTTTGAACAGTTCCATGTCTGCCGCAGTGATTTCGCGGTGGTCGGACAACCCCACCAACTGCTGGCTGGTGACGTAACTGTCGACCCAGGCGCTGCGGATCATCGAGCTGTAGTAAACCCCGGGAATGCTGTCGGTGCCGACCGCCTCCTCGGCACTTTCGATCGCCACCAACCGTGAGTAGGCGGCCACGATCATCAGCAGCATGATGGCGATGATCACGGCGAAACTTGCCAGGATCCGTTGGCGCAACGTCCAGTTCTTCACATTCAGCCCTCAGGAATTCACAACGAGCGGGAAAATCGCCGAAGTATAGCCCAGGCTTCCTACGCTTTTGCGGCTGAAATGCGGGGTAATCAGGCATCCATGCCTGATGGACAGGCCATTTGCAGGTTATTGCCCTGCGCCAAGGCGCGCCTGGCTTTCCAGCTCCTGGCGCAGCGCCGGGTCCAGGCGCAGCTGCCGCGCCAGTTCGTCCAGGTAGGCACGTTCCATGAAGTTCTCCTGGTCGACCATCATCAGGCTGGCCAGATACATCTCGGCGGCCATCTCCGGCGTTTGCGCGGCGCGGGCTACTTCGGCCGGGTCCAGCGGTTTGTTCAGCTCGTCGTGCAGCCAGTGCTGCAGCTCGCGGTCGCTGTCCAGGCGGGTGAATTCGCCCTCGATCAGCGTGCGCTCGCGCTCGTCGATATGGCCATCGGACTTGGCGGCCGCCACCAGTGCGCGCAATACCGCCTGGCTGTGCTGCTCGGCCTGTGCCGGCGGCAGGCGGTCGAGGGTTTGCGGTTCGCCCGCCTGCCCTGCCCCCTGGCGGGCCTGCCAGTTGCCATAGGCTTTGTAGGCGAGCACCCCGAGCGCGGCCAAGCCGCCGTAGGTGATCACCTTGCCGCCGTACTTGCGCGCTTTCTTGTTGCCCAGCAACAAGCCCAGCGCCCCAGCCCCCAAGGCCCCGCCGCCAGCCCCGGAGAGCAGGCTGCCGAGGCCGGCGCCACCGGTCGAGGGCTTGCCTGAGCCTGACTGTTTGTTCAGCAGTTCCTGGCCGGATTTGAGCAATTGATCGAGCAGGCCCCGGGTGTTCATGCGTGCGTCTCCACGGTAACGAAGGTAACCCGCAGAGTACGGCCTGGCGGGTGGAAGGCCATCCCTGGATTTGCTTCCGGATGTTGCGTGGACAAGCAAAAAACGCAACTAGACTCGAAGTCGCGCAAGCGCACTACGCTTATGACAATCGCTCCACTGCTTTCTTGACGACTGCCCCGACCAAGATCTCCAAAAAGAGGGAACACCATGTCAGTGCACAAGACCGCATTGCTCGGCGCCGTGACCGGCGCGCTGCTGGCCAGCGCCGGCCTGCAGGCCGCCGAGCTGCCCAAGGCCCTGGGCGCCGGCGAAGGCCGGCTGGATATCGTCGCCTGGCCCGGCTACATCGAACGCGGCGAGAGCGACAAGGCCTACGATTGGGTCACGGGTTTCGAAAAGGAGACCGGCTGCAAGGTCAGCGTCAAGACCGCCGCCACCTCCGACGAAATGGTCAGCCTGATGAACAAGGGCGGTTACGACCTGGTCACCGCCTCCGGCGACGCTTCGCTACGCCTGATCGTCGGCAAGAAAGTGCAACCGATCAACACCGCGCTGATCCCCAACTGGAAGAACCTCGACCCGCGCCTGCAGAACGGCGGCTGGTACGTCGTCGACAAGCAGGTTTTCGGCACCCCGTACCAGTGGGGGCCAAACGTGCTGCTGTACAACACCCAAACCTTCAAGCAGGCGCCGAACAGCTGGAGCGTGGTGTTCGAAGCGCAGGACCTGCCCGATGGCAAACCGAACAAGGGCCGCGTGCAGGCCTATGACGGGCCGATCTACATCGCCGATGCAGCGTTATACCTGAAGTCGGCCAAGCCTGAACTGGGCATCCAGGACCCGTACGAGCTGAACGAAGCCCAGTACAAGGCGGTGCTCGACCTGCTGCGCCAGCAGCAACCGCTGATTCACCGTTACTGGCATGACGCGACGGTGCAGATGAGCGATGTGAAAAACGAAGGCGTGGTCGCATCCAGTTCGTGGGGCTACATGGTCAATGGCCTGAAGGCGGAGAACCAGCCGGTAGCCTCGACCATACCGAAGGAAGGCGCCACCGGCTGGGCCGACACCACCATGCTGCACAGCGAGGCCAAGCACCCCAACTGCGCCTACAAATGGATGGACTGGTCACTGCAGCCGAAGGTACAGGGCGACGTGGCGGCCTGGTTCGGCTCGTTGCCGGCGGTGCCGGCGGCCTGTACCGGCAGCGAGTTGCTGGGGGCCGAGGGCTGCAAGACCAACGGCTTCGACAATTTCGACAAGATCGCCTTCTGGAAGACCCCACAGGCCCAGGGCGGCAAGTTCGTGCCGTATAGCCGCTGGACGCAGGACTACATTGCGATCATGGGCGGGCGTTGAGTTTTATTTGGCCTGTGCCGGCCTCATCGCCGGCAAGCCGGCAAGCCGGCTCCCACACTGTTCGCGTTGTTGCCGGCGATTAGGCCATTGAGGCCAATTGATGAACAACTGAGTCGTGCCCATGCCCTTAGCAGTCCAGTTCACCCAGGTATCGCGCACCTTCGGCGAGGTCAAGGCTGTCGACCAGGTCAGCATCGACATCGTCGACGGCGAGTTCTTCTCCATGCTCGGCCCTTCCGGTTCGGGCAAGACCACTTGCCTGCGCCTGATCGCCGGCTTCGAGCAGCCCGACAGTGGCTCCATCCGCATCCATGGCGTCGAAGCCGCTGGCGTGCCGCCCTACCAACGCGACGTCAACACCGTGTTCCAGGACTACGCACTGTTCCCGCACATGAACGTGCGCGACAACATCGCCTACGGCCTCAAGGTCAAGGGCGTGGCCAAGGCCGAGCGCCATGGGCGCGCCGAGGAGGCCTTGGCGATGGTGGCCCTGGCGGGTTATGGCGAGCGCAAACCGGCGCAGCTTTCCGGTGGCCAGCGCCAGCGCGTGGCCTTGGCGCGGGCGCTGGTCAATCGGCCGCGGGTACTGTTGCTCGACGAGCCGCTGGGCGCACTCGACCTGAAACTGCGTGAGCAGATGCAGGGTGAGCTGAAAAAGTTGCAACGCCAGCTGGGCATCACCTTCATTTTCGTTACCCACGACCAGACCGAAGCACTGTCGATGTCTGACCGCGTGGCGGTGTTCAATCGCGGCCGCATCGAGCAGGTCGATACCCCACGCAACCTGTACATGAAACCGGCCACCACCTTCGTTGCCGAGTTTGTCGGCACCTCCAACGTGGTCCGCGGCGACCTGGCCGAGCAACTCAGTGGCAGCCGGGCCCCCTTCTCCATCCGCCCCGAGCATATCCGCCTGCTGAGCCAGCCCGGCGCGGTTGACGGCGTGCAGATCAGCGGTCTGCTGCGCGACGTTCAGTACCAGGGCAGCGCCACCCGTTATGAGCTGCAGCTGGACAGCGGCCAACTGCTGGCGGTCAGCCAGGCCAACGACCGCTGGCATGAACGGCCACAGGACTTGCAAACCGGCCAGCGGGTGCAGGCGCATTGGCCGCGCGAGGCGATGACGGCGCTGCAGGAAACCGTCCTGGCCGAGGGCCGGTGAGATGAGCCCGTTGCGCAGTTTTTCCAACCTGCTCTACCGCCGCCCCAACCTGTACCTGCTGTTGCTGCTGATCCCGCCACTGACCTGGTTCGGCGCCATTTACCTGGGCTCGTTGCTCAATTTGCTGTGGCAGGGGTTCTACACCTTCGACGACTTCACCATGGCGGTCACCCCAACGCTGACCCTTGGCAACTTCGCCGCGCTGTTCAACCCGTCAAACTTCGACATCATCCTGCGCACCTTGACCATGGCCGTGGCGGTCTCACTGGCCAGCGCCGTGCTGGCATTCCCCATCGCCTACTACATGGCGCGCTACACCAGCGGCAAGACCAAGGCGTTCTTCTACATCGCCGTGATGATGCCGATGTGGGCCAGCTACATCGTCAAGACCTACGCCTGGACGCTGCTGCTGGCCAAGGGTGGCGTCGCGCAGTGGTTCGTCCAGCAACTGCACCTCGAAGGCCTGCTGCAGGCATTGCTGGCCGTGCCCGGCGTGGGCGGCAGCACGCTGTCGACTTCGCACCTGGGGCGCTTTCTGGTGTTCGTGTACATCTGGCTGCCCTTCATGATCCTGCCCGTGCAGGCCTCGCTGGAACGCCTGCCGCCGTCATTGCTGCAAGCCTCGGCAGACCTCGGCGCCCGGCCGGGGCAGACCTTCCTGCAGGTGGTCCTGCCGTTGTCGGTACCGGGCATCGCCGCCGGCTCGATCTTCACCTTCTCGCTCACCCTCGGCGACTTCATCGTGCCGCAACTGGTCGGCCCGCCCGGCTACTTCATCGGCAGCATGGTCTACGCCCAGCAAGGGGCAATCGGCAACATGCCCATGGCCGCGGCGTTCACCCTGGTGCCGATCGTGCTGATTGCGGTGTATCTGTCCATCGTCAAGCGCCTGGGGGCCTTCGATGCACTCTGAAAAAGCGTCGATGGGCCTGCGCCTGGCGGCCTGGGGCGGGCTGCTGTTCCTGCACTTCCCGATCCTGATCATCGTTCTGTACGCCTTCAACACCGAAGACGCGGCATTCAGCTTCCCGCCCAAGGGCTTTACCCTCAAATGGTTCGCCGTGGCCTTCGCCCGCCCGGACGTGCTCGAAGCGATCAAGCTGTCGTTGCAGGTGGCCTGCCTGGCCACGCTGATCGCCCTGGTGCTCGGCACCCTGGCCTCGGCGGCGCTGTACCGGCGCAGCTTCTTTGGCAAGGAGAGCATCTCGCTGATGCTGATCCTGCCGATCGCCCTGCCCGGGATCATCACCGGCATCGCCCTGCTGTCCGCGTTCAAGACGCTGGGTATCGAGCCGGGCCTGTTCACCATCGTGGTCGGCCATGCCACCTTCTGCGTGGTGATCGTCTACAACAACGTGATCGCCCGCCTGCGGCGCACCTCGCAGAGCCTGATCGAAGCGTCGATGGACCTCGGCGCCGATGGCTGGCAGACCTTCCGCTACATCATCCTGCCCAACCTCGGCTCGGCGCTGCTGGCCGGCGGCATGCTGGCGTTCGCCTTGTCATTCGACGAAATCATCGTCACCACCTTCACTGCCGGCCACGAGCGCACCCTGCCAATCTGGCTGCTCAACCAGCTCAGCCGCCCGCGCGACGTCCCGGTGACCAACGTGGTCGCCATGCTGGTGATGCTGGTGACCATGCTGCCGATCCTCGGCGCCTACTACCTGACCCGCGGCGGTGAAAGCGTCACGGGCAGCGGCAAATGACCCACAAGGAGCCCCCGATGCAAACCAACATGCTGATCAATGGCCGCCTGGTCGCCGGCGAAGGCCCGACCTGGACCGTGCTCAACCCGGCCGAGGGCAGCGCCCTGGCGCAGCTCAACGAAGCCACCGAGGCCCAGGTCGATACCGCTGTGCGGGCCGCCGACCAGGCTTTCGACAGCTGGTCGCAAACCAGCCCGAAAGAACGGTCCATGGCCCTGCTGGCGCTGGCTGACATCATCGAGGCACACGCCGATGAGCTGGCCCGCCTGGAGTCGCAGAACTGTGGCAAACCCTTCAGCGCCGCGCTGAACGACGAGATACCGGCCATCGCCGACGTGTTCCGCTATTTCGCGGGTGCCACCCGCTGCCTGGGTGGCTCGGCGGCGGGTGAATACCTGCCCGGGCACACCTCGATGATCCGCCGGGACCCGCTGGGCGTGGTGGCCTCGATCGCGCCCTGGAACTACCCGCTGATGATGCTGGCGTGGAAAATCGCGCCGGCCTTGGCTGCCGGCAATACCGTGGTGATCAAACCGTCCGAGCTGACCCCGCTGACCGCCCTGCGCCTCGGCGAACTGGCCAAGGACGTGTTGCCTGCGGGCGTGCTGAACATACTCTTCGGCCGCGGCCAGACCGTCGGAAACCCGCTGATCACCCACCCAAAGGTGCGCATGGTTTCGCTGACCGGCTCGATCCCCACCGGCGCGCACATCATCGGCGCCACTGCCGACAGCGTGAAGCGCATGCACATGGAGCTGGGCGGCAAGGCGCCGGTACTGGTATTCGACGACGCCGACATCGATGCCGCCATCGACGGCATCCGCACCTTCGGTTTCTACAATGCCGGCCAGGACTGCACCGCGGCCTGCCGGCTGTATGTACAGGCTGGCATCTACGAACGTTTCGTCGAACGCCTCGGCAAAGCCGTGGCCAGCCTGAAAGCCGGCCTGCAGGACGCCGAAGACACCGAACTCGGCCCGCTGATCAGCGCCCAGCACCGTGACAAGGTGGCCGGCCTGGTCGAACGCGCCATCGCCCAGCCGCACATTCGCCTGGTCACCGGGGGCAAGGCACTGCCGGGTGATGGTTTTTTCTTCGAGCCGACGGTGCTGGCCGACACGTTGCAGGATGACGAGATCGTCCGCAACGAAGTGTTCGGCCCGGTGGTATCTGTAACGCGCTTCACCGACGAAGCCCAGGCGCTGGAATGGGCCAACGACTCGGAGTACGGCCTGGCCTCGTCGGTGTGGACCCGCGACACCGGCCGCGCCCACCGCCTGGCGGCGCGCCTGCAGTATGGCTGCACCTGGGTCAATACCCACTTCATGCTGGTCAGCGAAATGCCCCATGGTGGGCAGAAGCATTCGGGGTATGGGAAGGATCTGTCGATGTATGGGCTGGAGGATTACACCTGTGTGCGGCATGTGATGATCAAGCATTGAACGTGATGTGAAGCTACCGGCCTCTGCTGAGACAAGTCAGCAAGGAGGCCGGTATGAAGTGGCGATGGTCCTCGCAGGAATACCTAGGACCTTTCCTTCAATCACCGTCCCTATCTCCTACAGTCCGGCTGTTGTGTAAAAATCGACTGGTATCATAGTCTGATACCATGAATAATCATCAGAGATCGACCCTTGAAGCCATTTTCAGGAAACCAGTGCCCAAGGCCTTGGAATGGGTCCGGCTGGAGTCACTGTTGATATCAGTTGGTGCCAATGTCATCGAAGGTCGAGGTTCGCGAGTTCGTTTCGAGCTCAATGGGGCCGTTGCCACCTTCCATCGGCCTCACCCGGACAAGCATGCCAAAACCTATCAATTGCGCGACGCCCGCCAGTTCCTTGAGCAGGCCGGAGTAACACCATGAATGTCATGACCTACCGCGGCTATGCCGCAAGAATCGAATACAGTGACGAGGACAAGTTGCTGATTGGACACGTTGCGGGCATACGTGACGTGATTGGTTTTCACGGCGAATCGATCAGTGAATTGCGACAAGCATTCGAGGAGGCCGTTGATGACTACCTGGAAACCTGTAAACGCCTTGGCCGCGAGCCGCAAAAGACTTATTCGGGGAAGCTGAGCCTGCGTCTTGAGCCTACCCTTCACGCCAGCGTGGCCGCAAAGGCCGAGCTGGCGGAAAAAAGCATCAATCAGTGGGTCAGCGATATTCTGAGCAAGGCCGCTTACAGCTGAGGTGGTTGATCAGTCCCGCAGGTCCGACTCATGTATCGGATTCGCCCGGCTGGTAGCCCGTTGATACTGCGCCGGCCACGTAGCCCTGTTGCCACCCAGGTCATCATCGGCATGCAACGGCCAGTAAGGATCGCGTAGCAGCTCGCGAGCCAGGAAGATCAGGTCGGCCTGCCCCGTGCGCAGGATGTGTTCAGCCTGGGCCGGTTCGGTGATCATGCCCACCGTGCCGGTAGCGATTTCCGATTCCTTGCGTACACGCTCGGCGAAGCGAGTCTGGTAGCCAGGGCCGGTCGGAATCTCGGCGTTCATCGAGGTTCCACCCGACGACACGTCGATCAGGTCAACCCCCAACCCACGCAGCCTGCGGGCCAGTTCGACCGTCTCATCAGGGTTCCAGCCATCCTCGACCCAGTCGGTTGCCGAAACGCGAACGAACAGCGGCAGTTCCTGCGGCCAGACCTTGCGCACTGCCTCGGTCACCTGCAGGGTCAGGCGGATGCGGTTTTCGAAACAGCTGCCATATTCATCGCGGCGCTGGTTGCTCAGCGGCGAGAGGAACTGGTGCAGTAAATAGCCATGGGCTGCGTGGATTTCGACCACCTTGAAACCTGCTTGCAACGCCCGTTCGGTCGCTTTGACGAATGCGGCGATGACGTCCTGGATCTCGTCCTTGCTCAACTCACGCGGTGCAGTGTGCTCAGGGTCGAAGGCAATCTTCGACGGCCCCACCGGCTGCCAGCCGCCGTCTTCGATCTTGACGCTGCCATGCTTGCCCAGCCAGGGGCGATGGGTACTGGCCTTGCGCCCGGCGTGGGCTAGCTGAATACCCGGCACAGCACCCTGGGCGGTGATGAAGCGGGTGATGCGTTGCAGTGGGGCGATCTGCTCATCGGTCCACAGGCCGAGGTCTTCGGCAGTGATACGGCCATCGGCGGTCACGGCCACCGCTTCGCTGATGACCAACCCGGCGCCACCTACAGCGCGACTGCCCAGATGAACAAGGTGCCAGTCGTTGGCCAAGCCATCGACGGCGGAATACTGGCACATCGGCGAGACGGCGATGCGGTTGGGCAACGTCAGCTGACGCAGGGTGTAAGGCTCGAGCAGCAGGCTCATGAGGGCACCTCCCAAGGACTCCAATGGTGAACCGGCCCGGGCACTCAAGTGCACATCCGTGGCCCGGTGCCGGTCATTAATCAGACTAGACCAGATTGGTGGGGGGGAAGGTTCCCTGGGATTGCTGACTGCTCCGACGCGGTAGGTGACCCCACCACCGCTAACAGATGCCGGCCGACGGCTCTATTTAGAAAATACCTACACGCCACCTCTAAACCTCCTACGGCTTCGTAGGAGATTCTTCTCAGTAAGCGAGTGCTTGGTCCTATCGCCTCCCAAAATAAAAAATACTATCGTCACAGCCGCCATCGTTTTGCGAAAAATCTTCGCAACTCGAGGAAAACACCTATCGACTTGGCGATCACGACAATCGACAAAAAACTATTTATACAGAACACAATCACACTCGATCACGCCGTCACCGAAAACTAAAAGCAACAATCACGAGCAAGTCTCACGAGTCATCGAGTGGGTTTAATTGGAGCAACATACATATGCTGCTGCGCTGCACCACGGCAAGATAAATATCGCTGACCGGCAATCACTTATAATAGAGAGGCACCAATGCTAACTTGGGGAGCTTGGATCAAACTGATGCGCAGCCTGCCTCCACACGACCGTGTAAAGTGCCTGATCATGGTGGGGTTCGCATTCCTCTGTTTTTTACCCATATTTCTCTTAGGCTATGGGGAAAAAATCGAGCCCATTACCGCTCCATGGACTCGCATCCCCGCGTCTCTGATCTCAAAACCTGAGATATGGGATTACGACAAATCCATATACAGTTTAGGCGTTCGCTACTATTCGCCTAACGGCCAGCGGGCGAAGGCATGGATGTACGTGGACCGGGCTCGCTACGATAATGCCAACGTCAGTAAGGTAACTCCGCTGTTCGTAGAAATCGAAGATACCTTTTCTGGCCCTATCGCGAGGACTTTATCGACCCATGACGAAGTATTATCCGACCCTTCAATCAGGCAACGTGTAAACGAAACGAGTGATCGGAAAGCTGCAGAAGGGATTGTGTTCTTCTGCGCGCTCAGCCTGCTCTCATTTGCAGGGGCTGCAGTGATGTACTGGGAAGACCGGAGGAATAAAAAACAACAGCGCACGGTCGGAATATAGCCACAATGCGCGGGGTCGCTGCGTGAGTGGCCTGAACGGGGATTGACGTTGCGCAGGTAGGGCGGCGGCACTGTAGAGCGACCCATTGTTCACCGGCAGGCTTGCATCGTCTATGAAAGTGAGCGCCGCGCGGGCGGCGCCCAGCTCTGCAGATCCAGGGCAGAAACTTTAGTGCTCAGCGCGGCTCGATATGCGCAATCATCAACTGCACACTTTCATTCCCGCGGAACTCGTTCACATCCAGCTTGTACGCCAGCTCCACCCAGCGCACGGTCGGGTTGGGCCACACTTCGCGGTCGATGCCAAAGGCGATGCCGTCCAGACGAACCGAGCCACATTCGCTCTTCAGCACCACCTTCAGGTGGCGCTCGCCGACCACACGTTGTTCGACCAACTGAAACACGCCGTGGAACAGCGGCTCGGGGAAGTGTTGCCCCCAAGGCCCGGCATTACGCAGAGCCTTGGCCAGGTCCAGGTGAAATTCCTCCACCGCCAGGCTGCCATCCGAAAGCAGACGGCCGGTCAAATCCTCTTCGCGCAGCTGGCGACGGACTTCTTCATCGAACGCTTCGGCGAACGCCGGGAAATTACCTTCGGGCAACGACAGGCCCGCAGCCATGGCATGGCCGCCGAACTTGCTGATCAGTTCAGGATGACGCGCCGCCACGGCATCCAGCGCATCGCGGATGTGGAACCCCGGCACCGAACGTGCGGAGCCCTTGAGCATGCCGTCGCCAGCATCGGCAAAGGCGATGGTCGGGCGGTGATAACGCTCCTTCAGGCGCGAGGCGAGAATGCCGATCACCCCTTGGTGCCAGTCGGCATCGAACAAGCACAGGCCATAGGGCATGGACTCGACCGGCAAATCCTTGAGCTGGGCCAGCGCTTCACGCTGCATGCCCTGCTCGATGGACTTGCGGTCCTGGTTCAGGTCGTCCAGTTGCTGGGCCATGTCCTGGGCCAGGGCCGCGTCTTCGCACAGCAGGCATTCGATGCCCAGGCTCATGTCGTCCAGGCGCCCGGC
Source organism: Pseudomonas sp. P39-UII1 (assembly GCF_039672635.1). Classification (NCBI taxonomy): domain Bacteria; kingdom Pseudomonadati; phylum Pseudomonadota; class Gammaproteobacteria; order Pseudomonadales; family Pseudomonadaceae; genus Pseudomonas; species Pseudomonas sp. P39-UII1. The sequence goes on from NZ_JBDFPP010000001.1 coordinate 290,731, forward strand.
AGCATTGAGCCGTGGGCCGAGGATGAAGCCGAGGTCGGTAGAGGTGATGCGCCGATGATCGCGACGTGCCACTTCCAGAATCGCCTTCAACCCCGGCCGCGCACGGCCCGCGCGGATACGCTCCAGGCCTTGGTGCACAAGGATGCGATTGTTGGCGTCCAGCGGCACCACGTCCGCCACGCTGCCCAGGGCGACCAGGTCGAGCAGCTCGCCGATGTTCGGTTGCGCCTGGGTTTCATAACGCCCCAGGCTGCGCAGGCGCGCGCGCAACGCCATGAGCACGTAGAAGATCACCCCGACGCCAGCCAGCGATTTACTCGGGAAGCCGCAGCCTGGCTGGTTCGGGTTGACGATGGCGTCGGCGTCCGGCAGTTGCTGGCCCGGCAGGTGGTGGTCGGTGACCAGCACCTTGAGCCCGGCCGCCTTGGCGGCCGCCACGCCTTCGACACTGGAAATGCCGTTATCGACCGTCACCAGCAGGTGCGGCTGGCGCTGCAACGCCACCTGGACGATTTCCGGGGTCAGGCCATAGCCATATTCGAAACGGTTGGGCACCAGGTAGTCGACATGGGCCGCACCCAGCAGGCGCAGGCCGAGCACACCGACGGTACTGGCAGTGGCGCCGTCGGCATCGAAGTCGCCGACGATGAGGATGCGCTGGCGCTGGTCGAGGGCGTCGACCAGCAGGTCCACTGCAGCATCGATGCCCTTGAGCTGCTGATACGGCAACAGCCGCGCCAGGCTCTTGTCCAGCTCGGCCTCCGATTGCACGCCGCGGGCGGCGTACAAGCGGGTCAGCAAGGGTGGCAGGTTACCCAGCAATGGCAGGGTCGGAGGCAGCGGGCGAGGTTCGATACGCATGGGTTCGGTCGGCTCAGCCGCGCTCGCCAAGCAGCCACTGCAGCTGCACTTCATGCTGGCCACGATCGTCGGTGACGAACACCGTGCCTTCGCTGATCATCACGTCCCATTTGATGGAACGCGGCATGTCGGTTGCGAGGGTTTCCAGCACCTCTTGGGGCACTGCGGCAATGTTCAGGTTCTTCAGGCCCTTGACCGCACTCACCACCTTGGTCTCCCACACCCGCAGGCTACCGTAGGCCAGCAAGCTGGTACGCTCGGTGCGGCGCGAGCACCAGGTCAGGCGGTCGGCGTCCGGCTGGCCGACTTCGATCCAGTGCAGGACACGGTCGTCCAGGCTCTTTTCCCACAGCGCCGGTTCATCGACATCCGACAAGCCGCGACCAAATGACAGGTTCTCGTTGTACCAGAGCGCATACGCCAAAAGACGAACCGCCATCCGCTCTTCGGTTTCCGAAGGGTGACGAGCAATGGTCTGCTTGACGCTTTCGTAAACGTTGCGATCAAGGTCGGTCAAATTCAGTTCGAACTTGTAGGTGGTGGACGGCTGGGCCATGGTCGACGGGCTTCTTGCACAAAGAAAAGTCGCACAGTCTAACCGATCCTGATCTTCGTTGCCCCGCAGCAGTATCTGCCGTTACCGACCTATGATAAAACCACGGCTCTGACCAGTTGCCACGGATGCCTCATGTCTACGCCCAGCAAACCTCTCGCCGGCCTGAAAGTCATCGAGCTCGGCACCCTGATCGCCGGCCCGTTCGCCTCGCGCATCTGCGCAGAATTCGGCGCCGAGGTGATCAAGGTCGAGTCGCCCGATGGCGGCGACCCGCTGCGCAAGTGGCGCAAGCTGTACGAGGGGACGTCGCTGTGGTGGTTCGTGCAGGCGCGCAACAAACAGTCGCTGACGCTCAACCTCAAGCACCCCGAAGGCCGCGAGATCCTCAAGCAGCTGTTGGCCGAGGCTGACATTCTCATCGAGAACTTCCGCCCCGGCGTGCTGGAAAAGCTCGGCCTGGGCTGGGATGTATTGCATGCCCTCAACCCGAAGCTGGTGATGGTGCGCCTGTCGGGCTTCGGCCAGACCGGCCCGATGAAGGACCAGCCAGGCTTCGGCGCCGTGGGCGAGTCGATGGGCGGCCTGCGCTACATCACCGGCTTCGACGACCGCCCACCGGTGCGCACCGGCATCTCCATCGGCGATTCGATCGCCGCTTTGTGGGGTGTGATTGGCGCGCTGATGGCGTTGCGGCACCGCGAAGTCAACGGCGGCCAAGGCCAGGTGGTGGACGTGGCGCTGTACGAGGCGATCTTCGCCATGATGGAAAGCATGGTCCCGGAGTTCGACGTGTTTGGCTTCATTCGCGAGCGCACCGGCAACATCATGCCGGGCATCACGCCCTCCTCCATCCACACCAGCGCCGATGGCAAGCACGTACAGATCGGCGCCAACGGCGATGCGATCTTCAAGCGCTTCATGCAGGCCATCGGGCGTAGCGACCTGGCTGACGACCCGAGCCTGGCCAGCAATGACGGCCGCGATGCGCGGCGCGACGAGCTGTACGGGGTGATCGACCGCTGGGCCAACAGCCTGCCGCTGGAGCAACTCATGCAGACGCTGACCGCCGCCGAAGTACCGGCCAGCCGCATCTATTCGGCAGAAGACATGTTTCACGACCCGCAGTACCTGGCCCGCGAGATGTTCTTGCAGGCCTGCCTGCCAGACGGCAAGCCATTCAAGATGCCGGGCATCGTGCCCAAGCTTTCCGAGACGCCCGGCTCTGCAGAGTGGGTTGGCCCGGCGTTGGGCGAACATACCGATGCGCTGCTGACGACCCTGGGGTATGACGCCCCCGCCATCGCCGGGTTGCGCCAAGCGGGTACGGTCTGAGATTGCCCTGGCCCATGCGCGCGTTGCCCCTGCTGTGCGGGCTGCTGCTCGCCATGGCCATCGCGCCGGTGCAGGCCAAGGAGCGCTTGCTGTGGCTGGTTCGCGACCTGCCGCCCTTCACCATCTTCGAGGGTGAAGGGAAAGGCCAGGGCGTGGTCGATCAGATGTTGCCGCTGCTGATCAGGCAAATGCCCGAGTACGACCACGCCATCGTCCGCGTCAACCGCGCGCGCGGCATCCAGATGCTGCAGGACGCGAGCAGTTTCACCTGCGACCCAACCCTGCTCTGGACGGCTGAGCGCGCCAAATACGTGCATTTCTCCAAACCGACCTTGGGTGTTATCAGCGGTGGTCTGGTGGTACGCAATCAAGGCGCGGCGCTGCTGGCGCCGTTTCTGGACGGGCAACAGATCGACCTGAAAGGGTTGCTGAATGCCACGCAACTGAAGCTTGGCATCGTCGCCGAACGCAGCTACAGCACACAGATCGATGACATCTTGCGGCAACTGCCCGATTCGGCCTTGAGCCGCCATTACGGCAACGATGCTACGGCCAGCCTGCTGCAGATGCAGCGCCTTGGGCGTCTGCCATGGGTGCTCGGCTACTGGCCAGAGGTGCGTTACCTGATCCAGCAGCAAGGTGGGGCGTTGGATGAGTACCAGTTTCACCCCATTCAAGGCGTGAACCGCTACCAGTTCCTGCATGTGGGCTGCTCTGACTCACCCTTGGGGCGCGAGGCCGTGGCGCATATCGACCAACTGCTGCCCACGCTGCGCTCGGGCACGCTGCCGGCACTTTATGCACGCTGGCTGGACCCGGAGCTGCAAGCCGATTACCTGGAACAGAGCAAACATTTCTTCGAAGGGCAGTAAAAAAGAAACCCCGGACGCTGGGGAGGACGCCCGGGGCCAATCGAAAGCCCTGTCGGGCTTCCCACGGCAGCCTGCCATCACCGGAGCTGTGTGCTGGCTGGCTGCCCTTGCTGTGTCTGATACGCCATTCAGGCAAAGGTTCCCTGAGGTTGCTGGCGTTGTTGCAGTGCTGCAATGACACAGGGCTGCAGGCGACCTTCGGCGATTTGCAGGTCACGGTGCAGGCCGTCGACCAGGTCGATCAGCAGGCTTTGCTCCTGTAACTGGCGCAAGGACACCGTGCGCCGCAAGGTAGTACTGCCGAGGCTATCGAATACAGTCAATTGGCGATTGCCGCTGGCATCCAGGTTGCCGAGCTGGGTCTGATAAGGGCTCAGGGCGTCATTAAGCAGTCTGCAGATTCTTTCCATCCGGATCACTCGCTGCGTGGTGGGACATGAAGGAACTGACCAGCAAGCGCAGCGGAAAGTTCGTTACGCCGCGGCTGTTTCAGTGAGCATGCGTGGGTGATGTGACGGTTTGAATACGCTGCAATGCCTGCTGCCAGGCCAGCACCGGTAAAGGCCAGGGCAAGTCAGCCAGCACCCAGAGCCCACGGCGGCGCGCCTCCTGGGCGAGGTCTGGCCGCCGGGCGCTGGCGCGGCCGGTAAACAGCACCGCCCGCAAGCACCGGTTGCGCTCGATGCGCTTGAGTAGGGTCAGGCCATCGCCCACTGCATGATCGAGGATGAGCAGATCGGCTTTGCCAGGGCGGGCAAGGCAGGCCTCAAGGTCGGTGAGATCGAGGGTGACGCGGACGTTGAACATGCCTTGGGCATTGCACGCCTGGTGCAGGAGGATCTGGTGGGAAGGCCGCGCCTGGTAAATCAACACGTAGGGCTGATGCATGAGCCGCTCCTGGGGGAAGGACCGGCCACTCTAGGTAAGGCGTAGGGCGCCTTATATAGGACAATTCCGAATCAGATGAAGGAAAGCACCTAAAGAAAGGGGCCGCACAGCGGCCCCTTCTCATTTCGATTAAAGCGGTTTGCCGCGGTTACCGTGCTGGCTGACGAAGGCCTGGACGGCCTTGAGGTCGTTGGCCAGGACCGTGCAGCGCTCTTCACGGCCGAACAGGTCGCTCAGGTGCGCTGGCAGCTCCAGCGCCTTGCCCACGCCCGCCTTCTCCACGGCCTCCGGGAACTTGACCGGGTGCGCAGTACCCAGCACCACCATCGGCGTGTCCAGGCTGCGACGGCACTCGCGGGCAGCCTTGACGCCGATCGCGGTGTGCGGGTCGAGCACTTCACCGGTGCTGGCGAAGACCTCGGCGATGGTTTCGCAGGTCTGCTCGTCGCTGACGGCCAGCGAGTCGAACAGCTTGCGCGCTTCGGTCCAACGGTCCTGGTCGACGCTGAAGCCGCCGCCCTGCTTGAAGTTGGCCATCAGCTCGCCGATGGCGGCGCCATTGCGGCCGTGCAGGTCGAACAGCAGGCGCTCGAAGTTGGACGACACCATGATGTCCATCGACGGCGACAGGGTCGCGTGCAGGGTTTCCTTGACGTACTGGTTGCCGCTCATGAAGCGATGCAGGATGTCGTTGCGGTTGGTCGCGACCACCAGCTGGCTGATCGGCAGGCCCATGTTGCGGGCCAGGTAGCCGGCGAAGATGTCGCCGAAGTTGCCGGTCGGTACCGAGAACGCTACCGAGCGCGCCGGGCCACCCAGCTGCAGGGCTGCGTGGAAGTAGTAGACGATCTGGGCCATGATCCGCGCCCAGTTGATGGAGTTCACCGCTACCAGGCGCGTGCCCTTGAGGAACGACTGGTCGGCGAAGCTGGCCTTGACCATCTCCTGGCAGTCGTCGAAGTTGCCTTCGATGGCGATGTTGTGGATGTTTTCGCCCAGGATGGTGGTCATCTGGCGGCGCTGAACTTCCGACACACGCTGGTGCGGGTGGAGGATGAAGATGTCGACGTTGTCGCAACGGCGGCAGCCTTCGATGGCGGCCGAGCCGGTGTCGCCACTGGTGGCGCCGACGATCACCACGCGCTCGTTGCGCTTGGCCAGCACGTGATCGAGCAGGCGCCCGAGCAGTTGCAGGGCGAAGTCCTTGAAGGCCAGGGTCGGGCCATGGAACAGCTCGAGGACCCACTCGTTGCTGTTCAGCTGACGCAGCGGGGCGACCGCGGCGTGGGCGAACTCACTGTAGGTTTCTTCGAGGATCTTCTTGAAATCGGCATCGGCAATGCTGCCCTCGACGAACGGGCGCATCACGCGGAAGGCCAGTTCGTGGTACGGCAGGCCGGCCCAGGAGGCGATTTCTTCCTGGGTAAAGCGTGGCAGGTTCTCTGGCACGTACAGGCCGCCATCGGTGGCGAGGCCGGCCAGCAGAACGTCTTCGAAATTCAGGGCCGGTGCCTGGCCGCGGGTGCTGATATAACGCATGGCTACAAACCTTCGATACTGAGGCCGGGGCCGGTTGAGCGGCCCGACGGCGCTATTCGTTAATTAAGCTGTTCGACGCGGATGCGCACGACCTTGCCGACGACGTCCTGCAGGTCTTCCAGGGCGACAATGGCATCGTTGATGCTCTGCTCGACCACGCGGTGGGTCAACAGGATCATCGGTACCAGGCCATCCTGCTCCTCGGCTTCCTTCTGCATGATCGATTCGATGTTGATACCACGCTCCGACAGGATGCTCGCCACCTGGGCCAATACACCTGGGTGGTCCTTGGCCTGGATGCGCAGGTAGTAGGCGCTCTGGCAGGCTTCGATCGGCAGGATCGGGTGCGCCGACAGCGAATCCGGCTGGAAGGCCAGGTGCGGCACGCGGTTTTCCGGGTCGGAGGTCATGGCGCGGACCACGTCGACCAGGTCGGCGACCACCGACGAAGCGGTAGGCTCCATGCCGGCGCCGGCGCCGTAGTACAGGGTCGAACCTGCTGCGTCGCCATTGACCATCACCGCGTTCATCACGCCGTTGACGTTGGCGATCAGGCGGTCACTGGGGATCAGCGTCGGGTGCACGCGCAGCTCGATGCCTTCGGCAGTGCGGCGGGCCACACCCAGGTGCTTGATGCGGTAGCCCAGCGCTTCGGCGTAGTTCACGTCGGCGGTGGTCAGCTGGGTGATGCCCTCGGTGTAAGCCTTGTCGAACTGCAGCGGGATGCCAAAGGCGATGGACGCCAGAATGGTCAGCTTGTGCGCGGCATCGATGCCTTCGACGTCGAAGGTCGGGTCGGCTTCGGCGTAACCCAGCGCCTGCGCTTCGGCCAGCACGTCGGGGAAGGCGCGGCCCTTTTCACGCATTTCGGTGAGGATGAAATTGCCGGTGCCATTGATGATGCCGGCCAGCCAGTTGATGTGGTTGGCCGACAGGCCTTCACGGATGGCCTTGATCACCGGGATGCCACCAGCCACTGCAGCTTCGAAGGCGACGATGACGCCCTTCTCGCGGGCCTTGGCGAAGATTTCGTTGCCGTGCACGGCGATCAGCGCCTTGTTGGCGGTGACCACGTGCTTGCCGTTTTCGATGGCCTTGAGCACCAGGTCGCGGGCGATGGTGTAGCCACCGATCAGCTCGATGACAATGTCGATCTCCGGGTTGGTCGCAACATCGAACACATCAGCGGTAATGGGGGTACCGGTAATCTGGCAGTTCGGGTTCTGCGAGCGCATGGCGATCTGTGCCACTTCAATACCGCGCCCGGCACGGCGGGCAATCTCCTCGGCGTTGCGCTGAAGTACATTGAAGGTTCCGCCACCGACGGTCCCCAACCCACAGATGCCTACTTTGACCGGTTTCACTGTGAACTCCCCATTGAACGGCCGGCACCTGCGCCGACCGTGAAACATGCCGTCACCCCATGACGACGGCGTACTGAATTGATTACTTCGCTGCCTGCTGCTGGCCGGCCAGGGCCAGTTTGGCCACCTGCGGCGCCGGCTGATAGCCCGGGATCACCTGGCCGCTTTCGAGCACGATCGCCGGCGTGCCGTTGACGCCGATCGACTGGCCCAGCTGGAACTGCTTGCTGACCGGATTGGCGCACTTGGCGGCCTTGATTTCCTTGCCATCGACCATCTTGTCCAGCGCCGCGCGGCGGTCGCTGGAGCACCACACTGCCTGCAACTGCTCGTCACCTGGCGAGCCGAGGCCCTGGCGCGGGAAGGCGACATAGCGCACTTCGATACCGCGACGGTTCAGCTCCGGCACTTCGGCGTGCAGCTTGTGGCAATACGGGCAGGTGGTGTCGGTGAAGACAGTAATGTGCGATTTGGTCTCGCCCTTGGCAGGATAAACCACCATCTCGGCGGCTGGAATGCCGTTGATGAGCTTGGCGACGCCCTGACGCTCGGTTTTCTCGGTCAGGTTGACCGGCTTGCCGTCCTGGATCTGGTACAGGTAACCCTGCATCACGAACTGGCCATCGGCGCTGGCGTACAACACGCGGCCCCCTTGCAGCTTGACTTCATACAGCCCGTTCAGCGGGCTGCTGGCAACGCTTTCAACCGGTACTTCCAGTTCGAGGTTCTGCAACGATTTGCGAATGGCCTGCTCGGCACCGGCATTGCTGTCGGTTGCCGCGGCAACGGCAAAGGTACTGGCCAGCGCCATCGCGGCGGCGGCGAAAATCTGGGTCAAGCGCATGGGAACTCCTGAAGGCGGACAGGGGCCGGAGGGCGTCACCTGCGCAAAAAACGCGGCGACCGTGCGGCCCTTGGTGCAAACCGCCCAAGCCTACCACAACACGCCAGGCAGTAAGGGGCTTGCGAGTACCGGTCGGCGGAACATGAAAATCATTCATCCACGCGGATGGTGCTGGGCGTGCAGCTGCTGCAGGCGGGCCTTGGCCACATGGGTGTAGATCTGCGTGGTCGAGAGGTCACTATGGCCCAGCAGCATCTGCACCACGCGCAGGTCGGCGCCGTGGTTGAGCAGGTGGGTGGCAAATGCATGTCGCAAGGTGTGTGGCGACAGCGACTTGTCGATCCCCGCAACCTGCGCCTGATGCTTGATGCGGTGCCAGAAGGTCTGGCGTGTCATCTGCTCACCGCGCAGGCTAGGGAACAGCACATCGCTCGGGCGACCGTTGAGCAACTCGGCGCGACCACCGCGCAAGTAGCGCTCAAGCCACACTACCGCCTCCTCGCCCATCGGCACCAGGCGCTCCTTGCTGCCCTTGCCCATCACCCGCAGCACGCCTTGGCGCAGGTTGACCTGGTCCAGCGTCAAGCTGACCAGTTCGGTGACGCGCAGGCCGCAGGCGTACAAGACTTCAAGCATGGCGCGGTCGCGCTGGCCGATGGCTTCACCCAGGTCCGGCGCCTGCAGCAAGGCTTCAACGTCGGCTTCCGACAAGGATTTGGGCAAAGGCCTACCCAGCTGGGGCATCTCGACCTGCAAGGTCGGGTCCACAGCGATCAGCTTTTCGCGCAGCAAATAACGGAAGAACCCCCTCAAACCTGAAAGAAAGCGCGCGGTGGAGCGCGGCTTGTAACCTTGATCGAGGCGCCAGGCCAGGTGATCGAGGATCAGCTCGCGGCCCGCGTCGGGCAGGGCCACGCCGCGCTCCTGCAACCAGCCGTTGAACAGGGCAAGGTCGCTTCGGTACGAGACGCGGGTGTTGTCGGACAGGCCTTTTTCAAGCCACAGGGCGTCGAGAAACTGGTCGATCAGGGGGTGGTCTAGGGCGGGCATTCGGGGCTGCTGGGTGTTGGACGTGGCTTAGTGTTTCACAGCAACTGACAGGTTGTCGTGATCAATCGAAGCCTGATCGGCTGGCACCGCCCCCACAGAGACCGCGTCAGCCCATGAAGAGGCTCAGGCATGGGCCAAAACGGGCACAGGCCGCTTGTCTTCGTCGATGGCAACGAAGCTGAACACGCCATGGATCGCGCGCTCGCGACCGTCCAGGTACATGTTCTCGACGAACACATCCACCTGCACCTGCAGGCTGGTGTTGCCGACCTTGATCACCGTGCCGACCAGTTCGACGATCGAGCCCGCCGGGATCGGGTGCTTGAAGTCGATGCGGTCAGTGGACACCGTTACCAGCGGCAACCGGCAAAAACGCGTGGCGGCGATGAACGACACTTCGTCCATCCAGGCCAGCGCGGTGCCGCCGAACAGGGTGTTGTGGTGGTTGGTGGTGTTAGGGAACACCGCTTTGGTCACGCGGGTCACCGACAGCTCGGTGCGGCGCTGGATTTCCTGGTCTCGGCTGGTCATGTCTGTCACTTTTCCTGGGTTTCAAAACGCAAAAAAGCAGCCCGAAGGCTGCTTTTTTCTCGCTAGGCGGCCTGGGCCACCGGGCAAACTGTACTCAGGACAGTTTTTCCTTGATGCGAGCGGCTTTGCCGGACAGGTCGCGCAGGTAGTACAGCTTGGCTTTACGCACGTCACCACGACGTTTCACGGCCAGGCTGTCGATTTGCGGGCTGTAGGTCTGGAAGGTACGCTCAACACCAACGCCGCTCGAGATCTTGCGCACGGTGAAGGCGCTGTTCAGACCACGGTTACGCTTGGCGATAACAACGCCTTCGAACGCCTGCAGACGGGAACGCTCGCCTTCCTTCACTTTAACCTGAACGACAACGGTGTCGCCTGGTGCGAAGGTCGGGATTTCCTTGCTCATCTGCTCTGCTTCGAGCTGCTGGATGATTTTGTTAGTCATGCTGTGCTCCTAAGGTGGACAAACGTGATCCACCATCGATACGTTAACTATCGTTCCGCTCGCGGAGGTATTCCTCGAGCAGCTTCTTCTCTTCTCCAGAAAGTGAGCGACTTTCCAGAAGATCGGCGCGTCGTTCGAAGGTCCTACCAAGGGACTGCTTCATCCGCCATCGCCGGATATGTGCATGGTTGCCACTTAGCAACACGTCGGGTACACGCTGATCCGCATACACCTCAGGTCGGGTGTAGTGCGGGCAATCCAGCAGGCCATCGGTGAAGGAATCTTCCTCCGCCGACCCCACATGCCCTAAAGCTCCGGGCAGCAGCCGCGTAACCGCATCGATCAGCACCATGGCCGGTAGCTCACCACCGGAAAGCACATAGTCGCCAATCGACCACTCTTCATCGACATGAGCATCAATAAAACGCTCGTCAATGCCTTCATAACGGCCGGCGATCAGGATCAACGATTCCTGTTCGGCCAAGCCTTTGACCGCTTGCTGATCCAGCTTGCGGCCTTGTGGCGAAAGGTAGATTACCTTTGCCGCTGCTCCGGTCGCTTGCCTGGCACTGGCCAGCGCATCTTCCAGAGGCTTGATCTTCATCACCATCCCCGGACCACCGCCAAAAGGCCGATCATCCACCGTGTGGTGGCGATCAGTGGTGTAGTCCCGCGGATTCCAGCAAGTGACTTGCAACAAGCCCTGCTTCACCGCGCGGCTGGTAATGCCGTACTCCGTAATGGCCGAGAACATCTCGGGGAACAACGTGATGACTTCTACGCGAAGGTTACCCATCAGTTAGAAATCCGCGTCCCATTCGACCCGCATCACACCGGCTTCAAGGTCGACTGTCAGCACACATTGCGCCGTATAGGGCAACAAGCGCTCACGGTCATCCAGGCTGCCTGCGCAAGGCTTGACCACCATTACATCGTTCGCGCCGGTCTCCAACAGGTGATCAACCGTGCCGAACAGCTGTTCGTCCTGGTTGATGACTTTCAGACCGACCAACTGGTACCAGTAGTACTCGTCGTCCGTCAGGTTGGGCAAAAGGCTGCGCGAGATGCAAATCTCGTAACCGCTCAGAAGACGCGCTTCGTCACGATCGTCGAGCCCTTTGAGCTTGGCGACCAGCTCCTTTTTATTGGAACGGCCACTGACCAGCTCAACCTGCTTGACCGACCCTTCGCGCCGAAGCGTCCAGTTACGGTAATCCAACAGGTTTTCAATCGGATCGGTAAAGGAATACACCTTCACCTCGCCGCGAACGCCGTGAACCGAAAAAATCTTGCCAACGACGATGAGGTCGTCAGCCTTTTCTGGCGTCGCGTTCATACAGTTCAGGCAGCAGCCTTGGCAGCTTCCTTCAGCAGCTGAGCAACACGCTCAGACGGCTGTGCGCCGATGCTCAGCCAGTGAGCAACGCGATCTTGTTTAACGGACAGACGAACTTCCTGACCACGAGCGATCGGGTTGAAGAAGCCAACCTGTTCGATGTGGGAGCCGTCACGCGGGTTACGCGAGTCGGTTACGGTCAGTTGGTAGAACGGGCGCTTTTTGGAGCCGCCACGGGCAAGACGAATGGTAAGCATTGAACATCGTTCCTGTAGTCGGTGCTGCAAATCATGATGCACAGCGGGCACACGGGTGCCCGAAAGGCCGCACATTCTCAAGGAATATCCGGACATTTGCAAATGCCTTTTTACTTCAAATAAAAAGGCCAGCCTGCTGATCTGCTATTAAGCCGCCTGTTAATGGAGGCGGCAGTGTTCCCGCCGAAGCGGGTTCCGGCCAGCGGCGGGGTTGCCGCCACTGGCCTGAATCGGTTTTACAGCTTGGGCATGCCGCCGCCAGGCATCATGCCGCCCAGGCCGCGCATCATCTTGGCCATGCCGCCTTTGGCAGAGAATTTCTTCATCATCTTCTGCATTTGCTTGTGCTGCTTGATCAGCCGGCCGATGTCCTGCACCTGGGTACCAGAGCCGAGGGCGATACGGCGCTTGCGTGAACCGCTGATCAGGTCAGGGTCGCGACGCTCGGCCGGGGTCATCGAGTTGATGATCGCTTCCATCTGCTTGAACTGCTTCTCCGCCGCGCCCTGGGCATTGCCCATCTGCGACAGGTTGACCCCACCGATGCTCGGCAGCTTGTCCATCAGGCCGCCCAGGCCGCCCATGTTCTTCATCTGTTGCAACTGGTCGCGGAAGTCTTCGAGGTCGAAGCCTTTGCCCTTCTTGAGCTTTTTCGCCAGCTTGTCGGCCTTGGCCTTGTCGATGGTCTGCTCGGCCTGCTCGATCAGGCTGAGCACGTCACCCATGCCGAGGATGCGCGAGGCAACACGGTCGGGGTGGAATGGCTCGAGGGCCTCGGTCTTCTCTCCCATACCGATGAACTTGATCGGCTTGCCGGTGATGGCACGTACCGACAGCGCGGCACCGCCACGGGCATCACCGTCGACCTTGGTCAGCACCACACCGGTCAGCGGCAGGGCTTCACCAAAGGCCTTGGCGGTGTTGGCGGCGTCCTGGCCGGTCATGGCGTCGACCACGAACAGGGTTTCGATCGGCTTGACCGCGGCATGCAGCGCCTTGATCTCGTCCATCATGTCGGCGTCGATGTGCAGACGGCCGGCGGTGTCGACGATGACCACGTCGATGAACTTGAGCTTGGCTTCGCGGATCGCCGCTTCGGCAATGGCCACGGGTTTCTGGCTGATGTCGGACGGGAAGAAGGTCACGCCGATGTCGTTGGCCAGGGTTTCCAGCTGCTTGATCGCTGCTGGGCGGTAGACGTCGGCCGACACCACCATCACGCTTTTCTTCTTGCGCTCTTTAAGGAAGCGCGCCAGCTTGCCGGCGGTGGTGGTCTTGCCCGCGCCCTGCAGGCCGGCCATCAGCACCACGGCGGGCGGAGCGGCATTGAGCGCGAGGTCTTCGTTGGCCGCGCCCATCAGGCTTTCCAGCTCGGCCTGAACGATCTTCACGAACGCCTGGCCCGGGGTCAGGCTGCGCGACACCTCGGTGCCGACCGCACGTTCCTTGACACTGTTGACGAAATCCTTCACCACCGGCAGGGCAACGTCGGCCTCGAGCAGGGCCATACGCACTTCGCGCAACGTGTCCTTGATGTTGTCTTCGGTCAGCTTGGCCTTGCCGGTGACATGGCGCAGCGTCTGTGACAGGCGGTCGGTCAGGTTTTCGAACATGGTGATCCTTTCAGGCCCAGTAAAAGCCGAGGTTTGTCAGGCGCCCAGGTGAAAATGCACACGCGCTGGGCACAGCAAGCCGGCGATTATAGCGAAGAGCGGGCGCTGCGCACACCTCGGCTTCCCAGCGGCAATGTGCAGTCTTCCTTGCACAGCGCGATCTATGCCAAACTCCGTGTCTTTAAGGCTCGCCCACCAGGACTTATGTTCTCCTCACCCAGCCTCATCCCCAACCTGATCGCCGCCGGCCTTTATATAGCAGCGACCGTTTATCAGGGCTCGCGCCTGGCCCAATCGAGCAAAGCCGACAAGCGGCTGCTCGGCCTGCTTGGCGCCCTGGCCGTGGTCGCCCAGGGCGGCGCGCTGTTCTTTCAGCTGATTACCCCGCTGGGCTTGAGCCTCGACTTTTTCAGCGCCGCCAGCCTGATTGCCGTGGCGGTCATTACCCTGACCCTGCTCGCGTGCCTGCGCATACCGGTGGAAAACCTGCTGGTGCTGCTGTTCCCGCTCGGCGCGGTAACCGCCCTGCTGGCACAATTCGCCCCGCCAGGCACGGTACCGCTGATCAATGAGCAACCGGGGATTCTCGCGCATATCCTGCTGTCGATCCTGGCCTACGGCCTGTTCACCATCGCGGTGTTCCAGTCGCTGCTGCTGCTGCTGCAGGACCGTCAGTTGAAGAACAAACACCCGTCCGGCCTGATCCGCAACTTCCCGCCGCTGCAAACCATGGAGAGCCTGCTGTTCGGCTTCCTCTGGGCCGGCTGGTGCCTGTTGTCGCTGTCGCTGATCTCCGGTTGGCTGTTCCTCGACAACCTGTTCGCCCAGCACCTGGTGCACAAAACCTTGCTGGCCTGTGTCGCCTGGGTGGTCTTCAGCGTACTGCTGTGGGGCCGCACCCGCCTGGGCTGGCGTGGCCACAAGGCAATCCGCTGGACGCTGGCCGGTTTCTGCCTGCTGATGCTGGCCTATTTCGGCAGCAAGCTGGTTCGCGAATTCATCTTGCATATCTGACGGTCGCCCATGGACACCCTGCCGTACGCTCCGCTACTCGGCACTCTGGCACTGGCGCTGCTGTGGTCGGCGCTGTTTTCGGCAGTGGATGCCGCCCGCCTGCAGCTCAATGGCTCGCTGCGCAGTGGCGAAGACCCTCTGCCGCCACTGCCTGGCCAGGCCCTGGTGCTGTGCGCCAGCCTGGGCAAGCTGCTGGTGCTGGGCCTGGCCTGCCTGATCGGCCAGCGTTACAGCGGCGAGCATGGCTTCTGGCTGGCCGGCCTGGCGGCCACCCTGGCCTTGCTGGTGTTTGCCGAATACCTGCCAAGGCGCCTGGCCCGGCGCAACCCTTTGGCCTTCATCAGCCTGGGCGCCAGCCTGTTGAAGCTGCCCCTCGCCCTCCTGCAGCCGGTGGCCTGCCTGCTGGATGGCATCGCCAAGCTGATCCTGCGGCCATTCCGTGCACAGCCCACAGCGGTGGCCCTGCACCCGCAGGCTGATGATGATTTCACCGAAGATGAAGACCACGACATGCCGCGCCACGGCCTGCTCGACGGCCTGCAGTCGCTGGACAAGATCACCGTCAACGACATCCTGGTGCCGCGCAACGAAGTCGATGGCATCAACCTCGACGAGCCGATCGAACGCATCATCGAGCAACTCATCGTCAGCCGCCACACGCGCTTGCCGGTCTACCACAACGACATCAACCAGGTCGAAGCGATCCTCAATACCAAGCTGATCAGCCACCTGCTGCCAAAGGCCGAGCTGACCCTTGAGAAGCTTCACGGCGCGTGCTACGAGCCCTACTTCGTTCCGGAAAGCACGCCACTGCAACTGCAGCTGCTGAATTTTCACAAGCAGCAGCGCCGGTTGGGCGTGGTGGTGGACGAATACGGCGAGGTGCAGGGCATCGTCACGCTGGAAGACATCCTCGAAGAGATCGTCGGTGAGTTCGAGGAAGAACACAGCCTGGACAACCCGCACGTGCACCCGCAACCCGATGGCACGTACGTCATCGAAGGCACCGCCTCGCTGCGAGAGATCAACCGCACCCTGGGCTGGCACCTGCCCTGCGACGGCGGCCCGAAAACCCTCAACGGGCTGGTCACTGAAGCACTGGAGAGCATCCCGGAAAGCGCCGTTTGCCTGAAGATCGGCCGCTATCGCCTGGAAATCCTCGAAACAGAGGACAATTGCGCCAGCAAGGTACTGGTGTGGACCGTGACCCGCTAGCTATACTCGGGTCACGCTTACCCAGCCCCGCCGTCCCGCCTGCTACCCGCACCCGGCGCCCCACGGCCAGTCCGCTCCACTGACACGCCCTGCAGTCCTGCTTCAACACCCCGAACAGTGCCTGCTCCCGCCCCTATCCCCCTTGGGCTATCGTCAGTCGGGCGAGCAAAGAACAATACGCTCCGGCGTCTGCGCAACCGTGCCTGGCCTGTTCAGCGCGCTGCTGTGTGGATCAAGCCACGGAGCACGACAAGACTGTCAGGGACCTACTCAATGACCACCAGCACCTATGCCGAAGCGCCTGCCGCGCCGGTCAACTCGCCTGCACGGGTGGCCACCGCCAGCTTTATCGGCACTGCCATCGAGTTCTACGATTTCTACGTTTACGCCACTGCTGCCGCGCTGGTGATCGGCCCGGTATTCTTCCCGTCCGGGTCGGGTACCGCGCAAATGCTCGCGGCGTTCCTTACCTTCGGTATCGCCTTCCTCGCCCGCCCGCTGGGCTCGGCGTTGTTCGGCCACTTTGGCGACCGCATCGGCCGCAAGTCCACCCTGGTTGCCTCATTGCTGCTGATGGGCGTGTCCACCACGCTGATCGGCGTGCTGCCGGGCTACGACAGCATTGGCGTGTGGGCACCGATCATTCTCTGCCTGCTGCGCTTTGGCCAAGGCCTGGGCCTGGGCGGTGAATGGGGTGGCGCTGCGTTGCTGGCTACCGAAAACGCGCCAGCCGGCAAGCGCGCCTGGTTCGGCATGTTCCCGCAACTTGGCCCTTCGATCGGCTTCCTGGCCGCCAATGGCCTGTTCCTGACGCTGGCCCTGACGCTCAGCGACGAGCAGTTCCGTGAGTGGGGCTGGCGTATTCCGTTCCTGCTCAGCGCCGCGCTGGTGCTGGTGGGCCTGTATGTGCGCCTGAAGCTGGAAGAAAGCCCGGTGTTCGCCAAGGCCGTCGCCCGCCATGAGCGGGTGAAAATGCCGGTGGTCGACCTGTTCAGCAAGTACTGGCTGCCGACCCTGCTGGGCGCCGCAGCGATGGTGGTGTGCTATGCGCTCTTCTACATCTCGACGGTATTCTCGCTGAGCTACGGGGTCACGACCCTGGGCTACACCCGCGAGACGTTCCTCGGCCTGCTGTGCTTTGCCGTGGTCTTCATGGCCCTGGCCACCCCGCTGTCAGCCTGGCTCAGCGACCGTTACGGGCGCAAACCGGTGCTGATCGTCGGCGGCCTGCTGGCGGTGGCTTCGGGCTTTACCATGGAGCCGCTGCTGACCTCGGGCTCGACCACGGGCGTGGCGCTGTTCCTGGCCATCGAGCTGTTCCTGATGGGGGTAACTTTCGCCCCGATGGGCGCTTTGCTGCCCGAACTGTTCCCCACCCACGTGCGCTACACCGGCGCGTCTGCGGCCTATAACCTGGGTGGCATCGTGGGGGCTTCGGCGGCGCCGTTCTTTGCTCAAAAGCTGGTGAGCATGGGCGGGTTGAGCTGGGTGGGAGGGTATGTGTCGGTGGCAGCGGTGATCAGCTTGATTGCGGTGCTGTGCCTTAAAGAGACTCGCCATACCGAACTGTGAGTGATCGGGGCTGCTTTGCAGCCCTTTCGCCGGCAAGCCGGCTCCCGCGGGATCCTGCGCAACGCTTGATGCCAGCAGTTGACGCCATACCTGTGGGAGCCGGCTTGCCGGCGAAAGGGCCGCAAAGCGGCCCCGGCAATCTCAGATCAGAACTCGACCTTGACCGCCTGCGCTGCACGGGTCGCCTTGGCCCGCGCCGCTTCGATCGACTCGTCACGAGCCAGGCACACGCCCATGCGGCGCTGGCCGTTGATTTCCGGCTTGCCGAACAGGCGGATCGCGGTGTCCGGCTCGCTCAAGGCCGCGCCGAGGTTGGCGAAGCTGGCCTGCTGCGACTGGCCTTCAGGCAGGATCACTGCCGAGGCCGACGGGCCGAACTGGCGCACCACCGGAATCGGCAGGCCGAGAATGGCGCGGGCATGCAAGGCGAACTGCGACAGGTCCTGGGAAATGAGCGTAACCAGGCCAGTGTCGTGTGGGCGCGGCGAGACTTCGCTGAACCACACCTGATCGCCCTTGACGAACAACTCGACGCCGAACAGGCCACGCCCACCCAGCGCATCGGTGACAGCCTTGGCCACGCGCTGCGATTCGGCCAACGCTTTTGCGCTCATGGCCTGAGGCTGCCAGGACTCCTGATAATCGCCCTTCTCCTGGCGGTGGCCAACAGGCTCCAGGAAAGTGGTGCCGCCGACGTGACGCACGGTCAGCAGGGTGATTTCGTAGTCGAAATCGATGAAGCCTTCGATGATTACCCGGCCCTTGCCAGCACGGCCGCCTTCTTGGGCGTAGTCCCACGACTTCTGCAGGTCGGCATCGCTGCGCAGCAGGCTCTGGCCCTTGCCCGACGAGCTCATCACCGGCTTGACCACGCACGGGTAGCCAACGTCGGCCACGGCCTTGGCGTAGTCTTCATAGGTGTCGGCAAAGTGGTACGGCGAGGTCGGCAGGTCCAGCTCTTCGGCGGCCAGGCGGCGGATGCCTTCGCGGTTCATGGTCAGCTGGGTGGCGCGGGCGGTCGGCACCACGGTGAAGCCTTCGTTTTCCAGCTCGACCAGGGTGGCGGTGGCGATGGCTTCGATTTCAGGGACGATGTAATGCGGTTTTTCAGCTTCGATCACCGCACGCAGGGCGACGCCATCGAGCATGTTGACCACGTGGCTGCGGTGCGCAACCTGCATGGCCGGGGCATTGGCGTAGCGGTCCACGGCGATCACTTCGACGCCCAGGCGCTGCAGCTCGATCACCACTTCCTTGCCCAGCTCGCCACAGCCGCAGAGCAGTACACGGGTCGCGGTAGGCGACAATGGGGTTCCGATACGGGTCATTTCAGGTCCTCGAAGGCGTCCGGGGCCGCGCCAGGCTTAGCGCCGCCCGCTGAAAAAGGACCCGTATTCTACACCATCAGCCGGCGACGGCAGCCCGCCGCGCGCGAAATGCCATGGCCAGCCACACCGCAGTCACACCGGCGAACTTCGAGGCCATCGCAGTGCCGATCACGGCCGGCGTCAGCGCGCCGATCATGCCAAAGAAGATGAACGTATCCACCGGGATGCTCAGCGCCGAGCTCAGCCACAGGCGGTCACGCAGAGGCCGGCGGGTGATGCTGAAGACCAGCCAGTCGATCAGTTCGGAGATGAAGAACGCGGTGGCGCTGGCCAGGGCGATGGCCGGCTCCGAGGTCACGTAGGACAGCACCAGGGCCATCAGCATCGCAATCAGCGCGCCATGGCCGTAGCGGGTCTGCACCATGTCGCGCAGGATGAACACCAGCCCGCCCCAGGCGGACCAGATCACGTCCAGGTGCGGGGCACTGGAGAAGGCGAAGTTGATCAGTACAACGCTGCTGATGTAAGCGATGAGAAAGAACATGGGCAATGACCGTCGGGCAAGCCGCACAGATTACTTGATTTTCGGGTCAATGGCAGCCAGCCAGGCTCTGAGGTGTGCTGTGGCCACCGGCCTCATCGCCGGCAAGCCGGCTCCCACAGGTATCGCACAGGGTTTGAAGCCGGTGCGTTCGAGGTGTGAGCCGGCTTGCCGGCGACAGGGCCTATACAGCAATCACTGGCCCATGATCAAACCGGCTGCCACTGCGCGCTCATGGCACAGCTTCAGCACCGCCCGGCGCTCGGTATTGTCCATCCGCCCCCAACGGCCGATTTCGGCCACGGTACGCTGGCACCCGGTGCAGATATCCTGCTCGTCCAGCGCGCAGATGCTCACGCACGGCGAGGCGACCGGGCGTTCGGCGGCGCTCAGCTCACTCATCGTCGACCACCAGCTCACGGGCATAACGTTGGGCGTTGTGCACATAGTGCGCGGCGCTGGCTTCGAGCATGCGCTTCTGCTGCTCGGTCAGCTCGCGCACCACCTTGCCGGGCGAGCCCATCACCAGCGAACCGTCGGGTATTTCCTTGCCTTCAGGGATCAGCGCATTGGCGCCGATGATGCAGTGCTTGCCGATCCGCGCACCATTGAGGATGACCGCATTGATGCCGACCAGGCTGTAATCGCCAACCGTGCAGCCATGCAGCATGGCGTTGTGGCCGATGGTCACGCCCTTGCCCAGGGTCAGCGGTGAACCCATGTCGGTGTGCATCACGGTACCGTCCTGGACGTTGCTGTCTTCGCCAATGTCGATCAGCTCGTTGTCGCCGCGCAGCACGGCGCCAAACCACACGCTGGCACGCGCCTGCAGGCGCACTTTGCCAATCAGCATGGCGTTGGGTGCAGCCCAACTGGTGGGATGGCTTTCGACCCGCAGGTCGCCCAGGCGGTATTTCATGTTCGCTCCTCAGGGTAGCAACGGCGGCGGGGTGGGCCCCGCTCAGATTTCGATGTAGCGTTCGGGGGGGTGATGCAGGCTGATCCCGGCGTCGTACAGCAGGTTGACCAGCTCGACGATCATGATCGCCGACAGCCCCCAGATCTTGTATTCGCCATAGCGATAGCTGGGCACATACCAGCTGCGGCCCTGGTAATCGATACGGTGGGTATGGTCACGCGGGTCCTGGCGGAAGAATTCCAGCGGCACGCTGAATACTGCCGCGATCTCCGCATCGTTGGCGCGGTATTCGACGAAATCGGGAATAACCCCGACGAATGGCGTCACTTTCAGGCCATGCAGCGAAATCAGCGGGCTAAGTGGGCCGAGTACTTCGACCAGGCCCGGCGGCAGGCCGATTTCTTCTTCGGCTTCGCGCAGGGCGGTGAATACAAGGTCAGGGTCTTCCGGGTCGCGCCGCCCGCCGGGGAAGGCAACTTCGCCACCGTGGGTCGAAAGGCCCTGGGCACGCAGGGTCAAAACCAGCTCGGGCGCTTCGCTGCGGGTAATGGGCAAAAGAACCGCGGCCTCGGGGAACCGTCGGTCGGTTTCCAGTGAAGCAGGTTGGTGGTTGCTCATTCGGCGAAGTAGCTCGTCCAGCATTGCGCACTCTCGTTTCCAAGGCCTGCCCTGCATGATGCACCAAAGCCGCGAAGCACCCAAGCCCTGTACGCTTGCGGCAGCCCCACGTGGCGCGCCAAGATAGCCCGATCACAAGGGAAGAAAAGCATGAAATTCTGCAGCGCGTGCGGCCAGCCAGTCATTCAGCGGATCCCCGAGGGCGACACCCGCCTGCGGTATGTCTGCGAGCATTGCCAGACCATCCACTACCAGAACCCTAACATCGTCGCCGGTGTGCTGCCGACCTGGGGCAGCCAGGTGCTGCTGTGCCGGCGTGCGATAGAGCCGCGTCGCGGCTACTGGACCCTGCCTGCGGGGTTCATGGAGAACGGCGAAACCATCGACCAGGCCGCCCGTCGTGAAACCGTCGAAGAAGCCTGCGCCCGGGTAGGCCCCATGGCCCTGTATCAGCTGTTCGACCTGCCGCACATCAACCAGGTACATGTGTTCTTCCGCGCCGAACTGGCCGACAAGGCCTTCGATGTCGGTGTCGAAAGCCTGGAAGTGCGGTTGTTCGAAGAACACGAGATACCGTGGGACGAGCTGGCTTTCCGCACCGTCACGCGCACACTAGAATGCTATTATCGCGACCGCATCGGGCAGCACTACCCCATAGGCCATGAGTACCTGCCCCCGATGAACGTTTCGCCCACTACTTAAGCTTGCAGGTGCTGCTTCATGCGCTGGTTGTTCGCCCTCCTCTGCCTTTGCGTTACCTCGGTGTCCCAGGCGGCCTTCACCGAAACCATCATTCGCAAGCCGCAACCACCGGTGCCGCTACAATCGCAATCGCAGGCGGCCATGCAGCCGCTGATCGACAAGGTGCTGGTGATCAAGTCCGAGCGCCGTCTGCAACTGATCAGCCGCGGTGAGCCGCTGAAAACCTACCGCATCTCGTTGGGCAAACAGCCCAAAGGCGCCAAGGAGCGCGAGGGCGACAAGAAAACCCCCGAGGGCCTGTACTGGCTGGACTGGCGCAAGGAAAGCGACCGCTTCAACCTGTCCATGCACATCACCTACCCGAACATCAGCGATGCCGCCCGCGCCACCCGTGAAGGCGTCAGTGCCGGCAGCATGATCATGATCCACGGCACGCCGCTGAACGACGATTACCCGGAGTGGTACTTCCATACGCTCGACTGGACCGATGGCTGCATTGCCATGCGCAACGCCGACATGCGCGAGGTCTGGGATCTGGTGCGGGACGGCACCTTGATTGAGATTCGCCCTTGATAGTCCTGCATGCCCATTGAGGCTGTAGGAACCTTCCCACCGCCCTTGCACACTTGCCCTACCGCCATGTAGGCAGCAGACTGCATCCGACTGACTGGCAAAATTCTTAGCATCCACGCAAACGAGTACGCATGCCGTACGCCATTTGCGGGGTTATTCAATGCCGTCCGGGTTTCGCTGCATCGCCAGCAGGCTGCTTGCCTGCTTTGTGCCCGCCATGCTGGGCCTGCCACAGGCCCTGGCCGAAGACCCTGCCAGCCAGCAACTGCGTGACCAACAGCAGACATTGCGGCAGCTGGAGCAGCAGCTACGGCTGCAGCGCTGGCAGCAAGGCCCGGCGTTGCAGCGCAACGATGACCTGGCGCCGGGCGTTCCCAGCGACAGCCATTGCTGGAACGTCACGGGGGTGGCCCTGGCCGGCAACCAGCGGCTCTCTGCGCAGGCCCTTGAAGCGGCCGTTCTGCCTGCACTCAAGCCCTGCATGGGCATCGACGACATCAACCGCCTGCTCAAGGCCATTACCCAGCGCTATGTGCAAGCCGGTTACCCGACCGGCCGCCCTTACCTGCGCCAGCCACCACAGCATGACGCGCCCCTGGATGTCGTCATCATCGAAGGCTTCGTCGAGTCGGTCGAGCTCAGCGCCGACCTGCCGCTGTCCCTGCACAGTGCATTCCCCGACCTGCTGGGCCACCCCCTGTACCTGCCAGACCTCGAGCAAGGGCTGGACCAACTCAACCGGCTGCGCGCCTATGAGCTGAATGCCGAGCTGTTGCCAGGCGAGATGCAAGGCGGCACGCGGGTGCTGGTGCAATCTCGCCAGGTGGCTTCACGCTGGCACCTGGACAGCCGCTTCGACAACCGCGGCAGCGCCCTGACCGGGCGGCACAGGTTGAACCTCAGCCTCGGCGTGGACAGCCCGCTCGGCCTCAACGATGACCTGCGCCTATCGCTGGCAACCACCGTCATCGATGCCCCCGGGCGCAGCCAGGGCGTGACGCTGTACTACAGCCTGCCCTATGGGCCATGGACGTTCGCGCTCAACGCCAGCCAGTTGAGCTATGACGCGCCGATCCCGCAATACAGCCAACGCAGCAACGGCAGCAGCAGCTTCCAGGGCATCAGCGCCGAACGGGTGCTGTGGCGCAACCAGCGCGGCATGCTCAGCGCCAGTGCCCGAGTGGATCGCAAGCAACTGGTCAACCGCGCCGGCAAAGCTGTCATAGGCGTACAGAGCCATAACCTGACCACCGTCGAGGCTGGCCTCAATATGCTATGGCTGGACGACGGCCTGTGGAGCGCGCACCTGGGCGTCGCCCAAGGCATGGGCTGGTTCGGCGCCGATCAGCCAGCCCAGCGCGCGGATGCGCCGCGCCCCGACTTTCGCAAGTACCGCGCCAGCGTGCTGCATCTGCGCCAGGGGCCGGCGAACTGGCCTTGGCGTTGGCAGAGTGAACTTGCCCTGCAGTACAGCAGCGATGTGCTGCCCGCCGTCGAGCAACTGCTGGCCAGCGATGACTCGGCCGTGCGCGGTTTTCGCCAGCGCACCTACGCCGGGGCCAGCGCCGCCGTCTGGCGCAATACCTTCAGCCAGGCACTCCCCATGGCCTGGGCCGCCCCCGTGCAGGTGCGCCCTTATCTGGGCGTGGACCTGGGCGCGGCTCGCGTGGCGAAAGGCAAGCCTGGCCAGCGCCTTGCCGGTGCAGCGGCAGGCGTGGAACTGAGCCTGCCCCATGGCCGCTTTCGCCTGGATTACCAACGCGCCCTCTACACCAACGACTTGCACCGCTCTGGCCTTGAGCCCGGCTTCTGGGTGCTGGAGTGCGCCCTGAACATCTGATTCACCCACAACAAAGAGAACGAGAACATGCAGACACTCTCGCAGATACCGTCTACCCGCCCCGATACCTTGCGCTGGAAGATTTTCCTAGCCCTGCTCGGCCCCTCTACCGCGCTGGCTCAGGGCGGCCTGGAAGCAGCCGCTGGCCCTGGGGGTACTCCCGTCATCAACAACGGCCACGGCGTGCCGGTCATCGACATCGTCGCCCCCAACCCCAGCGGGCTGTCGCACAACCAGTATCTCGATTACAACGTTGCCGGCGCCGGCGTGGTGCTGAACAACGCCGTGCAAGCCGGCCAGTCGCAACTGGCCGGCGCGCTTGCTGCCAATCCGCAGTTCCAGGGCCAGGCAGCCTCGACCATTCTCAACGAGGTGGTCAGCCGCAACGCATCGTTGATCGAAGGCCCGCAAGAGATCTTCGGCCGCCCCGCCGACTACATCCTGGCCAACCCCAACGGCATCACCCTCAACGGTGGCAGCTTCATCAATACCACCCGCGCAGGGTTCCTGGTGGGCACGCCGGAGCTGCAGGAGGAACAATTGAAAAACCTCAACACCTTGAACGCCAGCGGCACTTTGCAAGTGCTCCAAAGGGGCCAGAGCAATGCCGAAGGTGCGCTCGAACTGATCGCGCCGAAAATCGACAGCAAAGGTTTGCTGCTGGCCGGGCAAGACCTCAACGTCACCGTTGGCCGCAACCGCATCGGCTACAGCGACGGGCAGGTTATCGAGCATCTGCCCGGTACCCCTTCGAGCATCGACGCCAACCTGTTCGGCGCCATGCGCGCGGGGCGTATCCGTGTGGTCAGCACCGCCGAGGGTGCCGGGGTGCGGGTGGGGCCGGTGCAGGTCAAAGCCGATCAAGGCATCACCATTCAGTCGGCCGGTACATTAGAGGTCAGTGGCAGTGCCGACCAGGCGGGCGAGTTGATCAGCGAGCACGGCACCATGCTGCTGACAGCCGCCGATGACCTGACGCTGACGGCCGTCGACGGTCGCGCCGAACGCATCGAAATCAAGGCGGGCAAGAAGCTCACTCTGGATGCCGCTAGCCGCGAAAAAATCGCGCACGAGCGCGAGGACTGGAAAAAAAAGTTCCTGTTCGTCACCCGCGAGACCTACAGCCGGGAGCGCACCACCACCGACAGCCATCTGCGCGGCACACAACTGAACAGCGCTGACAGCACCCTGTTGCAGTCCGGCGCGGACATGCGCCTGGTAGCGGCCGACGTGAATGCCGGTGGCGACCTGACCGTCGACAGCGGCGCCAACCTGGACATCGTCGCAGGCATCGAGAGCAAACGCAGCAGTGAAGCAGTCCGCCACCGCAAAGACCTGTGGCGCGGCGACTCGGACACCACGCAGTACAACGAAACGGCCAAAGGCAGCAACCTCAATGCCGGGCGCATGACGATCAAGGCCAACGACACGCTCACTGTCAGTGGCAGCAAGCTGCACAGCACAGGCGACATGGACATGAACGCCGAACACATTGAAATAGGCACCACGGCGCTGCAGGCCCAGGGCACCCGGCGCAACTACCGGGGCGACCTGGTCTCCGGCACGTTCTTCGGTGACCGCAAAGGTAACGACACTCAAGGCCAAAGCCTTGCCGGCAGCAGCGTTACGGCAGATGGCCTACTCAACATGACCGCCGACCAGGTCAGCATCAAAGGCAGTACCGTTCACGGCACGCAAGACGCGGTGCTCTACAGCGAAAAAGGCGCGCTGGCGATCGAGGCGGACTACGGCAGCACCACCACCACCGAGCGGGACAGCAACAGCAAGCTGTTTGGCCTGATCGGCAGCCAACATGAGCGCACGGACCGCACCCAGCAGGTGCTGGTCAGCGACGTGAGCTCGTCCAGCAACCTGCGCCTGGCCAGCGCCGAGGAAATGCGCATCCGCGGTTCCAAAGTCGAGGCGGGTGCGCATCTGCAGGTCGAGGCCAAGGGTGACCTGACCATCGACAGCGGGCAATCGGTCATCGACAGCGAAACTCGTAGCCAACAGCGTCATTTCACGGCCAGCGCCAAGCAGACCCAGGCAGCCGAGGACGGCAAACCCGAGTCGCGGCAATACGCCGCTGGCGTGGCGTACGACGTTGTCACCAGCACGGGTAAAGAGCACAAGGTTACCCAGCAGGCCAGTGAGCTGATGGGCGCAACCGTTGGCCTGGACAGTGGTGCCCACCTGCAGGTCAACGGGTCCAACGTCCAGGCCACCGCGGGCGATTTGAACGTCCAGGCCAGGCAGGTGACCCTGGGCGCGACCCGCAACGAAAACGAATCATCCAGCAGCACTGCCCGCAGCGGCGGCGGCCTGACCGTCACGGGTGGCATCGATCGGCTGGGCAGCCTGTTCGAAGGCCATCACAACGTCGAGGCGGTCACCGAGCGCGACAGCAAGGCGCAACGCAGCGAGCTACAGGCCAGCGGGGGTCTGAACATCCGCGCCGACGAACTGGTCACCGAAGCCGCACGCGTGAAGGCTGGCAATACCCTCAAGGTCACCGCCAGACACATTGAAAACCGTGCCGTGATGGACACCCACGAACGTGAGGAGCAGCGCAACGACTGGTCGGGCAGCGTCGGTGCCAGCCTGGAGTATCGCGACCTGACCCGGCCGATCGAACGCCTGGTGCTGGGCGAGGAAGCCGCACGCTTCCAGCAAGCGTCCCCTGAAGATGCGATGGTGGCGCCCAGCGTTGGCGGCGACATGACCATCGAACACCTCAAGCGCCTGGAAAACCAGCGCCGCGGCGTTGCCCAGATAAGCGAGCTGGCCGGGGCTGCGGTGGAGGTAAAGGCCGAGACCATCGATGACCACGGCACAGCCTGGCGCGCCAATGCCGGTGAGCTGAAGATCGAGGCCGAGCAACATCATGTGCGCGCCGCCGAGAACACCGAGGACGCCACCCTGCAGCGCCTTGCCTACGGTGGCGACTTGCGCGTGGACACCAGCACCGGCCAGGATCTGAACGTCCGCGCTTCCGGCAAGGGCGGCTCGCTGGACACGCAGAAAACCGCCAGCACCGCCGTGCCAGGCAGCCTGTATGGGCAACAGGGCATTCAGGTGCAGCTGGGAAGCGATGGCCGCTACGAGGGCACGCACATCGATGGTGGTGACGGCGACGTGGTCGTCCAGAGCGCCGGCACGCTGTCGATGACCCAGGCCAGCGACCATGCTCAGCAGGTATCGCGCCAGCTCGACGGCAACGCCTGGGCCAAGGTTGGCAACCGGCCTGGCAGCACCGGCGTCGATGGCCGTGGCTACCTCGACCATCGTCAGCAACAGGCCATGCAGACCACGGCGCACGTGGCACAGATCGATACCGAGGGTGGCGTGCGCCTGCTCAGCGAGGGTGATCTGCTGCTCGAAGGCACCCGCATTGGCAGCCGCGAGGCGAAGGTCGGCGATACAGTCGTGGAAAGTGGCGGTGGGCTGCAGGTCAAAGCGGCCAACAATACCCAGCAAGCCAATGGCGCAAGCCTCGGTGGCGGCATGGAGCTGGCCGTCAAGACCGGCAACACCCAGGGCGGGGCCATTGGTGGCCACTTCAACCACGGCAAGCAGAACGAAGACGCCCGCCAGGCGGTCGACGCGCACATCGAGAGCACCGGCAAACTGACCCTCGGCAGCCGTGCTCGCGAAGAGATCGCCGTGCACCTGGCAGGCCTGCAGGCTTCGGCGCAGCAAATCGACATTCAGGCCGCCAATGGCGGCGTGCTGGTCGAGGCGTCGTCCAACCTCGAGCGCCGCGACAACCTGGACATCACCGCCGGTGCCGGTTTCAACCTGTCCAAAGGCGCGACCGACACCCGCGGGCTGCATGGCCGTGCGCAGGTCGACCTGGACAAGCGCGACAACCACACCTCGAACGCCGGCAACCTGCGCGCCGAAAACATCGACCTGCAAAGCCGCGGTGACATGCGCATCGAAGGCGTCAGCCTGGAGGCCGGCCGAATCAGCGGCGCAATCGATGGCGACCTGCACATTGCCAGCCGCATGGACAAGGTGGACACCCTCACCGTCAAGGGTGATGCACGCCTGAGCCAGGAGAAGAACCCGCAGGGCTACGCCAACGCGGCCAGCTCCGTTACCACCCCGCTGGGCAGCAAGGTAAGCGACAAGGCCGGCTCGGCCGCAAGCAAGGTAGACCCCGGCTTCTCGCCAACCTTCAGCCTGGATGTATCGCATGAGCAGCGCAACAGCGTGGCCCAGCAGGCGGTACTCAAGGGCAGCGACGGAATTGACCTGACGGTCGGTGGTGATGCTCACCTGGTGGCTGCGAAGTTGCAGTCGGCGAAGGGTGACGTCGCCCTTAAGGCCAACGCGGTAACCCAAGCCTCACTCAGTGGCAATGACTACCGCCGGGATGTGTCGATCGATGCCTCCAATTCGCCGGTAGACCTGGGCACCGCGATAGCCCAGGTGGCCAAAAACAAAGGTGCGGCGGATGGGGAAAATGCACTGGATCTGGGGCTGCTGCGTACCAGCGGGCATAGCCGCAGTGAGCAGTGGGCTTCGAGCATAAAAGGGAAGGCGAACTAACCGAGGCTGAAAAACGCTTTCGACTGGACGTCGCTTTCCAAGTCCGGCAATCCGCTTGGGCTTCCTTGGGCTAACTAAGGTGGCCCAAAGCGGGTGATAGTAGAGCAGGCCCCCCCGAGGGGGCCGAGATTAATGGCAGCGACCTCACCCTCGCTTATTGCTCAGTTCTAACGGCGTACCAAGCTGATCGGTATGGAATTAGTAGACCTTCTGCCCTTCCCCTTCCACCTGATCCACCCGCGCCAGCGGTGCGTAGCTACCCGGCTCATACAAATACAGAATGCTCTGCCCCGGCGTCTCTTCCCGCAACATCCGCAGCCCTTGCCAGAGGAAGTGCTTCAGCTCCGTCTCGCCGACGATTTCAGCGCTCTTGGCAATGCGTCGCCCCAAACTGTCATAGCGATAAGTCCCGACGCTGTGCAGTTGCCCATTTACCAGCGTCTCGGCACGCACAAGCCGGTTTTCGCAGTCATAGCTAAAGCTCTGCAGTTTGCTATGCCCTGAGCGCTTCTCGATCAGGTTGCCCCACGGGTCATAGCGATACTCCTGATCGCGCCAGCGCTTGATACGGTTGTCCTTGACCTTCTCCAGTTTTCGCGCATTGAAGTCCAAGCGGTTGGCTGCCGGGTCATAACGGAACTCTTCGCTACCTACGAGGGAACCGGTATCGCGGCTGCGCAACTGGCGTTGCCTTCGTACTCGTATTTGATCTCCCCGCGTAGCTTGTCCAGCGTACGCACCAATTCCCCTGCCGGGTCGTACTGATAACGCCGATGAATCGGGTTGTACGCATGCTCCACCATCTTCCCCGTTGAGGTAGTCGGTCATCTGGCCCAGCGCATCGAACTCGGCCAGCAGGTTGCCCTTGTCGTCGTAGCGCGCCTGCCAATTCGTTAGGCCATTACATTAGCCAGCTTTAAGAAATCGCACACAAAGCTTTTTATCCTGAACTTCACGAACCAAGTTCTCCGAAACGATAGGATCAACCCAAATGGCACCCTGGATGAAGAAAAAATCCAGGGATCTAGCCTTGACCTCGTTGATGCATAGCCTTGTAATACCCCGGACATTATAGTCAGGACTTAGCTCGCCACTCTGAATCTTACTCAATACCAAGGACTTCCCAGCGTACTCTGAATCCCGATAATCAAAGCATGGCACTTTCGAATTAGCATGAATTAGATAATATCTCTTCTCAACAGGCTTTCCACTGTGATATTTAACTACCGCCGGTACAAACTCTAAATCTACCTCAAACTTGCTGAAGACTGCCTTTAATTGATCGGACACAAAAAACGAGCCACAACCCGTTAAAAAAAAGTCAGACTTCAAACTACGAACTTTTTTATCCATAGTCAAATCCACAGTCAAATCTTTAGTTTGAAGGAACCGTCCAACTTGATAGTAATCCTCGAGCGGAGGCGTGAATAATACATCGCCATCAGTATATCTCCCATCAACGGCCTCGTGGCACATAACAAAATAATTCACCGGTTTTCTCCTAGCATGTCGAGCGAGTGCCTTTGGGCCGAGGATCTGTATTTTGTAGCCTTAATGAATCTGATCCAAGACTCATTCTCATACTTCTTTCAACAGCCGCAATTTTCTTGAGTAATTGCTGGTCAGATGCAGTTGCCAAACTTCCTAACTTTTGCTCAGCCCCCAACAGTCGTGTTCGCGCGGCATCATAATAGGAGCCAAGATGGCCACCGCTATGTAGCGGCTTGCCTGAAGCTAAGGATTCAGCGGAGGTAGTCGGCAATGGAGAACCATTACTGGCGCCGTTGGGATTATAAATGCCGCGATTCATAGCTTCCTGAATGAGATTAGATTTATTAACCACGTTCGTCGGGATCAAATGGTGAGCAGCGTAACCCGGCGGCACAGTATTACCAGCCTTAGCCATGGCGGCAGCTAGTAGCTTACCTGGTGACAAACCAGCGGGATCAACCCAAGAGATTGGATTAGGTGCGTACAAGTAAAGATTATCGCCCCCTAGGACACCCAACGGATCCTGGGTAACAAACCTTCCAGCCTCTGGATCGTAGTACCTAAATAAATTGTAATGTAGCTCTGTTTCCTGATCAAAATATTGACCCTGAAATCGTAAATTCTGCTCAACCTCATTGGTTGAATAGTTATCTACCACACCCCACGATCGATACCTAGCCTGCCAGACGACGCGACCATCGCTACTTGTTAGATCCACAGGCGTACCCACCTGATCCGTATGGAAGTAGTAGACCTTCTGCTCGACCCCTTCAGCCTGATCAACGCGTGCCAGCGGTGCATAGCTGCCTGGCTCATACAGGTACAAGCTGTTCTGCCCAGGCGTATCCTCACGCAGCATCCTCAGTCCTTGCCAGAGGAAGCGCTTCTGCTCGGTGATGCCGTTGATTTCCGACTGCTTGGCTACCCGTCGACCCAGACTGTCATAGCGATACGCGCCGGTGCTTTCCAGCTTGCCATTGACCAGCGTCTCCGCCCGAACCAACCGGTTCTCACAGTCATAGCTAAAGCTCTGCAGTTTGCTATGCCCTGAGCGCTTCTCGATCAGGTTGCCCCACGGGTCATAGCGATACTCCTGATCCCGCCAGCGCTTGATACGGTTGTCCTTGACCTTCTCCAGTTTTCGCGCATTGAAGTCCAAGCGGTTGGCTGCCGGGTCATAACGGAACTCTTCGCTACCTACGAGGGAACCGGTATCGCGGCTGCGCAACTGGCCGTTGGCTTCGTACTCGTATTTGATTTCGCCACGCAGTTTATCGAGGGTGCGCACCAATTCACCTGCCGGATCGTACTGGAAACGGCGGTGGATGGGGTTGTAGGCATGCTCCACCAGCAGTGAAGTGTTGATGCCGGTATTGTGCACCTGCGACAGCTTGTCGGCCGGCAAGGTCGAGGCAAACTGCCAGGCTTTGCGCCCCATGGCGTCGTAACCAAAGCAACTGGTGAGTTTGCCCTGGGTGCGATACACCTCGCGGTGCAAGTCATCACGCTCCATGTCGCTGATGACCTGGCCATCCAGGTTCAGCTGGTGCAGGTGGCCGCTACCGTAGTACAGATAGTTGACCTGGCGACCGTCCGGCAAAGTCAATGTGGTCAAGTTGCTGAGCGGGTCATAGTCGTAGCCCAACATCCCTTGTGCTGAGGTCTCTTGGGTCAAGCGACCCAACACGTCATAGGCGTACTCCAGCGTTTCCTCAGTCACACCATGCTGCTTGCCAATGCCGGTGGGTTGGCGCTGGATGCTCAGCAACCGGTCGACTTGATCATAGGTGAAGTCTTGGCGGGCATCGCGGTTGAGCTTGGCGACCAGGCGGCCAATCGGATCGCGTTTAAACAGCGTATGGCGCTCCGGTTGTTCGCCACGCTCGCCGTAGCCGATTTCGTCCAGCCGGGTCAGATGGCCGCCGTCGTTGTAGGTAAACCGGCGCGTCAGGTTATCCACCCGCACTTCTTCCACCAGCCGGTCCGACGCATCGTAGGCGAAGCGGTACGAGGCGTTGTTCTCGTTGATGAGTGCGGTCAGGCGCAGCGCCTTGTCGTACTCGTAGCGCACCATCCCGCCTTTCGGGTCGCTGCGCAGGCTTGGCAAACCATGGCCCGTGCGCAACAGTCGGGTGGTCTGGCCTTTGCCGTCGGTGTGGCTGAGTACCTGGCCAACGTCGTTGTAGGTGAAAGCCTCCGCCGTGCCGTCCGGATGGCTGATGCGCAGCACTTCACCGTTCGGCTTGCGTTCAAGCGTGGTGGTCTGGTTCAGCGCATCGGTCACCGCCACCAGGTGCTGCCGCTCGTCATAGCGGTAGTAGGTGCTCTTGCCCGAACAGTCCTGATACCGCTCGACCTGGGCGTGGGCGTTCCACCACAGGTACTTGGACCTGTAGGTGGCATCGACGATGGTGTGCGGCAGGCCATCTTCGCCGTGGAAGTATTCGGTCATCTGACCGAGTGCATCGAATTCGGCCAGCAGGTTGCCCTGGGCGTCGTAACGCGCTCGCCTGGTGCTACCGTCGGGATACGTGACCTGGGTCACCAGGGTGGTCAGGTGGTGGTATTCGTAGGCGATGGTGCGGCTCAGCGGGTCGGTTTCTTCGAGCAGGCGGGCGAACTCGTCGTACTTGAAGTGCAACTGGTTGCCGTCCGGCAGGGTCAGGCCGACCATGTTGCCGTAATCGTCCAGGTCGATGGCGTAGCGTTCGCCGCCGTAGTCGCGGCTGGCGATAACGCGGTGGTCTTCGTTGTAGTCAATCTCCAGCTCACGGCCCAGCACGTCGGTGGCCCAGCTGGTGCGCGCTGCGAAGTCGTAGCGGAAGTGGAAGCGCTCGCCGTCGCTGGTCCAGTGTTCGACCACGCGCGGCTGGCCGTCGAGGGTTTGCCAGCGATAGTGGCAGCCCAGGCCAATGGCGTTGCTGTGGGCCACCATCACGCCGTCGGCATAGCTGAAGCTGCGCACGGTGTCGCCGTTGCGGTTGACCACGGCACTGAGCTGGCCGTGTTCGTCGTAACGGTACTGGGTCAGCGTTTCGACACCCTGGTTGTCGACCACCCGCTTGATGTCGGTCAGCCGGCCCAGGGGGTTGTCGTAGTGCAGGTGCACGCGTGTGCCGCCGGTAGCGCTGATGTCGGTCAGCGTGCCTTGTTCGGTGCGGGTGAAGTGCAGGAAGTGGCCTAGGGCGTTTTCGATGCGCTGCAGTGGGACATCGGTGTTGGTGTCCGGCACCTCGCCGAAGTAGAAGAACAGGTTGTCCAGCGTCTGCAGGATGTAGTGGCCGCCTTCGGTGCACACCAGGTACACCTGCTCGTGCGGGTTGTAGATGCGCTCACCCGGCTGGATGTCCACGAACGGAACTTCGCGGCCCTGGTTGTCGGTGAGGTAGACGAAGTAGCCGCTGCGGCGCAGGCTTTGCTCCCACGGCAGTACCCAGCCGCGGCCGAGCACGCTTTCGACGGTGAGGTCGCTGGCGTAGAAGCGTGACCATTCGATCGGCATCAGGCCCGGCAGGCTGAAGTCGACTTCGTCGGGGATCAACTTGCGGCCTGTGGTCAGATCGACTGGGTTACCTGCCAAACCGCCCAATACCCTGCGAGCCACCGGCTCGACCACATAGCGAGCAGCCACCTCGCCGGCCACGAAGCCCGCCGTGAATCTCATGGCGCACGGCATGGCGGCCTTCAGGCCGGCCTGGGTGCCGGTCTTCAGCACGCTGGCGAGACCACCGGCGGCACCGGCGACGGCCATCAGTACATCCACGGTGGTGCGCAGCCATTGTGGGATTTCGTCATCCACCGGCAGGTAGCGGTACGTGCCGCCGCCGATGAAGACGTTGTTCGAACCACCGGAAATGCTCGCGCCGCAGGTCAGCTTGTCGCCCTTGCGCGCGGCCGCCACGCCATTGATGAAAACATTGGTCGAGCCTTCGGCGATCTGCATCGGACCGGGGTGCTTGGTGCAGGCGCCGATGCTCTTCTCAACCCGCGCGGCCTTGCGGTTGTTGATGAAGACGTTGGGTGAAGCCGTCGTTATCGTCCCAGAGGGGGACTTGAACAGACTGCCCAGCGCCTCGCCGGCAGCGGTCAGCAGGCTGCTCCCGACACCTGCCGCGATGCCGGCCAGCAACGCCACGCCGAAGCCACAAGTGAATGTGGCGATGGCCACCGTGGCCACCAGCGCGATGCCTAAGGCAGCACCCAGCACGAACCCGCCCAATGCGCCCGTATGTGAAATCTCGTCGCCGAACCTGGCTGCTTCGAACATGACGGGTTACTCCCGTTCGCCAGATACGGCATAGCCTGCGACCCTGTCGCGCCGATCCATTGACCTCAGCATCTCCCTGAAATGCACGGTAAACGTCTCAATCCAATTGCCGTGTGATCATCCGTGAAAGGCGCGAAGTAAATAGTTTCGGGCGTTGCCCTGTCAACCGGGCGCAAGCCTTGTCCGGCGCGGGCTAGAGTGGGCCAGAGGCGATATCAGAAAGCCATACCTCAAAGAAATCGGGCGTCCCGAGCGAGCGGTAGGCACTTCGTTTGAAAAGCCTCTTTTTGTAACTTCAGAAACGTCCGTAGGAACAATCGCTACCACTTGATCTCCTTCCGCCCAGACAGCGCCTGCGGCCCCAACCACTGCATGCTCCGTAACAAGGCAGTCAGACCAGCATCCGATTGCACATCGAATACCACTGTTGCCCGACGCGCCAGCAGGTCGGCATCCAGCTTGAGTTCCTGTTCGCCCTGCTGCGCCAGTTGCCCGCGAAGGTGCCAGCCAGCATGGCAATCCACCTCGACCCAGCCCTGCCCCAACCCCAGCGACCACGGTTCGCTCAAAGCCAGGTCGGTTACGCTTACCCGCCCTTGGCTACCTCGACACTGGCGCCCCGCGCCGTGCATGCGCAGCGCCCCCTGCCATTGCCCGGCCAGCCGGAAGTCGGTGAGCACCGTCGGCTGGCTACCCAACGCGGTAGCGTCGAGCTGCCAACGCCATGGCCAACCTTCCGCGCGCAACTGCCAGCCCTGCCCTTGAAAACCTAGCTGCGCATCGGCTTGCAAGCGCCAGGGCTGCAGCGTCCAGGTCATGGGGCCGACAGGCCCGAACTGGCGGGCCTGGCCGTGCCACAGGCTGCCGCTGACATCGTGCAGCGGCAGGCCAGCGACGCGTACCACCCAGGCGGCAGGCAGCTCTATCAGCAAGGTCAGGCTGAAGACCAGCCCAGCCCACAACCAACACCAGCGCCTCATGGTTGCATCACCAGATCGAAACGCAGGCCCTTGGCATCCTGCTCCAGGCCCCACTGCAGCGGCCGGGCGCCTTCTGCCTGCAAGGCTTGCATCCAGCCTTGCAGCACACGCTCATCGGCCACCTGGCCGCGCAGTTGCCAGTGGCTGCCTTGCGCCTCGACGTCGACAAGCTCGATCTGTCTGGCCTGGGCAGACTGGCGCAACCGCTCCAGGCTTACCCCTGGGCCGCTGTGCAAAGCGCCAGCCTGCTCTGCCAGAACACCCCACTGCCTGAGCTCGCGCCACTGCGAGAGACCTTCGCGCAGCGCCACGAACGCCAGTAATGCGCCGATCAGGCACCACGCAAGCGGCAGGCGATAGCGCTGAATCCACTCTCGGGTCATGTTGCCGCCCCCAGATCGAACACCACCTGCGTTGACGGCGCGGTGCCTTGCACCTGCACCGCTGCGCCTGCGGCGCTGGCCATTTCTTGCCATGGCGGCGCGCGCCCTTCGCCGTCCAGGCGCAGGTGCCAGCGTTGGCCGTCAAAGCGCACTGCTTGCAGACGCCAGGCTGGGTGGTCCTGCAGCCAGGCGTGCAAACGTGCCTGCAGGTCGTCCAGCTGGCGCATGCGCAGTTGCTGTTGCACATCGGCCTCCCTCAGGCGCTTGAGGGCCTGCGCCGCGTGCCTTGGCGTGGCCTGGGCGCCGGTCACCGCCAGCACTTGCCCTCGCCATGTCTGCACCTGGCGCCATTGCTGGCTTGACCACAACGCGCCCCACACCGAAGCCAGTACCAGGCAAACCACGATCAAGCGCCGCTGGGGCGCTGGCACGCCGGGTAGCGCGCGCACCGAACGCGAGCGTTCGAACAGGCTTGGCAGGTTGTCCAGCGGCGCCAGCGCTAACGGCCAGCGACCGGCCAAGGCTACTGTGCGCAGCCCGCTCCAAGGCTGCTGCGGCAAATCACCCAGTGCGTCCGGCCACGCCAGCCAATGTTCACGGCTATCGTCACAGAGCCCACGGTAGAGGCTCAGGCCAGGCGCCCGCTGCCACTGCCAGGCCGCACCCGGCTCCGTTGTGGGCAGCAACTGGAACTCGGCCCAGCAGCGTTCCACCTCAAGCCCCCATTCGGCGCATTGCCCACGCCAGTCATCCAGGTGCTGCCGTGCTACCGCCAACAGGCGCAGCTGCCCGGCCTGGCGAGACAGGCAGGCACATTGCACCTCCTGCGCCCCCTGCAGCAAATGGTCTTCCAGCAGCAATGGCCACTCGTCACGCTTGAGGCCGGGCGGTGCCGCTAGCTGAAACTGGCTGCACAGCGGGCCCGGGATGATCAGCGCTACCCGTGCCTGCAGGTTCGCGGGCGGCTCGCCCTGCCCTTCACGCTGTGCCACCCCATCTTCGACCAGCACCCAGTCCCAGATTTCGCCCGGGCGCACCAGCAGCCACGGCCGGGCCGGCGTACGTCGCCGCCATTCAAGCTTCATGAACGCCCCCACGGGAGGATGAAGGTGCAGACATAAGGAGCTCCATCGCGCTGCAGTTCCACACGCACGCCACGGCCGGGGTGCGCAGGTTGATCGGAGGGCCAGGGCAGCCAGCGGCCACCCTGGTGATAAAGAACAGTGAAGGCACTGACCTGCTGCAGTTGCTCACGCAAGACCCAGCGCGGCTCGCTGGCGGCATACAGGTCTGCCGAAGTTTCCAGCAGCAGGCGTTGCTCGCGGGCGTCGAAACGCAGGCGCTGGCGCTGCAGCCGCGAACCGCCCTCGGCTTCGGGCAACGCCGTGGCTGCCACCCACAGCAATTGCTGACGGCCCGCCTGCCAGTCGAGCCAGCGGCTGGCCAGTGGCAGGCGCTGCTCGTACACCCGGCGCAGTGCCGGGCTGTCGAAGCGCCGCTCCAGGGCCAGGCAGAACTCCAGCACGCGGGTTTCCTGTTGGCTGCTCTGCAACCGTTCGCGGACCTTCAGCCAGCCATTGACCAAGGCGGCAAGCATCACCCCAAGCAAGGCCGTCAGCGCCATCGCCACCATCAGTTCGATCAGGGTCAAGCCGAGCTGGCGCTGCTTCATGGGCGCTCCAGAAAGACCGTGTACTGGCCAAGCGGCAGGCGCTGGTCGCGGTCGGCGTACAGCTGCAGCTCGCCACGGCGCAGGTCGCGCACGCCGGTGCGGCGCAGTTGCAGTAGCCAGTGGCAGGCCTGGCCACCCTGGAGCAACACGCCACTGGCCTGGCTGCTCGCCGGCCAGAACTGCTCGACGGCAAAACGCGCTTGCAATTCGCGGGCGCACAGCACGCCCAGGCGATGCTGTTGCACGCTGTCCTGTACCGCCAGGCGCTGGCGCAGGACCTGGCTGGTGATCACCGCCAGCACTGCGGCGATCGCCAGCGCCACGGTCACTTCCAACAGCGTGAAGCCGTGCTGCTGGCGCTTCATGGGGCCAGCCCGACGCGCAACTGACCGTCGCGGCCCCACGCCCACTGCTGGCTGCCTTCGGCCCAGCGCCAGTGGACCGTGCCCGGCTGCGCCCACCCCTGTGGCGTGAACAGCAAACGTGGCTGGCTGCTGGCTGGCCAGTCCGGGCGCAGGCCCTTCGGCCAGTCACCCAGGCTGACCGCTTCGACCACCCAACCGTCGCGTTCACGGCGCACGAACTGCGGGTGCTGGCCGGTCCAGCGCAGCCCGCGCAGCTGCCCGGCGTGCCTGGCCAATGCAGCTTGCGCCTGGACGTGCGCGGCCAACCGCTGCAGCGCCTGGTCGACACTGGCCTTGCCGCTGTCGAGCCAGGCCACGGCGAGGCCGGTCATGAGCCCGGCGATCGCCAGCACCACCAGCAACTCGAGCAGGCTGAAACCCTGTTGGCCGCGCATCGATCACAGCGCCCAGTTGCCCAGGTCGGCATCCTGGCCTTCACCACCCGGCACACCGTCTGCGCCCAGCGAATACACGTCGACCCGGCCATGCTCGCCCGGCATGCGGTACTGGTAAGGCGTGCCCCACGGGTCTTCGGGCAGGCGGCGCACATAGCCGTCGCTGCGCCAGGCACGCGGCAGCGGCTGCTGTGTCGGTTTTTTCACCAGTGCGGCCAGGCCTTGCTCATTGCTGGGGAAGCGCAGGTTGTCCAGCCGGTACATGTCCAGCGCCTGTTCGAGCGTGGCCAGGTCGGCCATGACCTTTTGCCGCATGGCCTTGTCCTGGTTACCAAGCACACTGGGCGCGACCACCGCGATCAGCAGGCCGATGATGAAGATCACCACCATGATTTCCATCAGGGTGAAGCCGCGCTGGCGGGTACGTCGATGCTGCATGGGGAAACTCCTTGTCATCTACAGTTGCAGGCCCTGGTTGAGTTGCATGATCGGCAACAGCACCGCCAGCACGATGAACAGCACCACGGCGCCCATCACCAGGATCATCAGGGGTTCGAAAAGCGCCATGGCGGTGTCCACCTGGCGGGCAAAACCGCGCTCCTGGTCATCGGCCACGCGTTCGAGCATGTCGGCCAGGGTGCCGCTGGCCTCGCCGCTGCCGACCATGTTCACCAGCAGTGGCGGGAACTGTTGGCAGGCGTCCAGCGCCCGGTGCAGGCTGGTGCCGCCCTGCACCTGCTGGCGCACCTGTTCCATCGCCAGGCGGATGCGCCGGTTGCCGACGGTTTCGGTGGCCACCTGCAAGGCTTCGAGCAGGGCCACCCCGCTGCTGGTGAGAATTGCCAGGCTGCGTGCCAGGCGGGCGCTCTCCAGCACCTGCAACAACCCGCCAATACGGGGCAGGCGCAGCAGCAGGTCATCGCGGCGCAGGCACCAGTGCGGTTTACGCAGCAGCCAGCGGGCCTGCAGCGTGGCGAGAACGGCCAGGCCCAGAATCCAAGGCCCGGCGTGCACAAGGCCCTGGCTGAAGCCGATCAGCAATGAAGTGATCAGCGGCAGGCTCTGGCCCGCATGGGCAAACTGTTCCGTGAGCTTGGGCACGACAAAGGTCATCAGGCCGATCACCACCGCCAGAGACACGCCCATCAGCACGCAGGGGTAGATCAACGCGGTGCGTGCCTTGTGCTGCTGGCGCTGCACCTGCTCCAGGTGGTCGGCCAACCGTGTCAGCACCTGGGCCAAGCGCCCCGAGCGCTCGCCGGCCTCGACCAGCGCACAATACAAACCGGTGAACGGCGCGCCTTGGCGGGCCAGGCTGGGCGCCAGCCCCAGGCCTTCGGCGAGCGAACCACGCAAGGCCACCAGCACCCCGTGCAGGGCGGGCTGGCGCAGCTGACGTTCCAGCGTGGCCAAGGCATCGACCAGGGCAATGCCGGCACCGGTCAAGGTCGCCAGTTGACGGGTCAGCTCGCACAACTGCGCCCGGCTCAGGCGCTGGCGGCGCGGTTGCCGGGTGCCTGCGTCATGGCGCTGTAATTGCCGGGCAAACAGCCCCTGCTCGCGCAGCAGCTGGCGCGCATGGCGCTCGGTGTCGGCCTGCAGGCTGGCTTTGTGGGTCTTGCCGGCAAGGTCGACGGCCTGGTAGCGAAAAGTCGGCATAGGTCAGCCCTGCACCACGCGCAGCACTTCGGCCAGGCTGGTCTCGCCGCGGGCCAGGCAGTCACTGGCCATCGTCACCAGGCTCTGGCGGCGCTCGGCCAGGTAGTCCTGCATCGCCAGCTCGCTGGCGCCGTCGTACAGCAGCGCGATCAGGCCCGCGTCCAGCTCGATGAACTCATAAAGGCCCAGGCGCCCGATATAACCGCTGCCCTGGCACTGTTCACAGCCTACCGCGTGGTAGCTGCTGCCCAGCGCTGCAAGCTCCGGCCACAGCGCGCGCTCGGCTGCCTGCAGCGGCTGCGCCACGGCGCAACTGCACAGGCGCCGCACCAGGCGCTGGGCCAGCACGCCGCGCAGGCACGAGGCGATCAGGAACGGCTCGATGCCCATGTCGCGCAGGCGGGTAACTGCGCCCACCGCGCTGTTGGTGTGCAGCGTCGACAGCACCAGGTGCCCGGTGAGGCTGGCCTGCACGGCGATTTGCGCGGTTTCCTGGTCACGGATTTCGCCGAGCATGATCACGTCCGGGTCCTGGCGCAGAATGGCGCGCAGGCCGCTGGCGAAGGTCAGCCCGGCGCGCGGGTTGATGGCGGTCTGGCCGATGCCGGCGATGGCGTATTCCACCGGGTCCTCGACGGTGAGGATGTTGCGGCTGCCGTCGTTGAGGCTGTTGAGGCTGGCGTACAACGTGGTGGTCTTGCCCGAGCCGGTCGGGCCGGTGGACAGGACGATCCCATTGGGCCGCGCCAGGCAGCTACGCAGGCCCTGCAGCACTGCTGCCGGCATGCCCAGGTTGGTCAGCGACAGCAGGCTGGCCTGCTTGTCGAGCACGCGCATCACCACGCGCTCGCCGTGGATGCCCGGCAGGGTCGAGACGCGCACATCCACCTCGCGCCCGGCGGCGCGCAATGTAATGCGGCCGTCCTGCGGCTGCCGCTTTTCGGCGATGTCGAGCCGCGCCATGACCTTGATCCGTGACACCAGCATCGCCGACAGCGCACGCGGCGGGCGCAGCACTTCGCGCAGGTGCCCGTCGACGCGCAGGCGCACCACCAGGCTCTGTTCGAAGGTCTCGATATGAATGTCCGAAGCGCGCAGGCGCAGGGCCTGGCCGAACAGGCCGTTGATCAGGCGGATCACCGGCGCTTCGTCGTCGCTTTCAAGCAAATCCTCGATGCGCGGCATTTCGCTCATCAGGCTGTTCAGATCGACCTGGTCGCCGATGCCCTCGATCAGCGCTGCGGTGGCGGCATCGCCAGCCTGGTACAGCTGGCCAAGGCGTTCGTCGAAGGCAGCAGGCTCCAGGTAGGCAAGCGCAACAGGGCGGCCATGCACACGCAGCAGTTCCTGCAACTGATCGCTGTCGGCATCGCGGCGTAGCCACAACTGCCAGCCGGCCTCTGCCGGGGCCATGGCCAGCCCGGCCTGGCGCGCCAGGCGATAGGGCAGCATCACCAGTCACCGCCTTCGAGGCGTGCACGGCTGGCCGGGAACACGCGCTGAAGCTGGCCGTCCTGCGCCAGGTCGGGCAGCTTCAGCGGCGTGGTCTGCTGCAGGGTGCGGTACTTGTCTTCGCTCAAACCGGCCAGGCTCGGCCCGTCACGCAGGATGCGCGGGCGGATGAACACCATC
Source organism: Pseudomonas sp. P39-UII1 (assembly GCF_039672635.1). Lineage (NCBI taxonomy): Bacteria > Pseudomonadati > Pseudomonadota > Gammaproteobacteria > Pseudomonadales > Pseudomonadaceae > Pseudomonas > Pseudomonas sp. P39-UII1. The sequence continues at coordinate 331,978 of NZ_JBDFPP010000001.1, forward strand.
AGGTTCTGCTTGGTGTTCTTGCTGGCGTCGGAGCGGAACAGCCGGCCCAGGCCCGGAATATCACCGAGGAACGGCACGCGCTGGTCGCTGGTGCTCAGCTCGTCACTGATCAGCCCGCCGAGGATCACCAGGCCATTGTCCTCGACCATGACCTTGGTCTTGATCTCGCGCTTGTTGGTGATCACGTCGCTGGCAGCGCTGGAGTCGGCGATTGACGAAACCTCTTGGACGATGTCCAGGCGCACGCTGTTGTCGATGTTGATCTGCGGCTTGATGCGCAGCTTGACCCCGACTTCCTTGCGCTCGATGGTCTGGTACGGGTTGGCGTTGTTCTGGGTGACGGACCCTGTGACGAAGGGCACTTCCTGCCCCACCAGGATCGACGCCTCGGCGTTGTCCAGGGTCAACAAGGTGGGCGTGGACAGCAGGTTGAAGCCGCTCTTGCCTTTGAGTGCGTTGACCAGCATGGCGAAGTTGAAGCCACCGCCGATATGGCCGATGCCGACGGTGGCACCGGTGGTGGCCGACAGCAGGTCACCGAGCCCTTCGTTGTCACCACTGGCGGCGGCGCCAGCGATGTTGGCGATGTTCACCCCGTTGCTGCCGAAGTTGACGATGCCGGCACCAAACTTCTCATCGGCAAACAGCCACTGCACGCCAAGCTCCTGGGCGCTGCTGTCGGAGACTTCGGCGATGATCGCCTCGACCACCACCTGGGCGCGGCGGATATCCAGTTGTTCGACAATGGAGCGGTAAGCGGCCAGTTGGCTATCGGGGCCTACCATGACCACGGCGTTGGTGCCTTCCTCGTACTCAAGGCGGATGCCCGAATCGCTGGCGGCGGCCATCACCGGTTTGTCCTTGCCTTCGCCTTCGCCTTCGCTTGCACCTTCGCTGGGCGCTGCGCCTTCCTGGCTCAAGCCGCGCAGCACCTTGACCACTTCGCCGGCATTGGCGTGACGCAGGTAGATCACCTGGGTGTTGCTGCTCTGGCGGTTTTCGCTGGGCTGGTCGAGCTGGCGCAGCAGCGCCTTGACGCGGTCGGTGCTGCCACGTACCAACAAGGCATTGCTGCGCGGGTCGGCGACCACCTGGGTGCTGTCGGCGCCTTGCTCGCGGGCCAGCAGGCGGGTCAGCAACTGCGCGGTGTCGGCAGCGCTGGCGTGGCGCAGCGGCATGACCTGCAGCGGCTCGTCGCTCACCTGGTCGAGCTGGCGCAACAGGCTGTCGATACGTTCGAGGTTGCTGCGCCAGTCGGTGACCACCAACAGGTTGGCGGCAGGGTACGGGGTGATTACGCCGACGCGCGGGTCGATCAATGGCTTGAGGATGCCGAGCATCTGCTCGCTGGCGGCGTTGCGCACATTGAATACCCGGGTAGCCACGCCGTCACTGCCTGCGGACTGTTTACCAGCCGGCTCCACCGGTACCGGCTCCAGCCGCGCCGCCTGGTCGGGGACAATCTTCACACTGCCATTGGGTAGGTCCACTGCGGCGTAGCCCTGGGCGCGCAACTGGGCGAGGAAGATGTCGTAGATGGCATCGGCATCGTGGCGGTCGACAGTACGCACGGTGACCTTGCCTTTTACCCGGGGGTCGACAATGAATGTGGTACCGGTGATCCGCGACACGCTGTCGATGAATTCGCCCAGCTCGGTATCGACGAAATTCACTTCGTAAAGCGGCGTGCCATTTTCATCGAAGGTTTCCGGTTCTTCTGCCCAGGCCATCGTCAGGGCCAGGCTCAAGGCAGCGGCCACGCAATATCTCACCAGCATCGTTCATCCTTGCCGCTTGAAGCCGGTCACGGCGGGGCGTGGCGGCCAGGGCAGGCGCTCACGCCGCCCCTGGTTGTCGAAAATGAGGCCATCGGCGTCGATGTCCTGTAACACGATCCCCGGCGCCAGCCGCTGGCCGCGGCCGAGGGTGCGCACCTGCTGGCCGTAGCGCAGCACCACCACGCTGGCCGACAGCGGCTGGGCCTTGAGGCCACCGAGGTATTGCAATGGCAACCGGGTGAGCGCGATTGCGCCGTCGTCGAGTGGGGCCTGCCAGTGGCCGACCAATAAACCCGGCAATGGCGTATCGGCGGCTGCGAGAGGGCTGGCCGGGTGCGGCTGGCGGCCCAGTTGCAGCACGCATTGGGCGGCCAGCCAGCCGGCCAGGGTCAGCAGGCCGCCGGTGAACAGGCGCGAGGCAAGGCTCACGAAACCACCTGGCGTGGGTGCCAACCCGGGTGGCCTTGTACATAGCGCACCTCGGGCAGTTGCAGGGCCGCCAGTTGCCAGCCCGGTTGCTGACGCCCGAGCCAGGCCTCGACCCGCTGCCACAGCGGCTCACCGGCCTGGGTTTCGAACTGCAGGCCAAAGGTGCGACACAGGCCCTGAACCGGGTCCAGGCCAGTGATGCGCTTGCCTTGCGGGCTGTAACTAACCCCCCAGGCCTGGCCCTGCCAGCGCGGCAGGTCCTGGCTGTTGTCCAACAGCAGCGGGTCGCCGAACAGTTGCTCGGCGGCGTTTTCCAGCACCTGTTCGACCTGCCGGGCCGGGGCCTCGACCACCGGTGCCGGGTAGCCGCCGGTCAGGCTGATCAGGTGTTCGCGGGTGATGGGCTCACCGGCGGCCAAGGGGTAGTCGTAGCGCAGGCCCGGCAACAGCACCGGCAGGCTGCTGTCACCCGCCAAGGCTTGATGCAGCAGGCGGTCCCAGCTACCGCCGCGGGTGTCGCGACGCCACAGCGCCTGCGGGGCGCGGGCGAGCGGTTGGTCGAGCCACGCGGCATGGCCGGCGCGCTGCTGGCGCAACTGGGCCTGCAACTGGCTGGCGCGTAATTGCGCGGCAGGTGATAGCTGCTGGCTAACGGCGGGGAAGAAGCGCCCATCGAATTGCCACTGCCCCGCCACTTGCTGGCAGCGCAGGCGAAACGCACCACTGCCACGGCAACCGGCAAACAGCACGGGAATGCGCCGGCCGCTGGCCTGGGTCGCCTGCACGGGGGTCGGCCACAGGTCCTGGCCGCGTGCGCAGAGCAGTACGTCGATTTCTGGCACCCGTTCGGCCAGCCACAGGCCCGGCCCGGTGCCGACATCGGCCAGCGCCACTACCAGGTCCGCCTCCCGACGCGCTTGCTCGAAGGTGGGCAACAGCGACTGATACCACTGTTTGAGGGAGGCTTTCTGGTCTTGGGCGTAAGGGTCGGTGACGCCCACCACGGCGATGCGTGCGCTGCCTCGCTCGAATACGTGCAGCGGCTCCAGCCCCAGGGCTTTCCGCTGTTGCTCAGCAAGGCCGGCGCCGAGCGTGACCGCAGAAGACTGGCGGTAAAGGGCCGCGCTGCGCTGCGGCCAAAGTACGCGCTCATCGCTGCTGACCCGCGCTTCACTGCCTAGCAGCTGGCTGCCCTGCCGGCCGCTCTCGCCTTGAGTGAGGTAAGCCAGGCCACTGCCATTCCAACCCTGGCCATTCTCCAGGGTCAGGCTGTTGCTCTGGCCCGCCTCCCCACGCAACTGCTCCAGCAACGCCGCGAGCACCGCATAACCGCCCACTTGCAGCGTTGACGCCTGGTTGGCATCGAGCAACGGCGCAAGGTGTGGGTGCGCCAGGCTGGCGCTGGTGCCGGTCATCCACGGCGCACGGCCCAGGTGGCTGACCGGTCCCAGGCGGGTCGCCGGCACCACGGGCAGGCCGGGCTGCCGCGCATCGAGGGTGTCGGCGACATAGAGCAGGTCCACGCTGGCATTGCCGCCACCCTGGCCTGGGAATGCAGAACAGGCGCCGAGCAACGGTGCCAAGGCACCGATTCCCATCCAGCTGATCACTTCGCGCCTGTGCACACTGCTTGCCATCGGGCCCGCCATCCTTATCCGAGTTCTCTTTGGGCTCCGGATGTTGCGGCGTTGGCATTACAGTTTGATGGCAGAAATCCGACAGCCATTCCAAATTGATCTGTCGGACACACAAGTAAGAACTGACAGTTTTAAAGGCCCGTTAACATTTCTGCCAAGGAATCATCACACTAGCGCTCTAAAGTCGCGGTTTCTTTCAACTCAGCTACTACAAGGAAACCCTGATGAGTCGAGAATCCGGCGACAACGTTGACCGCAACGCTAGCGGCAACCTGCCCATGGCCAGCGTCATGGACGCTTACCTGAGCCGTCGCAGCGTGATGCGCGGTAGCCTTGGCGCCGCTATCGCCATGATTGCAGGTACCGGCCTGACCGGCTGCTTTGACAGTGGCGGTTCTGACAACGACGACCCGGTAACCGAGCCGCCTGTAACCGAGCCACCGGTTACCGAACCTGAACCGGAACCGAAACTGGCCCTGGGCTTCCAGTCCATACCGGGTTCGCGCACCGACGCCTGCGTCGTCGCAGCCGGCTACAGCGCCTACGTGCTGGCACCGTGGGGCACGCCGCTCAACAGCAACGCCAACCCGTGGAAATCGGACGGCAGCAACACCTCGACCGACCAGGCCAATGCCATGGGCATGCACCATGACGGCATGCACTTTTTCCCCATCAATGGCAGTTCGGAAGACGGCCTGCTGGCGATCAACTTCGAATACATCGACGCGGCCGCCCTGCACCCCAACGGCCCCACCACCGACGTCAGCGGCAAGCGCCCGGCCGAGGAAGTGCGCAAGGAAATCAACGCCCACGGTGCCGGCGTGGTACGCCTGCAGAAGCTCAACGGGCGCTGGCAGGTGGTCGACAACGACCCGCTCAACCGCCGCTTCACCACGGCTTCGCGCATGGAAATCACCGGCCCGCTGCGCGGCACCGACCACGTCAAGACCAAGTACTCGGCGGCCGGTACCCACTGCCGAGGCACCAACAACAACTGCGGCAACGGTTACACCCCGTGGGGCACCTACCTGACCTGCGAAGAGAACTGGCCAGGCATCTTCGTCAACAAGGGCACACGCCCTGAAGACCAGCGCCGCATTGGTGTCGGCACCTCCAGCGGCCAGTACAAGTGGGAAAGCGCTGCCGGTGACAGCACCGAAGTCAGCGACGAATTTGCCCGCTTCGACGTGACCGTCAAAGGCGCCAGCGCCACCGACGACTACCGCAACGAAGCCAGCACCTATGGCTACATCGTCGAGATCGACCCGTACAACAGCAGCACCCTGGCCACCAAGCGCACCGCCCTTGGCCGCTTCCGCCACGAAGGTTGCTGCCCGGGCCTGCCGGTGGTGGGCAAGCCGCTGGTCTGGTACATGGGTGACGACTCCAACAACGAGTACCTGTACAAATTCGTCTCCACCGCCGTGTGGGACGCTGCCGACGCGAACCCGGCCGACCGCCTGGCCACCGGTGCCAAGTACATGGACCAGGGCAAGCTTTACGTGGCCCGCTTCAATGCCGACGGCTCGGGCGTATGGCTGTTGCTCGACGTGGCCACCCCAACCGCGGCCGGCACTACCCTCGGCGCGCTGTACGGTGACCTGCCCGGCATCATCCTCAACACCCGTGGTGCGGCTGATGCGGTGGGTGCAACGCCGATGGACCGGCCAGAGTGGACCGCAGTGAACCCGCTCAATGGCGATGTGTACCTGACCCTGACCAACAACAGCGCGCGCACCCCGGAGAAAGTCGACGCAGCCAACCCGCGCGGCCCGAACCGCCACGGCCACATCATCCGCTGGCACGACAGCGACGATCAGTTGAGCTTCACCTGGGATATCTTCGTGTTCGGCGCCAACGCCGCAGGCACGGCCGACATCAACCGCTCAGGCCTGACCGAACTCAACCAGTTCGCCAGCCCCGACGGCATGAGCTTCGATAGCCGTGGTGTGCTGTGGTTCGAGACCGACAACGGTGAGAGCACCCTGACCGACTACACCAACGACCAGCTGCTGGCGGTGATTCCTACCGACCTGGTGGATGGCACCGGCAAGCAGGTGCCGGTCAATGCCCAGAACCAGGTTGACCTGCGCCGCTTCTTCGTCGGGCCGAATGGTTGCGAGGTGACCGGGATTGCCTTCAGCCCGGACAACAAGTCGATGTTCGTGAACATTCAGCACCCGGAGAACTGGCCGTATACCGACAAGGCCACCGATGCTACCCCGGCGGGGGCCACGGTGCGGCCGCGGGCTTCGACGGTGGTGATCCAGCGGGATGATGGCGGGGAGATCGGGACAGTCTGATCCTGTTCGCATCAGGGCCGCTGTGCGGCCCAATCGCCGGCAAGCCGGCTCCCACAGACACCCTGCAGTACTGAATATCAGCGAGGTAGTTGGGGGCAGCCCGTACTTGTGGGAGCCGGCTTGCCGGCGATTGGGCTGCACAGCAGCCCCCCTTACCAGGCAATTGGCTCACGGCTCTTGACCCGCACCTGCTGCGCTGGCACCCGCGCATGCCACTGCACCACACCCAATGCCTCCACCTGAAACTCGCTACGCATCACCCTCCCCTGCTCCTCGAACGACAGCTGCAACAGAAAACGCCCGCTGTTGAGCAACAACCCCTCGCTCAAGCGCTCGAACGTCTCGTCATCCACCGCCCCCAGCGCCTGGCGCAACGCCGAGGCATCTTCATACCCCGACGCCGGCCGGCCACTGATGATCCGGCTCAGCAGCGAGCGCGGATAGCGCCCCTCATACAGCGCATCTAGCAACGGCAGATGCTCCACGCCCAGCGCATTGGCATTCAGGCGCCAGCCTGTGGTTTGCGGCAAGGCGCACAGCATGGGGTAACGACGTTGGCGCGCGGCATCCGGTTCGAGCAGCAGGTTCAATTCACTGGTGTCGAGCATCGGCTGGTTCGCCGCCAGGCGTGACGGTTGCTGGCGCAGGTACTGGGCACTCTCAGCGCCTTGCAGGCGGGCATCGCTGTCACTGTCGAGCCAGTCGGCCAGCGCATCGACCAGGCGCTGCGCCGCCATGTCGTCGCCCAGCACATACCGAAGCTGGCGCTCGGCACGCGCTCCATCGGCGCCCAGCAGTGCATTCACGTTAAAACACGTGTGTTGGTCGCGCACCCGCAACTGCGCCTGGCCGGCGCCAAAATCGTAGGTCAGCGGCTGCCCGCGCAACGCCTGCCAGAACAGTGGGCTGAGCCGCCAGGCAGGGTCGCGCAGGGCCTGCTCGGCGTAGGCCAGGCCGGCCTGCTCCATAGCCCTCACCTGCACCCGCTGGCGCAACAACTGCACGTCATCGACCTGGCGGCGGCCGTCTTCCACCAACCAGGCCATCCCCGCAGCGAGCATCGCCAACACCACCATCACCATCAGCAGTGCCGCGCCCTGCTGTCGCGTGTTCCTCATTCGCAGCCATCCTTTTGATGATTCGAGGCGCCAGTCAACACAGGGGTTGTTGCAGATAGATGGCAATCACTTTGCAGTCATCTGCGCGTCATCAAGGCGAGGCAGGATTAGCCATTCTTTTCATGGCCTTACAGGAGTGGTGGTAATGGGTGGCATCGGAATCTGGCAATTGGTGATCGTACTGCTGATCGTGTTTCTGCTGTTCGGCACCAAACGCCTCAAAGGCCTGGGCAGCGACGTGGGTGAAGCGATCCAGGGCTTTCGCAAGTCCATGGGCGGCGACAGCGACGCCGACACCCCTGGCGCTGCGCAGGTACAACAGCCACCGCTGACCAGCCAGGCTGCGGCGCAGCCACAGCCCCACGCGGATCGACAGGCCTGATGTTCGAGGTAGGTTTCAGCGAACTGCTGCTGGTCGGCATCGTCGCCCTGTTGGTGCTAGGGCCGGAGCGCCTGCCGGTGGCGGCGCGCACCCTGGGCCGGGGGCTCGGCCAGGCGCGCCGGGCGATGCAGGGTTTGCGTACGCAGATGGAGCGCGAAATCGATATGTCCCATTTCGAGCGTGCGCCATTGCAGCGCCTGGAGCAGGAAATCCGCCAGGGCATCAGCCTGAAGGTGGAACCGGCCAATGACGCAGCAGCAGTCAGCGTCACGCGGGAGAGCAGCTCATGAGTATCGCCCTGGACCCAGCGGCACGCATGCCGCTGACCGATCACCTGCGCGACCTGCGCAAGCGCCTGGTGCGTTGCCTGCTATTGATAGCGCTAGTGTTCGCCGGGCTGTTCCCCTTCGCCCAGCAGCTTTATACGTTGATCTCGGAACCGCTGCGCCGCTTTCTCCCGGAAGGCGCCAGCATGATTGCCACCAGCGTCACCTCGCCCTTTCTGACGCCGTTCAAGCTGACGGCGATGTGCGCGCTGTTCGTGGCCATGCCGCTGCTGCTGCACCAGGCCTGGGGCTTCCTTGCACCGGGGCTGTACCGCCGCGAACGGCGCATCGCCCTGCCGTTGCTGGTGTCGAGCATCCTGCTGTTCTACGCCGGCATGGCCTTCGCGTTCTACCTGGTGTTCCCGATGATGTTCGGCTTCTTTGCCAGTGTGACACCGGATGGCGTGGCGATGATGACCGACATCAGCCAGTACCTGGATTTCATCATGGCGCTATTCCTGGCGTTCGGCTTGGCGTTCGAAATCCCGGTGGCAACGTTCATCGTGGTGTGGGTGGGGCTGGCCGATGTGGCCTCGTTGCGCCGCAGCAGGCCGTACGTGATCGTCGGATGTTTTGTGGTGGGGATGATGCTTACGCCGCCGGACGTGTTTTCGCAGACCATGCTGGCGGTGCCCATGTGGATACTGTTCGAACTGGGCCTGGTGGCCTGCGCGCTGGTCCACCGCAAGGCAGGTGAACCCTCAACTTGAGATGGGCATCAGCTGATTCGGTAGCGCTGCCTCGTTAACTTCGTAAAGCCTCGTCTACATGCTGCTCGCTCATCCGATCCTATTGCGAGGAACACCATGAACGAGCCCCTTGAAACTTCAGACGTCAGTGACGAAACCACGTTCAGCAGCAGCCTTGCCCTGGAGCAGTTGGGCAATCTCGCCAAAACCCTCGATGCCCAGCTATTCACTCACCTGTTCAGGTCGGTGTTCGGCACTGGCTTCGCGCCTGCAGTGTTTGTGGAGTTGCAACGGCATCTGGCTGACGACACGCTGGCCAACCCCGCATTCAGGGTCCAGACAGGCCTGCAGACATGGTCAGCCTATGACCCGGACGCGGGCGAGATCCAGGTGCAGCGCGAAGTCATAGATCAGGCACTTGATGATCCGGAGATCACCGCCACGTTCATGTTGGCGCTGATACAGGTTTTTGCACTGCATGTTCACCAGCTGCTTTGTCGATACCAGGACGCTGCAGGCATCGAACAGGCAATCGAGCCCCCACGGGAACACCTCGGCGTAGCCTTTGCCCAGACGCTGCTTTTCTACAACGAGCCGATCGAAGCGGGTAGGACCTTCGCAATCTTTACCCACTCAGGCACTGAAACACCGTTGGTTATGGCATTCCCGACCCAGGAGCCACCGCAGACTGCAGGCTTCGGTGCCGGTCGAGGCGACAAGAACTCCCATAGATCCTTCGGCCATGAGTCCATCGAGGACGGACTGGAGATCGCCGGCTTCGACAGCGCCCAGCGCAAAGCCATCTACTTCGGCAACTGGTTGCGGGACTACTCTCAACTGATTGACCCAAAGCTGGTTCATCCGGTGCAAGATGCAGGCATCAATACCGCTGAAATCATTCAGGCCATTGCCGCTGGCCAACTGCCGAGAGTCTCGCGCAAAAAGCTGACAGCCATTGTCGACCTGTTTGCCCTCAAGGAATTCCACAGCCTGCAGCAGACACCCGAAGACCGCGCGCAGTATCAGGTGACACCGATGATGCTTGGGGTCTACCGGGCCCACGAACACATCGACAATCCGACCACGCTGGACCGCAATGCCTTCGACCCGCGCAGCATCGACAAAGACTTCACTGCCCTTGTGTTCCCTGAAGACAAGCAGAATGCAGTGCTGCCCAAGCGTTCGATGAAACGTTATATCCGCCGCCCGATCGCATTCATGATCAAACAGCTGGAGGCGGCCAAGAAGGAGGGCATGACTGCCAAGGGCATGCGCTACTTTGGCGAGGCCTTGCATGTGCTGGAGGACTACTTCGCCCATTCAAACTTTGTCGAGCTCAGTTTGAAAAAACTGGGTCACGACGAGGTGCTGCTCTGGACCACGCGGATCGAGGCCAGAGAAGACAGCAAGCATGAGTGGCCTGTGGTCACTGGCATGTTCGGTGCTCTGGACATCGTCGGTAGCGTCGCCGACCCGCTGGCCGACCTGCTCTATGGTAACGAGTCGTCCCCAACACCCGAGCCTGGCGAGCGCAGCGACTTCGACCAAGTTATGCTGATATTGCTCGAGGATGAGGACCCTCTGCTGCGCAATGCTTATGAGCTCTACCTGAAGGCCCGCGACAACGTACGTAAAAACGAGATCTACCAATGGATCAACCAGGTTACGAAAGTCGCTCAGCTGCCCAACGAGGCGATTGCCTATGCCACCAGCCTGATCAAGAAGCCGCTGCTCAAATGGGCAGGCGATCACGTCGCAACCCTGCAAACGCTGCTGGACACTGACCCCAACAGCGATGCCAGCGCCCTGGTAAGCCATTCACAGCTAGCCAAAGACCACGACACGCATCCTTTCCATACCCTGGCAGTACAGATGGCGGCAGTGGCCGTGAAGGATGTAGGCCAAGCGATGTTCGATCACTGGCACGGAAACAGCGCAGGGCATGGCGACCCCCGTGTAGTGGCTGAAGGCATGATTGTTCACCCCTACGACACCGACCGATTCGATCAGATCGTCAAGGACTGGGCACTCGCCAATCCAGAAAGGATCGAGCAGGGGGCATCCATCGACACGCTCAGGCAGTTGCAGACAGACGAGCTGGCAGAAGCAATGAAAGGTATAGGGGAGGCGCTGGAGACTGTCGTCAAGCACGTCGAGGAAATAGAACAGATAACCGATACGAGCTTCTGGAGCATCGTCAACAGCCCGGACGCGGGCCCTTCGCCCTTTGGCTGAAAACCACCGGTTTCAGAAATCCAGCAGGCGCCAGACCTCAAAGGCCGGTGTCTCGTACGGATGGCTCAGTCGAAGCGCAGCGACGACCTGAGCAATCAGGTCGTCAGCCACCACCAGCTCCACCTTCCACTCCTCGACCACCTCAACCTGGCCGGTTTGCCCGAGGAACGGCTGGCTGCCGTGCAAAGGGCGAAACTGGCCCTGGCCCAGGGTTTGCCAGGCGCAGTGGTCGTAGTCGCCGATACGCCCGCCACCGGCGGCGAATACGGCGGCCTTGACCACGTCGACATGGCTGGCCGGGACGAAGAAGGCGAGCTTGTACACGCCTTAGTTCACCCAGACGCGCGCGTTGCGGAACATGCGCATCAGCGCGGCGTCTTCCTGCCACTCATCCGGGCGCCAGGAGTTCTGCACGGCGCGGAACACACGCTCCGGGTGCGGCATCATGATGGTCACGCGGCCGTCGCGACTGGTCAGGCCGGTGATACCACGCGGCGAGCCGTTCGGGTTGGCCGGGTAGGCTTCAGTCACCTTGCCGTGGTTGTCGACGTAGCGCAGGGCTACGCAACCGGACACATCGGCTTCCAGCAGTGCTTCTTCACTGGCGAACTCGGCATGGCCTTCGCCGTGGGCGATGGCGATCGGCATGCGCGAACCGGCCATGCCCTGCAGGAAGATCGAGTTGGACTTCTGCACCTCGACCATGGCCACGCGGGCCTCGAACTGCTCCGAGCGGTTGCGCACGAAGTGCGGCCAGTACTCGGTGCCCGGGATCAGCTCGTGCAGGTTGGACATCATCTGGCAACCGTTGCACACGCCCAGGGCGAAGCTGTCGGTACGCTCGAAGAAGGCCTGGAAGGCATCGCGGGCACGGGCGTTGAACAGTGCGGACTTGGCCCAGCCTTCACCGGCGCCCAGCACGTCACCGTAAGAGAAGCCACCGCAGGCGACCAGGCCTTTGAAGGCTTCGAAGTCGACACGCCCGGCGAGGATATCGCTCATGTGCACGTCGATGGCAGCGAAGCCGGCGCGGTCGAAGGCGGCTGCCATCTCGACCTGGCCATTGACGCCCTGCTCACGCAGGATCGCCACTTGCGGGCGCACGCCTTTCTTGATGTACGGCGCTGCGATGTCGTCGTTGACGTCGAAGCCGACCTTGACCGACAGGCCCGGGTTGTCTTCTTCGAGCAGCGCGTCGAATTCCTGGTCGGCGCAGTCGGCATTGTCACGCAGGCGCTGCACCTGGTAGCTGGTCTCGGCCCACTGGCGCTGCAGCATGCGACGGTCGTCGTCGAACAGCACTTCGCCATTCAGGCTGATCGACACTTCAGCGTTATTGACCGGCTTGCCGATCACGGCCACACACCCTTCACCCAGGCCAGCAGCGCTGAACTGCGCCAGCACGTCCGGGGTGGCATCCTGGCGAACCTGGATGACCGCGCCCAGCTCTTCGTTGAAGAGGATGGCGGGGACGTCATTGCGGTTGTCGGTCAACGGGTCGAGCTGCAGGTCGAGGCCGCAGTGGCCGGCGAAGGCCATTTCCACCACGGTGGTCAGCAGGCCGCCGTCGGAGCGGTCATGATACGCCAGCAGGTGGCCGTCGGCGTTCAGGCCCTGGATCACGGCGAAGAAGGCCTTGAGGTCTTCAGCGTCGTCGACGTCAGGTGCCTGGGCAGCGATCTTGCCGTAGGTCTGCGCCAGGATCGAGGCGCCCATGCGGTTCTTGCCACGGCCCAGGTCGATCAGGATCAGGTCGGTTTCGCCCTTGTCCATGCGCAGTTGCGGGGTCAAGGTCTTGCGGATGTCGGTGACCGGGGCAAAGCCGGTGATGATCAGCGACATCGGCGAGGTGACGCTCTTGTCGACGCCCTCTTCGCTCCACTGGGTTTTCATCGACATCGAATCTTTGCCGACCGGGATGGTGATGCCCAGCTCTGGGCACAGCTCCATGCCGACAGCCTTGACGGTGTCGTACAGGCGGGCGTCTTCACCCGGGTGACCGGCAGCGGACATCCAGTTGGCCGACAGTTTGATGTCGGACAGTTTTTCGATCTGCGCAGCCGCCAGGTTGGTCAGGGTTTCGCCGATTGCCATACGGCCGGACGCCGGTGCGTCGAGCAAGGCGAGCGGGGTACGCTCACCCATGGCCATGGCTTCACCGGTATAGACATCGAAGCTGGTGGCGGTAACGGCGCAGTCGGCCACCGGTACCTGCCACGGGCCGACCATCTGGTCGCGAGCAACCAGGCCGGTGATGGTGCGGTCACCGATGGTGATCAGGAAGCTCTTGCTGGCCACGGCCGGGTGGTTCAGGACACGCTGCACGGCGTTGTCCAGGTCCAGTTGGCTCGGGTCGAAGTCATCGCCCAGCTCGGCTTCGCGGCTGACCGAGCGGTGCATGCGCGGCGGTTTGCCCAGCAGCACGTCCAGCGGCATGTCTACCGGGGTATTGCCGAAGTGGCTGTCGGTGACGGTGAGGTGCGGCGCTTCGGTCGCCTCGCCGACAACGGCGAACGGGCAGCGCTCGCGCTCACAGATGGCCTGGAAGCGCTCGAAATCGACAGCGCTGACGGCCAGGACGTAACGCTCCTGCGATTCGTTGCTCCAGATTTCGTGCGGGGCCATGCCCGGCTCGTCGTTGGGCACGTTACGCAGTTCGAAGCGGCCACCACGGCCACCGTCGTTGACCAGCTCAGGGAAGGCGTTGGAGATGCCACCGGCGCCGACGTCGTGGATGAAGGCGATCGGGTTGTGGTCGCCCAGCTGCCAGCAACGGTCGATGACCTCTTGGCAACGGCGCTCCATTTCCGGGTTTTCACGCTGCACCGAGGCGAAGTCCAGGTCGGCGGAGCTGGCGCCCGTGGCAACCGACGACGCCGCGCCGCCGCCCAGGCCGATCAGCATGGCTGGGCCGCCGAGCACGATCAGCTTGGCGCCGACGGTGATCTCGGCCTTCTGCACGTGGTCTTCACGGATGTTGCCCATGCCGCCTGCGAGCATGATCGGCTTGTGGTAGCCGCGCACTTCTTCACCGTGCGGGGTATTGATGGCCTGCTCGAAAGTACGGAAGTAACCGGTCAGTGCCGGGCGACCGAATTCGTTGTTGAACGCAGCGCCGCCCAGTGGGCCTTCGATCATGATGTCGAGGGCGTCAACGATACGCTCCGGCTTGCCGTACGCCTGCTCCCACGGCTGCTCGAAGCCCGGGATGCGCAGGTTGGATACGGTGAAACCGGTGAGGCCGGCCTTGGGCTTGGCGCCACGGCCAGTAGCACCCTCGTCGCGGATCTCGCCGCCGGAGCCGGTGGAGGCGCCGGAGAACGGGGCGATGGCGGTCGGGTGGTTGTGCGTCTCGACCTTCATCAGGATGTGCACCGGCTCCTTCACCGCGCCGTACTGGCGGGTTTCAGGGTTCGGGAAGAAACGGCCGGCAACGCTGCCGACGATCACCGAGGCGTTGTCCTTGTACGCAGACAGCACGCCTTCGCTGTGCATCTGGTAGGTATTCTTGATCATGCCGAACAGGCTTTTTTCCTGCTCCTCGCCATCGATATCCCAACTGGCGTTGAAGATCTTGTGGCGGCAGTGCTCGGAGTTGGCCTGGGCGAACATCATCAGTTCGATGTCGTTCGGGTTGCGCGCCAGGTTCTGGAAGGCATTGACCAGGTAGTCGATCTCGTCTTCGGCCAGGGCCAGGCCCAGGTCGATGTTGGCCTTGGCCAGCGCATCGCGGCCACCGCCCAGGATGTCGACCGAGGTCATCGGCTTGGGCTGGGCGTGGCTGAACAGGTCGGATGCCTGCTCCAGCTGGGCCAGCACGCGCTGGGTCATGCGGTCGTGCAGCTCGGCGGCGACAACCGCGGCGTCGGCATCACTCAGGTCGCCGGCGACGTAGTAGGCGATGCCGCGCTCCAGGCGCTGGATCGACTGCAGGCCGCAGTTGTGGGCGATGTCGCTGGCCTTGCTGGCCCAGGGCGAAATGGTGCCCAGGCGCGGCACGACCAGGAACAGGCGGCCACTTGGCTCCTGCACCGGCACGCTCGGGCCGTACTTGAGCAGACGGCCCAGCACCTGCTGCTGGTCGGCGGTCAGCTCGCCGTCGACATCGGCGAAGTGGGCGAATTCGGCATACAAACCAGTAACAGCGGGGACTTTCTGGCTCAGTTGCTCGAGTAATTTACCGTGGCGAAAGGCAGAAAGGGCAGGAGCGCCGCGCAGGATCAACATCGTCGGGACAGCCTCAGGAAGGGGTGTGCTTAGAGGCCGTGCATTCTAGCCTAATTCAACCGCTTTCGGCACCTGCTCTAAGCCAAGCCTGCCGGGCGGTGGAACCGGACTTTCGGGTCAAAAAATTTTGACTTGTTTTGCCTGCCCCGGCCCCATCGCCGGCAAGCCGGCTCCCACAGGACAGCGCCAACCTTGAGTATGGGGCGGGTCCGATGGGGCCGGTGCAACACAGACTGCGCTACCAGACAAGCTATCAGTTGTCGAGATATGGCGGGCTCCATCCTTTGCGTATACTGCAAGCTATGTTCGCCCACACTGCTTTGCGCCAGCGTTGCGCCAAATGGCTTTTAGCAACCGGTCTCTTTCTGATGCTCGGTGCCTGCGTTGAAAAACCCAGCACCCTCGAGCGCGTGAAGGAGGATGGCGTGCTGCGCGTGATTACCCGCAACAGCCCGGCTACCTACTTCCAGGACCGTAACGGCGAAACCGGCTTCGAATACGAGCTGGTCAAGCGTTTCGCCGATGATCTGGGCGTGAAGCTGGAGATCGAGACCGCCGATAACCTCGACGAAATCTTCGACGACCTGAGCAAACCGTCCGGCCCGGTGCTGGCGGCCGCCGGCCTGGTCAGCAGCGAACGGCGCAAGACCCAGGCGAAATTCTCGCACCCGTACCTGGAAGTGACCCCGCAGGTCATCTACCGCAACGGCCGTTCCCGCCCCACCGAGCCCAAAGGGCTGGTCGGCAAGAAGATCATGGTGCTCAAGGGCAGCAGCCATGCCGACCAGTTGGCCGACCTGAAAAGGCGATATCCGGGCCTGGAATACGAAGAGTCCGACGCCGTCGAGGTGGTCGACCTGCTGCGCATGGTCGATGAAGGGCAGATCGACCTGACCCTGGTCGATTCCAACGAACTGGCGATGAACCAGGTGTACTTCCCCAACGTGCGGGTTGCCTTCGACCTGGGCGACGCCCGCGATCAGCGCTGGGCGGTGGCCCCCGGCGATGACAACAGCCTGCTCAACGAAGTGAACGAGTTTCTCGACAAATCGCAGAAGAACGGCACCCTGCAACGCCTGAAAGACCGTTACTACGGCCATGTCGACGTGCTTGGCTACGTTGGTGCCTACACCTTCGCCCAGCACTTGCAGCAGCGCCTGCCCAAGTACGAAAAGCACTTCAAGAGCTACGCCAAGGTCGAGCAGGTGGACTGGCGCCTGCTGGCGGCGATCGGTTATCAGGAGTCGATGTGGCAGCCGGAAGTCACCTCCAAGACCGGCGTGCGCGGCCTGATGATGCTGACCCAGCGCACCGCCCAGGCCATGGGCGTGTCCAACCGCCTGGACCCGAAGCAGAGCATTCAGGGTGGCGCCAAGTACTTCATGCTGATCAAGGAACAGCTCGACGACAGCATCAAGGAGCCGGACCGCACCTGGTTCGCCCTGGCGGCCTACAACGTCGGCAGCGGCCACCTGGAAGACGCGCGCACCCTGGCCAGGCGCGAGAAGCTCGACCCGAACAAATGGCTGGACGTGAAGAAGATGCTGCCGCGCCTGTCGCAGAAGCAGTGGTTCCGCCAGACCAAGTACGGTTACGCCCGCGGCGGCGAGCCGGTGCACTTCGTGGCCAACATCCGCCGCTATTACGACATCCTCACCTGGGTGACCCAGCCGCAGCTTGAAGGCCAGGTGGCCGAGGGCAACCTGCATGTGCCTGGCGTGAACAAAGACAAACCGGCAGAACAGTCGCCGCCGATGTAAACCCTTACGGCCCTATCGCCGGCAAGCCGGCTCCCACAGGGTCAGCGCAAGTCATAGGGTTTGCGCTGACCCTGTAGGAGCCGGCTTGCCGGCGATGAGGCCAGAACAGGCTAACCCTTGGCCCGCCGAGCCTTGAAGAAGTCACTGAGGATCTGCCCGCATTCTTCAGCCAGCACACCACCCTCGAACATTACCCGATGGTTCAGGAAGCCCTGGCTGAAGAACTGCCCCTGGCTCTGCACGATACCCGCTTTAGGCTCCAGCGCCCCGTACACCACCCGCGCCACCCGCGAATGCACGATCAACCCTGCGCACATGCTGCAAGGCTCCAGCGTGACGTACAAGGTGCTGCCCGGTAGCCGATAATTGCTGGCGGATTTCGCCGCCGCGCGGATGGCAACCATCTCGGCATGGGCACTGGGATCACTGTCGAGAATGGGTCGATTGAAACCCTGCCCTATCACCTGGCCGTGCTGCACCAGCACCGCACCGACAGGCACCTCGCCCATGGCTGCACCTTCGCCAGCCAGGGCCAGGGCCAGGCGCATGAATTCCTGATCGCGGCTGCGATCGATGATCTGCGGGCGCATCAGACCACCGCAATCGCGGCCATCAGGCCGGTTTCCATGTGGTCGATGACATGGCAGTGGAACATCCAGGTGCCCGGGTTATCCGCCACCAGCGCGACCTGGGCGCGTTCGTTCTTGCCCAGCAGATAGGTATCGGTGAACCACGGCTCGACGATATCGTGGCGATTGGAGGCGATCACCTTGAAACTCATGCCGTGCAGGTGGATCGGGTGCTGGTACTGGGTCATGTTCTTCAGCTCGAAGATGTAGCTCTTGCCCTTCTGCAGCGTGGCGATTGGCCGGTCGGCGCAGGTCTTGTCGGTAATGTCCCAGGCCTGGCCGTTGATTTGCCACAGGCTCGGCGGCTTGCCGTTCTCGGTGTTGACCGAAACCTTGCCGACCCATTCGAAATTGAAGTTCAGCTTCTCGGCATTCTCCAGGTCCGGCTCAGCCACCGGGTTCGGCGGCAGGGCTGGGGGCCAGTCGCTCGGCGCGTCGTTGCTGGCCACCGAACGCAAGGTGCCCAGGCGCACGAAGCCGTCGCGCAGGGAGATTTCCTCACCCGCCTCGGGAATGCGAATTGCCAGGCAGATACGCATGCCAGGGCCCAGCCAGTATTCGTCGCCCAGATCACGCGGAGTGACCGGGTTGCCATCGAGGGCGTAGATCTTCGCCTCGAAATTGCCTTTGAGATTCAGGCGGTAGGTCCAGGTATTGTCCAGGTTCAGCAGGCGCAGGCGCACCACTTGCCCGGCCGGCAGTTCGGTCACCGAATTGGCCTGGCCGTTGATGGTAATGAGCCGCCCGGCCGTGCCGTTGCGCGCCGCCTCGCGGGGAATGCTGAACGGCAGCCAGGCGCCCTGCTCGTCCACGTGCCAGTTTTTCAGGCTCATGGTGCGCTCATGCAGGAAGCCGGTAGGCTCACGCTCCTCGACGATCAGCGGGCCCACCAGGCCGCGGCCAAGCTCTTCGGAACTGCTGACATGCGGGTGGTACCAGTAGCTGCCGGCGTCCGGCACGCGGAACTTGTAGTCGAAGTACTCGCCCGGCTTGACCGGCAGCTGCGACACGTACGGCACACCGTCCATTTCCAGCGGCAGGCGGATGCCGTGCCAGTGAATGGTGGTCTCGACAGGCAGGTGGTTGATGAAGCGCACCCGCAACCAGGTGCCCTGGCGTACTCGCAGCTCCGTACCCGGCGCCGAGGGGCCGAACGCCCAGGCCTCGGTCTTGAAGCCCGGCACCAGCTCCACGTCCAGAGGCGCTGCGATCAACTCGTAGTCGTGCCCCGCGTTCTCGTCCTCGACCTTGCCCAGCCAGTACCGCGCCGCGCCTCCGGCGCCCAGGCCTACCACAACCAGGCCGGTGAGGCCTTTGAGCATTTGTCGACGGGTGAAGGACATCGGTGCGGGTACCTCGTTTCTGCGCAATCAAGCTGCCAGCAGGGCTGACGATGAAGGGCGAATACGATACACCTGCAAATGCGAAAGATTAAGTGAAGTCTTGTCGCAGGATGGTATGCGGTCTGTCACGGCCAGATACAACAAGGGCGCCTCGCGGCGCCCTTGTGGCTCAACTTATTCCCACTCGATAGTGGCCGGCGGCTTGCTCGACACGTCGTAGGTGACGCGCGAGATGCCTTCGATTTCGTTGATGATACGGCCGCTGACGGTTTCCAGCAGCTCGTACGGCAGGTGTGCCCAACGTGCGGTCATGAAATCCACGGTTTCGACGGCACGCAGCGCCACGACCCAGGCGTAGCGACGGCCGTCGCCGACGACGCCAACCGATTTGACCGGCTGGAACACCACGAAGGCCTGGCTGGTCTTGTGGTACCAGTCGGCTTTGCGCAGCTCTTCGATGAAGATGTGGTCGGCGCGACGCAGGATGTCGGCGTATTCCTTCTTCACTTCACCGAGGATCCGCACGCCCAGGCCCGGGCCCGGGAACGGGTGGCGGTAGACCATGTCGTACGGCAGGCCCAGCTCCAGGCCGATCTTGCGTACTTCGTCCTTGAACAGCTCACGCAGCGGCTCGACCAGCTTGAGGTTCATCTCCTCCGGCAGGCCACCGACGTTGTGGTGCGACTTGATCACGTGGGCCTTGCCGCTCTTGGCGCCAGCCGACTCGATCACGTCCGGGTAGATGGTGCCCTGGGCAAGGAACTGGATGTTTTCCAGCTTGCTGGCTTCGGCATCGAAGATGTCGATGAAGGTGCGGCCGATGATCTTGCGCTTCTTCTCCGGGTCCGCTTCGCCTTCCAGGTTACCCAGGAACTGGGCCTCGGCATCGGCGCGGATCACCTTGACGCCCATGTTCTCCTTGAACATGGCCATCACCTGGTCGCCTTCGTGCAGGCGCAGCAGGCCGTTGTCGACGAAGACGCAGGTCAGCTGGTCGCCGATGGCGCGGTGCAGCAGCGCGGCAACCACGGACGAGTCGACGCCGCCGGACAGGCCGAGCAGCACATTGGCCGAACCGACTTGCTCACGCACCTGGGCGATGGCGTCTTCGACGATGTTGGACGGGGTCCACAGGGCTTCGCAGCCACAGATTTCCTGAACGAAGCGCGAAAGGATGCGGCCGCCCTGTTTGGTGTGGGTCACTTCCGGGTGGAACTGCACGCCGTAGTAGCCGCGTGCATCGTCGAACATGCCGGCGATCGGGCAGCTCGGGGTGCTGGCCAGCACGTGGAAGTCGCCCGGCATCTGGGTGACCTTGTCACCGTGGCTCATCCACACGTCCAGGCCCAGTACGCCGTCACCATCGACGTGGTCTTCGATGCCGTCCAGCAGGCGGCTCTTGCCGACCACGTCAACGCGGGCGTAGCCGAATTCACGCAGGTCGGAACCGGTGACCTTGCCGCCCAGTTGCTCGGCCATGGTCTGCATGCCGTAGCAGATGCCCAGCAGCGGTACGTTCAGGTCGAACACGGCCTGCGGCGCGCGTGGGCTGTTGGCTTCGTGCACCGACTCGGGGCCGCCGGCGAGGATGATGCCGCGCGGGTTGAATTCGCGGATCGCTTCATCGTCCATGTCGAACGGGTGCAGTTCGCAGTACACGCCGATCTCGCGCACGCGGCGGGCAATCAGCTGGGTGTACTGGGAACCGAAGTCGAGGATCAGGATGCGGTGAGCGTGAATGTCGAGGGCCATGACTCAATCTCGTCAGTGGAAATCGGAAACGACGCGGGGCTGTCGTGACAGCCCCGCATGCTGATGTTGCTGGAAGCCTCAGCCTACGCGGTAGTTAGGGGCTTCTTTGGTGATCTGCACGTCATGCACGTGGGACTCGGCCATGCCGGCACCGGTGATGCGCACGAATTCCGGCTTGGTGCGCATCTCTTCGATGGTCGCGCTGCCGGTGTAGCCCATGGACGAACGCAGGCCGCCCATCAGCTGGTGGATGATCGCGGCCAGGGCGCCCTTGTAAGGAACACGGCCTTCGATACCTTCCGGTACCAGCTTCTCGGCGCCGGCCGAGGAGTCCTGGAAGTAACGGTCGGACGAGCCTTGCGCCTGTGCCATCGCACCCAGCGAGCCCATGCCGCGGTATGCCTTGTAGGAGCGGCCCTGGAACAGCTCGACTTCACCCGGCGCTTCTTCGGTACCGGCGAACATCGAACCCATCATCACGCACGAAGCACCGGCGACGATGGCCTTGGACAGGTCACCCGAGAAGCGGATGCCGCCGTCGGCGATCAGCGGCACGCCAGTGCCTTCCAGTGCGGCGGCGACGTTGGCGATGGCGCTGATTTGCGGCACGCCGACACCGGCGACGATGCGGGTGGTGCAGATCGAGCCAGGGCCGATACCGACCTTGACCGCGTCGGCGCCGGCTTCAGCCAGGGCCTTGGCCGCAGCGCCGGTGGCGATGTTGCCGCCGATCACCTGCACTTGCGGGTAGGTCTCCTTGACCCAACGAACGCGGTCGATCACGCCTTTGGAGTGACCGTGGGCGGTGTCGACCACCACCACGTCAACGCCGGCGGCAACCAGGGCAGCAACGCGCTCGCCGGTGTCCTTGCCGGTGCCGACCGCAGCGCCGACGCGCAGGCGACCCTGGTCGTCCTTGCTGGCCAGCGGGTAGGCCTTGGCTTTTTCGATGTCCTTGACGGTCATCATGCCCTTGAGGCTGAACTTGTCGTCGACGATCAGGACTTTTTCCAGGCGGTGCTTGTGCAGCAGCTCGCGGACTTCGTTCTTGTCGGCGCCTTCGCGCACGGTGACCAGGCGCTCTTTGGGCGTCATCACGTCGCGCACCCTGGCATCCAGGCGGGTTTCGAAGCGTACGTCACGGGAGGTGACGATACCGACCAGGTCACCGTTCTCCAGCACCGGAACACCCGAGATGTTGTTCAGGCGGGTCAGGTCGAACAGGTCGCGCACGGTGGCGTCGGCTTCGATGGTGATCGGGTCCTTGACCACGCCAGCCTCGAACTTCTTGACCTTGCGTACTTCGCCGGCCTGCTGCTCGATGGTCATGTTCTTGTGGATGATGCCGATGCCGCCTTCCTGAGCCATGGCAATGGCCAGACGCGCTTCGGTCACGGTATCCATTGCAGCGGAAACCAGAGGGATGTTCAGCTCGATGCCACGAGTCAAACGGGTCTTGAGACTGACTTCATTGGGCAGTACCTCGGAATAGCCAGGTACAAGGAGGATATCGTCGAAAGTCAGGGCTTCTTGGCTGATACGCAGCATCGCGGGGGCTCCCGGGCGGGAAAAATGGAAGCGCGCCATTATACTCATCCACGGCGCGCCGCTCAATGCAAAATAAGGGCCTTCGGTCAGCGTTCTGGCAGTTTTACCTGCACCACTGCCACTGGCTGGTCCAGCCAGTCGGCGAAGCTGTCGAGAAAGGCTTGGGTAAAACCGGCCTCGCCCCAGTTGTTGAAGATGAACCCCAGGTTGGAAAAGGCACATGGCTGCAGGTAAATGAAGCCATTGATGTCGTCTTCGAAGCCGCACAACGGGCAGGTGAAGTTGTCGCTCACCCCCGGCATCCATTCTTCCAGGCTTTCGAACAACGGCTCGCCCACTTCGCGCCGGCACTCGGGGCAACCGGCTTCTTCGAGGAACCCGGCAGTTGGGGTATAGATGCAGCGCTTGAGCATCACTTCCAACCCGTTGACCGGTGCGCCAAACGGCAACTTTTCAGGGTGCAAGGCAACCTTGCGCGCGCCTTCTGCCAGGGCATGGCCCATGCGGTTGCCGGTGCGCCCGCATGTGGTCAGTTGCTCCTCGACCACCTTTTCGCGCACCAGCCAGCGCAGGATGGCCCGAGCGCGGGCCTCGTGCACCGGGACGGTGGAAAGTTTCGGAACGATGATGCTCTGGGTGTTCATGGGTCAAACAGGCCTGCCAACTGCGGTAATCGGCTGATTCTACCGCTCACGCGCTCAGGTAGCGACCGATCAGCGCCAGGCTGGCCAGCATGCCGCGGGATTGTATGTGGGCGAACAGGTGCATGCCTTGAAGTTTATAGCGGCCTCAAGATCGAGCGCCGCCCGCGCGGCGCTCGATCTCAAACGCCCTGAAAAATTGAAGGCGTGCGCCCACAGACATCGCCTACCCCCACCAAAACCAGAAATCTCCCCCATGCACTTGGCGCCCTCACCCTCCCCCCTTATCATGCCCCCATGATCAAAGACCCCTTCGAACGACTCGGCCTGGACCGCGAGGTCCTCACCGTCAGCCAGCTCAACGGCCGCGCCCGCGTACTGCTGGAAGACGTGTTCCGCAGCGTCTGGGTGGAAGGCGAGATTTCCAACCTCGCCCGCCCGGCCTCCGGCCACATGTACTTCACCCTCAAGGACAGCGGCGCTCAAGTGCGCTGCGCACTGTTCCGGCAGAACGCTGCGCGCGTGCGCCAGGCACTGCGGGACGGCCTGGCGGTGCGGGTGCGCGGCAAGGTATCGCTGTTCGAAGGGCGTGGCGACTATCAACTGATTCTCGACAGCGTCGAACCCGCCGGTGACGGCGCCCTGCGCCTGGCCTTCGAGGCGCTGAAGGAAAAACTCGGCGCCGAGGGCCTGTTCAGCACCGAACGCAAGAAACCGCTGCCAGCCCATCCTCAGCGCATCGGCATCATCACCTCGCCCACCGGCGCAGTGATCCGCGACATCATCAGCGTGTTCGGCCGCCGCGCCCCCCAGGTGGAGCTGAGCCTCATCCCCACCGCCGTGCAGGGCCGCGAGTCCATCGCGCAGATCGTGCGCGCCGTGCAATTGGCCGACAGCCTCGGTTTCGATGCGCTGATCCTGGCCCGTGGCGGTGGCTCGCTGGAAGACCTGTGGAGCTTCAACGAGGAAGCCGTGGCCCGCGCCGTGGCCGCTTGCGTCACGCCCATCGTCAGCGCCGTCGGCCATGAAACCGACGTGTCGATCAGCGATTTTGTCGCTGACGTTCGCGCGCCCACGCCATCGGCCGCCGCCGAACTGCTGGCCCCCGACAGCAGTGGCCTGCAGCAACGCCTCGATGGCCTGCAACGGCGCCTGCTGCTGCGCATGCAAAACCGCCTGAGCCACGACCGCCTGCGCGTGGAATCGCTGGCCCGGCGCCTGCGCCACCCCGGCGAGCGCCTGCGCCAACAGGCCCAGCGCCTGGACGACCTGGACATGCGCCTGCGCCGGGCATTCGCACTCAACCTCAACCAGCGCCGCGAGCGCCTGGCACGCCTGGACACGCGGCTGGCCGCGCAGCATCCGGGGCGTACGCTGAAACTGCTCAGCCAACGCCTGGACAGCCTCGCCGAGCGCCTGCCGCGCGCCATGCGCGACGTGCTGAAGGATCGCCGCCAACGCTTCCAGGCCCAGCTGCAGACGCTGCAGGTGGTCAGCCCGCTGGCGACCCTGGCGCGCGGCTACAGCATCCTCCTCGACGAGCATGGCCAAGCCATTCGCAGCGCCGAGCAGACCCGCAACGGCCAACGCCTGACTGCCCGCCTGAACGAAGGTGAGCTGCAGGTGCGGGTCGAGGACAACCACCTGACTCCGGTCACCCTTTCTCTACTGGACTGACACATGCCCCGCCTGTTCGCGCCCCTGCTCGCCCTTTCCCTGTTGTTGCTGGCCGGCGGCGCCCAGGCCAGCTATATCACCCGCACCCTCAACAAACCGGTACCCGGCGGCGTCGCTGTGGTCGACCTGGGCCCTGCGGCTGCCGCCCCCAGCGCGCGCTTCGATGGCAAGCCGGTGCTGGTGGTGCAGGAGCAGGGCAACTGGCTGGCCATCGTCGGCATCCCGCTGACGCAAAAGCCCGGCACCGCAGTGCTGACTGAAGGTGGGCGCAACCTGCCGTTCAGCGTGGGCAGCAAGAAGTACCCGGAACAGCACATCACCCTGAAGAACAAGCGCCAGGTCAACCCCGACCCGGCCGACCTCAAGCGCATCGACCGCGAGCTGGCCGAGCAGATCAAGGCCTATCGCAGCTTCAGCCCCAACCTGCCAAGCAATCTGGTCCTCGACAAGCCGGTCAGCGGGCCACTGTCGAGCAAGTTCGGCGTGCGTCGCTTCTTCAATGGCGAAGAACGCAACCCCCACGCCGGGCTGGATTTCGCGGTGCCTGCAGGCACGCCCATCAAGACGCCGGCCAATGGCAAGGTGATCCTGGTCGGCGACTACTTCTTCAATGGCCGCACGGTGTTCGTGGACCACGGCCAGGGCTTCATCAGCATGTTCTGCCATATGTCGAAGATCGATGTAAATGTGGGGCAGACGCTGCGTCGGGGGGATGTGGTAGGCCGGGTAGGTTCGACCGGTCGCGCGACCGGGCCCCACATGCACTGGAACGTCAGCCTCAATGAC
The DNA here is from genome assembly GCF_039672635.1 of Pseudomonas sp. P39-UII1. NCBI lineage: Bacteria > Pseudomonadati > Pseudomonadota > Gammaproteobacteria > Pseudomonadales > Pseudomonadaceae > Pseudomonas > Pseudomonas sp. P39-UII1. The sequence goes on from NZ_JBDFPP010000001.1 coordinate 357,238, forward strand.
GCCCGCGTGGATCCGGCCATCTTCATTGGCGCGTTCCAGCCCTGAAAATGGGCTGCCACTGGGTTGCGCGAGTGAAAAGACTCGCGCAAAGAACAAGATGACCCCTTAAAAATTCAGCAATAAAATCTCGGTTGATTCCACTTTTTAAGCATTCCTCTCAATTTTCCGCGAACACTTGCCATCCCTGACCCCACTGGTTAGGGTTGAGGGCATGAAAACCTTCAGCACCCTCATCCTGCTCCGACAACATCGCAGCCTCTGCCTGGTCAGCGCTCGACTACCAGGCTGAATCGCGTCGCCTCGCCCTTCTATCTCGTTACTGCTCGGCAGGCCCGATCTCGGCCGCACACAAAAGGATTGCTTCCATGACCATGCTCAAAGACCCATCGAAGAAGTACCGCGCTTTCCCGACCATCGACCTGCCTGACCGTACCTGGCCGTCGAAGACCATCACCGAAGCGCCGATCTGGTGCAGCTCGGACTTGCGTGATGGCAACCAGTCGCTGATCGAGCCGATGGACTCGGAGAAAAAGCTGCGTTTCTGGAAGACCCTGGTGCAGGTTGGCGTGAAGGAAATCGAGGCCTCGTTCCCGTCCGCCTCGCAGACCGATTTCGACTTCGTGCGCACCTTGATCGAAGACGGCCACATCCCCGACGACACCACCATCCAGGTGCTCACCCAGGCCCGTGAAGACCTGATCGCGCGCACCTTCGAATCGCTGCGCGGGGCCAAGAAGGCCATTGTCCACCTGTACAACGCCACCAGCCCGTCGTTCCGCCGCATCGTCTTCAACCAGGACAAGCAAGGCGTGAAAGACATCGCGGTGAACGCAGCCAAGCTGTTCGTCAAATACGCCGCCCAGCAGCCGGAAACCCAGTGGACCTTCCAGTACTCGCCTGAAACCTTCAGCGCGACCGAACTGGAGTTCGCCAAGGAAGTCTGCGACGCGGTCATTGAAGTGTGGAACCCGACGCCTGAGCACAAGCTCATCCTCAACCTGCCGGCTACCGTGGAAGTCGCCACGCCGAACATCTACGCCGACCAGATCGAGTGGTTCTGCCGCAACATCAGCCGCCGTGACAGTGTGATCATCAGCCTGCACTGCCACAACGACCGTGGCACTGGCATCGCCGCCACCGAACTGGGCCTGATGGCCGGCGCCGACCGTGCCGAAGGCTGCCTGTTCGGCAACGGCGAGCGTACCGGTAACGTCGACCTGGTGACCCTGGCGCTGAACCTCTACACCCAGGGCATCGACCCGCAATTGGACTTCTCCGACATCGACGGCGTGCGCAAGGTCGTCGAAGAGTGCAACCAGCTGCCGGTCCACCCACGTCACCCGTACGTCGGCGACCTGGTTCACACCGCGTTCTCCGGCTCGCACCAGGACGCCATCCGCAAAGGCTTCGCCAAGCAGCAGGACGGCGAATTGTGGGAAGTGCCGTACCTGCCAATCGACCCGGCCGACATCGGCCGCAGCTACGAGGCGGTGATCCGCGTCAACAGCCAGTCGGGCAAAGGCGGCATCACCTACCTGCTCGAGCAGGAATACGGCATCAGCCTGCCGCGCCGCATGCAGATCGAGTTCAGCCAGGTGGTACAGGGCGAAACCGACCGCCTGGGGCTGGAAATGACCGCCAAGCAGATCTACAGCCTGCTGCAGAAGGAATACCTGCAGGCCAACGCCCCGTACGCGCTGGTCAGCCACCGCCTGCAGGAAGAAAACGGCCACAGCGCCGTGGAAGTGGAAGTCGCCGGTGAAGGCGAAACCACCCTGCACTGGCGCGGCAAGGGCAACGGCGCCCTGGAAGCCCTGGTGGCTGGCTTGCCGATTGCCGTGGAGATCATGGACTACAACGAACACGCCATCGGCGCCGGCACCAACGCCAAGGCGGCGGCCTACATCGAGCTGCGTGTGGCCGGTGGCCGTCCGGTACATGGTGTGGGCATCGATGAGAACATCACCACTGCCAGCTTCAAGGCACTGTTCAGTGCGCTGAACCGCTCGCTGAGCCAGCAAGAGGCCAAGGCGGCGTAAGCTGCTGTTGATGATCAAGAGCCCGCATCCATGATGCGGGCTTTTTTATTGCCGGTACTGGCCCTATCGCCGGCAAGCCGGCTCCCACAGGATCGCCACAGGTTTCAAGACGCGTGGAGTACCTGTGGGAGCCGGCTTGCCGGCGATAGGGCCGTACAATCAGTACAAAACCTGCAGACAAAAAAGGGGCGCCGACCAAGCGCCCCATAAGCCGTAAAGCACACAACAAATTCAGTTGGCGTCCAGCAGTGCCATCGCCTCCGCACTGCACGCTTCGATTCGCGCCCAGTCACCGTTCTTGATCCAGCTACTGTCCAGCATCCAGGTCCCGCCCACGCACATCACATTGGGCAGCGCCATGTAGTTGCGCACGTTCGCCGGGTTGACGCCGCCAGTCGGGCAGAAGCGGATATCGCCGAATGGGCCGCCAAAGGCCTTGATCGCCGCCACGCCGCCGCTGATTTCAGCGGGGAACAGCTTGAACCGGCGATAACCCAGGGCATAGCCCATCATTATTTCCGAAGGGGTGCTGATACCCGGCAGCAGCGGAATGTCGCTGTCCACGCCGGCTTCGAGAATGTCCTGGGTAATGCCCGGGGTCACCACGAACTGCGCACCAGCGGCTTCGACCGCTGCATACATGCCGCGATCGAGCACGGTACCGGCCCCCACGCACAGCTCCGGGCGCTGCTCGCGCAACACCTGGATGGCCTTGAGGCCATACTGCGAGCGCAAGGTCACTTCCAGGGTACGGATACCGCCGGCGGCCAGGGCATCGGCCAGGGGCAGGATGTCTTCCTCGCGGGCGATGGTGATCACCGGCAGGATGCGCGCCTTCTTGCAGATCGCGTCGATGCGGGCGGCTTTGTCGGCCATCGAGAGCAGAGGCTGTGGGCGTTCAAGGGTGGTCATGACAGTGGATCCTTTGCTCATGGGCACCAGTAGATGTCCAGGGGGGCGTGAAGAAAGGCGCGAATCGGCATTTCGTTTAAGTCGTCGCCCGCCAGCGCGGCGCGCAGGGTAGCGAGTTTGCCTGGGCCTTGGACGGACAACGCGGTGAAGGCGGCGCTGGCCAGCAGCGAACGGGTCAAGGACAGGCGCTGGTGCGGCACGCTCGGCGCCAGCAATGGCAGGCAGCGGCGCTTGCTGTTCAGGTCAAGGCCTTCAGCCAGGTTGGGGCTGTTAGGGAACAGCGAGGCCGTGTGGCCATCGTCACCCATGCCCAGCACCAGCACGTCGATGGCGGGTAATTCGGCCAACGCCTGGTCAGCTTTCAGCGCTGCCGCGTCGAGGTTTTCCGCCTGTTGATACAAACCGACAAAGCGGGCCTTGGCCGCTGCGCCCTGGAACAAGTGGCGGGCAAGCAGGCCGGCGTTGCTATCGGCGTGCTCAACCGGTACCCAGCGTTCGTCAGCCAGGCTGACGGTTACCTTCGACCAGTCCAGCGCCTCGGCTGCCAGCTTCTCAAGGAAGGGCACCGGGCTGCGGCCACCGGACAGCACCAGGCAAGCCTGCCCTTTCGCGGCAATGGCTGCACGCAGGCGTAGGGCAACATCGACGGCCAGCGTCGCCGAAAGCGCCTTGGCATCATCCAGTTGATGCGCCTTCACCGTTGCCGGCAATTGCAGTTCAGATATCCCCATACCACGCCCTCCCATCTCGTGTAATCAGTGCAATCGAGCTCATCGGCCCCCACGACCCAGCCGCATAGGGCTTGGGGGCATCCCCGGCGCTCTGCCAGCCAGCGATCAACTGGTCGCACCACTTCCAGGCGTATTCGATTTCGTCTTTGCGCACGAACAGGTTCTGGTTGCCGCGCATCACTTCAAGCAGCAAGCGCTCGTAGGCATCCGGAATACGCGCTGTGCGCCAGGTGTCGGAAAAATTCAGCTGCAACGGGCCGCTGCGCAGTTGCATGCCCTTGTCCAGGCCCTGCTCCTTGGTCATCACCCGCAAGGAAATACCTTCGCTTGGCTGCAGGCGAATGATCAGCTTGTTGCCGACCTGCAAACGCTGCTCCGGGGCGAAAATGTAGTGAGGTGTTTCCTTGAAGTGGATGACGATCTGCGACAGCTTCTGCGGCATGCGTTTACCGGTGCGCAGGTAGAACGGCACGCCGGACCAGCGCCAGTTGCGGATATCGGCGCGCAGGGCGACGAAGGTTTCGGTGTCGCTCTGGGCGTTGGCGTTGTCTTCTTCCAGGTAGCCGGGCACCGGCTTGCCATCGCTGTAGCCGGCGATGTACTGGCCGCGCACCACGCGGGTGGTCAGCCCCTCACCGGTGATCGGCGCCAGCGCCTTGAGTACCTTGACCTTCTCGTCGCGGATACTGTCGGCCGACAGTTCGCTGGGCGGGTCCATGGCGATCAGGCACAGCAGCTGCAACAGGTGGTTCTGGATCATGTCGCGCAGCTGGCCGGCCTTGTCGAAATAGCCCCAGCGGCCTTCGATACCCACCTTTTCAGCCACGGTGATTTCCACGTGGGAAATGGAATTCTGGTTCCACTGGGTTTCGAACAGGCTGTTGGCAAAGCGCAGGGCGATCAGGTTCTGCACCGTCTCCTTGCCCAGGTAATGGTCGATGCGATAGACACGGCTTTCCGGAAAGAAGCGCGCCACGGCATCGTTGACCCGGCGCGATGACTCAAGATCATGGCCGATGGGCTTTTCCAGCACTACCCGAGTGCGCGAAGCCAGGCCAGCCTTGTCGAGGTTTTCGCAAATGGCGCCGTACACGGCCGCCGCAGTCGCGAAATAGGCAATCAACGGCAGCTCGGCAGGCGCCTGCTCGGCCAGGGCCTCGTAGCCCTCCGGCTGCAGGAAATCCAGGTGCTGGTAGCTGAGGCGCCCGAGGAAACGCCCCAGCGCTGCCGGCTCCAGGTCACCCTCTGCCACATGCTTGCGCAAGTGGGCCTCGATGGTATTCAGGTGCTCCTGCGCGCTACCGGCCTCGCGGGCCAGCGCCAGCAAGCGGGTATCCGCGTGCAACAAATTGGCGCGGTCGAGCTGGTAAAGCGCAGGAAACAGCTTGCGCAATGCCAGGTCGCCGAGGGCGCCGAAAAGGGCAAAGGTGCAAGGTTCGACACTGATCGCAGCCATGATGTTGGTTCTTTCCTAAAGTTGGTCTAGGAATACCGCTTTCACATACGGTTTTCAAGGGATAATGTAGTAAAAACCACAACATTACACACGAGTGTTACAGACAAGTGGTGCGCCACACGCACCGCCAGTACGATAGACGACCGTGCAAAAAGCCTGCTGCTCCGGCGGCCGGCTGTCTTCCCGACCCAAGGACACACCCATGGACCGCGTGCGAAACCTCCTGGAGCAGATCCAGGGACGCCTCGACGAGCTGAACAAGGCCGAACGCAAAGTCGCCGAAGTCATCTTGCTCAACCCGCAACAAGCTACCCGCTTCAGCATTGCCGCGCTGGCCCAGGCGGCCAAGGTCAGCGAGCCGACCGTCAACCGCTTCTGCCGCTCGTTCGGTGTCAGCGGCTACCCCGAGCTCAAGCTGCAACTGGCGCAGAGCCTGGCCAGCGGCGCTGCCTACGTCAGCCGCGCGGTCGAGGCCGACGACGACCCTGCAGCCTACACCCAGAAGATATTCGGCAGCGCCATCGCCTCGCTCGACAGCGCCTGCCAGCAACTCGACCCGCAGCAGGTCAGCCGTGCCGTGGACATGATGATCCAGGCCCGGCAGATCCACTTCTTCGGCCTGGGCGCCTCTGCGCCAGTGGCGCTGGATGCGCAGCACAAGTTCTTCCGCTTCAACCTGGCGGTTTCGGCCCATGCCGACGTACTGATGCAGCGCATGCTGGCCTCGGTGGCGCATACCGGTGACCTGTTCGTGATCATCTCCTACACCGGGCGTACCCGCGAACTGGTCGAAGTGGCCCGCGTGGCCCGCGAAAACGGCGCCTCGGTGCTTGGCCTGACTGCAGCCGGTTCACCGCTGGCCCAGGCCTGCAGCCTGAGCCTGCACATCCCGCTACCGGAAGACACCGACATCTACATGCCGATGACCTCGCGCATCATCCAGCTGACCGTGCTCGACGTGCTGGCCACCGGCATGACCCTGCGCCGTGGCGTGGACTTCCAGCCACACCTGCGCAAGATCAAGGAAAGCCTCAACGCCAGCCGCTACCCGATCGAGGACGACGAACTCAACTGAGCCGGTGCGCCTGCAGCCGCAGGTGGGCGCGCTGGCCCGGCGCCAGGCTCAGGCCCTCGCCACTGCCGCTGGCCGCTTCCACGCAAACGAACCCCTGGCACTCGCGCCCCGTCACACCCATCAGTGGCCGGTTGCCGGGGTGCCAGACCACGGTGTCGTCGCTGTCACCGGTGTCGATGCACAGTTCGCGCTGCCAGGCCGGGTCCTGCAGCTGCACACGCGGCGTGCCGGGGTACACCTTCTGGCAGCCGCCGTTGAGCTTCAAGGCGCCGTCCTGGCGGCAGGCTTGCCGGTTCAGGCGGTCATACCCTTCGATGTCTTCAAGGCCAGACAGCGCTATCTCGGATACGTCACTGATACGCCAGTAGGCCAGCAGCGCATGGCTCAGCTGGCAGGGTTCGCTGTCCTGATGTTCAGTACTCAGGCTCAGCTCCATGCGGCTACCCAGCCGGGCATGCAGGTCGACCTGCCAATCGCACAGGTCCAGCCGCCATTTCAGGCTGACGCCCTCCTCGTCCTCGCGGCTGTCCACCAGCTTCCAGTCCAGCAGGCGCGCCCAGCCATGGGCCGGCCACAGGTCTTCGCTGGGATGGCGGCCATACCACGGCCAGCACACCGGCACGCCTCCACGGATCGCCCCCACTTGTGGCCACTGTTCAGCGCACCACAACCAGGGCCGCTCGCCGGCCGGCTGGAAGTGCAGCAACTGCGCGCCCTGGCGGCTGAAGACCGCCTGGCAACGGGGGTGATCGATGATCAGCACATCGCGCTGCTGGTAACGCTCCCACTCGAATGTCGGCCTGGGCCTCTGTGCGGAAAAGAAGCGATGTAGCGGATGTTCAGGCATGGGTTCCAAGCTCTTGTTGTTTGAGATAGCGCTGTCTCGGTCTGTTCCCGACAACCACTGCAAGCCAGTGGTGCCGGGAGCCGAAATTGGATTGGCGTAAATTTACAACAAACAGGCTCAGAATGACGACTGAATCTTCAAACCTGCGACCAGCGCGTTGTCCACCTCATCCACCCCGCCGGGGCTCTTGATGTACTGAAGGTTCGGCCGCACGGTCAGCCAGTTGGTGACATGGAAGCCGTAGTACAGCTCGGCGTTGTACTCGGTGCGCTGCAGCGGCACGAAGCCCGGGTTGTCGTAATCGTTGATGCCACTTTGCGCATTGAGCTGCTCGGCGCGCTTTTTCACATCGTCGTTTACGTGGATGCGCGCGATGCCGAAACCGATGTCGTCCTTCGGCCGTGCGTCGAAAGCGCCCTTGTAGACCAGGCCAACTTGCTGGTAGTTGTCGACCACGTTGGTGGCCTTGTCATGCACGGTGAAGTTGGCGAACAGGCTGAGGCCCCGGCTGGCGTCGCCACCGTGGGCGGTCACCTGCTGCTGCGCCACGACCCACCAGCCATGCTTGCTCGAATGCGACTTGAAGCCTGCGCCGCTGATGCCCTGCGGGTTGCCATTGATGTCCTCGTAAACGTCTTCGGCATCGGCGGTGCTGTAGTAATAACCAAGCCGGTACTCGCCCGGCAGGCCGTTGACCTGCGGCGACCACACCGCCTCCACCGGCAGGATCGCACCCTTGGTGCCGCTGCCGCTGAGCTTGAAGCCGTTGCCGGTTTCCAGGTTCGACGGGTTCTGCTCGAAGGCGCCGACCTGAACGAAGAACTCCGGCGTGATGTTGTACTTGACCCGCAGCGCCCACTGGCTGACTGGCCAGTTGTACCAGATGCCACCCACCCAGTTGCCAACCTGCGAGCCGCAGAAGGCCAGGTTCTGGAAGTCGCACGGGAAGCTGTTGAAGTCTTCACCTTCGCCAAAGCGGCCGAATTTCACATCCAAGGCACCGTCGAAGTATTTCTGCTTGACCCACATCTGCGTCAGGCGCCAGGTCTGCCCACGGCCCCACACTTCCTGCACCGAGCTGAACTGGCCAGCACGCGGGTCGCTGATACGGTCATTGGACAGGTTGCGGCCGCTGCGCTCGGTGATCGCCAGTTTGAATTCGGCATCGTGCCAGCCAAAAATCTTTTGCAGGTCCAGGTGCGCGCCAAGGGCGAACTGGTCGCTGTAGCGTGCAGTCTTGTCGTCGTTGTAGCCACCGTTGAGGTTACCGGCGACCTCGCCGACGTAGTCCAGGGTGAAGTCATAGCCTTTTTCCAGCAGTTCGGTGCGGGCGCCGCCCCAGTCGCCGGTCATCCATTTCGACTCGCTGGAGAAGGCCTCGGCAGCCTGCGCCCCGCTGCTACCCACCACGGCAAGCAAGGCCAGTGAGCCCAAGGTCTTGATACGATTGCGCTGTTCCATCCCTTTGCGTCCTCTTTTTTCTTATTGATGGTGTAGACGATTCAACGGCCCTTGAAGCGGGTGACGTTGTCCTTCACTGAAGCGTTGGCAGTGTTCAGGTCCAGGCGCTCGCCACTGCCGGCATCGAACAGCAGCACCCGCGCCGGGTCGAATTGCAGGTTCAGGCTGTCACCCACCCGGCACGCGACATCCGGCGCCAGGCGGCAGCACACCTTGGTCTGGTTGAGGGTGACGAATACCAGCAGGTCAGGCCCGGTGGGTTCGGTCACCTGCACTTCGGCGCGAATGCCCGGCAGGCCATTGCCCTCACCGGTACCCAGGGCGATCTGCTCGGGGCGGATGCCGAGGATGATCTCGCGGCCATCCAGTTCATCTCTTGCCACGCCCAACGGCAACTCACAACGCGCCTGGCCGCTGTCGAGTAGCGCCAGCAGGCGGCCGTCCTGTTTGGCCAGGCGCACCGGGATGAAGTTCATCGGCGGCGAGCCGATGAAGCTGGCGACGAACTGGTTGGCAGGGTCGTTGTAGATCTGCTGCGGGGTGCCGAACTGCTGGATGATGCCGTCCTTCATCACCGCCACCTTGTCGCCCAGGGTCATGGCCTCGATCTGGTCGTGGGTGACATACACCGTGGTGGTCTTCAGGCGCTGGTGCATCAGTTTCATTTCAGTGCGCATCTCCACCCGCAGCTTGGCATCGAGGTTGGACAGCGGTTCGTCGAACAGGTAGATCTTCGGCCGCCGCGCCAGCGCCCGCCCCATGGCCACGCGCTGCTGCTGGCCACCGGACAACTGCGCTGGCTTGCGCGCCAGCAGGTGCTCGATCTGCAACAGCTTGGCCACCCGCGCCACTTCTTCGTCGATGGCCGCCTGGGGCATCTTGCGGATCTTCAGGCCGAATTCGATGTTCTCGCGCACGCTCATGGTCGGGTACAACGCGTAGGACTGGAACACCATGGCGATGTCGCGGTCCTTGGGGCTCATGCCGCTGACGTCCTGCTCGTCGATCAGGATCGCGCCGCCGGTGATCTGCTCGAGGCCGGCGATGCAGTTCATCAAGGTCGACTTGCCACACCCCGAAGGGCCGACCAGGATCAGGAACTCGCCGTCCTTGATCGACAGCTGGATATCCTTGAGGGTGTCGGGCAGGCCGCTGCCGTAGGTCTTGCTCACATTGCGAATTTCAAGCGTTGCCATGACTTACCCCTTGACGGCGCCGGCCGTGAGGCCGCGGACGAAATACTTGCCTGCCACTACATAGACCAGCAGGGTTGGCAGGCCGGCGATCATCGCCGCCGCCATGTCGACGTTGTATTCCTTGGCCCCGGTGCTGGTGTTGACCAGGTTGTTCAGGGCCACGGTAATCGGTTGCGAGTCGCCGCTGGAGAACACCACGCCGAACAGGAAGTCGTTCCAGATCTGGGTGAACTGCCAGATCAGGCAGACCATGATGATCGGCGTCGACATCGGCAGGATGATGCGGCGGAAGATGGTGAAGAACCCGGCACCGTCCAGGCGTGCAGCCTTGACCAGCGCATCGGGAATGCTCACGTAGAAGTTGCGGAAGAACAGCGTGGTGAAGGCCAGGCCGTAGACCACATGCACCAGCACCAGGCCACTGGTGGTGCTGGCCAGGCCCAGTTTGCCGAGGGTGAACGAGGCTGGCAGCAGCACGGTCTGGAACGGCAGGAAGCAACCGAAAAGCAGCAGACCGAAGAACAGCTGCGAACCCCGGAACCGCCACATCGACAGCACATAGCCGTTGAGCGCACCAATGGCGGTGGAGATCAGCACCGCCGGTACGGTAATCATGATCGAGTTCCAGAAATACCCGTTCACGGTACCCCAGGCCTTGACCCAGCCAATGCCACTGATCACCGTCGGCCAGCTCAGCAGGTTGCCGCTGCTGATGTCTTCTGGGGTCTTGAAGCTGGTCAGCAGCATCACTACCAACGGCACGAGGTACAGCAGCACGGCAATCAGCAGTACCGCATGGATGGCGAGACGGCTGATGCTCAGCGCCGGTTTGTCGGCAGGGCTATGCATGGCGTTTGCTCCGCAGCTCCGAATACAGGTAAGGCACGAGGATCGCCAGGATCGCCCCGAGCATCAGAATGGCGCTGGCCGAGCCCATGCCCATCTGGCCGCGGCTGAAGGTGAACGAGTACATGAACATCGCCGGCAGGTCGGAGGAGTACCCCGGGCCACCGGCGGTCATGGCCGCCACCAGGTCGAAGCTCTTGATGGCGATGTGCGAGAGGATCATCAGCGAGCTGAAGAACACCGGGCGCAGGCTGGGCAGCACCACGGTCCAGTAGATGCGCGGCAGGCTGGCGCCATCCATCTGAGCGGCGCGGATGATCGACTGGTCGACGCCGCGCAGGCCGGCAAGGAACATCGCCATGATGAAGCCCGAGGCCTGCCACACGGCAGCGATCACCAGGCAATACACCACGCGGTCGGGGTCGATCAGCCAGTCCAGGCGAAAACCCTCCCAGCCCCAGTCACGCAGCAGCTTGTCCAGGCCCATGCCGGGGTTGAGCAGCCACTTCCAGGCGGTGCCGGTGACGATCATCGACAGTGCCATGGGGTACAGGTAGAGGGTGCGGATAACGCCTTCGCGGCGGATGCGCTGGTCAAGCAACACCGCCAGCAGCACACCGATGGCCAGGCTGATGGCGATGAACAGGCCACCGAACACCAGCAGGTTCTTGCTGGCCACCCACCAGCGGTCGTTGTCGAACAGCCTGGCGTATTGCGCAAGGCCTGCCCACTTGTAGGTTGGCAGGAAGGTCGACGTGGTGAAGGACAGGACGAAGGTCCACAGGATGTAGCCGTAGAAGCCCACCAGCACGATGAACATGCTCGGCGCGAGTACCAGTTTGGGCAGCCAGCGCTGCACAGCGTCCAGGGGTGAGGCCCGCAGTCGGGCGGTTGCTGTAGTCATGTGTGATTACCGGGAGCTTAGGCAGCCCCTTGTGGTGTCGATACTGGCCTCATCGCCGGCAAGCCGGCTCCCACATACGCCCCACAGTTTCAGGGGCAGTGAAAGACCTGTGGGAGCCGGCTTGCCGGCGATGAGGCCATCAGGGTTTCACTTGGCCGCCTTGATCGCCGCCGCCAGCTTCTTCGCCGCGTCAGCAGGGTCCGCCTTGGGGTCGTTGATGTAGTTGGTCACCACATCGAAGAACGCCCCCTGCACGGCCAGCGTGGTGGCCATGTTGTGCGCCATGCTCGGCTGCAGGCCGCCAGTCTTGGCGTCAGCCAGGAAGTCCTTGGCAGAGGTCTGGGCGCAGGCATCGAAGCCGTTCGCGGCCATGTCGGCGAGCATGTCGTTACGCACCGGGATGGACCCCTTGTTGGTGCTGAAGACCTTCTGGAAGTCCTGGCCGAGTACCTTTCGGGCGATGTCCTGCTGGCCAGCAGCAGTGCCCTTGTCGTTCTGCTTGAACACCACCAGCGAGTCGATGTTGTACAGGAAGGCCTTGTCGGTCCCCGGGAATGCTACGCACTGGTAGTCCTTGCCGGCAGTCTTCTTGGCCAGGGTCCATTCACTCTTGGCCCAGTCCCCCATGATCTGCATGCCGGCCTTGCCGTTGATGACCTTGGCCGCCTCCAGGTTCCAGTCCTGGCCCTTGCCGTCCGGGTCCATGTAAGTGGCAACCTTTTTCAGCTCGGTCAGCGACTTGACCATCTGCGGGCCGGTCAGCGTCGCTTCATCGAGGTCGACCAGCGCCTTCTTGTAGCCGTCCGCGCCCATCACCGACAGCACCACGCTCTCGAACACGGTGCTGTCCTGCCACGGCTGGCCGCCATGGGCGAGCGGGATGAAGCCGGCGGCCTTGAGCTTGTCAGCGGCGGCGTAGAATTCGTCGAGGGTGGTCGGTGCCTTGTCGATGCCGGCCTTCTTGAACACCTCGGGGTTGATCCACAACCAGTTGATGCGGTGGATGTTCACCGGCACAGCCACGTAGTCGCCTTCGTATTTCACGGTGTCGGCGACTTTCTTGTCGAGCAGCGAGTCCCACTGCTCCTCCTTGGCGACGTCCTTGAGCACATCGGCGTCGAGCAGGCCGGTGGCGGCCCAATCCTGGATGTCCGGGCCCTTGATCTGCGCGACGCCCGGCGGGTTGCCGGCCACGGCGCGGCTCTTGAGCACGGTCATGGCAGTGGCGCCGCCGCCGCCGGCAACCGCGCCATCCTTCCAGGTGAAGCCGTCCTTCTCGACCTGGGCCTTGAGTACATCGACAGCCGCTTTTTCACCACCGGATGTCCACCAGTGCACCACCTCGACACTGCCTTTGGAGTCGGCGGCGAAGGCACTGAGCGGGAACAGGGAGGCAAGGGAGATCGCGGCAGCGAGGCGGAGAGTCGAATTCATCGGAATACCTTTCTTGTTGTTATGCCGGGCAAGTCGGTCGCTTGCATTGCATGGAGTCTAATCAGAGTGCTCGCTGCGCCAGGTAACGAAGCGATGCGTGAATGTCATCGTTTGGTTACATTGCGCGCCAGCGCGGTGGCAAGGCTGGGTGCTAGCGGCAGTGTAGGCAGCAACACCGCCTGGTAGGCGTGGTAGAGGTCGGGCTTGCCGGCCCAGATGGTTGCAGCGGGCCGGTTGGCAGGGTCGAGTTCGTGGTGCCAGCTGCCGGCGGCGCGGTCGATGAAATGAGTGTCGATAAACGCCCAGAAGCGACGATACCAGTGCGCGTAGTCAGGCTCGCCGGTACGCCGAAGCAGGGCTGCAGCGCTGGCGCACGCTTCGGCGTGCACCCAGTGCAGGCGCTCACGCACAACGGGCTGGTCGTGCCAGTCGAGGGTGTAGACGATGCCCGCTGTACCCTCAACGCCCCAGGCATGCTGGCAGGCACTGGCGAACAAGCCACGGGCGCAGGCCAGCAACCCATCCGGCGTGGGTAACCCGGCCAAGCGCCGCGCGGCCTCCAGATGCAGCATCAGCCGCGACCATTCGAACGCGTGCCCGGGCGTGGTGCCGTAAGGCCGGAAGTGATCAGCGGGGTTGTCGCGGTTGTATTCGGGCACGGGCTGCCAGTGCGCATCGAAATGCTCGACCACCCGGTAGCCGTTGGCGGCCGCATGGCCTTGGATGATGCGCTCGACGATGCGCAGGGCGCGCTCCAGCCACAGCGTATCGCCGGTGACATCCGCCAGGGCCAGAAACGCCTCGGTGGCGTGCATGTTGCTGTTGGCACCGCGGTAGGCCTCGGGCTGCTGCCAATCGCGGGAGAAGGACTCGCGCAACGCGCCCTCGTCCTCACACCAGAAGCGCTGTTCGAGCACCCGGATTGCATCCGCCAGCAAGCCCTGCGCACCGGCAGCATCCGCCACCACCGCAGAGCTGGCGGCCAGCGCGACAAACGCATGCAGGTACGCCGCCTTGCCGTCGTCGCCCTGCCGATGCGGGCGGGCGAACCAACCGCCGTGCCTGGCATCGTGCAACGGCCCGCGCAGCGCGCGCACGCCGTGTTCGACCAATGCCAGGCAGCCAGGCTCACCCTGCAGATGGGCCAGGGCGAAGCTGTGGGTCATGCGCGCCGTGATAATGGTCTCGGCGCAGGCGACGGGCAGCAGCCTGCCTTGTGCGTCGAGAGCGGCGAAGCCTTCAGCCACCTGCGAAGCCTTGGCAAACGACAGCAGGCGCCGGCCTTCAGCCCTGAGCCATTCGCCGTGTTCGGGGGAATCGATGTGGTCCATGCACCCGTACCTTCCATGCCTGAGGTTTGCAGATTCTAGCCAGCCGTCCTGGCTGGGATGTCACGAACGCCCGCGGGTATGTCACCAGAAAGTGACACTTGCTTTGCCAGCACTGGCCCCATCGCCGGCAGGCCGGCGATGGGGCCAGTGGCTTCAATCAAAGCCGCGCGGCAGGTACAAGGTCACCCGCAACCCACCTTCGCGCAAGTTCAGCAAGCTCACCTCGCCGCCATGGCTATGGGCGATGTTGCGCGCGATCCCCAACCCCAGCCCGTAGCCCTGCTGCTGCCCGGCCAGCCTGAAGTGCGGCTCGAACACCTGCTCCTGTTGCTGCTGCGGCACGCCGGGCCCCTGGTCATCGACCTGCAAGACGAAGCCGTCGGCGCTGTCGATGATGCGCAAGCGGGCCCGCTCGCCGTACTTGATGGCATTGTCGATCAGGTTGCCGATGCAGCGGCGCAACGCCAGCGGCTTGCCCGGGTACGGCGCCAAGGCTTGGCCTTCGACAGTGATGCGGCCGTCACGCACGTAGGGCTCGGCAAGGATTTCCAATACCTGGTTGAGGTCGACAGGTTCGATGTTTTCGTGGATGTCGGTGTCCTTCACGCACTGCAGGGCGCCCTTGACCAGCAGCTCCAGCTCATCCAGGTCCTGGCTGAACTTGGCCTGCATATGCTCGTCCTCCAGCAGCTCCACACGCAGGCGCAGGCGCGTGATCGGTGTGCGCAGATCGTGGGAAATGGCACTGAACAGCTGGCTGCGCTCGGTGAGGTAACGGCTGATGCGTTCACGCATGCTGTTGAACGCCCGCCCAACCTCGACCACCTCACTACCGCCACCCTCGGCCACCGGCGCCACGTCAGCACCCAGCGACAGCTCGCGGGCGGCCCGTGCCAGGCGCTTGAGCGGCCAGCTCTGCCAGTGCACCAGCAGGCCGATGAACAGCAACAGCAAGGCGGTGGTCAGCACGATGAAGCCGATCTGTTGGCGTGGCAGGCGCTCGGCTTCCAGGCTGGTGTAGGGTTCGGGCAGCAGCGAGGCGATGTACAGCCACTCGCCCTCGCCCAGGCGAATCTGGGTGACCAGCACCGGTGGCTTGAGTGGCTCCAGCGTCAGCGAATAATGCGCCCAGGAGCGTGGCAGCTCATCAAGCTTCAGGCCGCTGTTGAAGATGCGCAAGTCATCGGGCCCGACGAACTCCACCGATATTTCCATCTGCGCACCCTGGCGCTCGTGCAGCACCTGCTGGAACACATCGATGACCGCCTGCTTGCGCGGGGTGATGGGCAGTACCGGCATGTCCAGCGGCTTGTCGTTGAGCGAAACGAAAAAGCGTGTGCCGCCCATGCTGCGCAACTGGTCCAGCACCATCGGCCGGTAGGCCACTGGCAACGAACGGAAGTAGCTGACGCTGGCGCTCATCGAATGCGCCAGGCTGCTGGCACTGGCGCGCAGCCCCTGCAACTGGCTGGCGCGCAGCTGGGCGACCCAGATCACACTCGAAAGGCCCTGGGCGAGCAACACCACCAGCAGCGTCAGCAGCAGCATGCGCCCCAACAGGGAGCGCGGCAGCAAGCGCCAGCGCCGCTCAGGAAGCGCAGCAGACATGCGCGGCCAACAGGTAACCACTGCCACGTACGGTGCGGATCAGCCGCGGCGGTTTGTCGGTGTCGCGCAGACGCTGGCGCAGGCGGCTGACCGCCATATCGACAATGCGGTCCAGCGGCATGGGCTCACGGCCACGGGTGGCGTTGCCGATGGTGTCGCGGTCGAGGATTTGCTGGGGGTGGTCGAGAAACAGCTTGAGCAGGGCAAAGTCGGCCCCAGAGAGGATCACTTCTTCGCCATCACGGTGAAACAGCCGGTGGCTGATCGTGTCCAGGCGCCAATCATCGAAGGCCAGCACGGCGCTGGCCGGCGCTGCGTGGCCGAACTCTGCGCGGCGCAGCAGGGCCTTGATCCGCGCTTGCAGCTCGCGCGGGCTGAAGGGTTTGCCCAGGTAGTCGTCGGCACCCAGTTCCAGGCCGATGACCCGGTCGGCCTCGTCGGAGCTGGCGGTCAGCATGATGATCGGCACCCGTGACTGGCGCGGGTGCTGGCGCACCCAGCGGCACAGGCTGAAGCCGTCTTCGTCGGGCAGCATCACATCCAGGATGACCAGATCGCAGGGGGTGTTTTCCAGCGCGCGACGAAAGCCTTGGCCATCGGCTTCGGCATGCACCTGGAAGCCGGCGCGGCTCAGGTAGGTTTGCAACAGCTCGCGGATTTCCTGATCGTCGTCGACCATCAAAATCGATTTACCGGCAGTGCTCAAGGTGTCCCGCCCTCTTGTTTGTCGCAGGTCTTCAGTGCCTGCTGCAAGGGCCGCTTCGCGCCCCAATCGCCGGCAAGCCAGCTCCCACAAAACCGTGCGCAATCACGATTCCTGTAGGAGCCGGCTTGCCGGCGATTGGGCCGCGTAGCGGCCCCATTCACAATTCAGTGATCCAACGCTTGCTGTAATGCCACCCCGGCGCCCAGCAGTCCAGAGAATTCCGCCGTCACCAGCCACACCGGCACGCCGGCAAAGTAGCCACTCATGCAACCCTTGTCGGCAAAACTCGCAGCAAAACCACTGCGCAGAAACAGCTCGGCGAAGCGCGGGATCACGCCGCCGACAATATAAACCCCACCACGCGCCCCCAGGGTCAGCACATTGTTACCAGCCACGCGGCCCAGGAAGCGGCAGAACTGCTCGACCACCGCCAACGCCTGGGGTTCGCCGCCCAGGGCCGCGTCGGTGATGTCTGCAGGGGTCTTGTGCCGCGGTACGGCGCCATCCAGCACGCAGATGGCCTGGTACAAGCGCACCAGGCCACCACCGCTGAGTACGGTTTCGGCACTTACATGGCCGATCTGGCTGTGGATCTGCTGGTGGATCGCCGCCTCACGGGCATTGCCGACCGGCAGGTCGACATGCCCACCCTCGCCCGGCAACGCCTGCCAATGCTGCTCGCCAAGGCGCAGCAGGCTGCCGACACCCAGGCCGGTGCCAGGCCCGATCACCAATGCGGGCCGCAATGGGTCGGCCTGGCCGGCGCAGACTTGGCGGTACTCGCCCTGTTGCAGGCGGGTCATGCCCAGGGCCATGGCCGAGAAGTCGTTGATCAGCAGCAGCCGCTCGACCTGCAAAGTCTTGCAGAATGCGCTGCGGCTCAGCCGCCAATGGTTGTTGGTGAAGCGAAACTCATCGCCATCGACGGGCCCGGCGACCGCCAGGCACACCGCTGCCAAACCACCACGGGCAATGCCCTGATCGTCAAGGTAGGCCTCGATGGCCTGCTCGGGGCTTGTGTAGTCGGCAGTGGCGAAGACCTTCACCTGGTACAGCTGGTTGTCACGCCACAACGCAAAACGGGCATTGGTGCCACCGATGTCGCCAACCAGCAGGTCCTTCATTTGAGGTTCTCCAAAGCCGAGGTGAAGGCGCTCGCGCCCTGTTCGGCCGGGCTGAACGCCATGCGCATGAAGCCGAACAGCTCGCGCCCGCAGCCCAGGTCGTTACCCAGGGGCGCTGGCGGCAGGTCGCGGCTGGCCAGTTCTTCGGCCGACACCATCACCTGCAGCGTGCCTTCGACACCATCGACGCGCACGATATCACCCTCGCGCACCCGCGCCAGCGGGCCGCCGTCAAATGCTTCGGGGCAGACATGAATGGCGGCAGGGATCTTGCCCGATGCGCCCGACATGCGCCCGTCGGTGACCAGCGCGACTTTGTAGCCGCGGTCCTGCAGCACACCGAGGAATGGCGTCAGCTTGTGCAGCTCGGGCATGCCGTTGCAACGCGGCCCCTGGAAGCGCACCACGGCCACGAAATCGCACTCCAGCTCGCCGGCCTTGAACGCATCGGCCAGCGACTGCTGGTCCTGGAACACCCGCGCCGGGGCTTGCACAACGCGGTGCTCGGGGGCGACTGCAGACACTTTCATCACCCCGCGGCCGAGGTTGCCTTCCATCACCCGCAGGCCGCCCTCGGCCGAGAATGGCCGCGCCACCGGGCGCAGGATGGTTTCGTCCAGGCTGTCTTGCGGGCCTTCGCGCCATACAAGTTTGCCGTTGTCGAGGAACGGTTCCTGGGTGTAACGGCGCAACCCGTGGCCAGCCACGGTGTTGACGTCTTCGTGCAGCAGGCCGGCGTCGAGCAGCTCACGGATGAGGAACGACATGCCACCGGCAGCCTGGAAGTGGTTGATGTCGGCTTTGCCGTTGGGGTACACGTGCGACAGGGTAGGCACCACCTCGGACAGGTCGGCCATGTCCTGCCAGGTCAGCTGGATACCCGCCGCCTGGGCAATCGCCGGAATGTGCAGGGTGTGGTTGGTCGAGCCGCCGGTGGCGTGCAGGGCGACGATGGAGTTGACCAGCGCCTTTTCGTCGACGATTTCGCCCAGCGGCATGAAACTGCCACTGGCCTTGGTCATGCGCGTGACCTGCTGCGCAGCCTCGGCAGTGAGCGCGTCGCGCAGAGGCGTATACGGGTTGACGAACGAAGCGCCCGGCAGGTGCAGGCCCATCACCTCCATCACCAACTGGTTGGTGTTGGCGGTGCCGTAGAAGGTGCAGGTACCCGGGCTGTGATAGGAGTTCATCTCCGATTCCAGCAGCTCCTCGCGGCTGGCCTTGCCTTCGGCATAGCGCTGGCGCACATCGGCCTTCTGCTTGTTGGAGATGCCAGAGACCATGGGGCCGCCCGGCACGAAAATGGTCGGCAGGTGGCCGAAGCGCAGCGCACCCATCATCAGGCCCGGGACGATCTTGTCGCAGATACCCAGCATCAACGCGGCGTCGAACATGTTGTGCGACAGCGCTACCGCAGTGGACATGGCGATGACTTCGCGGCTGGCGATGGCCAGCTCCATGCCCGGCTCGCCCTGGGTCACGCCATCGCACATGGCCGGCACGCCGCCGGCGAACTGGCCAACCGAGCCGACCTCGCGCAGGGCCTGCTTGATCTGATCGGGGAAGTGCACGTAGGGCTGGTGCGCCGAGAGCATGTCGTTGTAGGCCGAGACGATGGCCACGTTGGCGGCGTTCATCAGCCGCAGGCTCTGCTTGTCGTCGGCGCCACACCCGGCCACGCCGTGGGCAAAGTTGGCGCACTGCAGGCTGGCCCGCATGGGTCCGTCACTGGCCGCGCCGCGAATCAGCTGCAGGTAGCGTTCACGGGTGGCACGGCTGCGTTCAACCAGCCGTTGGGTGACCTCAAGGATGCGCGGGTGCATGTACGGGACTCCAGGCTAACGGTAAGGGCGGTTTACCGGGCATTTCCCCTCCAAACGATTGCGGCCTAGGCTCCAGTGTAAGGGGCCCGGCGCATCGAGGAGGCGGCTCACCCGACCACTCGTTGTATATTTAAACAAAATACTGCCAGTAAAAAGGCTTGTTTTCTATCGCTCAGTGAATAATCTTGTAATTCCAACAACAAAACCGTTTCAGTGAAGCTTCTTTGTGCCACAGGTTTCACTCGGACTGCCAGAGGTACTGCCATGACCCTACGCATCGCCATCAACGGATTCGGCCGCATCGGGCGCAATGTTCTGCGCGCACTGTATACCCAAGGCTACCGCCAGGACTTGCAGGTCGTCGCCATCAACGACCTGGGCGACAGCGCCATGAATGCCCACCTGCTCAAATACGACAGTGTGCACGGTACATTCGATGCATCGGTGGAGGCCGATCATGAAAGCCTGACGGTAAATGGCGACCGCATCGCGGTCAGCGCCATCCGCAACCCGGCCGAGCTGCCCTGGAAGGCCGAAGCGATCGATGTGGTGTTCGAGTGCACCGGGCTGTTTACCGACCGGGCCAAAGCCGCCGCACACCTGGCGGCGGGCGCCGGCAAGGTGATTGTCTCGGCCCCGGCGAAGGGCGCCGACGCCACGGTGGTGTACGGGGTCAACCACGACATCCTGCGCGCCTCCCACCAGGTCATTTCGAATGCGTCCTGCACCACCAACTGCCTGGCGCCGATCGCCCAGGTGCTGCACCGAGAGTTCGGCATCGAACAGGGCTTGATGACCACCATTCATGCTTACACCAACGACCAGGTGCTGACTGACGTTTACCACAGCGACCCTTACCGTGCGCGCTCGGCCACCCAGTCGATGATCCCGAGCAAGACCGGCGCCGCCGAAGCCGTGGGCCTGGTGCTGCCGGAGCTGGCCGGCAAACTGACCGGCATGGCCGTGCGGGTGCCGGTGATCAACGTTTCGCTGGTCGACCTCACCCTCAACCTCAAGCGCGAAGCCACGGCCGAGCAGGTCAACCAGCTGTTCCTCGAGGCCAGCCGGCATTCCAAGGTGCTGGGCTACAACACCCTGCCGCTGGTGTCCTGCGACTTCAACCACAACCCGTTGTCGTCGATCTTCGATGCCAACCACACCCGTGCCAACGGCAAGATGCTCAAGGTGATGGCCTGGTATGACAACGAGTGGGGGTTCTCCAACCGTATGCTGGATAACTGCCTGGCGCTGTGCAGCGCGCGCTGAGGGGGCGCCTGGCGGGGGATCTTCAGCGCTCTTGAGATCGAGCGCTGAAGATGCCAAGACATGCCACCACAGCCCACACTCACAATCTTTACCTTTCCCTAACACTTCCGCGCTTGACCAACAGGCAAGATGATAAGCATTATCATTAACCTTTCGTCGGCCAGGTCCCCCCGTGAGTCAGTCCCGGTTCAACTCCGTCTTCCTCGTCCAGCGCCTTTCCCTGCTGCGCACCCTGCAGCGTATGGTCGGCAACCCCAGCACCGCCGAGGACCTGCTGCAGGAAACCTACCTGCGGGTGTCCCGTGCCCTGGGCGAGCGGCCTATCGAGCACCTCGAACCTTTCGTGTTCCAGACCGCCCGTAACCTGGCCCTGGACCACCTGCGCACGCGTCGGGTGCAATCGCGCATGCTGGTCGACGATGTTCCCGACGAAATCCTGCACAACGTCGCCGCCCCCCTGAGCAGCAGCGAAGATGCCGCACATGCCGAACAACTGCTCAAGCACCTCAGCGTCAGCCTCAACCAGCTGACCGAGCGCCAGCAACGCATCTTCATCCTCAGCCGCCTGCACGGCGCCAGCTACCTGGAAATCGCCGAACAACTGGATGTCTCGGCCAGCACCGTGCAGAAGGAACTGAAATTGATCATGGCCATCTGCATAGGTGTGGCCGATCGCCTCAAGTGAGACGACCGCCGGCCGGCAGAGTGAGGCGAAGCGCTTGCCACGCCCCGCCTTAGCCGTGATCATTCGGGAAAATCATTTCAAGGATTCACCGTGACCGACAGCCCCGTCCCTCGCCCGCCGACCGCCGGGCCCGACGCCCGCGCCCGTGCGATGGACGAGGCGCTGGACTGGCTGGTACGCCTGCAATGCGCCACTGAAGCCGACACCCTGGCCTTCGAGCAATGGCTTGGCGCCGCGCCGGAAAACGCCGCGGCCTACGTCGAAGCCGAAGCCCTGTGGAACGGCACGCCGCTGCGCCAGGCCGCCACGCAGATGCACCAAGGCCGGCGCCGCTCCGTGCGCGGGCGCCTGCGTGCACACTGGAAACCGTTAGCGACCGCTGCCGTGCTGCTGGTAGGGCTGTTCACCGTGGGCAACCTGCCGGTGCGCCTGCAGGCCGATCACCTGACCGTGGTGGGCGAACGTCAGCGCCTGCAACTCGATGACGGCGCCAAGGTGCTGCTCAACACCAACTCGGCCTTCGCCAGCGATCTGCGTGACGGCCGCCAGGTGGCGCGCCTGCTGCAGGGTGAGGCGTTTTTCCAGGTACCGGCGGGCGCCCAACTGCCATTGGAAGTACAGGCCGGGCCGCTGCGAGCCCAGGTGCGCGACACCGATTTTGCCGTGCGCTACCTCGATGGCGAGGCGCAGGTCCGCGTGCAGCGCGGTGACGTTGACCTGCAGGCGGCCAGCGACCAGCGCATCCGCCTCAGCGCTGGCGACAGCATCAGCGTCGGCCCGCAAGGCTTCGGCCAGCGCCAGCGCCCGGACATGCACAAGGACCTGGCCTGGGTCGACGGCCGCCTGGTGTTCGAAAACTGCCCGCTGAGCCAGGTGCTGGCCGAAGTGCGGCGCTATTACCCAGGCTGGATCATCAACCGCAACGCCAACCTCGACGACATGGCGGTGACCGGCAACTATCGCCTCGACCAGCCGCTGGAGACCTTGCGCGCGCTGGCTCACATCACTTCGGCGCAGCTGCACGAATACCCCGCCGTGGTCATTCTCAACTGACCTGCCAATTATTTTTACGCGATCGCGCTACCCCGCCCGTCTCGTTATAGCCAATGCAACTGATTCTTGTTTGAAAACAAGAACGGTCATCACCTATAACAGTTCGCGCGTCTGGGAGCGCTTTCGATGTCCACAGGTACAACTCGCCCGTCCACCCTTCCCCGCCGTACCGGCCAACTGTCCCTGCTGACCCTGGCCTTGCTCGCCAGCGGAGCCTGCAGCCTGCCTGCGCTGGCCGCAGAGCCAGCCCAGGCGAGCAGCCCGCGCATGGGCGACTACCGCTTCAGCATCGCCCAGCAGCCCTTGGTCGAGGCCATCAATGCCTTCAGCCAGGTGACCGGGTGGCAGGTAGGTTTCAGCGCCGAACTGGCAGAGGGCGTGGCTTCGCCAGGTGTGCAAGGTTCGTTGGCGCCAGAGGCTGCACTCAAGCGCCTGCTGCAAGGCACCGGCCTTGGCTATCGCAAGATAGGCAACGGCAATGTGGTGCTCGAACGCCAGTCGGCGGGCAACGCCATCGCCCTGCAGCAAATGACCGTCAGTGCTACCCGTAGCGCCCAGGACGTCAGCCAGGTGCCCAGCACCGTGAGCGTACAGACCCGCGAACAGCTGGACCGCCAGAACGTCAGCAACATCCAGGAACTGGTGCGTTACGAGCCGGGCGTGTCGGTCGGCGGCACCGGCCAGCGCAGTGGCCTGAATGGTTACAACATCCGCGGTATCGACGGTGAGCGCGTGCTGACCCAGATCGACGGTGTGTCGATCCCCGACAGCTTCTTCTATGGCCCCTACGCCCAGACCCAGCGCAATTATGTCGACCCGGAAATCGTCAAGCGCGTCGAGATCCTGCGCGGCCCCGCCTCGGTGCTGTATGGCAGCAACGCCATCGGCGGCGCGGTGAGCTACTTCACCCTCGACCCCGAAGACATCATCAAGCCTGGCAAGGATGTGGGTGCTCGGCTGAAGACCGGCTACAGCTCGGCCGATGACAGCTGGCTGACCTCCGCCACCGTGGCCGGCCGCCAGGGCGATTTCGACGGCTTACTGCACGTGAGCCAGCGCAACGGCCACGAAACCGAGTCGTATGGGGGCCACGGCGGCACCGGCCTGTCGCGTACCGAAGCCAACCCGGAGGACGTGCGCACCACCAACGTGCTGGCCAAGCTTGGCTGGAACTACGCTGACGACGCGCGCCTGGGTTTCACTTACGAGCGCTACAAGGATGACCGCGACCAGGACATCCTCAGCGCCGTGGGCGGCCCGTTCGCCAATGGCGCTGGCATGGGCATGTACCGCAGCCGTACCGGCAACGACACCGTGACCCGCGAGCGCTTCGGCATCAACCACGAATTCGGCCTGGATTCGCGGGTGGCCGACCACATCAAGTGGAGCCTGAACTACCAGATCGCCAAGACCGACCAGCACACCGAGGAAGTCTACTTCCCGTTCAGCCGCACGGTCTTTCGTACCCGCGACACCACCTACAAGGACCGCCAGTGGGTCTTCGACGCCCAGCTGGACAAAGCCTTCAGCATCGGCGCCACCGACCACCTGCTGACCTACGGCACCACCCTCAAGCACGAGAAAGTCACCGGTTCGCGCAGCGGCACCGGCACCTGCCTGGCAGTCGGCGGCACCTGCCGCGCCATCGGCCAGGTGAGCGCCAGCGATGCACAGGCGCTGGTCAGCGACTTCCCGGACCCGACCGTCAACACCTACAGCCTGTTCGCCCAGGATGAAATCCGCTGGAACAACTGGACCTTCCTGCCAGGCGCGCGTTACGACTACACGCGCATGGAGCCGAAGTTCACCGACGAGTTTCTGCGTGGCATCCAAGGCTCGGGCGCAGCGCCTGGCAGCCTGGACGACTCGGACAAGAAGTGGCACCGCGTGTCGCCCAAGTTTGGCCTGACCTACGCGTTCAACGACAACTACACCTGGTATGGCCAGTACGCAGAGGGCTTCCGCACACCGACTGCCAAGTCGATGTACGGCCGCTTCGACAACCCGACGCTGGGTTACAGCGTACAAGGCAACCCGGGCCTTGAGCCCGAGAAGAGCAAGAGCTACGAAACCGGCCTGCGTGGCAACTTCGATGCCGGTAACTTCAGCGCTGCGGTGTTCTACAACAAGTACCGCGACTTCATCGACGAAGATGCCGTGCAGTCGGCCAACCTGGAAACCACCTTCCAGGCCAACAACATCAAGCACGCCACCATCAAGGGCGCCGAAGTCAAAGGCCGCCTCAACCTCGACCACTTCGGTGCGCCCGAAGGCCTGTACACCCAGGGTTCGATCGCTTACGCCAACGGCCGCAACGATGACAACGGCCAGCCGCTGAACAGCGTCAACCCGCTGACCGGCGTGTTCGGCCTGGGTTACGAGCAGCCGAACTACGGCGGCCTGCTGAGCTGGACCGTGGTCAAGCGCAAGACCCGCGTCGACGACACCACGTTCTTCGCCCCGGATGGCCAGAGCTCGCAGTTCCGCACCCCAGGCTACGGCGTGCTGGACCTGAGCGGCTTCTACAAGGTGACCGACGACGTCACGGTCAACGCTGGGCTGTACAACCTGACCGACAAGAAATACTGGCAGTGGGACTCGGTGCGGGGTTACGACGGCCAGGGTGAGGCAGGCGTAACCCAGCCAGCCAACCTGGACCGCCTGACCATGCCAGGGCGCAACTTCGCCATCAATGTGGTGTGGGATATCTGATTTGAGCTGATCGGTACTGGCCCCATCGCCGGCAAGCCGGCTCCCACAGGTACCCCGCTGCCCTCAGGTTAGGTGGAACACGTGTGGGAGCCGGCTTGCCGGCGATGGGGCCGGTACATTCAACAGGGAAACCCAGCTTTTTTTACTGTCCCCACCCCGCTGTTTCGTCTTGTCACTAGACGCCCCCATTTTCCAAGGACACCCCCATGACCGACCGCCCAGCCCTGCGCTCGCAACGCCTCAACCAGGTCACCCACGCCCCGCACACCGAGCTCGACGCCCTGGTCAAATCCCACGCGCCGTTCGACAGCCGCGAAAGCTTCGCCCGTTTCGTCGTAGCGCAGTACCTGTTCCAGTCCGAACTGCAGGCCCTGTACACCGACCCGCAACTGATCGCCATCGTCCCCGACCTGGCCGAGCGTTGCCGCGCCGAGCAAGCTCGCCTGGACCTTGCCGACCTCGACACCGAAGTACCCGCAGCCGTCGCCGGCGCACCGCAGAATCTGAGCCTTGCCGAGGCACTGGGCTGGATCTTCGTCTCCGAAGGCTCCAAACTGGGCGCTGCGTTTCTGATCAAGCGTGCCGTTGCGCTGGAACTGTCCGACAGCTTTGGTGCTCGGCACCTGGGCGAGCCAGCCGGTGGCCGCGCCGAAGGCTGGAAGCAGTTCACCCGTATTCTTGATGGCCTGGAGCTGTCGGCCGAGCAAGACGCTGCTGCCGAGCGTGGCGCTGTTGCGGCGTTCGAGCGCTTCACCGAACTGCTCAAGCATGCCTACGCTGCCGACAGCGCGCTGGCCTGATACGCGTTACCCGGCCACCCCTCCGGTGGCCGCACCGTTTTCGCAGTGAGACCATGACCCGACCTGCCCGCTCGAAACTGTCGCGCCTGCTGTATGGCACCCTGGCTTACGTAAGCCTGGGTATCGGCCTGGTCGCCATTGTCATCCCTGGCCTGCCGACCACCGAATTCATTCTGTTGGCCGCCTGGGCGGCGACACGCAGCTCACCGCGCCTGTCGGCGTGGCTGGAGAACCACCGGCTGTTCGGGCCAATCCTGTACAACTGGCGCAACGGCAAGCTGATCCAGCGCCGGGCCAAGGTCAGTGCGACCATCAGCATGCTGGTGTGTGCAGGCGTGATGCTGACCTTCCTCGACCACCGTTGGCCGGTGTTCCTGGCCATCGCCGGTATGGCCCTGGGCAACCTGTGGATCTGGTCGCGGCCAGAGCCCGCCTGCCCGCCTGCCTCACAAGCTCAGCAGCCCTGAATAAAGCCCGTAGGCCGCCAGTGCCGCCCCCGCCAGCACCGCTGCGAAAATCAGTTTTTCCCACGGGGTGAACAGCGCCTGGCCTTGCTCGCGCTTGGCCCGGGCAAACAGGATCACCCCTGGGGCGTACAGCAACGCCGACAGCAACAGGTACTTGAGCCCACCGGCGTACAGCAGCCACACCGCATACAGCAGCGCCACCGCCGCAACCAGCAGGTCTTTGCGCCGCAGCGCCTGCTGCCCGCCATAGCCCTCTGCGCGCAGCGCCAACAGCACTGCATAAGCGGCCGACCACAGGTACGGCACCAGAATCATCGACGACGCCAGGTAGATCAGGCTGGTGTAGGTGCCCGCCGAAACCAGCGTAATCAGCAGGAAGCCCTGAATCATGCAGTTGGTCAGCCACAGGGCATTGGCCGGCACGTGGTTGGCGTTTTCCTTGGCCAGAAAGCGCGGCATGGTCTTGTCCCGCGCTGTGGCGAAGAGGATTTCGGCGCACAGCAACGCCCATGACAGCAATGCGCCGAGCAGCGAGATGGCCAGGCCGATGCTGATCAGCAAGGCCCCCCATGGGCCGACGATATGCTCGAGCACCGACGCCAGCGACGGGTTCTGCAACCCAGCCAGTTCCGGCTGGGTCATTACCCCAAGCGACAGCACATTGACCAGCACCAGCAGCGCCAGCACGCCGAGAAAGCCGATGACCGTGGCCTTGCCGACATCCGAGCGACGCTGTGCCCTGCCCGAGTAGACGCTGGCACCCTCGATGCCGATGAACACGAACACGGTGACCAGCATCATGTTGCGCACCTGGTCCAGCACATCGCCGAACTGCGGGTTGCTCAAGCCCCAGATATCACGGGTGAAGATGTCGGCACGAAAGGCAAAGGCGGCGATGACGATGAAGATCAGCAGCGGCACCACCTTGGCAACGGTGGTCACCTGGTTGATGAACGCCGCTTCCTTGATGCCACGCAGCACCAGAAAGTGCACGGCCCACAGCAGCAGCGAGGCACAGCCGATGGCGATCGGCGTATTGCCCTCGCCGAATACCGGAAAGTACAAGCCCAGGGTACTGAACAGCAGCACGAAATAGCCGACGTTGCCCAGCCAGGCACTGATCCAGTACCCCCAGGCCGAAGAGAAGCCCATGTAGTCGCCAAAGCCGGCCTTGGCATAGGCATAGACCCCCGAGTCCAGCTCCGGCTTGCGGTTGGCCAGGGTCTGAAACACGAAGGCCAGCGCCAGCATGCCCACCGCGGTGATACCCCAGCCGATCAGCACGGCGCCGACATCGGCGCGTGCCGCCATGTTTTGTGGCAACGAAAAAATCCCGCCGCCAATCATCGAACCAACTACCAGTGCGATCAACGCGCCTAGGCGGAGCTTCTGTCCTGGTTCGTTCATGTAAATCCCCATCTTTTGTGTGTGTTGTCACACGCCTGAAACAGCTTTATCTGCATATAAACAAGGCTACTTATAAGCGACAAAGCCATTAAAGCTATAGCACTCATAACTCCTTTGTCTATACCTGCCTCCTGACAAAAACGCATGTCCTTCAGGCAACTTTTATCCCGCGTATCTGTTGAGAAATATTTGCGAAAACGGCAGAAGCGACTAGCTTCTAAAGCTCGCAGGCTGAAACAGAGCGTTTGCTCTAGATGTACATGGAGGTGCCAGCGCGCGTGGCCTGTAGCAAGGCTGTCGGCACTCTCCAGGAGTCATGTGAAGGAAATTTCCTACTTCACACGCCATGAACTGATCCAAGTCAGGTTATGGCTCGGGCGACGGATTTATTCTGTTGTCAACTTTCTCCTGGTACGGAGTTGTTAAATGTCTGATTCATCTGGAAAACTAAAACTTGGCGCACTAGTTGCCCTCGTCGTCGGTTCAATGATTGGCGGCGGCATCTTCTCGCTTCCTCAAAATATGGCGGCCAGCGCGGGCGTGGGTGCTGTACTGATTGGCTGGGCGATCACTGCCGTTGGCATGCTGACACTGGCGTTCGTGTTCCAAACCCTGGCCAACCGCAAACCTGACCTCGACGGGGGTGTCTACGCCTACGCCAAGGCCGGCTTCGGCGACTACATGGGCTTCTCTTCGGCCTGGGGCTACTGGATCAGTGCCTGGCTGGGCAACGTCGGTTACTTCGTGCTGCTGTTCAGCACCCTCGGCTACTTCTTCCCGATCTTCGGTGAAGGCAACACCCCGGCCGCCATCATCGGTGCGTCGATCCTGCTGTGGGCCGTGCACTTTCTGGTACTGCGTGGCATCAAGGAAGCGGCGTTCATCAACCTGGTCACCACCGTGGCCAAGGTCGTGCCGCTGGTACTGTTCGCGCTGATCTGCCTGTTCGCCTTCAGGCTCGACATCTTCACCGCCGACATCTGGGGCACCGGCACGCCGGAGCTTGGCAGCGTGATGAACCAGGTGCGCAACATGATGCTGGTCACTGTCTGGGTGTTCATCGGCATCGAGGGCGCGAGCATCTTCTCGTCCCGTGCGGAAAAACGCGCCGACGTCGGTAAGGCCACGGTCATCGGCTTCATCACCGTGCTGCTGTTCCTGGTGCTGGTCAACGTGCTGTCGCTGGGCGTGATGACCCAACCGGAACTGGCCAAGCTGCAGAACCCGTCGATGGCGGCTGTGCTTGAGCACGTGGTTGGCCACTGGGGTGCGGTACTGATCAGCGTCGGCTTGATCATCTCGCTGCTGGGTGCCCTGCTGTCGTGGGTGCTGCTGTGCGCCGAGATCATGTTCGCCGCAGCCAAAGACCACACCATGCCGGAGTTCCTGCGCCGCGAAAACGCCAACCAGGTACCGGCCAATGCGCTGTGGCTGACCAACGCCATGGTGCAGATCTTCCTGGTGATCACGCTGTTCTCGGCCAGCACCTACCTGTCGCTGATCTACCTCGCCACCTCGATGATCCTGGTGCCCTACCTGTGGTCGGCGGCCTACGGCTTCCTGATGGCACTGCGCGGCGAAACCTACGAAAACGCTGCCGGCGAGCGCAGCAAAGACCTGTTCATTGGCGCTGTCGCCCTCGTGTACGCCATCTGGCTGCTGTATGCCGGTGGCACCAAATACCTGCTGCTCTCGGCCCTGCTGTATGCCCCTGGCGTGATCCTGTTCGCCAAGGCCAAACATGAAATCGGCCAACCGATCTTTACCAACGTGGAAAAACTGATCTTCGCAGCCGTGGTCATCGGCGCCCTGGTGGCGGCCTATGGCCTGTACGACGGTTTCCTGACCCTGTGACCCACGTCTTTGCACCACATGGAGGATTGAACAATGTCCGCTGAAAAACAGAAGTACGGTGTCCATTCCGAAGCCGGCAAGCTGCGCAAAGTGATGGTCTGCTCGCCGGGCCTGGCGCACAAGCGCCTGACCCCAAGCAACTGCGACGAACTGCTGTTCGATGACGTGATCTGGGTAGATCAGGCCAAGCGTGACCATTTCGACTTCGTCACCAAGATGCGCGAGCGCGGCGTGGATGTGCTGGAGATGCACAACCTGCTGACCGACATCGTGCAGGACAAGGAAGCACTGAAGTGGATCCTCGACCGCAAGATCACCCCTGACACCGTTGGTGTCGGCCTGACCAACGAAGTGCGCAGCTGGCTTGAAGGTCTCGAACCTCGCCACCTGGCCGAGTTCCTCATCGGCGGCGTGGCCGGCCAGGACCTGCCGCAGAGCGAAGGCGCCGATGTGGTCAAGATGTACAACGACTACCTGGGCCACTCCAGCTTCATTCTGCCGCCACTGCCCAACACCCAGTTCACCCGTGACACCACGTGCTGGATCTACGGTGGTGTGACGCTGAACCCGATGTATTGGCCAGCACGACGCCAGGAAACCCTGCTGACCACCGCCATCTACAAGTTCCACAAGGAATTCACCAACGCCGACTTCGAGGTCTGGTACGGCGACCCGGACAAGGAGCACGGCAACGCCACCCTCGAAGGCGGTGACGTGATGCCGATCGGCAAAGGCATCGTGCTCATCGGCATGGGCGAGCGCACCTCGCGCCAGGCCATCGGCCAGCTGGCGCAAAACCTGTTCGCCAAAGGCGCAGTCAAGGAGGTCATCGTCGCCGGCCTGCCGAAATCTCGTGCGGCCATGCACCTGGACACCGTGTTCAGCTTCTGCGACCGCGATCTGGTTACCGTCTTCCCCGAAGTCGTCAACGAAATCGTGCCCTTCATCATCCGCCCGGACGAAAGCAAGCCGTACGGCATGGATGTACGCCGCGTGAACAAGTCGTTCATCGAGGTGGTGGGCGAGCAACTGGGCGTCAAGCTGCGTGTGGTCGAGACCGGCGGCAACAGCTTCGCCGCCGAGCGCGAGCAGTGGGATGACGGCAATAACGTGGTGGCGATGGAGCCCGGCGTGGTCATTGGCTACGACCGCAACACCTACACCAACACCCTGCTGCGCAAGGCCGGGATCGAGGTCATCACCATCAGCGCCGGCGAGCTTGGCCGGGGCCGTGGCGGCGGCCACTGCATGACCTGCCCGATCGTCCGCGACCCAATCGACTACTAACGACCATACGCCCGGCCGTGCCCACGAAGCGGCGGCCGGGCCCCTCACCGAATTCAAGGAGATACAGTCATGGCGTTCAACATCCATAACCGCAACCTGCTCAGCCTCGAACACCACACCACGCGTGAACTGCGCTACCTGCTGGACCTGTCCCGCGACCTCAAGCGCGCCAAGTACACTGGCACCGAGCAGCAGCACCTGAAGGGCAACAACATCGCCCTGATCTTCGAAAAAACCTCCACCCGCACCCGCTGCGCCTTCGAAGTCGCCGCCTATGACCAAGGCGCCAACGTCACCTACATCGACCCCAACTCCTCGCAGATCGGCCACAAGGAGAGCATGAAGGACACCGCCCGCGTGCTCGGGCGCATGTACGATGCCATCGAGTACCGTGGCTTCAAGCAGGAAATCGTCGAAGAGCTGGCCAAGTTTGCCGGCGTGCCGGTGTTCAACGGCCTGACCGACGAATACCACCCCACCCAGATGATCGCCGACGTGCTGACCATGCGTGAGCACAGCGACAAGCCGCTGCACGACATCAGCTACGCCTACCTGGGCGACGCCCGCAACAACATGGGCAACTCGCTGCTGCTGATCGGTGCCAAGCTTGGCATGGACGTGCGTATTGCCGCGCCCAAGGCGCTGTGGCCGCATGACGACCTGGTCGAGCGCTGCAAGAAGTACGCTGAGGAAAGCGGCGCTCGTATCACCCTCACCGAAGACCCGAAAGCCGCGGTCAAGGGCGTGGACTTCGTGCATACCGACGTCTGGGTGTCGATGGGTGAGCCGATCGAAGCCTGGGGCGAGCGTATCAAGCAGCTCAAGCCTTACCAGGTGAACGCCGAGCTTATGAAGTCCACCGGCAACCCACGGACCAAGTTCATGCATTGCCTGCCGGCCTTCCACAACTCCGAGACCAAGGTCGGCAAGCAGATCGCCGAGCAGTATCCGGACCTGGCCAATGGCATCGAAGTCACCGACGACGTGTTCGAATCGCCGGCATGCATCGCCTTCGAGCAGGCGGAAAACCGCATGCACACCATCAAGGCGATCCTGGTTTCGACCCTGGCCGATCTCTGACAAGCACCTCGGTAGTGTGGGAGCCGGCTTGCCGGCGATGCAGGCAACACGGTGCATGGCACCGGCTTCGCAGGTGATCGCCAGTTAGCCGGCTCCCACACAGAAACGAGGCGCTACCCCCATCTTCGCAAAGGACATTCCCATGCGTATCGTTGTTGCATTGGGCGGCAACGCCCTGCTGCGCCGCGGCGAGCCCATGACCGCTGACAATCAGCGCGCCAATATCCGCACCGCCACCGAGCAGATCGCCAAGATTCACCCGGGCAACGAACTGGTCATCGCCCACGGCAACGGCCCCCAGGTGGGCCTGCTGTCGCTGCAGGCGCTGTCCTACAAACCCGATGAAGCCTACCCGCTGGACGTGCTCGGTGCCGAAACCGAAGGCATGATCGGCTACATGATCGAACAGGAGCTGGGCAACCTGCTGGCGTTCGAAGTGCCGTTCGCCACCCTGCTCACCCAGGTTGAAGTCGACGCCAACGACCCGGCCTTCAAGGACCCGACCAAGTTCATCGGCCCGGTCTACAGCAAGGAAGAAGCCGAACGCCTGGCCAAGGAAAAGGGCTGGGTGGTCAAGGCCGACGGCGACAAGTACCGCCGCGTGGTGGCCAGCCCGAAGCCCAAGCGCATTTTCGAGATCCGCCCGATCAAGTGGCTGCTGGAAAAAAACAGCATCGTGATCTGCGCAGGCGGTGGCGGCATCCCCACCATGTACGATGAGAACCGCAAGCTCAAAGGCATCGAGGCGGTGATCGACAAGGACCTGTGCTCGGCACTGCTGGCCGAGCAATTGGAAGCCGACCTTCTGATAATCGCCACCGACGTCGATGCGGCGTACGTTGACTGGGGCAAGCCAACGCAAAAAGCCATTGCCCAGGCTCACCCCGACGAACTCGAGCGCTTAGGGTTTGCCGCCGGCTCCATGGGGCCGAAGGTGCAGGCTGCCAGTGACTTTGCTCGCGCCACTGGCAAGGTGGCGGTGATCAGCTCGCTGGAAAACATCGAGGATATCGTCAAGGGCACCGCCGGCACACGCGTTTCCACGGCCAAGCCAGGTCTGAGCTACCGTTGAATGCAGTAGGCGGGCGCTGGCTGCCCGCCATTTTCGACCTTCCGGAGGACCCCGCCATGGCTCAGTTTCAACCCGGTCACGTGCATATCGAGCGCACTGCGCTGAACAGCGCCGACCACAGTTACGACCTCAACATCGAGTACGAAGCGACGCAAGATCCCAAGGAAGGGCGCGGCATACAGTTCCACATGCATGGCAGCATCGAAGGCAAGACGGTTGATGAAAAGTTCTTTCTGCCCAAGGACCAGGTGCTGCCCAGCTTCCTGATGGTGATGAGCCGCAAGGCCCAGGCCCACCTCGCCCCGCCCAAGAAATTCGAAACTCTCAGCTCACCGCACAAAATCTACGACGCGATGTTCGAAGACATCCGCGCCAAGCTGGATGTGAAGTCCGGCGACTCGATCAAGCCAGAACATCTCGA
This sequence comes from Pseudomonas sp. P39-UII1, assembly GCF_039672635.1. Taxonomy (NCBI): domain Bacteria; kingdom Pseudomonadati; phylum Pseudomonadota; class Gammaproteobacteria; order Pseudomonadales; family Pseudomonadaceae; genus Pseudomonas; species Pseudomonas sp. P39-UII1. The sequence goes on from NZ_JBDFPP010000001.1 coordinate 390,835, forward strand.
GTGATCCCCTTCGCGGCAAGCCCGCCCCCACAGGTACTGCGCTGCACTTGAACACAGCGCAGTACCTGTGGGAGCGGGCTTGCCCCGCGATGGGATCACCGCTCAACTTTGGCCAGAACCCCGTATCAGGGCATACTGAGGCCCTCCCCAGCCACAACCCACCTCCCCCATGCGCATCCACGTCAGCTTCATCGACCGCGTCGGCATCACCCAGGAAGTCCTTGCCCTGCTCGGTGCCCGCAACCTCAACCTGGACGCCGTGGAGATGGTCCCGCCGAACGTCTACATCGACGCCCCGACCCTCAGCCCCGCCGTGCTCGAAGAGCTGCACGATGCACTGTTCGAAGTGCGGGGCGTGCAGTCGGTGGACGTGGTCGACATCCTCCCCGGCCAGCGCCGCCACCTGCAGCTCGATGCCCTGCTGGCCGCCATGAGCGACCCGGTGCTGGCTGTGGACAGCGCCGGCCAGGTGTTGCTGGCCAACCCCGCGCTGATTGCCCTGTGTGGCCGCGAATCTGCCGGGCGTTCAGTCGGCGAACTGTTCGGCGACCCCGGCCTTTTGCAGGCATTGCTGGACAACAACTTCCACCTGCCGATGCGCGAGATGCAGCTCAACGGCCAGAGCCTGCTGCTGGATGCCACGCCCATCACCAACGCCGGCGGCCTGTTGACCCTGTACCCGCCCAACCGCATGGGCGAACGCCTGTCGGCCCTGCACCACGACCATGCCGAAGGCTTCGATGCACTGCTCGGGGAGTCCCCGGCGATTCGCACCCTCAAGGCCCGAGCGATGCGCGTGGCGGCCCTCGACGCACCGCTGTTGGTGCATGGCGAGACGGGCACCGGCAAGGAGCTGGTAGCCCGCGCCTGCCATGCCATCAGCAGCCGGCACGCCGCGCCATTCCTCGCCCTCAATTGCGCCGCGCTGCCCGAAAGCCTGGCCGAGAGCGAACTGTTCGGCTACGCCCCAGGCGCCTTCACCGGCGCCCAGCGGGGTGGCAAGCCCGGGCTGATGGAGCTGGCCAACCAGGGCACGGTGTTTCTCGACGAGATCGGCGAGATGTCGCCGTACCTGCAGGCCAAACTGTTGCGGTTTCTCAGCGACGGCAGCTTCCGCCGCGTGGGCGGCGACCGTGAGGTAAAGGTCGATGTGCGCATCATCAGCGCCACCCACCGCGACCTGGAACGCATGGTCGCCGAGGGCACCTTCCGCGAGGACCTGTTCTACCGCCTCAACGTGCTCAACCTGCAGGTGCCACCGCTGCGTGACCGCGGCCAGGACATCCTCATGCTCGCGCACTACTTCATGCAGCAGGCCTGCACGCAAATCCAGCGCCCCGCCTGCCGCCTGACCCCGGCCACCCACTCGGCAATGCTGGCCAACCCATGGCCGGGCAACGTGCGCCAGCTGCAGAACGTGATCTTCCGCGCGGCGGCCATCTGTGAAAGCAACCTGGTGGACATCGGTGACCTCGACATTGCCGGTACCTCGGTCGCGCGCGGGCAGGATGGGGAGGTGGGGAGCCTTGAGCAGGCAGTGGGTGATTTCGAGCGCGAGCTGTTGCAGCGCTTGTATGCCAGCTACCCCTCTACGCGCCAGTTGGCCGGGCGGCTGCAGACCTCCCATACCGCCATTGCCCAGCGGTTGCGCAAGTACGGTATTCCAGGCAAAGCCTGAAGTGCCTGATGCACGCCTTCATTTCAACAAGGTGAAATCCCAACATTATTCAGAATTCTCCTAGCCGTAGCGGGCTGACATTGCCCCTAAACTCGCCCACCCCAGGCGACCCCCTGCAGTGTTCGCCTCTAATAGAGCAAAGAGTAACCTGAATGCTTGCACTCGATTTCTACGGCACACTGGTGGCCGCTTCCCTGGTGCTTCTACTGGGGCGTAGCCTTGTTACACGCATTGGTTTCTTGCGTACCTACAACATTCCCGAACCGGTCGCCGGAGGTTTGGTGGTTGCTCTGCTGCTATTGGGCCTGCGTGCATTGGACCTGCACGTGCAGTTTGATACTTCATTGCAAACACCCTTGATGCTGGCGTTTTTTGCGACCATCGGCTTAAGTGCCGACATTGCCAGCCTGAAAAAAGGCGGCCGCATTGTCGGTATATTCCTGCTGGCGGTGACCGGGCTGCTGCTGGTGCAGAATGCGATGGGCATTGCCCTGGCAAAAGCGTTGGGGCTCGATCCCTTGATGGGTTTGCTGTCCGGGTCGATTTCCTTGTCGGGCGGCCACGGCACAGGCGCTGCGTGGGGTGCCACCTTCAGTGAAAAATACGGCCTGGCCTCTGCCAGTGAACTGGCACTGGCGGCAGCCACGTTTGGCCTGGTGCTGGGCGGCCTGATTGGCGGGCCGGTCGCACGGCTACTCATCAAGCGCGTGCAAACCCCCGGTATGGGACAGGAAATGCCGCGTACTCCCAAGGGCTTTGAACAGCCCAACAAAGAACGTCTGATCACGCCCTTCACGATGATCGAAACGCTTGCGCTGATCGCAGTCAGCCTGATGGGAGGCTCCTTGCTGAACAGCATGCTCCACGGTACAGCGTTCGAGTTGCCGACATTCGTTTGCGTATTGTTCGTGGGGGTCTTGCTGCGCAACGGGCTGTCATTGCTGGGTGTGTATCAGGTCTTCGAACGTGAAGTTTCAGTACTGGGGAATGTCAGCTTGTCGCTGTTCCTGGCCATTGCGCTGATGTCGCTGAAATTGTGGGACCTGGCTGCACTGGCTCTGCCGTTCTTCGTTCTGCTGGCAGCGCAAACATTGGTGATGGCGCTGTTCGCGATCTTCGTGACGTTCAGAATCATGGGCAGCAACTACGATGCAGCGGTGCTGGCAGCAGGGCACTGTGGTTTCGGGCTCGGTGCCACACCGACTGCGATTGCCAACATGCAGGCGGTAACGCAGCGTTTCGGTCCGTCGCAGATCGCTTTCCTGGTGGTACCGATGGTTGGGGCGTTCTTCATCGATATCATCAATGTAATCGTGATCAAGCTGTACCTGGCGCTGCCTTTCTTCGTCGCCCTTTGACGGCTGGTAGTCGGACCAAGCGCCCTGTCGCGACGCATCGCGCACAGGGCCGTACCGAAAACGATACATCGTATCGAATTCAATACACACCCATTCCAGTCATCGTGGACAAGGGTTTGATCCTCCGAACCTTTTCGTCCTCGCTTGTTCCGTAGCGTTTTCGTTCCACATTATAGATCGCATATTTAGCAGATTATGTTATCTAATTGATTTTTAACGACTTTTTGTTAGTGGCCGCATTTTTGCTTATGGAACCTCAACCCAAGAGCGCGTACCCACCGCGCCCAACGCCCTGCTTCCCGAGGATTTCCCATGAGCGAGTTGCGTTTCACCGAAGATCACGAATGGCTGCGCGTCGAAGCCGACGGTAGCGTCACCGTAGGCATCACCGCCTACGCCCAGAATGCCCTCGGCGATGTGGTCTACGTGCAACTGCCGGAGTTGCAGCGGTACGACAAAGGTGCCGAAGCCTCCACCGTCGAGTCGGTCAAGGCCGCCAGCGGTGTGTACATGCCACTGGCCGGTGAAGTGGTCGCCGTCAACGATGGGCTCAACGACAGCCCGGAGCGGGTCAATGAAGACCCGCTGGGCGAAGGCTGGTTCTTCCGCTTTATCCCGGCTGACATGAGCGAGGTAACCGCCCTGCTCGACCAGGACGCATACGACCGCCTGATCAAAGCCAACGACGACGCCTGAGGACCTGAACATGACCATCAACCTCGGCACCGCCAACGAATTCATCGCCCGCCACATCGGCCCACGCGCCGCTGATGAGCAGGCCATGCTGGCCACCCTGGGCTTCGACACGCTGGAGGCCATGACCGCCGCTGTCATCCCCGACAGCATCAAAGGCACCAGCGTGCTCGGCTCGCAAGACGGCCAGAGTGAAGCCGATGCCCTTGCCACACTGAAGGCCATCGCCAGTAACAACCAGCTGTTCAAGAACTACATCGGCCAGGGCTACTACAACACCCACACCCCAGCACCGATCCTGCGCAACCTGCTGGAAAACCCGGCCTGGTACACCGCCTACACCCCATACCAGCCAGAAATTTCCCAAGGCCGCCTGGAAGCCCTGCTGAACTTCCAGACCTTGATCAGCGACCTGACCGGCCTGCCGATCGCCAACGCCTCCCTGCTCGACGAAGCCACTGCCGCAGCCGAGGCCATGACCTTCTGCAAGCGCCTGTCGAAGAACAAGGCCAGCCATGCCTTCTTCGCCTCCGTGCACTGCCACCCGCAGACCCTCGACGTACTGCGTACCCGTGCCGAGCCGCTGGGCATCGAGATCGTGGTCGGCGACGAGCGTGAACTGGGCGACGTCAGCGCCTTCTTTGGTGCACTGCTGCAATACCCGGCCAGCAATGGTGAAGTGTTCGACTACCGCGAGCTGGTGCAGCGCTTTCACGCCGCCAACGCGCTGGTGGCCGTTGCTGCCGACCTGCTGGCCCTGACCCTGCTGACCCCGCCGGGCGAGTTCGAGGCCGACGTGGCCATCGGCAGCGCCCAGCGCTTTGGCGTGCCACTGGGCTTTGGTGGCCCGCACGCGGCCTACTTCGCCACCCGTGACGCCTTCAAACGCGACATGCCGGGCCGCCTGGTCGGCGTGTCGATCGACCGCTTCGGCAAGACTGCCCTGCGCCTGGCCATGCAGACGCGCGAACAGCATATCCGTCGCGAGAAGGCCACCAGCAACATCTGCACCGCCCAGGTGCTACTGGCCAACATCGCCAGCATGTTCGCCGTGTACCACGGCCCTGCCGGCCTCAAGCGCATCGCCGAGCGCACCCACGCGCTGACCGCCATTCTCGCCGCCGGCCTGAAAACCCTGGGCGTGGAGATGATCGGCGACACCGCTTTCGACACCCTGACCCTGGCCACCGGCAGCGCCACTGCCAGCCTGCACGACAAGGCTCGCGCTCAGCGCATCAACCTGCGCCAGGTCGACGCCGCCCACCTGGGCCTGTCGCTCGACGAAACCAGCACCCAGGCCGATGTCGAGGCGCTGTGGCAGCTGTTCGCAGGCGAACAGGCGCAACCCGACTTCGCCGCCCTGGCCGCCAGCACCGGCTCGCGCCTGCCGGCCACCCTGCTGCGCCAGTCGGCGATCCTCGAACACCCGGTGTTCAACCGCTACCACAGCGAAACCGAGCTGATGCGCTACCTGCGCCGCCTGGCCGACAAGGACCTGGCGCTGGACCGCAGCATGATCCCGCTGGGTTCGTGCACCATGAAGCTCAATGCCGCCAGCGAAATGATCCCGGTGACCTGGGCCGAATTCGGCAACCTGCACCCGTTCGCCCCGGCTGAGCAAAGCCAGGGCTACCAGCAGCTGACCACCGAGCTGGAAGCCATGCTGTGCGCCGCCACCGGCTATGATGCCGTGTCGCTGCAGCCCAACGCCGGTTCACAGGGCGAGTACGCGGGCCTTCTGGCCATCCGTGCCTACCACCGCAGCCGCGGCGACAGCCATCGCGACATCTGCCTGATCCCTTCTTCGGCCCACGGCACCAACCCGGCGACTGCGCACATGGCGGGCATGCGTGTGGTGGTCACCGCTTGTGACGCGCGTGGCAACGTCGATGTGGAGGACCTGCGCGCCAAGGCCATCGAGCACCGCGAACGCCTGGCCGCGATCATGATCACCTACCCGTCCACCCACGGCGTGTTCGAGGAGGCGATCGGCGAGATCTGCGCGATCATCCATGACAACGGCGGCCAGGTGTACATCGACGGCGCCAACATGAATGCCATGGTCGGCCTGTGCGCCCCGGGCAAGTTCGGCGGCGACGTTTCCCACCTGAACCTGCACAAGACCTTCTGCATCCCCCACGGCGGTGGCGGCCCGGGCGTTGGCCCGATTGGCGTCAAGTCGCACCTGGCACCGTTCCTGCCGGGCCACGCGCAGCTGGAAAACCGTGAGGGCGCCGTCTGCGCCGCGCCGTTCGGCAGTGCCAGCATCTTGCCGATCACCTGGATGTACATCCGCATGATGGGCGGTGCCGGCCTCAAGCGCGCCTCGCAGATGGCGATCCTCAACGCCAACTACATCGCCCGCCGGCTGGAAGAGCACTATCCTGTTCTGTATACCGGTGGCAATGGCCTGGTCGCCCACGAGTGCATCCTCGACCTGCGCCCGCTCAAGGACACCAGCGGCATCAGCGTCGATGACGTTGCCAAGCGCCTGATCGACTTCGGCTTCCACGCCCCGACCATGTCCTTCCCGGTGGCCGGTACGCTGATGATCGAACCGACCGAAAGCGAAGCCAAGGAAGAGCTGGACCGCTTCTGCGACGCGATGATCCAGATCCGCGAAGAGATTCGCGCCGTGGAAAACGGCAGCCTGGACAAGGACGACAACCCATTGAAGAACGCGCCGCATACCGCAGCCGAGCTGGTGGGCGAGTGGGCACATGGCTACAGCCGCGAACAGGCCGTCTACCCGCTGGCGAGTCTGGTGGAAAGCAAGTACTGGCCGCCGGTGGGCCGGGTAGACAACGTGTTTGGTGACCGCAACCTGGTGTGCGCCTGCCCGTCGATCGAGAGCTATCAGGACGCCTGACCAGGCTCTGCGGCCTCATCGCCGGCAAGCCGGCTCCCACAGGGTCTCCAGTGCTTCCCAGACTGGTGCAGTACCTGTAGGAGCTGGCTTGCCAGCGATCGAGTGCGCAGCACTCGCCTTTACTCTCCGGAGGGAACAAGCAATGTCCCTGAGCGTCTTCGACCTGTTCAAGATCGGCATCGGCCCCTCCAGTTCCCATACGGTCGGCCCGATGCGCGCCGCCGCGCGTTTTGCCGAAGGCCTGCGCCGTGACGGCCTGCTGGCCAGCACTGTCAGCGTCAAGGCCGAGCTGTATGGCTCGCTGGGCGCCACCGGCAAGGGCCACGGCAGCGACAAGGCGGTGTTGCTCGGCCTTGAAGGCGAGCACCCCGACACCGTCGATACCGAATCCATCCCCGCCCGCCTGCAGGCCATCCGCAGCAGCGGCCAGCTGCACCTGCTCGGCGAACACCAGATCGCCTTCGTCGAGAAGCAGCACCTGGCGATGATCCGCAAACCGCTGGCGTATCACCCCAACGGCATGATCTTCCGCGCCTTCGACGCCGCCGGATTGCAAATCCGCAGCCGCGAGTACTACTCGGTCGGCGGTGGTTTCGTGGTCGACCAAGATGCCGCCGGGCAGGACCGCATCGTCGAGGACAGCACCGTATTGACCTACCCGTTCACCACGGCCAAGGCGCTGCTCGGGCATTGCACCGCGCAGCACTTGTCGGTGAGCCAGGTGATGCTGGCCAACGAGGCCGCCTGGCGCCCGGAGGCCGAAACACGTGCTGGCCTGCTGCGGATCTGGCAGGTGATGCAGGACTGCGTCGAGGCCGGCTACCGGCATGAGGGCATCCTGCCCGGGGGGCTCAAGGTCAAGCGCCGCGCGCCGGCCCTGTACCGCCAACTCAGCCAGCACCCGGAAGCCAACCTGCGCGATGCGTTGTCGGTACTGGACTGGGTCAACCTGTACGCCCTCGCGGTAAACGAGGAAAACGCCTACGGCGGGCGCGTGGTCACCGCACCGACCAACGGGGCGGCGGGCATCGTCCCGGCCGTGCTGCACTACTACATGCGCTTCGTCCCGGGTGCCAGTGAGGACGGCGTGGTGCGCTTTCTGCTCACCGCTGCGGCGATCGGCATCCTGTACAAGGAAAACGCCTCGATTTCCGGGGCCGAGGTCGGCTGCCAGGGCGAGGTCGGCGTGGCCTGCTCGATGGCCGCCGGGGCCTTGTGCGAAGTGATGGGCGGCAGTGTGCAACAAGTGGAGAACGCCGCCGAGATTGGCATGGAACACAACCTCGGCCTGACCTGCGACCCCATTGGCGGGCTGGTCCAGGTGCCCTGCATCGAGCGCAACGCCATGGGTTCGGTGAAGGCCATCAATGCGGTGCGCATGGCCTTGCGCGGCGACGGGCAGCATTACGTGTCGCTCGACAAGGTCATCCGCACCATGCGCCAGACCGGCGCCGACATGAAAAGCAAATACAAGGAGACCGCCCGCGGCGGTCTGGCCGTCAACATCATCGAATGTTGACCCGACACTAAACCTGAGGAGTCACCGATGTCCGAAACACTGCACAAGACCCCGCTGCACGCCCTGCACCTGGAACTGGGCGCGCGCATGGTGCCATTCGCCGGCTTCGACATGCCGGTGCAGTACCCGCTGGGCGTGCTCAAGGAACACCTGCACACCCGCGAGCACGCCGGGCTGTTCGATGTCTCGCACATGGGCCAGATCATCCTGCGCGGCCGGGACGCAGCCCTGGCCCTGGAAAGCCTGGTGCCGGTGGATATCGTCGACTTGCCGGTAGGCATGCAGCGCTATGCCATGTTCACCAACGAGCATGGCGGTATCCTCGACGACCTGATGGTCGCCAACCTGGGTGACGACACGCTGTTCCTGGTTGTAAACGCCGCCTGCAAGGACCAGGACCTGGCCCACCTGCAGCAGCACATCGCTGGCCGGTGCGAGATTCAACCGCTGTTCGAGGAACGGGCGCTGCTCGCCCTGCAAGGCCCGGCAGCGGTCAAGGTGCTGGAGCGCCTGGCACCGGAAGTGGCTGGCATGACGTTCATGCAGTTCCGGCCTGTGACCCTGCTGGGTGAAGACTGCTTTGTCAGCCGTTCGGGCTACACCGGCGAAGACGGCTACGAGATTTCGGTACCGGTTGGCGCGGCCGAGGCCTTGGCCCGGCGCCTGCTGGCCGAGCCAGAAGTGCAGCCGATCGGCCTGGGCGCCCGCGACTCCTTGCGCCTTGAAGCGGGCCTGTGCCTGTATGGCCATGACATGAACACCGAGACCACGCCGGTCGAGGCCAGCCTGCTCTGGGCCGTTTCCAAGGTGCGTCGCGCCGACGGCGCACGTGCGGGCGGCTTCCCCGGTGCCGAGGCGATCTTTGCCCAGCAGCAAGCCGGCGTGGCGCGTAAGCGTGTAGGCCTGCTGCCGCAAGAACGCACGCCAGTGCGCGAAGGTGCAGAGATTGTCGACGCGTCGGATAAACCCGTTGGCAAAGTGTGCAGTGGCGGCTTTGGCCCGACACTTGGCGCGCCGGTTGCAATGGGTTATGTCGATATCGAACATGCCGCGCTCGACACCCCCTTGTTTGCACTCGTGCGCGGCAAGAAGGTTGCCTTGAAAGTCAGTAAAATGCCTTTTGTGGCGCAACGTTACTACCGCGGCTGAAGACATGACATGAGGTTTGCGGGAAGGTTCTACTTATTCGATTTCGAACCTTCCCAATAACTTTTGAACATGCCGCCAGGCCAGGCACCATGCCGTTTGCGACGTGCCAGCCGCTAGTCGAAAAAAGCGCGATTTTCCAGCTGACCCAGGGCTTGTTTTTTTCTTGGGAGTTGGCGTAGAGTCACAGCACTGTGTTTGCATGGGTCGCAACAGTTCGTGACCTGGGCCAGTAGCCGCAATTTGCTACAACCCGTTCGACGTGACTTACTTTCCTGCAACCCAGCCCAGTGATCTTTCACTTCTAAATAACGTGAAAGAAACTGTCATTAAAATTTAAGCTTCATAGGAAATAAGACAATGGCTGAGCGTCAGAACGGTACCGTCAAGTGGTTCAATGACGAAAAAGGTTACGGCTTCATCACCCCAGAAAGCGGTGCTGATCTGTTCGTGCACTTCCGTGCTATCGAAGGTAACGGCTTCAAGAGCCTGAAAGAAGGCCAGAAGGTCACTTTCGAAGCCGTCCAGGGCCAGAAAGGCCTGCAGGCTGACAAGGTTCAAGTCCTCGGCTAAGCCGCACGACTTCGAAGAAAGCCCCTGCCCCGTGCAGGGGCTTTTTTTTGCCCGTAGAATGGCGGCTTCGCCACTCGGAGCCGTCCTGCATGTCCAAACCTCTGCTGTCACCCCAGGGTGAATTCCCCCCGGTCGGCCTCGGCCGGCGCCTGGCGGCGATGTTCTACGATTTTCTGCTGTGCACGGCGCTGCTGATCGTCACCGCAGGCGCGTACAAGATGATCCAGATGACGGTCATCGGTGAGGCCCGCATGCGTGAGTTGACCGATGCCGGCGCATTGGATGGCGACCCGCTGCTGTCGACGATCCTGCTCTTTGCACTGTTCGGTTTTTTTGCCAAGTTCTGGACCCATGGCGGACAGACCCTGGGTATGCAGGTATGGGGCGTGCGTGTGCAGAACGCCGATGGCAGCGCAATCAGCCTGTGGCAGGCGCTGTTACGGTTTATCGTGTCGATTGCGTCGTGGCTGTGCCTGGGGCTGGGCTTCTTCTGGTCGTTGATCGACAAGCGCAAGCGCGGCTGGCATGACATCTACTCGGACACGCAACTGGTGAGGGTGCCGAAGCAGAAAAAATGACACTCACAAAAAAGCCGACCTCAAGGTCGGCTTTCGTGTATCGCTCAGGCTGTCATCCCGCCCGGCGCAATAACCAGACACCCGCCAGGGCACAGATGCCCGCCGGGATCAGCACCGCCAACAGGGGCGGGAAGCCGAACACCTGGCTTGAAGGGCCAAGCAGGTCGCCGGCAATACGGAACACGAAGCCCACCAGCACACCGGTGAACACGCGTTGGCCGAGCGTCACTGAACGCAGCGGGCCGAAGATGAAGGAAATCGCCATCAGCACCAATGCAGCGGTAACTGCCGGCTGCAGCACCTTGGTCCAGAACGCCAGCCAGTAACGGGCATTGTTCAGCCCCTGATCGGACAGGTAGTGGATATAGTCCCACAGGCCGGTGATCGACAGCGACTCCGGCGCCAGCACCACGGTGTTGAGCAGTTGTGGGGTGACCGAGACATCCCACTGCTCTTCCGGGCTTTTGATCACTTCGGTGTGGTCGCCACGGAAGTAAGTGGTGCTGACATCGTTGAGCACCCAGTGATCGTTCTCGTAGCGGGCGCGGCGGGCGAAGCTGGAGGTGACGATCTTGCGCTCGTCGTCGAAGCGATAGCGGGTCACACCCAACAGCAGGCCATTTGGCTGCACCGAGTTGATGTGCACGAATTCGTCGCCCTGGCGGTGCCACATGCCACGCTTGGAGCTCTGTGCCTCACCGCCACCCTGGGCCAGCGAACGGTCGGCCTGGGCCTTGTTCTCGCTGACCGGTGCCACGTATTCGCCGATCAGCAGGCCGACCAGCATCAGCACCAGCATCGGCTTCATTACCGCCCAGACGATACGCCCGATGGAGACGCCGGCGGCACGCATGATGGTCAGCTCGCTGTTGCTGGCCAGGCTGCCCAGGCCGATCAGGCAGCCGATCAGGGCCGCCATTGGCAACATGTCATAGAGCCGACGGGGCGCGGTGAGCAGCGTGAACCAGCCGGCATCCAGCACGGTGTAGGTGTCGCTCAGGTCGCTCATTTCATCGATGAAGGCGAACAGCGACGCCAACCCGAGAATAATGCCGAGCACGGCCAGAATGGCTACCAGCACACTCATGCCGATATAGCGGTCGAGCTTAACCATGGGCCACCTCCGCACGGCGGGCGGCGCGCTTGAGGCGCAGCGGCTCCCAGTACATCAGCGCAAGGCCGATGAGCAGGAACAGGCCATGCACCCACCACATGCCCAGGGCGATCGGCAGTTTGCCTTTCTCCAGGGCGCCACGAACGGAAATGAGCATCGTCAGGTAGGCCATGTACAGAAGAATCGCCGGCAGCAGCTTGAGGAAGCGGCCCTGGCGTGGGTTGACCCTGGCCAGCGGCACGGCCAGCAGGGTCACGATGAATACCAGGATCGGCAGCGAAATACGCCATTGCAGCTCGGCACGTTCGCGCAGCCCTTCCTGGCCGATGAGTTGCGAGGTGGGGATGGCTTCGCGCTCGGTCACTTCCTCGCTCACTTCCGGCTTGGGCAGCAGCACGCCGTAGGTGTCGTACTTGATCGCACGGTAGTCGGCCTGGCCCGGGTTGCCGTCATAGCGGTAGCCGTTCTGCAGGACCAGGTAGCGGTTGCCGTCGGCCTGTACTTCCTGGTGGCCCTTTTCGGCCACCAGCACAGACGGTGCACGGTCCTTGGTCTTGTCCTGGTTGAAGCGTTTTTCGGAGATGAACACACCGGTGAGGTTGCTGCGGTCATCGGTCAGCTGCTCGGTGTAGGTCACCCTGGAACCATCGCGCAAGGTCTGGAAGCGGCCCGGCACCAGGGTGTCGAACTCGGTCAGGGCGTCCTGCTGGCCAATGATCTTCTGCACCTGGGCAACACCCAGCGGCGCCAGGCTCAGGCTCAGCCACGCCACCAGCAGCGCGACCAGCGCAGCGGGTGCCATGGTCATGCCGAGCAGGCGTTGCTGGCTCATGCCAGTGGCCGAGAGCACGGTCATTTCGCTTTCCAGGTACAGCCGGCCGTAGGCCAGCAGAATGCCAAGGAACAGCCCCAGTGGCAGGATCAGTTGCAAGAAGCCAGGCAGGCGGAAGCCCATGATCAGGAACAGCACGCTCGGGTCGAGCACGCCCTGGGCCGCCTGGGCCAGGTACTTGATGAAGCGCCCGCTCATGATGATCACCAGCAGCACAGCGCTGACGGCGCTCAAGGTCACGAGGACCTCGCGGGACAGATAACGAAAGACGATCAAACCAGACACTCCTGGGTTGTCAGGGGCGGACTGCCTAACAAAGGCTTACGACAGCCAAGACCAATGCCGGTTCGCCGGGGGCGAACCTCCATGTAAAGTGCGCGCATTATCCTGTGATTGACTGCGCCTGTCACTTGGCCTCGCATGAACGCGGACAACGGGGTTGTCAGCACACTTGCCAGAGGCTCAAACTGGCAGCTTTTCCACTGGTACGCGACCACGCGGCCAGGCCCGCCCAGAGCGCGAGCGTTCAAAGCGCCAACTGCACAGATCATTCGGGGACCCTGACATGGAACTGGTTGTAAAAAGCGTAGCTGCTGCATCCGTAAAAACCGCCACTCTGGTCGTAGCGGTCGGTGAAGGGCGCAAGCTCGGCGCCGTGGCCAAAGCCGTCGACCAGGCTGCCGACGGCGCCATCAGCGCCGTACTCAAGCGTGGCGACCTGGCCGGCAAGCCCGGCCAGACCCTGCTGCTGCAAGGCCTGCCGGGCCTCAAGGCCGAGCGCGTGCTGCTGGTAGGCAGCGGCAAGGACGAAGCGCTCGGTGACCGCGCCTGGCGCAAACTGGTCGGCAGCGTCGCGGGCGTGCTCAAAGGCCTGAACGGCGCCGACGCCGTGCTGGCGCTGGACGACATCGCCGTCAACAACCGCGATGCCCATTACGGCAAATACCGCCTGCTGGCCGAAACCCTGCTCGACGGCGAATACGTGTTCGACCGTTTCAAGAGCCAGAAGGCCGAACCACGCGCCTTGAAAAAAATCACCCTGCTGGCCGAAAAAGCCGGCCTGGCCGAGGTCGAGCGTGCGGTCAAGCATGCCAGCGCCATCGCCACCGGCATGGCATTCACCCGCGACCTGGGCAACCTGCCGCCGAACCTGTGCCACCCAAGCTTCCTCGCCGAACAGGCCAAAGAGCTGGGCAAGGCCCACAAAGGCCTGAAGGTCGACGTGCTGGACGACAAGAAGATCAAGGACCTGGGCATGGGCGCGTTCTACGCGGTGGGCCAGGGCAGCGACCAGCCACCGCGCCTGATCGTGCTCAACTATCAGGGCGGCAAGAAGGCGGACAAGCCGTTCGTGCTGGTGGGCAAGGGCATTACCTTCGATACCGGCGGCATCAGCCTCAAGCCAGGCGCCGGCATGGACGAAATGAAGTACGACATGTGCGGCGCTGCCAGCGTGTTCGGCACCCTGCGCGCGGTCCTCGAGCTGCAACTGCCGATCAACCTGGTGTGCCTGCTGGCCTGTGCCGAGAACATGCCAAGCGGCGGCGCCACCCGCCCGGGCGACATCGTCACCACCATGAGCGGGCAGACCGTCGAAATTCTCAACACCGACGCCGAAGGCCGGCTGGTGCTGTGCGACACCCTGACCTACGCCGAGCGCTTCAAGCCGCAGGCGGTGATCGACATCGCCACCCTGACCGGCGCCTGCATCGTCGCCCTGGGCAGCCACACTTCGGGCCTGATGGGCAACAACGATGACCTGGTCAGCCAACTGCTCGACGCCGGCAAGCGTGCCGACGACCGCGCCTGGCAACTGCCGCTGTTCGACGAGTATCAGGAGCAGCTGGACAGCCCGTTCGCCGACATGGGCAACATCGGTGGGCCCAAGGCCGGCACCATCACAGCAGGCTGCTTCCTGTCGCGCTTCGCCAAGGCCTACAACTGGGCGCACCTGGACATCGCCGGCACCGCATGGGTTAGCGGTGGCAAGGACAAAGGCGCCACTGGCCGCCCGGTACCGCTGCTGACCCAGTACCTGCTCGATCGCGCCAGCGCGTGATGCCATAAGGCCGGTGGTGCCCCAGGCACTACCGGCCGGCAGACCGAACCATGAGCAAAGTCGATTTCTACATTCTGCCCACCGATGCGTTGTCGGCGCGGCTGGATTTCGCCTGCAAGCTGTGCGAGAAGGCCTGGCGCCTCGGCCACCGGGTCTATCTGCACTGCCAGGACGCCGAGCAGCGCAGCGAGCTAGACCTGCGCCTGTGGCGTTTCAAGGGTGAAGCCTTCGTGCCACATGACCTCGCCGAGCTGCATGCCGATGCGCCGGTGGCGCTGGGCCTGAGCGCCGAGAGTGCCGGCGAACACCGCGACCTGCTGATCAACCTGGGCGCCGATGTGCCCATCTTTGTCGGGCAGTTCGAGCGGGTGGCCGAGATCGTCGTCGAGGAGGCGACCATCCGCCAATCAGCCCGCGAACGATTCCGTTTCTACCGCGAACAGGGCTATGCTCTGCAAGACCACCGCTTACAGCGACTTTAACGACGATGGACAAGCCTTCCGCCCTACCCGATTCCGCCCATCTGCTCGACGACCTGGAGTCCATTCGCCAGCTGCTGGGCGATTCAGACCTGCAGCCGCCGCTACTGACCGAGACCGTGGAGCAGATCCCGCTGTTGCTGGACACACCGGCCGGCAACACCTTGCCAGCGCCTGAACCGATCGCCGCGCCCGCCGAGGCGGCGCCCGAAGAAGATTCGCAGACCCGCCGCCAGGACACCCTGCTGCACCTGGAAGCCGAGCTGCGCGCCGCAGCGCAATTGATCATGCAGGACGTGATCAATGACTTTACCCCGCATATCGAGACCGAGATCAAACGCCGCCTCGATGCCCGCATCGAGCGGTTGATCAAGCGCTCCGAGTAAGCCTATACCGGCCCCATCGCCGGCAAGCCGGTTCCCACAGGATTTGCCGCGCTGCAACCCGTGTGGGAGCCGGCTTGCCCGCGATGGGGCCAGGGCAGGCAACACAAGCACAGCTGTCGCCTCAGACCCCCACCTTGGTTATACTTCCCGGCTTTCCCGAATAAATGCACAGGGTCCCGCCGCGCATGGATAAGACCTACCAGCCGCACGCCATCGAAACTTCCTGGTACAACACCTGGGAGTCCGAGAACTATTTCGCTCCACAAGGTGCAGGCGAGTCCTACACCATCATGATCCCGCCACCGAACGTGACGGGTAGCCTGCACATGGGCCACGGTTTCAACAACGCGATCATGGACGCCCTGATCCGTTTCCGTCGCATGCAAGGCCGCGACACCCTGTGGCAGCCAGGCACCGACCACGCCGGTATCGCTACCCAGATGCTGGTCGAGCGTCAGCTCGAGGCCAAAGGCCAGAACCGTCACGACCTCGGCCGTGAAGCCTTCCTGGACAAGGTCTGGGAATGGAAGGAGCAGTCCGGCGGCAACATCAGCCGTCAGATCCGTCGCCTGGGCTCGTCGGTAGACTGGAGCCGCGAACGCTTCACCATGGATGACGGCTTGTCCGACGCCGTCAAGGAAGCCTTCGTGCGCCTGCACGAAGACGGCCTGATCTACCGCGGCAAGCGCCTGGTCAACTGGGACACCAAACTGCACACGGCCATCTCCGACCTCGAAGTGGAAAACCATGACGAGAAGGGCCACCTGTGGAACCTGCGCTACCCGCTGGCCGACGGCGCCAAAACCGCCGAAGGCAAAGACTACCTGGTAGTGGCCACCACCCGTCCGGAAACCCTGCTGGGTGACGCTGCGGTAGCCGTCAACCCGAACGATGAGCGCTACCAGGCGCTGATCGGCAAGTTCGTCGAACTGCCGCTGGTCGGCCGTCGCATCCCGATCATCGCCGATGATTACTGCGACCCTGAGTTCGGCACCGGCTGCGTGAAGATCACCCCGGCCCACGACTTCAACGACTATGAAGTCGGCAAGCGCCACAACCTGCCGCTGCTCAACATCTTCGACAAGAACGCCCTGGTGCTGCCTGCCGCCCAGGCCTTCAACCTCGACGGCAGCGTCAACGAGCAGGCCGACACCCGCCTGCCCGCCCAGTACGCTGGCCTCGACCGTTTCGTCGCGCGCAAGCAGATCGTCGCCGACATGGACGCCCAGGGCTTGCTGGTCAGCATCGACGACCACGCCCTGAAAGTGCCCAAAGGCGACCGCTCCGGTACCATCATCGAGCCGTGGCTGACCGACCAGTGGTACGTGTCCACCAAGCCGCTGGCCGAGCCTGCGATTGCGGCCGTGGAAGATGGCCGCATCCAGTTCGTGCCCAAGCAATACGAAAACATGTACTTCTCGTGGATGCGTGACATCCAGGACTGGTGCATCAGCCGTCAGCTGTGGTGGGGCCACCGTATCCCGGCCTGGTACGACGAGGCCGGCCAGGTCTATGTCGGCCGCGACGAAGCCGAAGTGCGCGCCAAGCACAACCTGGGTGCGGATGTGGTGCTGCGCCAGGACGACGACGTGCTCGACACGTGGTTCAGCTCGGGGCTGTGGACTTTCTCCACCCTCGGCTGGCCTGAGCAGACCGAATTCCTCAAGAAATTCCACTCCACCGACGTGCTGGTCACCGGCTTCGACATCATCTTCTTCTGGGTTGCCCGGATGATCATGCTGACGATGCACCTGATCAAGAACGAAGATGGCACCCCGCAGGTCCCGTTCAAGACCGTGTACGTGCACGGCCTGGTCCGTGACGGCCAGGGCCAGAAGATGTCCAAGTCCAAGGGCAACGTGCTGGACCCGCTGGACATCGTCGACGGCATCACCCTGGACGCCCTGCTGGAAAAACGCACCAGCGGCATGATGCAGCCAAAGCTTGCCGAGAAGATCGCCAAGCAGACCAAGGCCGAGTTCCCCGAAGGCATTGCCAGCTACGGTACCGACGCCCTGCGCTTCACCTTCTGCTCGCTGGCCTCTACCGGCCGCGACATCAAGTTCGACATGGGCCGCGTCGAAGGCTACCGCAACTTCTGCAACAAGATCTGGAACGCCGCCCGCTACGTGCTGGACAAGGGCGAGGACTGCGGCCAGAACGGCGAAGCCTACGAGCTGTCGCTGGCCGACCGCTGGATCATTTCGCAGCTGCAGCGCACCGAGGCCGAAGTGACCCGCCAGCTCGAGCAGTTCCGCTTCGACCTGGCCAGCCAGGCGCTGTACGAGTTCATCTGGAACCAGTACTGCGACTGGTACCTGGAGTTGTCCAAGCCGGTACTGTGGGACGAAAACGCCCCGGTCGAACGCGCCCGCGGCACCCGTCGCACCCTGGTGCGCGTACTGGAAGTGGCGCTGCGCCTGGCGCACCCGTTCATGCCGTTCATCACCGAAGAAATCTGGCAGCGCATCGCGCCGCTGGCCGGCATCGACGGCAAGACCATCATGCTGCAGCCGTGGCCGGTGGCGAACGACAGCCGCATCGACGCCGCCGCCGAAGGCGACATCGAATGGCTCAAGGAGCTGATGGTGGGCCTGCGCAACATTCGCGCCGAGATGAACATCGGGCCTGGCAAGCCATTGCCGCTGTTCCTGAAGAACGCCAACGCCGACGACCAGCGTCGCCTGCAGGAAAACGAAGCCCTGTTGAAGAAGCTGGCCAAGGTCGAGTCGTTCACCGTGCTCGGTGATGCCGACGAAGCCCCGCTGTCCGCTACCGCCCTGGTCGGCGACCTGCAGGTACTGGTGCCGATGGCTGGCCTGATCGACAAGGACGCCGAGCTGGCTCGCCTGAACAAGGAAATCCAGCGCCTGCAAGGCGAAGTGCAACGCGTGGGCGGCAAGCTGTCCAACGCCGCCTTCGTCGACAAGGCACCGCCTGCGGTGATCGAGAAGGAGCGCGCCAAGCTGGCTGAGGCCGAGCAGGCCCTGGCCAACTTCACCGAACAGCATGCGCGGATTGCGGCGCTGTAACCTGATATTGCTGATCTGACCGGCGAGGGCTTCGCCCTCGTTCGCGGCACAAGGCCGCTCCCACAGGATAGTGGTGCTATCGCCAACATCACTATCCTGTGGGAGCGGCCTTGTGCCGCGAATGGGCCGCACAGCGGCCCCACGGCCAGCGATGCTCATTTGGATTCAAGCATGACCCAGAAACCCACCCTGCACCCGCGCAACCGCCACCAGGGCCGCTACGACTTCCCCAGCCTGATCAAGGCGCACCCTGACCTGGCCCGCTTCACCATCACCAACCCCCACGGCAAACCCAGTATCGATTTCGCCAACCCTGAAGCCGTACGGGTGTTCAACCGTGCGCTGCTCAAGGCGCAGTACGGCATTCAGCACTGGGACATTCCCGCCGACTACCTGTGCCCGCCCATCCCTGGCCGCGCCGACTACCTGCACGTCGCCGCCGACCTGCTGGCCGAGGACAACGCCGGCGAGGTGCCCAGGGGTGCCCAGATACGCGCCCTGGACATCGGTGTGGGTGCCAACTGCATCTACCCCCTGCTCGGCCACAGCGATTACCGCTGGCGCTTCCTCGGCTCGGACATCGACCCGGTGGCCCTGGCCTCGGCCAAGGCGATCGTTCAGGCCAATGGCCTGAGCAAAGGCATAGCGCTGCGCCAGCAGGCCAACCCCAGGCACATCCTCGCAGGCTTGCTGCAAGCGGAGGAACGCTTCGACCTGACCCTGTGCAACCCACCCTTCCATGCCTCACGCGAGGAAGCCACCCGTGGCAGCCAGCGCAAGTGGAAGAACCTCGGCAAACAGGACCCCAAGCGCAAGCTGCCTGTGCTCAACTTCGGCGGGCAAAATAACGAGCTGTGGTGTGAGGGTGGCGAGATTCGTTTCGTCAGCCAACTGGTCGGCGAAAGCGTGCAATACGCGCAGCAGGTGCTGTGGTTCACCAGCCTGGTGTCCAAGGCCAGTAACCTGCCCGGCATCGAAGCGGCGCTGAAGAAGGCCGGCGCCAAGGCTGTGCGCATCATCGAGATGGGCCAGGGGCAGAAGCAGAGCCGCATGGTCGCCTGGAGCTTCCATGACACGGGCGCGCGCCAGGCCTGGCACGCCGCGCGTAAATCACAGGCATGAAAAAACCGCGCCCGGGCAAGCCGGGCGCGGTTTTGTCAAAGCTTCAACAAATTACTTGTTGACGGCGTCGGTCAGCGATTTGGCTGGGACGAACTTGACGACTTTCTTGGCAGCAATTTCGATGGCAGCGCCAGTCGAAGGGTTGCGGCCGGTACGGGCAGGACGCTCGGAGACTTTCAGCTTGCCGATGCCTGGCAGGGTGATTTCAGCGCCGTTTTCCAGTTGGTCGGCAACGATCTGGCCCAGTTGCTCCAGAGCGTTTTTGGCGGTGGCTTTCGGCTGAGCGATCGACTCGGCGATATCGGCAATCAGTTGGTCTTTGGTCAATGCCATGGTGGTGTTCCTTCCCTATCAAATTCAGTGGTTATGCAGCGCTCTACGACGTTATCGGGCCAGCCCCTGAATTCTGGAGGGCCGCGCCAATCGGGCATGTAGATGCGTAAATCGGCGTTTGGTTCGACACGGCGCAAGCACGCTGCCAGCAATGCGCCACCCGAGGTGCGCAAGACCGCGCAAAGCTACCACAGGAATGGATAAATATCCGCTGCCCGCATCAATTTAGTGCAGGTTTTTCGGGGGTTTTAGCCAAAATCGCAAAAAATTGAACAAAAAATCAACAACCGGCATTTCTGCCAACATCCGGCCACTGCATCACCTGCCGTCTGAGTTAAACTTGACGACTTTTGCAGCGCGGCGCCTGGCCGCCCCGACTCACCGAGAATTCCATGCCAATCCGTCACTGCATCGTTCACCTGATCGACAAGAAGCCCGATGGCAGCCCCGCCGTGCTCCATGCACGGGATACCGAGCTGGGCGCATCGGACGCTATCGAAAACCTGTTGGCCGACCTCAACGACAGCTACAACGCCAAGCAGGGCAAAGCCTGGGGGTTCTTCCACGGCGAATCCGGCGCCTACCCGCTGAGCGGCTGGCTGAAGCAGTACCTGGATGCGGAAAAGGACTTTGCGGCGTTCAGCCGCGTGGCCGTTGAACACCTGCAAAAGCTGATGGAAGAATCCAACCTCTCCACCGGCGGCCACGTCCTGTTCGCCCACTACCAGCAAGGCATGACCGATTACCTGGCCATCGCCCTGCTGCACCACAGTGAGGGCGTGGCCGTGAACGCCGAACTGGACGTGACGCCGTCGCGGCACCTGGACCTGGGCCAGCTGCACCTGGCGGCGCGCATCAACCTGTCGGAGTGGAAGAACAACCAGAACTCCAAACAGTACATCTCGTTCATCAAGGGCAAGAACGGCAAGAAGGTCTCGGACTACTTCCGCGACTTCATCGGCTGCCAGGAAGGCGTCGACGGCCCGGGTGAAACCCGCACCCTGCTCAAGGCCTTCAGCGATTTCGTCGAAAGCGAAGACCTGCCCGAAGAAGCCGCCCGCGAGAAGACCCAGACCCTGGTCGAGTACGCCACCAGCCAGACCAAACTGGGTGAGCCGGTGGCCCTGGATGAGCTGTCCAGCCTGATCGACGAAGACCGCCCCAAGGCGTTCTACGACCACATCCGCAACAAGGACTACGGCCTGTCGCCGGAGATTCCGGCGGACAAACGCACCCTCAACCAGTTCCGCCGCTTCACTGGCCGGGCCGAAGGCCTGTCGATCAGCTTCGAGGCGCACCTGCTGGGGGACAAGGTTGAATATGACGAGGTGGCCGGTACCTTGATCATCAAGGGCCTGCCAACGCAGCTGGTCGATCAGCTCAAGCGCCGCAAGGACTGATCAGCTGCCGGCATAGGAGGCGACCAACGCCTCCTTGGCCGACTTGCGCAGCTTCTTCACCAGCCGCTCCTGGCGCAATGCCTCGCCTTTGTCCGGCCATCGCTCCACATAGACCAGCGCCTGCGCCGGGCTGGTCTTGAAATACCGCGCCCCCTGCCCTTTCTGATGCGCCACGAACCGCCGCTGCGGGTCGTCACTAATGCCGCAGTACAGCGAACCATTGGCGGCACGCACCAGGTACACATACCAAGGTTTGCAAGTGGGGGTTTCGGCGGCTTCGCTCACGGGGCTTCTGACTGATCGCAAAGCCGACAGCTTAACCGCTCAGCGCGACTGCTGGAACGTGCGCAGCCCTTTGAACGCCTGCTGGCGCACCTTGTTCTGCAGCATCGGCGACCAGCCCAGCAGCACGCCCGGCACGCCCAGCGCCTGCCGCGACCAGCGCCACAGGTCGAAGTGGTCGTCATGCTGGCAGATCAGCCCGTCGCGGATGACGAACCGCGCCTGGATATCGTTGACCACCGTGCGGCCTGTCTGGCTGAACAGGTAAGTCGCCACCCAATGTGCCCCGGCGCTGCGCTCGTCGGCGCGAACCTGGTCGAAGGCCAGGGAAAAGTCCCTGGCGCGGGCGGTGAGCATCCGCCACATGTCGCCCGCATCGCGGCCGCGCAAGGTGCCGAACACGGGGTCGCTGAAAACGATGTCGTCGCTGTAGCAGGCCACCATGGCTTCGGCGTCCAGGCGCTGGAAGGCTTGATAGAAGCGGGTGATCAGATCGCGGTTGGCATCGCTCATGGGCTGGTGCGTCCTGGGATTGAAGGTTGCACGATAATCTGCCCCGATTGCTTTAGCCAGTGGCACTGGCTAAACAGTCTCAGACCTTCTCGCTGCTCACCTGCACATGCAGCGCCCGCCCTGCCCCCAACCCGAACACGATGGCGCCCACCCCCAGTACGGCGAAAATCCACCCCACCGCCGCCCAGCCACCGGTCAAGTCATGCACCAGGCCTACCGCAAACGGCCCCATGGACGCCAGGGTGTAACCCACACCCTGGGCCATGCTCGACAGGTTCGCAGCCACGTGGGCGTCCCTGGAACGCAGCACGATCAGCGTCAACGCCAGGGCAAACGTGCCGCCCTGCCCCAAGCCCAACAACACTGCCCAGCCCCACAGCCCTGAAAGCGGCGCGTACAGGCACCCGAACAGGCCAGCCAGGGTGATCAGCATGACCATGACGATCGCCAGTCGCTGGTCCTTGCCACGGGTAGCCAGCCAGGGTGCACTGAGCGAGCTGACCAGCTGCACGATCACCGAGCCGGACAACACCAGGCCAGCCTCGGTCGGGCTCAGGCCGCGGCCGATGAGAATCGACGGCAACCAGCCGAACACGATATACGCCAGCGACGATTGCAGCCCCATGTACAGGGTGACCTGCCAGGCCAGCGGATCACGCCACAAGCCACGCACCCTGTAGGCCACCTTGTGCAGGCCATGGCCCTGGCGCGCCTGGGGCAGCCAGACCAGCATTGCCAGCAGTGCCGGGACCATCCAGAAGCCCAGGCCGAGCGCCCAGCTGCCGTCAAAGTGCTGGGTCAACGGCACCGTGGCGCCAGCCGCCATGGCGGCCCCAAGGCACAGGGCCATGGTGTAGACACCGGTCAAGGTTCCCGCATGCCTGGGGAAGTCGCGCTTGACGATACCTGGCAACAGCACGCCGATGATGCCGATACTGGCGCCGGCCATCACACTGCCAATGAACACCCCGGTCTCGCCCAGCGTGCTGCGTACCACGATGCCCAGCGCCAGGGTCAGCAGAATGCCCAGGATCACCCGTTCGCTGCCAAAGCGCCGAGCAAGGATCGGCGCCAACGGGGCAAACAGCCCCAGGCACAGCACGGGCAATGTCGTCAGCAGACCCGCCTGCGAAGCACTCAGGCCAAGGCCTTCACTGACCAGGCCGAGCACAGGCGCCATGCTCGACAACGCCGGCCGCAGGTTCAGCGCCACCAGCACCAACCCCAGCAGTAGCAACCAGGGCCGCTTCAACAGCACAGGCTGCTGAACCTGGGCATCGTCGGCTTCGGCATCGATCAGCAGTTCATCGAATTCCCGCTCGGGGGCGGGGGTTTGGCGGGTCATTGGTTCGGCCATGGCCTTCTCGTTCTCAGGATTCGATGAGGGTCCGGCTCAGGCGCTTGGCCCGCTCCGGATCGCGTTGTTCGATGGCGTCGAGGATCTGCCCATGCAGGTCGAAGGTCGCCTGACAGCGCGGCACGCTGGTCATGTTGTGCTGCAGCGCGGTCGCCACTACACCCGAGAAATAGCGGTACAGCTCGCTAAGCGCCGGGTTGTGCGCCGCGTCGATCAGGCATTGGTGAAACACCAGGTCGCAGCTGACGTAGGCATCGACATCGCCATGAAAATGCTCGGCGCTACCCTCCAGGGCCGCGCGCAGGCGTTGCAGGTCGTCATCGGTGCGGCGTAGTGCTGCCAGGCCGATGGCCTCGGTTTCCAGGATGTGCCGGGTTTCCCGCGCCTGTTCCAGTGTGCAGCGCGACATCGCTTGCACAGCCTGCAGCGGGTCTTGGGACGTACGCAGATAACTGCCGTCACCCTGGCGGATTTCCACCAGCCCACTGAAGGCCAGAACGCGCATGGCTTCACGCACGGTATTACGGCTGATGCCCAACTGCAGGGCCAGTTCAGGCTCGGTGGGCAGGCGCTGCCCCACCTGCCAGTCGCCTTGAAGGATGCGCTCACGCATGCGCTCCACGGCGAGTTCGACCAGCGACCGTCTGGTCAATTCGCTGTTCATGTCCATTCAACCAATCATCCGATGAATACCCGTAGCTTAAGGGAGCACAGGCCGCGGATCAAATCACCTGGCAGTTTTACCAGTTGTGGGTGGGGCGCCCTGCTGCAACGCTGAGGTCATGTGAACTCAGGATGCCAAGCGATGCCTCGTTACCGAACGCTCTTGCTGCTCTGTGCCTTGCTGGTGGGTTGCGAGCCGACACCCCAGGCGCTTCAGCCCAAAACACTGATCGTGGGCCTGGATGGCGTGCAACTGAGCGAGTACGAAAAGCTGGGCGAGGCAAGCAACCTCAAGCGGCTGCATTATCGCAAGGCGTTCACCGGCGGTATTGCCGGCAGTGCGAGCGAGCAGCAGACGATAAGCGGGCCTGGGTGGATGACGCTGCTCACGGGGGAATGGGCCAACAAGCACGGTGTGACCTCCAACGCACTGCACCTGCGCGTCAGCCCTGACTACCCTAGCCTGTTCAAACAGCTGCGACGCGCGATGCCCAATGCCTACCTGGCCAGCGTGGTTAACTGGTCACCCATCAATACGGCTTTCCTGCTGGAAGACGCCCAGGATAGCAACGTGCGCGAAAGCGGCTTGTCCGACGAACTCGTCACGCAACGCGCCCTGGAAATCCTTGGCAATACCCCGGCCGACTTCACTTTCATTCAACTGGACGATCCCGATGCTGCGGGCCACCAGCACGGCTTCGGCCCCGACTATCAGCAAGCCTTGCGTAATGCTGACGCGCAGCTGGGCCGCTTGCTGGACAAAGTGGCCGAGCGCCAGCAACAGTACCCGCGCGAAGGCTGGCTGGTGATCGTCAGTACCGACCACGGGCGTGATGCATCAGGTGTTGGCCATGGAGGCCAGTCAGAAGGGGAAAGAACCATCTTCATCGCCAGCAACAAGCCGCTGGATGAAGCGCTTGGGGCACAGACATCGGTCGCCCCGATCGTGCTCCGTCACATGGGCATCAACCCAAATGCCGAGCAGCAATAGCCCACCCGACAATTGAGCGTTGGGGCCGCCGTGCGGCCCCAAAGGGTTTCAGCCCAGCGCGTCGATCAGCGCCTGGTTCATTTCCGGCGTACCAATGGTGATACGCAGGAACTGGGCGATACGCTGCTGTTTGAAGTGGCGCACGATCACCCCCTGTTCACGCAGGCGTGCGGCCAACTGCGCAGCATCTTCCTGCGGGTGGCGGGCGAAGATGAAGTTGGCGGCCGAGGGCAAGACTTCAAAGCCCTTGGCCGTCAGTTGCGCGACCAGCGCCTCACGGCTGTCGATCACCTTGCGGCAGGTCTCTTCGAAATAGGCCTGATCTTCGAAGGCTGCCGCTGCACCGACAATGGCCATGCGGTCCAGCGGGTAGGAGTTGAAGCTGTTCTTGATCCGCTCCAGCGCCTCGATCAGGTCCGGGTGGCCAACCGCCAGGCCAACGCGCAGGCCCGCCAGCGAGCGCGACTTCGACAGGGTCTGAGTCACCAGCAGGTTGTCGTAGCGGTCCACCAGGCTGATGGCCGTTTCGCCGCCAAAGTCGATGTAGGCTTCATCCACCACCACTACCGAGTCAGGGTTGGCTTGCAACAGCTGCTCGATCGCCTGCAGCGGCAACAGGCAGCCGGTTGGCGCATTGGGGTTGGGGAAGATGATCCCGGCATTGGGCTTGGCGTAGTCCTCGACACGGATCTGGAACTGCTCGTCCAGCGCCACCTGCTCGAACGCAATGCCGTACAGGCCGCAGTACACCGGGTAGAAGCTGTAGCTGACGTCCGGGAACAGCAGCGGGCCACCGTGTTGGAACAGGCCGTGGAAGATGTGCGCCAGCACCTCGTCCGAGCCGTTGCCGACAAACACCTGGCCGGTGGTTACACCGTAATATTCGGCCACTGCCTGCTTGAGCCGGTCACCGTTCGGGTCCGGGTACAAGCGCAGGTTGTCGTTGAGTTCGCCCCGCATGGCTTCCAGCGCCTTGGGCGACGGGCCATAGGGGTTCTCGTTGGTGTTCAGCTTGACCAACCGCGCCAGCTTGGGCTGCTCGCCCGGCACGTAAGGCACCAGGCCCTTGACGAAGGGGCTCCAGAATCGACTCATGCTCAGTTCCCCTTGTCTTGGGTCAGGATACGGTATTCGGCACTGCGGGCGTGGGCGGTCAGCGATTCACCACGGGCCAGAACCGAGGCGGTGTGGCCCAGTTCGGAGGCACCCTGCTCGGAGCAGAAGATGATCGACGAACGCTTCTGGAAGTCATACACCCCCAGTGGCGACGAGAAACGCGCCGTTCCGGAGGTGGGCAGCACGTGGTTGGGGCCGGCGCAGTAGTCGCCGAGCGCTTCGCTGGTGTGGCGGCCCATGAAGATCGCGCCGGCGTGGCGGATCTGCGGCAGCCAGGCCTGCGGGTCGGCGACCGACAGCTCAAGGTGCTCAGGCGCAATCCGGTTGGCCACCTCGATGGCTTGCTGCATGTCGCGCACCTGGATCAGCGCGCCACGGCCGTTGATGGATTTCTCGATGATCTCGGCGCGTTCCATGGTCGGCATCAGCTTGTCGATGCTAGCGGCGACGCGGTCGAGGAACTGGGCGTCCGGGCTTACCAGGATGGCCTGGGCATCTTCGTCATGCTCGGCCTGGGAGAACAGGTCCATGGCAATCCAGTCCGGATCGGTCTGGCCATCGCATACCACGAGGATTTCCGAAGGGCCGGCGATCATGTCGATACCGACCTGGCCAAACACGTGGCGCTTGGCGGTAGCCACGTAGATGTTGCCCGGGCCGACGATCTTGTCTACCTGCGGCACGCTTTCGGTGCCATAGGCCAGGGCGGCGACGGCCTGGGCACCGCCCACGGTGAACACCCGGTCGACACCGGCGATGCAGGCTGCGGCCAGCACCAGTTCGTTGACCTCACCCCGTGGGGTCGGTACCACCATGACCACCTCGGTCACGCCAGCGACCTTGGCTGGGATGGCGTTCATCAGTACCGACGAGGGGTACGACGCCTTGCCGCCCGGCACATACAGGCCGGCGCGGTCCAGCGGGGTGACCTTCTGGCCCAGCACGGTGCCATCGGCCTCGGTGTACTGCCAGGAGTCCTGTTTCTGCCGCTCGTGGTAGATGCGCACACGTTCGGCGGCTTTTTCCAGGGCGGCACGCTGGGTGTCGGTAATGCGGGTCAGGGCCAGTTCCAGGCGCTCACGGCCAAGGATGAGGTCGTCGATGGACGTGGCGTCGACGCCATCGAAACGCTGGGTGAATTCCACCAGCGCCGCATCGCCGCGTTCGCGCACGGCCTTGATGATGTCGAGCACGCGCTGGTTGACCGCATCATCGGACACACTTTCCCAGCTCAGCAGATGATCAAGATGTCGGGCGAAATCCGGATCAGCGGCGTTGAGACGGGCAATTGCAGTGGACACGGTCATGGCGAGGGCCTCGATTATTAGCGAATGCTCAGGCGCCCTAGGCTACCAGTCCATCCGCACGGGCACCCGAGAAAGTGGCTATGACGCGGATAGACGGGCGCGACAGCGAAGGCCGCGCGCAGAAAGAGTCTTAGCCGCGGTGTCGCGATTCAACAGCCTGACGCAGGGTGTCGATCAGGTTCTGGATGCGGGCGTGCTGCATCTTCATGGACGCCTTGTTGACCACCAGGCGCGAGCTGATCGTGGCGATCAGGTCCTGAGGCTCCAGGCCGTTGGCGCGCAGGGTGTTGCCGGTGTCGACCACGTCGATGATCTTGTCGGCGAGGTTGATCAGCGGCGCCAGCTCCATCGAGCCGTACAGCTTGATGATGTCGACCTGACGGCCCTGTTCGGCATAGTAACGTTTGGCTACGTTGACGAACTTGGTGGCGACGCGCAGACGGCCCTTGGGCTCGGGGGCGCCGGTGACACCTGCGGTCATCAGCTTGCATTGAGCGATCTGCAGGTCCAGGGGCTCGTACAGGCCCTGGCCGCCGTACTCCATCAACACGTCCTTGCCAGCCACACCGAGGTCGGCGGCACCATGCTCGACATAGGTCGGCACGTCAGTGGCGCGCACGATCAGCAGGCGCACGTCTTCCTGGGTGGTCGGGATGATCAGCTTGCGGCTCTTGTCCGGGTTCTCGGTCGGCACGATACCGGCCTCGGCCAGCAATGGCAGGGTATCGTCGAGGATGCGGCCTTTGGAAAGCGCGATGGTCAACATTGGAAACGTCGGTCCTTAAGCAGCTACTGCCGGCCGGGCGTTGGCCCGACCGCATTCAATTCGTGTGCGGGAGCAGGCTTGTCGAAGCCCGCCCCCACACGTGCGCCTGCGGCGCGACTAGCCCGGTACGCGACGGATTTTCGCGCCCAGCATCTGCAGTTTCTCTTCGATGCACTCGTAACCACGGTCGATGTGGTAGATGCGATCGATCAGGGTATCGCCTTCGGCGACCAGCGCCGACAGCACCAGGCTGGCGGAGGCACGCAGGTCGGTGGCCATGACCGGGGCACCCTTGAGCGCTGGCACGCCAGTGACGATGGCGGTGTTGCCCTCGACCTGGATCTGCGCGCCCATGCGGTGCATTTCGTACACGTGCATGAAGCGGTTTTCGAAGATCGTCTCGATCACAGCGCCGGTGCCTTCGGCAATGGCGTTCAGCGAAATGAACTGCGCCTGCATGTCGGTCGGGAACGCCGGGTACGGGGCGGTACGCAGGTTGACGGCTTTCGGCCGCTTGCCATGCATGTCCAGCTCGATCCAGTCTTCACCGGTAGTCAGGTCGGCACCGGCTTCCTTGAGCTTCTCCAGCACAGCCTCAAGGATGGTCGGGTCGGTGTCCTTGACCTTGACGCGGCCGCCGGTCACGGCAGCGGCGACCAGGTAGGTGCCGGTCTCGATACGGTCGGGCATGACGCGGTAGCTGGCCGAGTGCAGACGCTCGACGCCATCGATGGTGATGGTGTCGGTGCCGGCGCCCTGAACCTTGCCGCCCATGGCATTGATGAAGTTGGCCAGGTCGACCACTTCCGGCTCACGCGCGGCGTTTTGCAGCACGCTGCGGCCTTTGGCCAGGGCAGCGGCCATCATGATGTTCTCGGTACCGGTCACGCTGACGGTGTCGAAGAAGAAGTGTGCGCCGCGCAGGCCGCCTTCCGGGGCCTTGGCCTTGATGTAGCCACCTTCGACTTCGATCTTCGCGCCCATGGCTTCCAGGCCGCGGATGTGCAGGTCGACTGGGCGCGAACCAATGGCGCAACCGCCCGGCAGGGCCACTTCGGCCTCACCGAAACGGGCGACCATCGGGCCAAGCACCAGGATCGAAGCGCGCATGGTCTTGACCAGCTCGTACGGCGCGACCAGGGTCTTGATGGTGCGTGGGTCGATTTCCACCGCGAGCTTTTCGTCGATCACAGGCTCGATGCCCATGCGGCCGAACAGCTCGATCATGGTGGTGATGTCGTGCAGGTGCGGCAGGTTGCCTACGGTAACCGGGCCGTCAGCCAGCAGGGTCGCCGCCAGAATTGGCAGGGCTGCGTTTTTAGCACCCGAAATGCGGATCTCGCCGTCAAGGCGAGCGCCGCCAGTAATAATCAGTTTGTCCATTGGAGTCTCGCCGCCAAGTTGGCTCAGGTGCGCTCAGCCCAGGCTGCGCTGCTGAAAAATTTCATGGTTACCGCATGGATGCTGCCATTGGCGATCCAGGGATTAAGGTGAGCATAGATCGCCTGCTGACGTTTGACCGGGCTCAGGCCAGCCAACTCGTCGCTGATCACGTTCAACTGGAAGTTGCAGCCTTCGCCTTCAACTTCTACCCGGGATCCCGGCAATTTTTCTTCAAGGAAGCTCTTAACTTCTAGGGCCTGCATGCTCAACCTCAATCGGCGCCCGATGCGCACGGGTCGGCCATCATACAAAAAAGCCCCTCGCCTGCGAAGCCCAACGAGGGCGTACGCTGACCGAGGGGCCTCCATCAATGGCGAGCCATCAGCTCGCCAGCACTTCATCCAGGTCATAGACCCCGGCGATTTCCCGCATGTCCTCGGGCATGTCGCGTACCTCGCAAGCCTTGCCGGCGGCCTGACCATCACGAATGAACGCCAGCAACAGCGACAGGCCGACACTCGACGACTTTTCGACAGCCGAGCAATCGAGCACCAGGCGAGGCTCGCCAGAGGCGTCGATCAGCGCCTTGCCCTGCTTGCGCAAGGCCGGGCCGCTGCGGTAGTCCAGCACGCCGGCCAGGCGCATCACGCCCGGCTCGGCCATGCTTACGCCAGCCTCACTCATTTCACTTCCTTGTCCGGCGAGCTGTCGGCGGTCTGCTTGGCCTTGGCCACTTCACCCGCCCAACCGTCGATGGTCTTGTCCAGGTTGTTGCCGTTACGCTGCATGGCATCGGCGAACTGGTCACGGAACAGCTTGCCGATGTTGATGCCATTGACGATGACGTTACGCACCTTCCACTCGCCACCGAGGTTTTCCAGGGTGTACTGCACCGGGTACACGGCGCCGTTGTTGCCGGTCACCTTCATGCCGACGCTGGCGCGCTTGCCGTCATCGGCCTTGGCCGGGTCGACCACGATGCCCTGGTTGTTGTACTCGAGCAGGGCGTTGCCATAGAACTGCATCAGGCTGCGCTTGAAGTTTTCCTGGAAGCGCTGCATCTGCTCAGGCGTGGCCTTGCGCGAGTACTTGACGGTCATGATGCTCTTGGAGATGCCGTCGGCGTCCACCACCGGCCCAAGGATGCGGTTGAGGGCATCGTAGAACGCCTGTGGGTTGGACTTGTACTGTTCCTTGTTGGCCTTCAGGTCACCCAGCAGTTCGTTGGTCGTGCTCTGCACCACGTCATGGGGCGATTGCGCAGCCATCGTCAACAGGGGAAAGGCCGCCAGCAGGACCAGCAAGCCACGTCGCAGGATCGAAATCATGGAAACTCCTTAATTAGCCGGTTGCGCTTCTTTCGGTTCCTTGCCAACGGTGTTGAGCAGGAACTTGCCAATCAGATCTTCCAGCACCAGCGCCGACTGGGTGTCATGGATGGTCGCGCCATCCTTGAGCACCTGGTCTTCACCGCCCACGCTGATGCCGATGTACTTCTCGCCAAGCAAGCCGGCGGTCAGGATCGAGGCAGTGGAATCGGTCGGCAGGTTGTCGACCTTGCTGTCCAGCTGCAGCGTCACCCGACCGGTGTAGGAATCACGGTCCAGATCGATGGCGGTGACCTTGCCGATGGTCACACCGGCCATGGTCACTTTAGCTCTGACCGTCAAACCGGCGATATTGTCGAAGTACGCATAAACTTTATAGGTATCGCTGCTCGGGCTGGCAGACAGCCCGCTGACACGCAGGGCCAGCAGCAGCAACGCCAGGATCCCGGCCAGGAGGAACAGGCCGACACCGATTTCCAGGGTGCGGTTTTGCATCAGAAATCTCCAAACATCAAGGCGGTCAGAATAAAGTCCAGACCTAGAACTGCCAACGAGGCATAGACCACGGTCTTGGTGGTGGCACGGCTGATCCCCTCTGAGGTGGGCTCGCAGTCATACCCCTGGAATACGGCGATCCAGGTGGTGACGAAGGCGAACACCAGGCTCTTGACCAGCCCGTTGAGCACGTCGTCGGTAAAGGAAACGCTGTTCTGCATGTTGGCCCAGAACGAGCCTTCGTAGACGCCCAGCCAGTCCACCGCGACCCACGAGCCACCCCAGATGCCGACCACGCTGAAAATCAGTGCCAGCAGCGGCAACGAAATGAAACCGGCCCACAGGCGCGGCGCGACGATGTACTTGAGCGGGTCGACCCCGATCATCTCAAGGCTCGACAGCTGCTCGGTGGACTTCATGTTGCCGATTTCGGCAGTCAGGGCCGAACCTGCGCGGCCGGCGAACAGCAGCGCGGTGACCACCGGGCCGAGCTCGCGCAGCAGGGTCAGGGCAACCATCTGCCCGACCGCCTGTTCGGAGCCGTACTTGGCCAGGATGCTGTAGCCCTGCAGCGCCAGCACCATGCCGATGAACACCCCGGATACGGTGACGATCGCCAGCGACAGCACACCCACCGAATACAGCTGCTTGGTCAGCAGCTGGAAGCCACCGCCAATACCGCCGCGACCGACCAGCGCATGGAACAGGAACAGGCACGAGCGCCCGAGCACCGCCAGCACATCGATCGCCGAGCGACCGAACAGCCGGACACGTTCGAGTAAGGATTTTCTGCGCATCAACGCGCCCCCAGCAGATCGGCGCGGTAGTCTGGCGCAGGAAAGTGGAATGGCACCGGGCCGTCCGGGTCGCCCTTCATGAACTGGCGAATGCGCGGATTGTCCGAGCCCATCAGTTCGTCAGGCGTACCCTGCCCCAGCACCTGGCCGTCACCCACCACGTAGATGTAGTCGGCGATGCTGGCGGTTTCAGCCAGGTCGTGGGAGACGACGATACTGGTGATGCCCAACGCATCGTTGAGCAGGCGGATCAAGCGCACCAGAACGCCCATGGCGATCGGGTCCTGGCCGACGAACGGCTCGTCATACATGAGGATCTGCGGGTCCAGCGCAATCGCCCGGGCCAGCGCCACGCGGCGTTTCATGCCGCCGGACAGCTCGTCGGGCATCAGGTCGATGGCACCACGCAGGCCCACGGCCTGCAGTTTCATCAGCACGATGTCGCGGATCATTTCATCCGACAGCTGGGTGTGCACGCGCAGCGGGAACGCCACGTTCTCGAACACATCGAGGTCGGTGAACAGTGCGCCGCTCTGGAACAGCACGCCCATCTGCTTGCGCGCGTCGAACAGGTCGCTGCGCGACAGGCTCGGCAGGTTCTGCCCGGCCACCCACACCTCGCCGCTCGACGGACGCAGCTGCGCGCCCATCAGGCGCAACAGCGTGGTCTTGCCGCAACCCGACGGCCCCATGATGCCAGTGACCTTGCCTCGCGGGATACGTATGTCGACGTTGCTGAAAATGCTGCGCGAACCGCGCTTGAAGGTGACGCCCTTCAACTCGACCGCGTAGGCGCTATCCACACTCATCTAGACTCCTTGCTAGTGCAGCCTCGTCCTAGTTGACGCCGGCCCTCATCTTGAAGGCACACACGCCCCTGGCGGGCCGAATAGCGGCGAACTATAGCACCGCTGGCAGTGCCGCCCCAAGGGCATGGCAGCAGTCGTTCAGGCCAACGACAGGCTTTGATGACATTTCCCAGGGCAATCGAAAAGATGAGGCTTTCTTCCATTGCGGCTATAATCGCCGCCTTTTCATCAGGCATCGTTATTCGACATGAGCCAATCGAGTGAGCTGATCCAGTCCGCCCAGCGCACCCTGCGCCTGGAGATCGAGGCCGTTCAAGGCTTGACGGCCAGTATCGACGCCAACTTCGTCAAGGCCTGCGAGCTGATTCTGGCAAGCAAGGGCCGGGTCGTGGTGGTCGGCATGGGCAAGTCGGGCCACATCGGCAACAAGATTGCCGCCACGCTGGCCAGCACCGGCACGCCTGCGTTTTTCGTGCACCCGGCCGAGGCCAGCCACGGCGACATGGGCATGATCACCCGTGACGACGTGATTCTTGCCCTGTCCAACTCGGGCAGCACGGCCGAGATCATCACCTTGCTGCCGCTGATCAAACGCCTCGGCATTCAGTTGATCAGCCTGACCGGCAACCCGGATTCGCCGCTGGCCCAGGCTGCCGAAGTCAATCTTGACGCCCGCGTCGCCCAGGAAGCCTGCCCGCTGAACCTGGCACCCACCTCATCGACCACCGCGGCCCTGGTACTGGGCGACGCCCTGGCCATTGCGCTGCTGGAAGCCCGCGGCTTCACTGCCGAAGACTTCGCTTTCTCGCACCCTGGCGGCGCCCTCGGCCGTCGCCTGCTGCTGAAGGTGGAGAACGTCATGCACGCCGGCGACGAACTGCCGCAGGTAGTGCGCGGAACACTGCTCAAGGACGCGCTGCTGGAAATGTCCCGCAAAGGTTTGGGCATGACCGTGGTCCTTGAAGCAGACGGCAAGCTGGCCGGTATTTTCACTGACGGCGACCTGCGCCGCAGCCTGGATCGCAACATCGACATGCACACCACCCTCATCGATCAGGTGATGACCGTGCACGGCAAGACAGCCCGCGCCGAGATGCTCGCCGCCGAGGCGCTGAAAATCATGGAAGACCACAAGATCAATGCACTGGTGGTCGTGGACCACGACGATCGCCCCACCGGGGCGCTTAACATGCACGACCTGCTGCGCGCCGGGGTGATGTAAATGAGGACGACGCACATGAGCCAGGAATTGATGCAACGCGGCAAAGCCATCAAGCTCGCCGTATTCGATGTCGACGGCGTACTGACCGACGGTCGCCTGTACTTCCTTGAGGACGGCAGCGAGTTCAAGACCTTCAACACACTCGACGGCCAAGGCATCAAGATGCTCATGGCCTCGGGCGTGACCACCGCAATCATCAGCGGGCGCAAGACCCCCGTCGTTGAGCGCCGCGCCAAAAACCTTGGCATCCCGCACCTGTTTCAGGGCCGCGAGGACAAATTGGTGGTGCTCGACGGCCTGCTGGCCGAACTGGGCCTAAGCTATGAGCAGGTCGCTTATCTCGGTGACGACTTGCCCGACCTGCCGGTGATTCGCCGGGTGGGCCTGGGCATGGCGGTGGCCAGCGCCGCGCCTTTCGTCCGCCAGCACGCCCATGGCGTGACCCAGGCGCGCGGCGGTGAAGGTGCCGCGCGTGAATTCTGTGAACTGATCATGCAGGCCCAGGGCACCCTGGACGCTGCCAACGCCAACTATCTGTAAGGCTGCCCATGCTCAGCAAGAAAGTCCGCAATATCGTGCTGCTCGGGGCCATCGCCGCCCTGCTGGTGGCGGTCGGCTACTGGAATGTCAGCCCCGAGAGCTTCCTCGACCAGCCCGTGGCCCAGGTCGACGAAAGCGCCATCGACTACTACGCGATCAACGCCCACAGTGTGCAGTTCCTGCCCGATGGCAAGCTGCAATACGAAATGACTGCCGACAAGGTCGAACACCTCAAGGCCACCGAGGTCACACTGGTGACCACGCCCGACCTGCACATGTACCGCGGCACCGAATACCCCTGGCACGTGCAGAGCGTGCGCGCCGAGGTCAACCCGGATGGCACCGAGGTCGAACTGATCGACAACGTTCGCGTGGCGCGCACCGACGAAAAACAGCGTGAAACCATCATTACCAGCTCGCGCATGACCGTATTCCCACAGAAGCAATATGCGCAGACCGAGCAAGCCGTTAGAATCGACGGCGCCGGTGGTACAACCACGGGCAAGGGAATGAAAGCGTATTTGAAAGAAGGCAGGATGGACCTGCTCTCTAACGTAAGAGGACAGTATGAGGCTCGTTAAAACCCTCCCCCTTTTGCTCAGCCTGAGCGCAGCACTGGGAAGCGCGAGCGCCTTCGCCCTGCCGACCGACCGTGACCAGCCTATCCGCATCCAGGCCGACAACGCGCACCTGGACGACAAGCAAGGCGTGGCCACCTATACCGGTGACGTGATCATCACCCAAGGTTCGATGATGATCAAAGGCAACACCGTGACCATGACCCGCGCCGCCAACGGCGACATCGACGTGGTGACCTCGGTGGGCAACCTGGCCTACTTCGAGCAACAGCAGAGCGCCGCCAAGCCCGACAAGATGAAAGGCTGGGCCGTGACCATCCAGTACCAGGCACAGAAAGACACGGTGATCCTTACCGACCGTGCCAAGGTCGAGAACGAAGGCAACACCACCGAAGGCGAGAAGATCGTCTACAACACCAAGTCCCAGGTGGCGACCGCCGGTCGTGGCGGCAATGTCACTGCACCGCGTCAGCGCATCGACATGGTGATCCAGCCGAAGAAGAAGGCCGAGTAAATGGCAACCCTCAAAGCCCAGCACCTGGCCAAGAGCTACAAAGGGCGGCAAGTCGTGCGCGACGTCAGCCTTTCGATCGACAGCGGCCAGATCGTCGGCCTGCTCGGCCCCAACGGCGCCGGCAAGACCACCTGCTTCTACATGATCGTCGGCCTGGTCCAGGCCGACCAGGGCCGCGTTCTCATCGACAACCTGGATGTCAGCCACCAGCCCATGCACGGTCGCGCACGCGCCGGCATCGGCTATCTGCCGCAGGAAGCCTCGATCTTCCGCAAGCTGTCGGTGGCCGACAACATCATGGCCATCCTCGAGACCCGCAAGGAGCTCGACCGTGACGGCCGCCGCAAAGAGCTGGAAAGCCTGTTGCAGGAATTTCACATCAGCCACATCCGCGACAACCTCGGGATGAGCCTGTCCGGTGGCGAACGCCGCCGTGTCGAGATTGCCCGCGCCCTGGCGACCGCACCAAAGTTCATCCTGCTGGACGAACCTTTCGCCGGTGTCGACCCGATTTCGGTAGGCGACATCAAGCAGATCATCCACCACCTCAAGGCCAAAGGTATCGGGGTACTGATCACTGACCACAACGTCCGTGAAACCCTGGATATCTGCGAAACCGCCTACATCGTCAACGATGGCCAACTGATCGCAGAAGGCGACGCAGAGACCATCCTGGCCAACGAGCTGGTCAAGGAGGTTTACCTGGGGCACGAGTTCCGACTCTGATCTCCAGGCCGTGCCCGGAGCACTGCTTTGCGGCTTGACAGGGTTTAAGTTGTTACAGTGCTCTAGGCAAACGCTACAATTTAAGGCATAAAACTTGCTTGAATTTGGTGCTTCGGCGCCCTCGTGTAGTGGATGGCGCAT
Source organism: Pseudomonas sp. P39-UII1 (assembly GCF_039672635.1). Taxonomy (NCBI): domain Bacteria; kingdom Pseudomonadati; phylum Pseudomonadota; class Gammaproteobacteria; order Pseudomonadales; family Pseudomonadaceae; genus Pseudomonas; species Pseudomonas sp. P39-UII1. Next base: position 427,534 of record NZ_JBDFPP010000001.1, read on the forward strand.
GCGCGCCGGCGAACAAGGTATTAAGCCCCTGCCATGAAACCATCGCTCGTCCTAAAAATGGGCCAGCAACTGACGATGACACCGCAGTTGCAACAGGCCATCCGCCTACTTCAGCTCTCTACCCTGGACCTTCAGCAGGAAATCCAGGAAGCGCTGGAGTCCAATCCGATGCTCGAACGTCAGGAAGACGGCGACGACTTCGACAACAGCGACCCGATGGCGGACAACGCCGAGAACAAACCGGCCGCCGAAGTCCAGGACAACAGCTTCCAGGAAAGCACCGCGAGTGCCGAAAACCTGGAAGACGGTGAGTGGAACGAGCGAATCCCCAATGAGCTTCCGGTCGACACGGCCTGGGAAGACATCTACCAGACCAGCGCCAGCAGCCTGCCCAGCAACGATGACGACGAATGGGACTTCACCACCCGCACGTCGGCCGGCGAGAGCCTGCAAAGCCACCTGCTATGGCAGCTGAACCTGGCACCGATGTCCGATACCGACCGCCTGATCGCGGTTACCCTGATCGACAGCATCAACGGCCAGGGCTACCTGGAAGACACCCTCGAGGAAATCTGCGTCGGCTTCGATCCAGAGCTGGATATCGAACTCGACGAAGTGGAAGCGGTGCTGCATCGCATCCAGCAGTTCGAACCTGCCGGCATCGCGGCGCGCAACCTCGGCGAATGCCTGCTGCTGCAACTGCGCCAGCTGCCGGCCAGCACACCCTGGATGGCCGAGGCCAAGCGCCTGGTCACCGACTTCATCGACTTACTGGGTGGCCGCGACTACAGCCAGCTGATGCGGCGCATGAAGCTCAAGGAAGATGAACTGCGCCAGGTCATCGAGCTGGTGCAGAGCCTCAACCCGCGGCCTGGCTCGCAGATCGAGTCCAGCGAACCGGAATACGTGGTGCCCGATGTCATCGTGCGCAAGGACAGCGACCGCTGGCTGGTCGAACTGAACCAGGAGGCGATCCCGCGCCTGCGCGTCAACCCGCAGTACGCAGGCTTCGTGCGCCGCGCCGACACCAGCGCCGACAACACGTTCATGCGCAACCAGTTGCAGGAGGCGCGCTGGTTCATCAAGAGCCTGCAGAGCCGCAACGAGACGCTGATGAAGGTGGCCACGCAGATCGTCGAGCATCAACGCGGCTTTCTTGATCACGGTGACGAGGCGATGAAGCCCCTGGTGCTGCACGACATCGCCGAGGCGGTGGGCATGCACGAGTCGACCATTTCGCGGGTGACCACGCAGAAGTTCATGCACACGCCCCGCGGGATCTACGAACTGAAATACTTTTTCTCGAGCCACGTCAGCACCTCCGAAGGCGGAGAATGCTCGTCTACGGCGATCCGCGCGATCATCAAGAAACTGGTTGCGGCGGAAAATCAGAAAAAGCCATTGAGTGACAGCAAGATCGCTGGTTTACTGGAGGCACAAGGCATCCAGGTAGCCCGTCGCACCGTCGCCAAGTACCGCGAGTCCCTCGGCATAGCACCGTCGAGCGAGCGCAAGCGATTGATGTAGCGCCTGAGATGTGCCACAGCGTTTGTGGGGCAGGTGCAAGACCTGCCTCTTTATGCACGGGCAACAAAGGAGAAGCTGTATGCAAGTCAATATCAGTGGACAGCATGTAGAAGTCACCCAGCCGCTGCGCGATTACGTGCTTGAAAAGCTCGCCCGGGTGGAGAGTCACTTCGACAAGATCACCAACGTGCAGGTCATCATGAAGGTCGAGAAGCTGCAGCAGAAGGTCGAGGCGACCTTGCAGATTCCTGGCGGTGAAGTGGTTGCCAACGCCGAAGACCAAGACATGTATGCAGCGATCGACGCCCTGGCCGACAAGCTCGACCGCCAACTGAAAAAACACAAGGAAAAACAGCAAAGCCTGCTGCAAGGTGCAGCTGCCCGCTGATCCCCCTCATCCATGATCCGACTTGAAACCATCCTGACCCCCGGCCGTTCCCTCGTGAACGTGCCGGGCGGCAGCAAGAAGCGCGCCCTTGAAATGGTCGCCACCCTGATTGCCAAGCAAGTACCCGAGCTGGCGATGCAAGACGTCTTCGACAAGCTCATCGCTCGTGAAAAGCTCGGCTCCACCGGTTTCGGCAATGGCATCGCCATTCCCCATTGCCGGATCCAGGGATGCACTGCCCCTGTCAGCGCCCTGTTGCACCTGGACGCCCCGATCGACTACGACGCCATCGATGGTGCTCCGGTCGACCTGCTGTTCGTCCTGCTGGTGCCAGAGGCGGCCACTGACGCCCATCTCGAATTGCTGCGCCAGATTGCCAGCATGTTGGATCGCAAGGAGGTTCGCGATCGCCTGCGTGGCGCCGCCAGCAGCGAGGCCCTGTACCAGGTTGTCCTGGACGTACAGAACGAGCACTGAACATGCGCCTGATCATCGTCAGCGGCCGGTCCGGCTCCGGCAAGAGCACCGCCCTCGATGTACTGGAAGACAACGGCTTTTATTGCATCGATAACCTGCCCGCCGGCTTGCTGCCGCAGTTGGCGGAAAACGCACTGATCAATACCGAGCTGCTGCAGCCCAAAGTGGCGGTGTCAATCGACGCGCGCAACCTGCCAAGCCACTTGTCGCGCTTCCCCGAACTGCTCGCGGAAGCCCGTGGCCGTCATATCCAGTGCGATGTGCTATTCCTGGATGCCGACGAAGACACGCTGCTCAAGCGTTTCTCCGAAACCCGTCGCCGCCACCCGCTGACCAACGCCGACCGCTCGCTTGCTGAAGCGATACGCGTTGAAAGCGAACTACTGGGGCCGATCTCCGACCTTGCTGACCTGAAGATCGACACCACCAGCCTGAACCTCTATCAACTGCGCGACTCGATCAAGCTACGCCTGCTCAACCAGCCCGAGCCCGGCACCGCATTTCTGGTCGAGTCGTTCGGCTTCAAGCGTGGCATGCCGGTCGATGCCGACCTGGTGTTCGATGTACGCTGCCTGCCCAACCCGTATTGGAAGCCCGAGTTGCGCGAGCATTCCGGGCTGGAGCAGCCGGTCATCGACTACCTGGCCGCACAGCCGGATGTCGAGGAAATGTTCACGGACATTTCCACCTACCTGCTCAAGTGGCTGCCCCGCTTCGCCGCCAGCAATCGCGCCTACGTCACCATCGCCATTGGCTGCACGGGTGGCCACCACCGGTCGGTGTACATCACCGAACGCCTCGGTCAGTTGCTGCAACAGTCTCTGAAAAACGTCCAGGTCCGCCACCGCGACCTCTAGCCCACAGGATCCGCCCCACGATGCCCGCCCGCGAAATTACCATCATCAACAAGTTGGGCCTGCATGCCCGGGCGGCAGCCAAGTTCGTCGGCGTCGCCGGGCGCTTCCCCTGCCAGGTACGGGTCGGCCGCGCGCCCGACAAGCTGGTAGACGGCAAGAGCATCATGGCGGTGATGATGCTGGCGGCGGGCAAAGGTACTCAGGTGCACCTGCATACCGAGGGTGAGCAGGACAACGATGCGCTGGAGGCGCTGGTGGCGCTGATCAACAACTACTTCGACGAAGGCGAGTAAGCCCTCAAGTAACATCCCCTGCCAATTGTCAGGATGCAATCCGGGTTGATTGTCTTTATACCTAGATAGGTATAAATTGAGGCGATGTCATGGATGCTCCAAGACGAATCAAAGCGCTGTACTGGGTAGGGAGCAGCAAAAAAGATCTTCAGACACTCCCTGATGATGTTCAGGACATTTTCGGCTTTGCACTGCATCAGGCGCAGGAAGGTGGCAGGCATCAGCAAGCAAAGAGTCTCAAGGGATTCACCGGTGCGGGTGTACTGGAAGTGGTGGAAGACTTCAACCGCAGTACCTATCGCGCGGTGTACACCGTCAGCTTTGGCAGCGCGGTCTATGTTCTGCATTGCTTCCAGAAAAAGTCTACCACTGGGATCAAGACCTCCAGCTACGACATGGACATGATCAAGTCGCGGCTCAAGCTGGCTCAGGCGCATTCAAGAGGTGAAAAAGATGATTGAGATTGAAGAAGGTAGCGGCAACGTATACGCCGACCTGAACACTGCAGATGCAGGTGAAATGCTGGTGAAAGCACACTTGGCCAGCAAGATCTGCAGCATTCTCAAGGCGCGCCACCTGACCCAGATGCAGGCTGCGGCAGTACTTGGCCTCCCCCAACCCAAAGTGTCCGATATGATGCGAGGCAAGTTCCGCGGCATCAGTGAAACCAAGATGATCGATTGCCTTGCTCGCCTTGGCCGCGACGTTCAGATCGTGGTCAAAGCTGCACCTCGCTCCCGCCGAGAAGGACGAGTGGAAGTCATCTTCGCTTGAGCAAGGCCATAATGGCAAAGCGGCTCCTGCCACCTAAGCACTTCAAGACATCGCGGTGTCCATCACCATCATCAGGCAGAAGCCGACACACAGCCCCAGGCTCGCCAAGCGGTGATGCCCATTGCTGCGCGATTCGGGAATGATCTCCTGGGTTACCACCAGCAACATCGCACCTGCCGCACAGGCCAGGCCCAGCGGTAGCAGCAACTCAGCGACGTTCACCAACCATGCGCAGATTACCGCTGCCAGCGGCTCCACCAGCCCAGAGGCGGCACCGATCAGGAACGCCTTGAACCGCGGCATCCCCGCCCCTGCCAGTACCAGCGCAATGACCAAGCCCTCGGGCACGTCCTGCAAGGCTATGCCCATCGCCAGGCTGTCGGCATCGGCCATGCCGCCACCGGCCGACACGCCGATTGCCATGCCTTCGGGAATGTTGTGGGCGATGATGGCAATCACGAATAACCAGATCCGCGCAGCGATCACCGGCTGGTGTTCGCTGCCAGCCAACGCCTCGGGCGAAGCGCCCGACACTTTCAGATCGACAACGAACAGGCACAGCGCGCCGAACAGCAGGCCAAAACTGATCAGGCCGCCCGCCCCCCATGGGCTGAAGCCCAGGGACTGAGCGGCATTCAGCCCCGGTATGATCAGCGAGAACGCCGTCGCCGCCAGCATCACCCCGGCACCGAAACCCAGGAGGGTGTCGGCCAGGGCGACTGGCATGTTACGGATCACCAGCACCGGTACTGCGCCCAGCGCCGTACCCAGCGCGCACAATGCGCCCCCCTCAAGGGCGCGCAACATGCGCGGTTCCAGGTCCAGCCAGGCGATGCCCCGGGCCACCAGCAGGGCCGTACCGACCAAAAGCAGCAAAGTGCCTACCGCCAGCCGAAACAGGCGCACACTGCTGACAGACATCACCTCAGAACGCATACCGGGTCGACTCACTTGCTGGCTTCGAGATAACGGCGTTCCACTTGCGCCCAATCGATGACGTTATAGAACGCACCGATGTATTCCGGGCGACGATTCTGGTACTTCAGGTAGTAGGCATGTTCCCAGACGTCCAGGCCGAGAATCGGCGTATTGCCGTGCATCAGCGGGCTGTCCTGATTGCCGCTGCTTTCCACCAGCAGTTTTTTCTCAGGGGTGACGCTGAGCCATGCCCAGCCGCTACCGAAGCGGGTCAGCGCCGCTTTGGTGAAAGCTTCCTTGAACGCCTCGAAACCGCCCAGCTCGGCCTCGATGGCCTTGGCCACCTGGCCCTGTGGCTGGCCGCCGCCCTGTGGCGACATGACTTTCCAGAACAGCGAATGATTGGCATGACCACCACCATGGTTGGTCACCGCGCCACGCAGGTTTTCCGGCAACTGCTTGACCGCGCCGACCAGCTTTTCAACCGGCCATTCGGCCCACTCGGTACCTTCGACAGCCGCATTCAGGCCGTTGACGTAGGTCTGGTGGTGCTTGGTGTGGTGGATTTCCATGGTCTGGGTATCGATGTGCGGCTCGAGCGCATCGTAGGCATAGGGCAACGCAGGCAAGGTATGGGGCATATCAATGGATTCCGTAAGTTGGGGTACTGGACGACAGGTCCGTCTGCGCAGCCAGTTCGCTGGCTGCGGGCGCCTGGCGATTGAGCAGGCGCTCGGTGCGTGGATACTGGCCGTACTCGGCGATGAAACTCAGCAACTCGGTATAGGTGCGCCCGCTGTGGCGCAGCGCGGCATCCCGCAGCGCCTGGGGCAAGCGTGCCTCCTGGCTGGCCTGAAGCAGGCGCTGATGAGCGGCGCACAGGTAATCGGCGCTTTCCTGCGGCTGGTTCAGCCGCAGGTGCAGATCGGCCAGGTTGTGGTGGGCGATGACGAACGCCGCCACCGCTTCGTCGATGTCATGCCAGCGCTCGAACAGCACCTGGGCCAGGGCCAGGGCTTGCAGGTAGTACTCCCTCGCATCGACCAGCTCGCCTTGCTCAAACAAGCGGTTGGCGATTTCCGTGGTGCGTTTCCAGTGCTGCATGACTTGCCTCCTGCGCGCTGGCGCGGATCAGATGCCGCCAGCGGTGAGTTTTTCCGGGTCCAGCAGCGCCTCTAGCTGGTCGCGCGACAGGTCGGTGTGCTCCAGCGCCACGTCGATGATCGGCCGGCCCTGCTTGTAGGCGGTATTGGCGATTTCGGCGGCCTTGAGGTAGCCGATGATCGGGTTCAGCGCGGTGACCAGGATCGGGTTGCGGGCCAGTGCTTCCTTGAGCTTGCCTTCGTTGACCTTGAAGGTGGCAATGGCCTTGTCGGCCAGCAGGCGGCTGGCGTTGGCCATCAGCTCGATACTCTCAAGCAGGTTGCGGGCGATGACCGGCAGCATCACATTGAGCTCGAAGTTGCCCGACTGCCCCGCTACAGCGATGGTCGCGTCGTTCCCGATCACTTGCGCGGCGACCATGGCAGTGGCTTCCGGGATTACCGGGTTGACCTTGCCTGGCATGATCGATGAGCCCGGCTGCAGGCCTTGCAGTTCGATTTCCCCCAGGCCTGCGAGCGGGCCGGAGTTCATCCAGCGCAGGTCGTTGGCAATCTTCATCAACGCCACGGCAGTGGTCTTGAGCTGGCCAGACAGCGCAACAGCGGTGTCCTGCGAGCCGATCAGGGCGAACAGGTTCTGCCCTGGGGTGAATTCGACCCGGGTCAAGGCGCTCAGCTGACGGGCGAAACCGGCGGCGAACTGTGGGTGGGCGTTGATCCCGGTACCTACGGCAGTGCCGCCCTGGGCCAGGGCCTGCAGGCTCGGCAAGGTCGCTTCGATATGTGCCTTGGCGGCGTTGACCTGCGCAGCCCAACCGTCGAGCACCTGGCTCATGCGCACCGGCATGGCGTCCATCAGGTGGGTGCGGCCGGTCTTGACGTACTGATGCACCTGCACCGACTTGGCCTCGATCACCTGCACCAGGTGACCCAGTGCCGGCAGCAGCTGTTCATGAAGTGCCAGCGCGGCACTGACGTGAATGGTGGTCGGGATGATGTCATTGCTGCTCTGGCCACAGTTGACGTGGTCGTTGGCATTGACCGGCTCACTGTGCAGGCGGCTGGCAAGCGTCGCGATCACCTCGTTGGCATTCATGTTCGAGCTGGTGCCGGAGCCGGTCTGGTACACGTCGACCGGGAAGTGCTGGATGAAATCGCCAGCCAGCAGTTGTTCGACCGCCTTGACGATAGCCTGGCCCTGCCCTGCGCTGATCTGCTCCAGTTCGATGTTGGCCTTGGCCGCTGCGGCCTTGGCCAGCAGCAGGGCACGGATGAACTGGGCCGGCATGCGCTGGCCGCTGATCGGGAAGTTGTCGACCGCGCGCTGGGTCTGGGCGCCGTACAGGGCCTGGGCCGGCACCTGCAGTTCACCCATGCTGTCACGCTCGATACGGGTATCACTCATCATCAAATCCTTGCATCAGTTCATCGGGAGAAATCGATGGCAGCAACCGGCAGTTGGCCAGTTGCAGGGCGTAGGTCTGCCAGCGAAGGTTCTGTTCGCGGCGGTCGAGGTTGCGCAGGTCGAGCAACGGGCGCCAGGCCTGGTCCAGGCACAGGCAGCGCCAATGCCACGGCAACATGCGGTCGCAGGCGGTATCCAGCAGCAGGCGGAAAGAGGTCAGCGCCACCGTCCATGGCGAGGTTTCGGTACAGCACACCAGGTAGCGGCCTTCGGCCAGGTAGTGCTCGATCAGACGCGGCTCGTCAGGTTCGAGCGCGCAGCGGATGCGCCGGCTGAGCCAGCGCCAGTTTTCCAGGTAGGGCAGTTCGTGGAGGACGGTTTTCATGAACATCATCGCCGGAGTTACTGGATAATGATATTCATTATTAAGTGATAAACAGAATCACTTCAAGTGTGGATTGATGAAAGAAAAAACCCGGCGCGATGGCCGGGTTTCTGGAGCATGCTCGTAACGCCGAGTGTTCAGCTACCTGCAACGGTCATCCGCTCGATCAGCACCGAGCCCGTATGAATATTGCTACGGGTTTCAAGATCGCTGCCGATTGCGACAATTTGCTGGAACATATCCTTCATGTTGCCGGCGATGGTGACTTCCTGCACAGCGTGCTGGATCTCGCCATTCTCGACCCAGAAGCCCGCAGCACCGCGGGAATAATCGCCAGTAACCATGTTCAGGCCGTGGCCCATCAGCTCGGTGACCAACAAGCCGCGACCCATGCGCCGAATCAGCGCTGCCTGGTCCTCGACGCCGTGGGTGACGTACAGGTTGTGCACCCCACCCGAGTTGGCCGTGCTCGGCAGCCCCAGCTTGCGACCGGAGTAAGTGCCCAGCAGGTACGAGACCAATTCGCCTTTGTCGACGAACGGTTTGGCATAAGTCGCCAGGCCATCACCGTCGAACGCGGCACTGCCCAAGGCACGCGGGATGTGTGGGCGCTCATCGAGGGTCAGCCAGGTAGGGAACAGGCGCTGGCCCATGGCCCCCTCGAGGAAGGACGATTTGCGGTACAGATTGCCGCCGGAAATAGCCGACAGGAAGCTGCCGAACAGGCCGCCGGCCAGCTCGGCAGAGAACAGCACAGGTACTTCACAGGTTTTCACCGGGCGCGCACCCAGGCGGCTGGCGGCGCGCGCTGCAGCGCGCTGGCCAATGCTGCGCGGGTCGGCCAACAGGTTGCCCTGGCGGTTCACGTCATACCAGTAATCGCGCTGCATCTGCCCCTCGCCTTCGGCGATCATCACGCAGCTCAGGCTGTGCCGGGTCGATGCGTAGCCACCGATAAAACCATGGCTGTTGCCGTACACGCGGCACCCCTGGTGCGTATTGAGGGTAGTGCCATCGGCGTTGAGGATGCGCGGGTCGGCATCGAATGCTGCCGCCTCGCAGGCCAGCGCCATCTCGATGGCTTTCTCAGGCTCGATGTCCCAGTCATGGTAGAGGTCCAGGTCGGGGATATCGCGGGCCATCAGCGCCGCATCAGCCAGGCCCGAGCACTCGTCTTCGGAGGTGTGCTTGGCAATGGCCAAGGCAGCGGCAACGGTTTCGCGAATGGCGTCCGGGCCGCTGGCCGAGGTGCTGGCCGAGCCTTTGCGCTGGCCAACATAGAGGGTTATGCCAAAGCCTTGGTCGCGGTTGAATTCGACCGTCTCGACCTCGCGCTGACGCACCGTGGTGGACAGGCCCTGCTCCAGCGATACCGCCACTTCGCAGGCACTGGCGCCTTGCCGGCGCGCCTCGGCGATGATCGCTTCGACCTGCTCCTGCAACGCTGGCAGGTCTTTCGGGCCTACGCTCTGGACTGCACTCATGGTTTTCTCCACTCAAATTCTGCGTTCGGCGGGGGTCATTCTACGACCGGGCCGGACAAGCGGCCCCCGACTGGTTATCATGGCGGCGATTTCTAGCGGACTGCCACCATGGTTGATTCATACGACGACGCCTTCGACGGCGAAAAAAGCAAAACCCAGATCAAGCGCGAGCTGCATGCGCTGGTCGAACTCGGCGAACGCCTGACCACGGTCAAGGCCGATACCCTGGCACGCCTGCCGTTGACCGACGAGCTGCGCAAGGCCCTGGCCGAAGCCTGCAAGCACACCGCCCATGGCGCACGCAAACGGCACATGTCGTTTGTCGGCAAGCTGATGCGCGACCAGGACCTGGACGCCATCCACGCGGTGCTCGACCAGATCGACAGCTCCAGCCGCCAGTACAACGAGCGCTTCCACAGCCTGGAACGCTGGCGCGACCGCCTGATCGACGGTAACGACGAAGACCTCGAACGCTTCGTCAACGAGTACCCCGACACTGACCGTCAGCAGCTGCGCTCGCTGATCCGTCACGCCCAGCACGAAAAAGCGCGGAACAAACCGCCTGCCGCTGCGCGCAAGGTGTTCAAGTACATCCGCGACCTCGACGAGCTTCAGCGCGGCCTGCGCTGACGCCTGGCAAGTGGGGGCCTGTGGGAGCGGGCTTGCCCCGCGAACACCGGCGAAGCCGGTGCCAGCCACTACCGCGTGAGCTTCTTCGCGGGGCAAGCCCGCTCCCACAAAGCCCCCCAGCGCCATCAAGCCCCCGTGCCGCCCACAGTGATCGCGTCCAGCTTCAGCGTCGGCTGGCCAACGCCCACCGGCACCGACTGCCCATCCTTCCCGCATGTGCCCACGCCACTGTCCAGTGCCAGGTCGTTACCGACCATCGATACCCGGCTCATGGCCTCAGGCCCGTTGCCGATCAGCGTGGCGCCCTTCACCGGTGCAGTGATCTTGCCGTCTTCGATCAGGTAGGCTTCGCTGGTCGAGAACACGAACTTGCCGCTGGTGATATCCACCTGGCCGCCGCCCAGGTTGGCGCAGTAGATGCCTTTTTTCACCGAGGCGATGATTTCCTGCGGGTCGCTTTCGCCGGCACGCATGTAAGTGTTGGTCATGCGGGGCATCGGCAAGTGGGCGTAGGATTCGCGCCGGCCATTGCCGGTCACGGCCATGCCCATCAGGCGTGCATTGAGCTTGTCCTGCATGTAGCCCTTGAGCACACCGTTCTCGATCAGCGTGGTGCATTCGGTTGGGGTACCTTCGTCGTCGACACTCAACGAGCCACGGCGGCCTTCGAGGGTGCCATCGTCGACGATGGTGCACAGGCTCGAAGCGACCTTCTCGCCAATTCGGCCACTGAACGCCGAACTGCCTTTGCGGTTGAAATCGCCTTCCAGGCCATGCCCGACCGCTTCGTGCAGCAGCACGCCCGACCACCCCGAACCTAGCACCACCGGCAAGGTGCCGGCCGGCGCGGGGATCGCCTCAAGGTTCACCAGCGCCTGACGTAGCGCCTCACGGGCATAACCCATGACCCGCTCCTCGGTGAAGAAGCGGTAGTCGGTACGCCCGCCACCGCCCTGCCCGCCGCGCTCCCGGCGGCCATTCTGTTCAACGATGACGCTGACGTTGAAGCGCACCAGCGGCCGTACATCGGCAGCCAGGCTACCGTCGGCGGCGGCAATCAGAATGCGCTCCCAGACCCCGGCCATGCTCACGCTGACCTGCTGGATACGCGGGTCCAGCGCGCGCGTAGCAGCATCGACACGCTTGAGCAGTTCGACCTTTTCGGCGCGGCTGAGCACGTCCAGCGGGTTGTCCGGGGCATACAGGGCCGTGACGTCCTGGCTGCGGAAAGCCTGAACCGTGCCATTCTGGCCCGCGCGGGAAATCGACCGGGCGGCACGGGCAGCGGAGGTCAGCGCCTCGAGGTTGATCGCGTTGCTGTAGGCAAAACCGGTTTTTTCACCCGACTGGGCACGTACCCCGACGCCCTGGTCGAGGTTGAAGCTGCCCTCTTTGACGATGCCGTCCTCCAGCGCCCAGGTCTCCGAGATCTGGCCCTGGAAATACAGGTCGGCGGCATCGATGCCGGGGCCTGCCAGCTCGCCCAGCACAGCCTGCAGGCTGTCCAGGGTCAGTCCGCCTGGGGCCAGGAGCTGATCGCTGACGGTGGATAACATCTGGCTCATAGTCACTCCGAGGTGTGCGCAGGCCGCAAGGCGTCCTGCGAGAAAAAGCGCCGGTGCGAGGCAACCGGCATGCGCGCCCGAATGGACGCTTGTTCATTACTGTCGCGCTCGGTGAGCAATACCGCTTCGCCTTGCGCCTGTTCGGCGACAATCCGCCCCCAGGGGTCGATGATCGCCGCGTGGCCGTGGGTGTCCCGCGGGCCTGGATGGGTGCCGCCCTGGGCTGCAGCCAACACATAGCACTGGGTCTCGATGGCCCGGGCGCGAATCAGCACTTCCCAATGCGCAGCCCCTGTGACCGCAGTAAACGCGGCCGGTGCCGTGATCAGCTCCGCGCCGGCAGCGCGCAAGGCGCTGTACAACTCGGGAAAGCGCAGGTCATAGCATACGGTCAAACCCAGACGCCCGACCGGGGTATCGGCCACCACTACCTGAGCGCCATGGGCGTAGTCGTCGGACTCGCGGTAACGGCCACGGTTATCAGCCACATCCACGTCGAACAGGTGCAGCTTGTCGTAGCGCGCCACCACATCGCCGTGCTCATCGATCAGCAGCGAGCAGGCATGCGCCTTGGCCTCGGGCTGGTGCGCAGGCGGCAGCGGCAAGGTGCCGGCCACTATCCATAACCTGAGGTCGCGGGCCGTGCGTTTCAACCATGGCAGGATCGGGCCTTCACCCAGTGCTTCGGCACGGCCGATCGCGGCAGCGTCCTTTCGGCCCATCGCCGCGAAGTTCTCGGGCAGCACCGCCAACCGCGCACCACCAAGTGCCGCCTGCTCGAGCAGGGCACCCGCACGCTGCAGGTTGGCCAGCACATCGTCCTGGCTGACCATCTGGATGACCGCTACCTTCATGGGCACTCCTGACTACTTGTTGAAGGGTTTCACAAAGGTGATTCTAGGCTCTTTCCACGGCCCTTCGACGCGATAGTGCACGCTGGCGAAGCGCGAAACGCGGTCACCGATCAGCCGATCAACCAGGAACAGCGCGCCACCGACCGCTGGCGCGCCCACAATCAGGGCAGCGAGCGGCAGGTTATTGGTGACCGGCAGGGACACCTGCAGGTTGGCATTGACCCGGTCGCGAACCATGTCCAGGGTGCCGTCGAGCTCAAAGTTGCTCGAAGGGCCGGTCACGCTGATCGGCTCGCGGGTGACATAAACGCCGTCACTGGCCACCAGCAGGCCCTTGACCCGGTCATAGGCCAGGCCCTTGTCGAACAGGTCGGAAAAGTCCAGCCGCAGGCGCCGGCCGATGGAGTTGAAGTTGAGCAGGCCGAACACGCGCAAGGCCTGGGCTCCGCCCTCCACCTCAACGAACTGGCCAGTGCGCAGGGCCGCATCCATGCTCCCCGAGAAGCGCTTGAGGCCAACCCAGGCCGGCGAGCCCGGCCAACGGCCATCCACGTCCAGGCGGAAGTCACGGCTGGTCACGGTGGGCGCGAAGCCCCAAGCCTTGAGTACATCGGCCAGGTTCTTGCCATCCAGGCGGCCCTTGTACCAACTGCTGGTGGCACCCGTTTGCCCTTCCCACCCGCCGCTGCCGTCGATGTGCAGGCCTTTGAAGTCGAGGTCGATGTCCTGCGCCGCCACACCGCGAGCCGTCGGGCGCAGCTTCAGCGCCACGTTGCCGTACAGGTCGTCACCGCGGTATAGCTTGTCGATGGTCAGGTCCAGCGCCGGCACCTTGCGCGGGTCGAACGAGGCCAGCGGGTCGGGGCCTTCTTCGGCCTGTGCTTCTGCCGGGTCGGCTGCCGGCAGGCGCAGGGTTTGCAGGCGCACGGTCATCGCTGCGGCCTTGGCATCCGGCAGGCGTGCGTTACCGATGACTTCCTTGCTGTCCAGGCGCAGGTCCCACGCGGGGCCGCCACGGGCAAGGCGCACCACGGCCTGGTTGAGGTCCATGCCGAAGGCTTTCAGTTGGCCGATGCTCAGGTCGACGCTCTGCAGATTCTGTCGGGCATTACCGCCAGGGTCGTCACCCGCAAACCGAGCCATCTGCGCCTGCCACGGTTCCAGGTCCAGGCTTTCGAGGCGCCCGCGTACGCGCAAGCCCTGGCCCGCTGGCACCTGCGCTTCACCGGTGCCCAGCAGCAACTCGCCACGGCCCTGGTCCAGCTTGTCGCCCGGTGCTGCATAGGCAAAGCGGGCAAGGTTGGCATACGCCGCATCGAAACGCCGCTCCGTGCCCTGCAGGTTCATGCTGAAACGGCTGTCGCGGGTATCGGCCGCTGCCTTGCCGAACGGTGCCGGCAAGTCAATGGCCAGGCCCTTGAGCGATGAATTGACGCTGAGGCTGTTGTCGCGGCTGCCCAGGTTGATTTGCAACTGGTACGGAATATCGCCGGAAGCTGGCAAGTTCTGCTTGAACTTCAACCAGTCGGTAAGGGCCTGTAGCGACACCTGGCCACTGGCGTTGATGCGTGTCTGCATCTGGCCGGGCTGGCCTTCGGCGCTGATTTGCGCGGTGACAGGCTTGCCGAATGCCTGCAGGGCGATGTTCTTGCCACTCAACCCCTTGTCGATATCAAAGCTGAAGTCGCCTTTCAGGCGGTTCAGCTCAAGGCTCGGCGGTGCCACCTTGAGCCGGGCATCGGCGGTGGCGAAGTCGACCAGCACCTTCGGCTTCTCACCATGCGCCAACGGGATATCGAGTTTGACCTTGCCCTTGAGCGGCCCCTCGCCTTCCCAGCCGGCGAAGATCTCACCCGTACCGATCGGCGCTTCCTTGAGAATTTTCAGGCCATCGCCAAGCTTGCCGTCGAAATTGCCATCGAGATACAGGTGGCTGTGCTGCTCGCCCTCGACATGGGGGATATTCACGCTCACATCGCTGACCTGGGTATCCAGCAACAGCCCTTTGCTGGCCTTGATGCGCACGCCGCTGTCCTCGATCAGCACATCACCGTCCACATGCTGCACCTGCGGCCAGCCAGGCTGGAAGTCCAGTGCGGCATCGTGCACCTTGAAGAACAGGCTAATGCTGCGGGCTTCAGGGCTGGCACCGTGGTTCAGCGAGCCCTGATACTGGAAGTAGCCTTGATCGACGTTACCTTTGACGATGGCGCTGCGCAGCCACTCGTCGAGCGCCGGGCTGAGCACCTCGGGCAGGTATTTGGCGGTATAGCGGCCATCCCCCTCGGTCATGCCGACGCGCAAGTCCATGTAGCTCTCGCTGCCCTCCTTGAACAGCAGGCGGATCAGAAAATCGCCGGCGATCTTGCCCTCCTCGCCGAGTACCTTGAGGTAAGGGGCGACCAGGGTGAAGCCTTCTTTGTCCAGGGCATAGGTCAAGCGTGCGTTGGCTTTCTGGTAATGCCAGGGTTTGGCGAAGATCGGGTACAGGTGCAGCATGAATGCGTCAGTATCCAGGCGCAGCTCGCCATGCCCCAGGTCGCCGCTGATGCTGCCGCTCACATTGCCTGCCGCCGGGGCACCGTGATAGGCGTCAAAGCCGACCTTCTCTAGGTTGGCGGCGAACTGCAGCCGCTCGTTGCCTTCAGCCTTGGGGCGGATATCCAGGCGCACATTGCGCACGGCACCGGTCACCTTCAAGGCATCGACTACGGCCATGAGCTTGTCAGGCAACGGCGCCAAGGCATTGATCAGCGGGGTGAGCGGTGTGAGGTCGAGGCGGTCCGCCTGCACCTGCCAGGTCTCCCCTGCGGGGTCTTCGCCGGGGCGCTGACGCAGCTGCAGGTGAGACTCCCAACGGTCTTTGTCGATGCTGGCGGCAAGCGAGTCGACGACCACATCGAAGCCTTGCTCACGGCGCTGGAACCAGGCCGACACGGCCAGGTTGTCCAGGGTGACCGCCTTGCGTTCAGCATACGCTCCCCGCAGTTGAGGCGCATTGAGGCGGACCACCGCCTGTTCAAGTTGGCCTTTGCGCCAGTCGACCCAGAACTCGCCACCAGCACGCAGCGCCTCAGCCTGCCACTGGCCCAGCACGCGTGGCGGCAGCCAGCGTGCCCAGTCGCTTTGCGGCAGGCTCAGGTACGCTTCGACCTGGGCGTCACGCCACGCCTTGGCGGTGGCGCGGCTGCGCAGGTTGATCGCCAGTGGCTGGCCGTCTGGCAAGGTCGCGCGCAGGTCCAGCGCCTGGCGCGAGGCACCGGCCTGCAGGCCAAGGCTGACATAAGTCAGGGTCAGCGGTTCACGCTGCCAGGGCTGCAGGGTGACCTGGCTGTCGAAGACATCGATGCGCCCCAACTGGCGCAGTTGCTGCAGCAACGCTTCAGGGTCCAGTGGCGCGTCGTCCTTTCTCGGCAACCCTTCGAGGGCCCAGCCGCCCTGCTCGTCTTCACGAAGGATCAGTTGCAAGCCAGCCAACTGGATATGCGCCAGGCGCACTTCGCGAGACGTCAGGCTGGCCCACAGGTCGGGCACCAGCTTGACGTCATCCAGGCGCAGCGCCGAGGCGCCCTCGCCCAACTGCAGGTCACGCACACGCAGCATCGGCGCCAGGCCACTCCAGCGCCCTTCGAGTGCACCCACATGCACCGGCAGGCCCAACGCCTGCTCGGCCTTGCTTTCAAGGTCGGCGCGGTACTCGGCCACCAGTGGCACCAGCTCGCGCCCAAGGCTCACGTACAGCGCCACCAACACGGCCAGCAGTGCACAGATACCCAGGCCCCAGCGGGTCAAGGCGACAAGAACGCGGTTCAGACGTCCCATGGCCACTGCCCTCCAGGTCGTTTATCCATGATGGCTGGTAGTGCCGCTTTTGCCAGCCCGACCCACCTATGCCGCGAATCGAAAAGCCTCAGAGCAACACCACATCGTATTGTTCCTGCGAGTACATCGACTCGACCTGGAAGCGAATGGTTCGACCGATGAAGGCTTCCAGCTCGGCTACGTTCCCGGATTCCTCATCGAGCAGCCGGTCAACCACCTTCTGGTTGGCCAGTACCCGGTAGCCTTCAGCCTGATAAGCGCGGGCTTCGCGGAGGATTTCGCGGAAGATTTCATAACAGATGGTTTCGGGGGTCTTCAGCTTGCCCCGGCCCTGGCAGGCCACGCACGGCTCGCACAGCACCTGCTCGAGGCTCTCGCGGGTGCGCTTGCGGGTCATCTGCACCAAACCCAGCTCGGTGATGCCGATGATGTTGGTCTTGGCGTGATCGCGCTCGAGCTGCTTCTCCAGGGTACGCAGCACCTGGCGCTGATGCTCCTCGTCCTCCATGTCGATGAAGTCGATGATGATGATGCCGCCGATATTGCGCAGGCGCAGCTGCCGGGCAATGGCCGTGGCTGCTTCCAGGTTGGTCTTGAAGATGGTCTCTTCGAGGTTGCGGTGGCCGACGAAGGCGCCGGTGTTGACGTCGATGGTGGTCATCGCTTCGGCGGGGTCGACCACTAGGTAGCCACCGGACTTGAGCGGGACCTTGCGGTCCAGCGCCCGCTGGATTTCATCTTCGACGCCGTACAGGTCGAAAATCGGCCGCTCGCCAGGGTAATGTTCCAGACGGTCGGCGATCTCCGGCATCAGCTCGCCGACGAACTGCGTGGTTTTCTGGAAGGTTTCCCGCGAATCGATGCGGATTTTCTCGATCTTAGGGTTGACCAGGTCACGCAGGGTGCGCAGGGCCAGGCCAAGGTCTTCGTAGATGACCGTGGGCGCGCCGCAGGTCTGGATCTGGCTGCCGATCTGCTCCCACAGGCGGCGCAGGTAGCGGATGTCCTGCAGGATCTCTTCGGCACGCGCGCCTTCGGCTGCGGTCCGCAGGATGAAACCACCGGCATTCTTGATATCTTCACTGTCCATGCAGTCGCTGACCACCTGCTTGAGGCGGTCACGTTCGGCTTCATCTTCGATCTTCAGCGAAATGCCGACATGGCTGCTGCGCGGCATGTACACCAGGTAGCGCGACGGGATTGACAGCTGGGTGGTCAGGCGCGCGCCCTTGGTACCGATCGGGTCCTTGGTCACCTGCACCACCAGGGCCTGGCCCTCGTGCACCAGGGCGGTGATGGTCTCGACGGCAGAGCCTTCGCGCTGGGAAATTTCCGAGGCATGGATGAACGCAGCGCGCTCCAGGCCGATATCGACGAACGCCGCCTGCATGCCCGGCAGCACTCGCACCACCTTGCCCTTGTAGATATTGCCGACGATGCCGCGGCGCTGGGTACGCTCGACGTGCACTTCCTGCAACACCCCGTTTTCCACCACCGCCACACGTGACTCCATCGGGGTGATGTTGATCAGGATCTCTTCACTCATGGCAGGCTCTCGTCAAAGGTCTTCGGTAATGATGGATCGCGGGTGCCGGGCTGGCTACTGCTGCTTTGTTACCTCTGGCGAAAGCGCCGGTACCTGCCAGCAGGCAATACCGAATTGGGCGAGCAGTTCGGCCGTTTCGCTCAAGGGCAAACCGACCACTGCCGAATAGCTTCCCTGCAGGCCGGTCACGAATACCGCGCCCAGGCCCTGGATGGCATAGCCGCCGGCTTTATCCGCCGGTTCGCCGCTAGCCCAGTAGCGCGCGGCCTCTTCAGCGGTGATGGCGCGAAAACGCACGGTGCTGGTGACGCAGACGCTCAGGCTGCACTGGCCGTCGCTCAGCGCCACGGCAGTGAGCACCTGATGCTCACGGTTCGCCAGGTCAGCCAGCATGGCCAAGGCATCTTCGCGGTTTTCCGGCTTGCCGAGAATACGACCATCGAGCACCACTGCCGTATCTGCCCCAAGTACCACAGCCGCGCCGTCGAGCTGGGCCAGGCCAGCTTCGGCCTTGGCCTTGGCCAGGCGCTCGACATACGCCACGGCGCTTTCAGCGGGCAGCGGGGTTTCATCGATGGGGGCGCTGGTGACGGTGAACGGCACGCCGATCTGGGTCAGCAGTTCACGTCGACGGGGCGAGCCGGAGGCCAGGTAAAGTGGTTTCATGCAGACATCTCCCTGTCAGTGGTGGCAGCGCCGTCAGTTGATATGCAAGCGCCGGCGCAGATCGCGCAGGGCGAAACTGATCCAGGGCCAGAGCAAGGCGCTGATGACCGCCGACCAGACCAGGGCCAGAGTCGGCAGGCGGTTGCCGGTGAGTGCACTGAGCCACAGCTGGATCAGCTGGGCAATGCCGAAGATCACCAAAATCACCAGGCTCTGCTGCCACATCGGGAACATCCGCAGGCGCTGCTGCAGGGACAGCACCAGGAAGGTGATCAGGGTGAGGATCAGCGCGTTCTGCCCAAGCAACGTGCCGTACAGCACGTCCTCGGCCAGGCCGAGGACGAACGCGGTGGTCATGCCCACCTTGTTCGGCAGCGTCAGCGTCCAGAACGACACCAGCATCGCCAGCCACATGGGCCGGAACACTTCAAGGAATTGCGGCATGGGCGAAACGCTGAGCAGCAGGCCGATGGCGAACGTCAGCCAGATGACCCAACCGTGATTACGGCGCGCTTTGGCCATCATTGCCTCCGGGGTTGTGCAGGTGCCGCAGGCGCTGCGGCAGGGCTGGCAGGCGCTGCTGCCGGTGCTGCAGCGGCCGGGGCGGGTGTGGCGGGTGCGGGCGTGCCGGCCGGTGCAGCCTGGTCACCGCTTACGGCGGGCTGGGCGGGGTTCGCTGCCCCCTTGCGGTCGGCTTCTTCCTGGGCAAGCGCTGCGTCGGTGGCGCGCTGTTCCGGTGAACGCCGGTCACTGAACACCAGCAGCATGTAACGGCTGCGGTTGAGTGCGGCGGTCGGGATGGCGCGGACGATGGCGAACGGCTGACCGGAGTCGTGAATCACTTCGTTGACGGTAGCCACCGGGTAGCCGGCCGGGAAACGCTGCCCCATACCGGAGCTCACCAGCAGGTCGCCTTCCTTGATGTCGGCCGTGTCGGCCACGTGGCGCAGTTCCAGGCGCTCCGGGTTACCGGTGCCGCTGGCGATGGCGCGCAGGCCGTTACGGTTGACCTGCACCGGGATGCTGTGGGTGGTGTCGGTCAGCAGCAATACCCGAGAGGTGTAGGGCATCAGCTCGACCACCTGGCCCATCAGGCCACGGGCATCGAGCACCGGCTGGCCAAGGAACACGCCGTCGCGCTCCCCCTTGTTGATCAGGATGCGGTGGGTAAACGGGTTGGGGTCTACCCCGATCAGCTCGGCCACCTCGACCTTCTCGTTGACCAGCGCCGAAGAGTTGAGCAACTCGCGCAGGCGCACGTTCTGCTCGGTCAGGGCCGCCAGCTTCTGCAGGCGCCCCTGCAGCAGCAGGGCTTCGGTCTTGAGCTTCTCGTTTTCCGCGATCAGTTCGGTACGGCTGCCGAACTGGCCGGCCACGCCCTGCCACATGCGCTGCGGCAGGTCGGTGATCCAGTACGATTCCATGAGCACCAGGCCCATCTGGCTGCGCACGGGCTTGAGCATGTCGAAGCGTGCGTCGACCACCATCAGCGCGACCGACAGCACCACCAATACGAGCAGGCGAACGCCCAGTGAAGGGCCCTTGGAGAAAAGCGGTTTAATGGGCCGTTCCTCGTGGACGACTCAGGAGGTCATTGGACATGGGACAACGCACCAGCCTGGTTGCGGGTTGACGGAAACGACGCCCGAACGGACGCCAGCCCAGCACATACAGGTAGCACTGCGCGTGCTACCTGTAAACCGGGCGCTCAGATGCAGCGGTTATCACTCGCTGGAGAGCAGGTCCATCGCGTGCTTGTCCATCATCTCCAGGGCGCGACCGCCGCCACGGGCGACACAGGTCAGCGGGTCCTCGGCGACGATTACCGGCAGGCCGGTTTCCTGGGCCAGCAGCTTGTCGAGGTCACGCAGCAGCGCGCCACCACCGGTCAGCACCAGGCCACGCTCGGCGATGTCGGAAGCCAGCTCTGGCGGCGACTGCTCCAGGGCGCTCTTGACCGCCTGGACGATGGTCGCCAGGGATTCCTGCAGGGCTTCCAGTACTTCATTGGAATTCAGGGTGAAGGCACGTGGCACGCCTTCGGCCAGGTTGCGCCCGCGCACGTCGACTTCGCGCACTTCGCCGCCCGGGTAGGCGGTACCGATTTCCTGCTTGATGCGCTCGGCAGTGGATTCGCCGATCAGGCTGCCGTAGTTACGGCGCACGTAGGTGACGATGGCTTCGTCGAAACGGTCGCCGCCGACGCGGACGGACTCGGCGTAGACCACGCCGTTCAACGAGATCAGGGCGATTTCAGTGGTACCGCCACCGATATCGACGACCATCGAGCCACGCGCTTCTTCGACCGGCAGGCCGGCACCGATGGCAGCGGCCATCGGCTCTTCGATCAGGAACACTTCACGGGCACCGGCACCCAGGGCCGACTCGCGAATGGCGCGGCGCTCTACCTGGGTCGACTTGCACGGCACGCAGATCAGCACGCGAGGGCTGGGCTGCAGGAAGCTGTTTTCGTGAACCTTGTTGATGAAATACTGCAACATTTTTTCACAAACGCTGAAGTCGGCGATGACGCCGTCTTTCATCGGACGAATGGCAGCAATGTTGCCAGGCGTACGGCCCAGCATGCGTTTGGCTTCGGTACCGACGGCGACGACGCTTTTCTGGTTGCCGTGGGTACGGATGGCAACAACCGAGGGCTCATTCAGGACGATACCGCGCTCACGCACGTAAATAAGGGTGTTGGCAGTACCCAGGTCGATGGAGAGATCGCTGGAAAACATGCCACGCAGTTTCTTGAACATGGGAAAGTGACCCTGGGGAAAGCGTGGGTAAAAAAGTGCGGCAAACTCTAACAATGGCAGGGATTTTGGGCAAGGAGCCAATATGTTAAATTGGTCGTTTTTCCGAGCACGCCAGCAGATGATCGCGGCCGTATGACCGCCAAAATGCCGACATGTTCCTCATCACGGACCCTATTCCGTTCTTTGTATCCTCTGGAGATCCCCATGGCGCTTGAACGCTGCGACGTGGAAAAGATCGCCCATCTGGCCCGTCTGGGCCTGAATGAAGGCGAGCTGCCACGCATTACCGATGCACTGAACAGCATTCTCGGGCTGGTCGACCAGATGCAAGCGGTCGACACCACTGGCATCGAGCCCCTGGCCCACCCCCTGGAGGCCAGCCAGCGCCTGCGTCCCGACCAGGTCACCGAACGCAACCAGCGTGATGCCTACCAGGCCATCGCACCCTCGACCGAAAGCGGTCTGTACCTGGTTCCCAAAGTCATCGAGTAAGGGATAGAGCCTGCCATGCATCAATTGACCCTGGCCGAGATCGCTCGCGGACTCGCCGACAAGTCGTTTTCTTCCGAAGAGCTGACCGGCGCACTGCTGGCGCGCATTCAGCAACTCGACCCGCAACTCAACAGCTTCATCAGCGTCACCGAGGAGCTGGCCCTGGGCCAGGCCCGTGCCGCCGACGCCCGTCGCGCCGCTGGCGAGACCGGTGCGCTGCTGGGCGCGCCGATCGCCCACAAGGACCTGTTCTGCACCAACGGCGTTCGCACCAGCTGCGGCTCGAAGATGCTCGACAACTTCAAGGCGCCGTATGACGCGACCGTGGTCGCCAAGCTGGCCGAAGCCGGCATGGTCACTCTGGGCAAGACCAACATGGACGAATTCGCCATGGGTTCGGCCAACGAGTCCAGCCACTATGGCGCGGTGAAAAACCCGTGGAACCTCGAGCATGTGCCTGGCGGCTCGTCCGGTGGTTCGGCTGCAGCGGTCGCCGCGCGCCTGCTGCCGGCCACCACCGGTACCGACACTGGCGGCTCGATCCGACAGCCGGCCGCCCTGACCAACCTCACCGGCCTGAAGCCGACGTACGGTCGGGTATCGCGCTGGGGCATGATCGCCTACGCCTCCAGCCTCGACCAGGGTGGCCCGCTGGCGCGCACCGCTGAAGACTGCGCGCTGCTGCTGCAAGGCATGGCCGGGTTCGATACCAAGGACTCCACCAGCATCGATGAGCCGGTGCCGGATTACAGCGCCAACCTCAACGCCTCGCTGCAAGGCCTGCGCATCGGCCTGCCGAAGGAATACTTCGGTGCCGGCCTCGACCCGCGCATCGCCGAACTGGTGCAGGCCAGCGTCAAGGAGCTGGAAAAGCTCGGCGCGGTGGTCAAGGAAATCAGCCTGCCGAACATGCAGCACGCCATCCCGGCGTACTACGTGATCGCGCCTGCCGAAGCTTCGTCCAACCTGTCGCGTTTCGACGGCGTGCGCTTCGGCTACCGTTGCGAAGAGCCCAAAGACCTCACCGACCTGTACAAGCGCTCCCGTGGCGAAGGCTTCGGTGCCGAAGTGCAGCGCCGCATCATGGTCGGTACCTATGCCCTTTCGGCCGGCTACTACGACGCCTACTACGTCAAGGCGCAGCAGATCCGCCGCCTGATCAAGAACGACTTCATGACGGCCTTCGAAGGCGTTGACCTGATCCTCGGCCCGACCACGCCAAACCCGGCCTGGAAGCTCGGCGCCAAGAGCAGCGACCCGGTCGCCGCCTACCTCGAGGACGTCTACACCATTACCGCCAACCTGGCGGGCCTGCCGGGCCTGTCGATGCCAGCCGGCTTCGTCGATGGCCTGCCGGTCGGCGTGCAGCTGCTGGCCCCGTATTTCCAGGAAGGCCGCCTGCTCAACGTCGCGCACCGTTACCAGCAAGTCACCGACTGGCACACCCGCGCCCCCAACGGCTTCTGAGGAATTCACACATGCAATGGGAAGTTGTGATCGGGCTGGAAATTCACACCCAGCTGGCCACCCAGTCGAAGATCTTCTCCGGCAGCGCCACCACCTTCGGCTCCGAGCCGAACACCCAGGCCAGCCTGGTTGACCTGGGCATGCCCGGCGTACTGCCGGTGCTGAACCAGGAAGCCGTGCGCATGGCCTGCATGTTCGGCCTGGCGATCGATGCCGAAATCGGCAAGCGCAACGTGTTCGCGCGCAAGAACTACTTCTACCCCGACCTCCCCAAGGGCTACCAGATCAGCCAGATGGACCTGCCGATCGTCGGTAAGGGTCACCTGGACATCGCCCTTGAAGACGGCACCATCAAGCGCATCGGGGTAACCCGCGCGCACCTCGAAGAAGACGCCGGCAAGAGCCTGCACGAAGACTTCAGCGGCTCTACCGGCATCGACCTGAACCGCGCCGGCACCCCGCTGCTGGAAATCGTCTCCGAGCCGGACATGCGCAGCGCCAAGGAAGCCGTGGCCTACGTCAAGGCGATCCATGCACTGGTGCGCTACCTGGGCATCTGCGACGGCAACATGGCCGAAGGCTCGCTGCGCTGCGACTGCAACGTCTCGATCCGGCCCAAGGGCCAGGCCGAGTTCGGTACCCGCTGCGAGATCAAGAACGTCAACTCGTTCCGCTTCATCGAGCGCGCGATCAACAGCGAGATCCAGCGCCAGATCGACCTGATCGAGGACGGCGGCAAGGTCATCCAGGAAACCCGCCTGTACGACCCGAACAAGGACGAGACCCGCTCCATGCGCAGCAAGGAGGAAGCCAACGACTACCGTTACTTCCCCGACCCGGACCTGCTGCCGGTGGTCATCGAGGACAGCTTCCTCGAAACCATCCGCGCCGGCCTGCCAGAGCTGCCGCCGCAGAAGGTCGAGCGCTTCCAGAGCCAGTACGGCCTGTCGGCCTACGACGCCAACGTGCTGGCCTCCAGCCGCGAACAGGCGGACTACTTCGAGCAGGTGGTGAAGATTGGCGGCGATGCAAAACTGGCTGCCAACTGGGTGATGGTCGAGCTGGGCAGCCTGCTGAACAAGCTGGGTATCGAAATCGACCAGGCGCCGGTCAGCGCCGAGCAGCTCGGCGGCATGCTGCTGCGCATCCGCGACAACACCATCAGCGGCAAGATCGCCAAGACCGTGTTCGAGGCCATGGCCGCGGGTGAAGGCGATGCCGACAGCATCATCGAAAGCAAGGGCCTCAAGCAGGTCACCGACACCGGTGCAATCGACAAGATGCTCGACGAGATGCTCGCTGCCAACGCCGATCAGGTTGAACAGTACCGCGCCGCCGACGAGGCCAAGCGCGGCAAGATGTTCGGCTTCTTCGTCGGCCAGGCGATGAAGGCGTCGAAGGGCAAGGCCAACCCGGGGCAAGTGAACCAATTGCTCAAGGCCAAGCTCGAAGGGTGAGCTGAAAAAAGCGGCGAGGGCGTTGCCCTCGATCGCGGATGAATCCGCTCCTACCAGCACTGTGTAGGAGCGGATTTATCCGCGATGGGCCGCACAGCGGCCCCAACAGCAGCACCGGAGCATCCGATTTGCTAAGAAGATCCCTTACAACCCTCGCCCTCTTCTCCCTGCTGGCCGGCTGCGCCAGCCACGACATCGACCCCCGCGGCTACAACCAGACCGGTACCGCCTCCTATTACGGCTCGCGCCACCATGGCAAACGCACTGCCAGCGGCGAACCGTTCAACCAGCACGGCCTCACCGCTGCCCACCGCAGCCTGCCCTTCGGCAGCCGGGTACTGGTCACCAACCTCGCCAACCAGCGCAGCGTAGTGGTCCGCATCAACGACCGCGGCCCGCACACACGCGGTCGGCTGATCGACCTGTCACGTGCTGCAGCAGAAAAAATCGGCATGCTCCGTAGCGGAACGGCGCGCGTCCGGGTACAAGGTCTGAGCGACTGACCCAACTGGAGCCCACACCATTTTCGACCTGGCCACCCTTCCCACTTTCAGCCTCCTGCAACTGGGCGTAGCCCTGCTGTTGCTGGTCGGCGGCGCCGAACTGATGGTGCGCGCCGCCCTGCGCCTGGCCCAGCGCCTGCACGTTCGGCCATTGATCATCGGCCTGAGCCTGGTGGCGTTCGGCAGTACCGCGCCGCAACTGACCGTGAGCCTGCAGGCCGCCTACCAGGGCGCGCCCGACGTGGCCGTGGGCAGCGTGATCGGCAGCAATATCTTCAACGTGCTGGTGATTCTCGGCCTGGCAGCACTGATCATCCCGTTGCGGGTATCGCGCCAGCTGGTGCGCCTGGACATTCCACTGATGATCCTCGCCAGCGGGCTGGTGTATGCGCTGGCAGCCAACGGCCATCTCGGCCGCGTCGAAGGGTTGTTGCTGCTGCTTGGCCTGGCGGGCTACCTGGCCATGCTCTGGCACCAATCGCGGCACTATGCCCGTACCTACCCTGCCCCGCGCCCACTCACCAGCAGCGCCGGTCGCTTCTGGTCCGGCACGTTGTTGCAGATCGCCTTCGGCCTCGGCTTGTTGAGCCTGGCAGGGCATCTGCTATTGGAGGCGGCGGTCGAGGTGGCGACTGACCTTGGCTTGTCTGAGCGCATCATCGGCCTGACCGTGGTTGCCGTGTGCACCTCCCTGCCCGAATTGGCCGCAGCATTGATCGCTGCCCTGCGTGGCGAACGCGAGATCGCCGTGGGCACGGTGATTGGCAGTAATTTGTTCAACCTGCTGGCGGTGCTTGGCCTGACGGCATTGATTACGCCCATACCGCTGACCATCTCGCCCAACGCACTGGGTTTCGACCTGCCGGTGATGCTTGGCGTGGCGGCGCTGAGTTTGCCCGTGTTCTACTCCGGCTACCGCATCACCCGCGCTGAAGGGCTGGTGTTTCTGTGCCTGTACCTGGCCTACGGCCTGCACGTGGCGGCTTTTACCATGGGCATGCCGCTGGCCGGCCGCCTGGAGCGGCTGATGCTGTTCTACGTTCTGCCAGTGCTTGGTTTGGTGCTGCTGTATACCACCGTCCGTGCCTGGCGGCGGCAGCACTAACAGCGGGAAGGTCGTGTCGCGGCAGCGAAATGCATGCCTTGGGTTATTCGGCGCCTATGAAATCGAGCGCCGCGCGGGCGGCGCTCGATCTCAAGAGCGCTACATGATTCAAGACATGCGCCTCGAATCCCCCCTATCTCAAGCCTGCCGTGCCTTTTTCAAGCGAAACGCCACGTACAACAGCGCAATCCACCCCGGAATCAACATCACCGAAATCCGAATCGGCGGGGTCAGGTACATCACCACCAGAATCAGCACGATGAACGCCAGGCACAGGTAGTTGGTGAACGGGTGCCCCCAGCTCTGGTAGAACGGCGTGATACCCGCCGCCAGCTTGGCCTTGCGGAACTTCAGGTGGGTGATGCTGATGCTCGCCCAGTTGATCACCAACGCCGATACCGCCAGCGCCATCAGCAGGCCAAACGCCTCACCCGGCATCAGGTAGTTGATCAGCACGCACATGCCCGTGGCGAAGGCCGACACGCCCAGCGCCGTCAGTGGCACGCCGCTGCGGCTGACCTTGAGCAGCTGGCGTGGCGCATCACCCTGGCTGGCCAGGCCGAACAGCATGCGGCTGTTGGCGTACACGCAGCTGTTGTAGACCGACAGCGCGGCAGTCAGCACCACGATGTTGAGGATGGTCGCCACCAGGTCGCTGTCCAGTTCGTGGAAAATCATCACGAACGGGCTGCCGCCCTGCACCACCTTCTGCCACGGGTACAGCGACAGCAGCACTGCCAGCGCACCGATGTAGAAGATCAGGATGCGGTACACCACCTGGTTGGTTGCCTTGGGAATGCTCAGGCGCGGATTGTCCGCTTCGGCGGCAGTGATGCCCACCAGCTCCAGGCCACCAAAGGAGAACATGATCACCGCCAGCGCCATCACCAGGCCAGTGACACCGTTGGGGAAGAACCCACCGTATTGCCACAGGTTGGCCACGCTGGCATCCGGACCGCCGTGGCCACTGGTCAGCAGCCAGGCACCAAAGCCGATCATGCTGACGATGGCCACCACCTTGACCAAGGCGAACCAGAACTCCATCTCACCGTAGACCTTCACCTGGGTCAGGTTGATGAGGTTGATCACCACGAAGAAGATCGCCGCCGTGGCCCAGGTGGGAAACTCCGGCCACCAGTACTGCACATAGATGCCCACCGCCGTCAGCTCGGCCATGCCCACCAGCACATACACCACCCAGTAGTTCCAGCCCGAGACGAAGCCTGCGAACTCGCTCCAGTACTGGTGGGCAAAGTGGCTGAAACTGCCGGCGACCGGCTCTTCGACCACCATTTCACCGAGCTGGCGCATGATGAAGAAAGCCATCAGGCCAGCAATGGCATAGCCCAGCAAAACGGACGGGCCTGCCAGCTGGATGGTCTGGGCGATACCCAGGAACAACCCGGTACCAATGGCACCGCCCAGCGCGATCAACTGGATATGGCGATTCTTCAGCCCGCGCTGCAAGCGCTCGGGCGTGCTCTGGTCTTGCATGAAGTGTCCTTTAGCTCAGTGAGGCAGTGTTTTTTGTGTTGTTGGCAGCGAAGGATCTAGATCCACCCGCCCCACTGCAAGATGAAAATACCAATGTTGGTGGTGATCGCCGCCATTAGCGTGGTGATTACGATGATCGAGGCCGCCAACTCATGGTTGCCGTTGGCCGCTCGCGCCATGACATAACTGGCCGCCGCCGTCGGGCTGCCAATGTACAGGAACAGGATGCCCAGTTCGGCCCCGCGAAAACCACAGAGCCAGGCCCCGAGGGTGCCGATCAGCGGCAACCAGACCATCTTCACCAGGCTGACATCGATGGCCAGCTTGCCACTGTCGCGCAGCGCCGCCAGCGACAAGGTGCCGCCAATACAGATCAGCGCCAGCGGCAGGGTCATCTGCGCCAGGTAGTCGCCGGAGGTAAGCAGCCAGTTGGGCAGCGGTACCTGGCCGTAGGCCATCGGCGTGGCGACCAGCACGCTGATGATCAGCGGGTTGCTGAAGATGCTCTTGCAGATGCTCCACGGGTCGGACTTGAGGTCCGGGCTGTACACGGCCAGCACCACAGCGGACAGCGAGTTGTACATGAGGATCACAAGCCCGGCGAGCACCGCGCCCAGGGAGATACCGTAGTCGCCATAAAGGCTGGCGGCCAGCGCCAGGCCAATGACCCCGTTGTTGCCGCGAAATGCGCCTTGGGTGTAGATGCCACGGTCGGCCTGCGGGCAGCGCCAGATGGCCATGCCCCAGGCCACGGCAAAGCCCACCAGCGTGGCGACGACGAAGTAGAGGATGACACCGGGTTTGACGGCCGACGCCAGGTCGGCGTGGTAGATGCCAAGGAACAGCAGCGCGGGCATGCAGACGTTGAACACCAGCTGCGAGGCGACCCGGTTGAAATTGTCGTCGATCAGGTGGATGCGTTTGAGCAGTACGCCCATGAACAGCATGGCGAAGACCGGGGCCGTGATGTTCAGCGTCTGGATGAGAAGGGCGAGCATGCGCAAGCGATCCTGAAAGGGTTGCCGTTAGGGGGCTAATGATACGTCAACAGGCCAGGATTTGCGGGGATCAGCTTCAATATAAAGAAATTTCTGTCAGTACTGGCCCTATCGCCGGCAAGCCGCCTCCCACAGGTACCCCACTAAACCTGATGACTGTGGAGCACCTGTGGGAGCCGGCTTGCCGGCGATAGGGCCGGTACTGCCAGAATAAGTTCAGCGCCGGACGGGGCGCTTCTGCAGCTTGCGCTGCAACGTGCGCCGGTGCATGCCCAGCGCCCGCGCGGTGGCGGAGATGTTGCCTTCGTGCTCACCCAGTACGCGCTGGATGTGCTCCCACTGCAGGCGGTCCACCGACATCGGGTTTTCCGGCACCAGGGTGTCCAGGTCGGTGTGCTCCGAGAGCAGCGCCGCCAGCACATCGTCGGCATCGGCAGGCTTGCACAGGTAGTTGCAGGCACCGCGCTTGACCGCCTCCACCGCGGTGGCAATGCTCGAGTAACCGGTCAGGATCACCACGCGCATCTCTGGGTCCAGCTCCAGCAGCTTGGGCAGCAGCACCAGGCCGGAGTCGCCTTCCATCTTCAGGTCCAGCGTGGCGTAGTCGGGCAGGTCGTTCTGGGCCAGGACCAAGCCTTCTTCAGCGGAGCTCGCGGTGCTTACGCGAAAGCCCCGACGGCTCATGGCACGGGCCATGACCCGGGTGAAGGTGGCATCGTCATCCACCAGCAGCAGGTGCGGCAGCTCTTCGCTTTCGACCTGGTTTTCTTCGCTCATCATTCATCTCCTCGCGTGCCATGGGGCAGGCGCAGTTCGGTGAGGGTGCCACCCTGCTCATGACTATAGAGTTTCACCGAGCCGCCCGCACGGGTCACGCTGGCTTTGCTCAGGAACAGGCCCAGGCCGAAGCCTTTGCCCTTGGTGGTAATGAAGGGTTTGCCGATGGCTTCGGCAATGGCCGGCGGCACGCCGGGGCCATGGTCGCGGATGCTGATGACGATGTCCTGGGCGTCCCAGTCCAGGTGCACTTCCAGGTCATCGGGGCAGGCATCGGCGGCATTGTTCAGCAAATTCAGCAGCGCCTGGGTCAGGTCCGGGGGCGGCGTCAGGCGCGGCACCTGGCCGTCGCGCAAGCGCTGGAAGCGGTAGCTGGCTTCCGGGCGCATCAGGTGCCAACGGTTGAGGGCTTCATCGAGCCATTCGGTGACGTCCTGCTCGACCACGGCCAGCCGGCGGTTGGCTTCGGCGGCGCGGACCAGTTGCTGCAGCGTCTCTTTGCACAGTTTGACCTGATCCTGAAGGATCTGCAGGTCTTCCTGCAACAGCGGATCTTTGTGGTCCTGGCGCATTTCGTTAAGCAGCACGCTCATGGTCGCCAGCGGCGTGCCCAGCTCGTGTGCAGCACCTGCCGCCTGGGTGGCCACGGCCAGCAGCTGTTCATCGCGCAGGCTCTCTTCACGGCGTTCGGAGCGCAGTTGCTCCTGGCGGCGCAGCTCTTCGGCCATGCGCGCGGCGAAGAAGGTAATGACTGCAGCGGCCAGTGCGATGCTCAGCCACATGCCATAGACCTGCATCTTGTCCCGCGCCATCGGCAACCCTTCGAGCGGGTAGAACTGCACCAGCAGCATGCTGTAGGCGGTCAGCGCGATACCCGACAGAATCAGCGAGTAAAGCCAGGGCAAGGTCACTGCGGCGATGGCCAGCGGCACCAGGTAGTAGGAAACGAATGGGTTGGTCGAGCCGCCCGAGTAATACAGCAGGGCGCTGTGGATCAGCAGGTCGCAGGCCAGCTGCAGCGCATATTCAAGCTCGGTGACCGGCAGCGACAGGCGCAAGCGCAAGGCGGTGAACGCGCACAGCAAAGATGAAAGGGCCAGGGTCGCGGCCAACGAAAACCATGGCAGCGGCAGCAGTTCGGTCCAGTAGGCAACGCCCACGGAGCCGGCCTGGGCGGCCAGGACCAGAACCCGAATGACAGTCAGGCGCCAGAGGTTCTGGCGTGTAGCGGACAGCGGTTGTGCGGCGGCGAGCATGAGCTCTCCTGATGAGTGCTCCAGGAAAATCGGCTGGAGTATACCGAAGCCGGGCGGCCAGCTGCAGCGATGCGGCAAAGCGCCACACTTTGTCACAGGTTCATGATGGCACTTTTGAACCCACCACACTGTTCCCGGTCTTAAGGGCCATGCGTGGGATGGACGCCCAGAACCCACGCCTTTCATTGCCAAGGAGTACCACATGCATATCCCTCGTCGCGGCGCTGCCCTGATCCTCTCCTGCGGCCTGCTCGCCAGCCTGCCGGCGCTGGCGGCTGATGAGCCGCGCTATAACCAGGTATCGCTGCGTGCCGAAGTCAGCAAGGAAGTGCCGCGCGACCTGATGGTCGTGACCTTGTATAGCGAAGCGCAGAACACCGACCCGGGCAAGCTCGCCAAACAGATCACCGAAACCATGAACAAGGCCGTGCAACAGGCCCGCCAGGTCAAGGACGTGAAGATCAGCCAGGGCAGCCGTAACAGCTACCCGGTGTACGACAGCAAGGGCCAGAAGATCACCGGTTGGCGCGAACGTGCCGAACTGCGCCTGGAAAGCGCCGACTTCCCGGCCCTGTCGCAGCTCAGCGCCGACCTGCTGCAGGACCTGAAAATGGGCGGGATGGACTTCTCCATCGCGCCGGCTACTCGCAAAACCAGCGAGGACGAGCTGCTCAAGGATGCAGTCAACGCCTTCAAGGCACGTGCCCAGCTGGCGACCGAAGCGCTAGGTGGCAAGGGCTACAAGGTGGTCAGCCTGAACCTCAACAGCAGCGGCTACCCACGCCCTTACCTGCGCAGCGCCCCCATGGCGATGAAGGCCATGGGCGCGGATGAAGCCGCACCGGCTCCGGATATCGAAGCAGGCACCAGCGAAGTCAGCATGAATGCCGATGGGCTGATCGAAGTCCAGATGCCCTAAGCCTGTTCATCAGGGGCGCTAAGCGCCCCTTTCAGCAAATTTCAGACATTTCCTACGCACCAACAACGCGCATCCTACGTATATCCCTCCCCGAAATATTCTGCAAAAAGCCATCATTTTGCCCTCGCAAACGTTTAACTTCCGAGAAAGTTACATGGATGCGACATCCATGTACGCCCGTACTACTTTTCTGACGCCAACTATCCTTCGGAGTGTTGCATTGGGTACATCCCCTGCATAAGTATCCGCAGGTCGGCTCACGAGGCCACCTCAAACCAGAAAAATGACAACAATGAGGCCACCATGCTCAAACACGCAGTCATTCCGTTTCTGCTCGGCGCAGGCTTGCTCGGCGGCGCCCCGCTTGCCCACGCCGCGTCCAACCTGGTGTTCTGCTCCGAAGGCAGCCCGGCCGGTTTCGACCCGGGGCAATACACCACCGGAACCGACTTCGACGCCTCGGCCGAGACCGTGTTCAACCGCCTGACCCAGTTCGAACGGGGCGGCACCGCCGTCATCCCCGGCCTGGCGACCCAATGGGATGTGTCCGACGACGGCAAAACCTACACCTTCCACCTGCGTGAAGGCGTCAAGTTCCACACCACCGACTACTTCAAGCCAAGCCGCGAATTCAACGCCGACGACGTGCTGTTCACCTTCAACCGCATGCTCGACAAGAACCACCCGTTTCGTAAGGCCTACCCCACCGAATTCCCCTACTTCACCGACATGGGCATGGACAAGAACATCGCCAAGGTGGAGAAAGTAGACGCACACACCGTCAAGTTCTCCCTCAACGAAGTGGACGCCGCGTTCATCCAGAACCTGGCCATGAGCTTTGCTTCCGTGCAGTCGGCCGAGTACGCCGACCAGTTGCTCAAGGATGGCAAGGCCGCCGACATCAACCAGAAGCCGATCGGCACTGGCCCATTCGTGTTCAGCAAATACCAGAAGGACGCGCAGATCCGCTTCAAGGGCAACAAGGACTACTGGAAACCCGAGGACGTGAAGATCGACAACCTGATCTTCGCCATCACCACCGACGCCTCGGTGCGCATGCAGAAGCTGAAGAAGAACGAATGCCAGGTCACCCTGTTCCCGCGCCCGGCCGACATCGAGCCGCTAAAGGCCGACAAGAACCTGCAGATGCCGCAACAGGCCGGTTTCAACCTCGGCTACATCGCCTACAACGTGATGGACAAGATCAAGGGCAGCAACGAGCCCAACCCCATGGCCAAACTCGAAGTGCGCCAGGCACTGGACATGGCCGTAGACAAGCAGAAGATCATCGAATCGGTCTACCAGGGCGCCGGCCAGCTCGCCGTCAATGGCATGCCCCCGACCCAGTGGTCCTACGACACCAGCATCAAGGACGTGCCGTACGACCCGGAAAAGGCCAAGCAACTGCTCAAGCAAGCCGGCGTCAAGGAGGGCACCGAGATCACCCTGTGGGCCATGCCGGTGCAACGCCCGTATAACCCCAATGCCAAGCTGATGGCAGAGATGCTGCAGTCCGACTGGGCCAAGATCGGCATCAAGGCGAAGATCGTCAGTTACGAATGGGGCGAATACATCAAACGCTCCAAAGGCGGCGAACAGGGCGCCATGCTGATCGGCTGGAGCGGTGACAACGGTGACCCGGACAACTGGCTGGGCACCCTGTATGGCTGCGACGCCATCGACGGCAACAACTTCTCCAAGTGGTGCTACAAGCCCTACGACGACCTGATCAAGCAGGCCAAAGCTACCTCGGACCAGGCCAAGCGCACCGAGCTTTACCAAAAGGCGCAGCACATCCTCAAGGAGCAGGTGCCGATTACCCCGATCGCCCACTCCACGGTCTACCAGCCGAAGAGCGCCAAGGTGAAGGACTTCAAGATCAGCCCGTTTGCGCTGAACGCCTTCTACGGCGTCAGCGTAGAAAAATAGCCCCGGGCCACCCTCCGCCCCTCCCGTAAACCAAACCCGCCCCCGACGCTACCGCGCCGGGGTTGGGGTGCCTGTTGCCGCAATTCGTATCCCGAAGCAGTGCAACAGATGGAAAAGGATTTGCCATGCGCCATACAAAACTGTTTTGCAGCGTGCTCGCCCTGGGCCTGCTGGCCCCAGCCGGCGCCGCCCACGCCAAGAACCTGGTGTTCTGCTCCGAGGGCAGCCCAGCCGGGTTCGACACCGCCCAATACACCAGCGCCACCGACAATGATGCGGCCGAACCGCTCTACAACCGCCTGGTGGAGTTCGAACGCGGCGGCACAGCGGTGCACCCCGCACTGGCGAGCAAATGGGAGGTTTCCGGCGACGGCCTGCGTTACACCTTCCACTTGCGCGAGGGCGTGAAATTTCACGCCAACAAGGCCTTCACCCCCACCCGCGACTTCAACGCCGACGACGTGCTGTTCACCTTCAACCGCATGCTCGACAAGGGCCACCCGTTCCGCCAGGCCTACCCCACCGAGTTCCCCTACTTCGTCAGCATGGGCCTGGACAAGAACATCGCCCGGGTCGAAAAGACCGGCCCGCTAACTGTCGTGTTCAGCCTGAACACAGTCGATGCCGCGTTCATTCAGAACCTGGCGATGAGCTTCGCATCGATACTGTCGGCGGAATATGCCGAGCAATTGATGGCCAGCGGCCGCCCCAGCGACATCAACCAGCAACCCATCGGCACCGGCCCGTTCGTGTTCCAGCGTTACCAGAAGGATTCGCAGATCCGCTTCAAGGGCAACAAGGAGTATTGGGCGCCGGATGAAGTGAAGATCGACAACCTGGTGTTCTCGATCAACACCGACCCTTCGGTGCGCATCCAGAAGCTGCGCCGCAACGAATGCCAGGTGACCTTGCACCCGCGCCCGGCCGACCTGCCGGCGCTCACGGCTGACAGCAAATTGCAGGTGCTGCAGCAGCCGGGCTTCAACCTCGGCTACATCGCCTACAACACCCAGCACCCTCCGTTCGACCGTCTGGAGGTGCGCCAGGCCATGGACATGGCGGTGAACAAACAGGCGATTCTGCAGGCGGTTTATCAGGACTCCGGCCAGCTGGCCGTGAACGCCATGCCGCCGACCCAGTGGTCCTACGACAACAGCCTCAAGGACGCACCCTTCGACCCGGAAAAGGCCCGGCAGCTGCTCAAGCAGGCCGGCGTCAAGGAAGGCACCGAGGTCACTTTGTGGGCCATGCCCGTGCAGCGCCCGTACAACCCCAACGCCAAGCTCATGGCCGAGATGCTCCAGGCCGACTGGAACAAGCTCGGCTTCAAGGTGCGCATCGTCAGTTACGAATGGGGCGAGTACCTCAAGCGCATGAAAAGTGGCGAGCACGATATCGCCCTGATCGGCTGGACCGGTGACAACGGTGACCCGGACAACTGGCTTGGCACCCTCTACAACTGCGATGCCATTGGCAGCAACAACTATTCGCTGTGGTGCGACCCGCAGTACGACAGCCTGGTCAAGCAGGCCAAACAGGTCACCGACCGCGAGCAGCGCACCGTGCTGTACCAGCAGGCCCAGCAGCGCCTCAAGCAGCAGGTGCCGATCACGCCGGTGGCGCATTCAACTGTGAACCAGCCGATCAGCATCAAGGTGGCCGATTTCAAGGTAAGCCCCTTTGGCCGCAATGACTTTTCTGGTGTGAGTGTTGATTGAGCGCTAGCCGGTGCTGGCCCTATCGCCGGCACGCCAACACAACTCCCCCGATTTTGCCCGGCAATCCCGGGCAACCCTGGCAACACCGCGAAAAAAACCGGCCCACAAGGCTAGGTAATAACTAAAAGAACAGAAAGGGAGCTTTAACCTTGAGACCATTCACCCTCACCGCGCTGGCCTTATCCATGGGCGCATGCTGCGCCATGGCCCAGGCCGAAACCCAAAGCCAGGACTACGTCCCGTTCAGCATCAAAGGCACCAGCGAACAGGACGAAGCAAAAGGCTTCATCGACGGCCAGAGCCTGTCCGGCAGCACCCGCAACTGGTACGCCCGCGAACGCGCCACCCGCGCCCCGCTGTGGAAGTACTACAAAAGCGACGGTAGCCGCCACGACACCCACAGCCGCGACAACTGGTTGCAAGGCACCATTCTCAACTACAGCTCGGGCTTCACCCAGGGCACCGTGGGCTTTGCGGTCGAAGCTGCCGGCTACAACGCCATTGCCCTGGAGCAGGGCCGCGCTGCCATCGCCGGCCCCAACAACCGCACCCTGACCCACAGTGACGGCGACCCCGTCGGCCAGTGGAGCAAGATGGGCCTGGCCAACGTCAAGGCGCGCGTGTCCAACACCACCTTGACCGTCGGCCGCCAGTCGGTGGACACACCGATGATCGCCTACATCGGCAACCGCGCGTTGCCTTCGAGCTTCCAGGGCGCATTTCTGCACAGCGCCGAATTCGACAACCTGTCGTTCGACCTGGGCACCTTCGACCGTGTGTCACCACGTACCGAACAGAGCCTCAGCAAGTTCCGCAGCGAGTACGGCGCCGCCGGCGTCGAGACCGACCGCGCCAGCACCACCGGGGTCAACTACCAGCCGCTCAAGAGCCTGACCACCAGCCTTTACGCCACCAAGGTCGACGACTTCTGGAACCAGTACTACTTCGGCGCCAACCACGTGTTGGGCGACAGCGCGGTGCTGAGCCTGACCACCGGCCTGAACTACTACAAGACCGTGGACGAAGGCAGCAAGAAGATGGGCGAGATCGACAACGACACCTACAGCCTGTCGCTCGGCCTCACCCATCAGGCCCATACCCTCAGCGCGTCCTGGCAGCAGGTCAACGGCAACGAATACTTCGACTACCTGCACGAAACCAACGGCATCTACCTGGCCAACTCGCTGCTCTCGGACTTCAACGGCCCGAACGAGAAATCCCTGCAGATTTCCTACGTGCTGAACATGGCCCCGTACGGTGTGCCGGGCCTCAAGTTCAACCTGTACAACGCACGCGGCTGGGGCATCGACGGCACCCATTACCGGGGCACTGCCTATGACGTCACCGGCATGGACGGCGAAACCCACTACGAGTGGGGCATCGGCACCAGCTACGCAGTGCAGAGCGGCGCGCTGAAAGACACCAGCATCCGCGCCACCTACACCGCGCACCGTGCCAGCAAGGCGCAGGCCGATGGCAGCCTGGACGAGCTGCGCATCGTCACCACCATTCCATTCAACATTCTCTGACCGCTGACGCCACGGTTCACCTACGCATGGGCCGTGGCGTCTACGCTGGAATCAATGCGAGCAAGGAGTTCACATGACATTGCTACCCCTGCGCGCTGCCCTGGCAGCGGTCATCCTCGGCGCCGCCGGCAACCTGGCGGCCAAGCCGCTGGTGGTGTGCACCGAAGCCAGCCCGGAAGGCTTCGACATCGTCCAGTACACCACGGCGGTCACCGCCGACGCCTCAGCCGAAACGCTATTCAACCGCCTGGTCGATTTCAGGCCCGGCACTACCGATATCGAACCCGCCCTGGCCGAGCGCTGGGACATCTCCGCCGATGGCCTGACCTACACCTTCCACCTGCGCCAAGGGGTGAAGTTCCACACCACCGACTACTTCACGCCGACCCGCGACTTCAACGCCGACGACGTGCTGTGGAGCCTGCGCCGCCAGCTCGACCCGAACCACCCGTGGCACGACAAGACCAGCGTCGGCTACCCGTATTTCGAGAGCATGGCCTTCAAGGACCTGCTCAAGTCGGTGGAAAAAACCGACGACCACACCGTGGTCATCACCCTTGCCCGCCCGGAAGCGCCGTTCCTGCGTGACATGGCCATGGCGTTCACGTCGATCTACTCCGCCGAGTACGGCGACCAATTGCTCAAGGCCGGCAAAACCGGCGACCTCAACAGCAAGCCGATTGGCACTGGCGCATTCATCTTCCAGCGTTACAACAAGGACGCCCAGGTGCGCTTCAAGGCCAACCCGGAGTACTTCCGTGGCAAGCCACCCGCCGACACCCTGGTGTTCGCCATCGCCACCGACAGCAACGTACGCCTGCAGAAGCTGCGCGCCAACGAGTGCCAGGTCGCGTTGTACCCCAAGCCGGATGACGTGCCCTCGATCAAGGCCGACACCAGGCTGAAGGTCGCCGAGATCGAAGCCCTGGTCACCGGCTATATCGCCATGAACACGGAACACAAGTACCTCAGCGACGTGCGCGTGCGCAAAGCCATCAACATGGCTTTCGACCGCCAGACCCACGTCGATCAGCTGTTCGGCAAGGGCAACGCGCTGGTCGGGGTCAACCCCTACCCGCCGACCATGATCGGCTACAACAATGACAACCAGAACCCGCCACGCGACCTGGCCAAAGCCCGTGAACTGCTCAAGCAGGCCGGTGTGCCGGAAGGCACGGTGATTACCCTGTTCACCCGCAACGGCGGCGGCCCGACCAACCCCAACCCGCGGCTGTCTGCCGAGATGCTGCAGGCGGACCTCGCCAAGATCGGCCTCAAGCTGGATATCCGGGTGATGGAATGGGCCGAGATGCTGCGCCGCGCCAAAAAAGGCGAGGCCGACCTGGTGTCCACGGGCTGGGCCGGCGACAACGGCGACCCGGACAATTTCCTCAGCCCCCTGCTCAGCTGCGACGCTGCAAAAACCGGCGAGAACTACGCGCGCTGGTGTAACTCGAAATTCCAGGAACTGATCACCCGCGCCCGCGAAGTGATCGACAACGACGAGCGTGCCAGGCTCTATGCCGAGGCATTGAAGGTGTACGATGACGACCAGCCCTGGATCAGCATGGCGCATCCGAAGATGTTCACTGCCATGCGTGACAACGTGGAGGGTTACGTGATCAACCCTCTGACCAACAACAACTTCGCCACCACCAAGGTGAAGTAGAACAACAACGATCGCCGGCAACCCACACGGGCACCGGCGGCACCGCCGTACAACGGCTGATGAGGTAACCCCGACAATGTTGAGTTTTATTGCCCGGCGCCTGGGCCTGCTGATTCCGACTTT
Organism: Pseudomonas sp. P39-UII1; assembly: GCF_039672635.1. NCBI lineage: Bacteria > Pseudomonadati > Pseudomonadota > Gammaproteobacteria > Pseudomonadales > Pseudomonadaceae > Pseudomonas > Pseudomonas sp. P39-UII1. Next base: position 466,426 of record NZ_JBDFPP010000001.1, read on the forward strand.
TTTCGGCATCACCTTGCTGACCTTCGCGCTCATACGCCTGATCCCCGGCGACCCGGTGGAAGTGATGATGGGCGAGCGCAGGGTCGACCCCGAAATGCACGCCCAGGCCATGGAGCGCCTGGGCCTGAACAAGCCGCTGCCGGTCCAGTACCTGGACTACGTCGGCAAGCTGGCCCAGGGTGACCTGGGCGAGTCGCTGCGCACTCGCGAAAGCGTGTGGACCGAGTTCCTCACCCTGTTCCCCGCCACGCTGGAACTGGCCTTCGCCGCGCTGTTGTTCGCCGGCATCGTCGGCCTGCTGGCCGGGGTGATCGCGGCGCTCAAGCGCGGTTCGCTGTTCGACCATGGGGTCATGGGCATATCCCTGGCCGGCTACTCGATGCCGATCTTCTGGTGGGGCCTGATCCTGATCATGTTCTTCTCGGTAAGCCTGGGCTGGACGCCGGTGTCCGGGCGTATCGACCTGTTGTACGACATCGAGCCGAAAACCGGCTTCATGCTGATCGACACCCTGCTCAGCGACGAGGAAGGGGCGTTCAAGGATGCCGTGATGCACCTGATCCTGCCGGCCATCGTGCTCGGCACCATCCCGCTGGCGGTGATCGCCCGCATGACCCGCTCGTCGATGCTCGAAGTGCTGCGCGAAGACTACATCCGCACCGCCCGCGCCAAAGGCCTGTCGCCGGCCCGCGTGGTGTTCGTGCACGGCCTGCGCAATGCGCTGATCCCGGTGCTGACTGTATTCGGCCTGCAGGTCGGCACGCTGCTGGCCGGTGCGGTGCTCACCGAAACCATCTTTTCCTGGCCGGGCATCGGCAAGTGGCTGATCGAAGCCATCGGTGCCCGTGACTACCCCGTGGTCCAGAACGGCATCCTGTTGATCGCCTGCCTGGTGATCCTGGTCAACTTCGTCGTGGACATCCTCTACGGCCTGGCCAACCCACGCATCCGTCATCAGCGCTGAGGCCTTCGCCATGACTAGCCCGATTCCGAAACCCGTCACACCGGCCAGCCCGGTGGACCAAAGCTTGCTCTACCCCTCGCCGTACAAAGAATTCTGGCACGCCTTCGCGCAAAACAAGGGTGCCGTGATGGGCCTGGCGTTCATGTGCCTGGTGGTGTTCTGCGCGCTGTTCGCGCCATGGGTCGCACCGCACAACCCGAGCGAGCAGTACCGCGACTTCCTGCTGACGCCGCCGGTGTGGCTCGAAGGCGGTACCTGGCAATTCATCCTCGGCACCGACGAGCTCGGCCGCGACCTGCTCTCGCGGCTGATCCAGGGTGCGCGGCTGTCGCTGCTGATCGGCCTGTCGTCGGTGGTGATGTCGCTGATCCCGGGCATTCTGCTGGGCCTTTTGGCCGGCTTCTTCCCGAACTTCATCGGCCCATCGATCATGCGCCTGATGGACGTGATGCTGGCGCTGCCCTCGCTGCTGCTGGCCGTGGCGATCGTCGCCATTCTCGGCCCAGGCCTGATCAACACAGTGATCGCCATCGCCATCGTCTCCTTGCCCTCGTATGTGCGCCTGACCCGCGCCGCGGTGATGGGCGAACTCAACCGCGACTACGTCACCGCCGCACGCCTGGCCGGTGCCGGGCTGCCACGGCTGATGTTCGTCACCGTGCTGCCCAACTGCATGGCGCCGCTGATCGTGCAGGCAACCCTGAGCTTCTCCTCGGCCATCCTCGACGCTGCTGCACTGGGCTTCCTGGGCTTGGGCGTGCAACCGCCGACGCCTGAATGGGGGACCATGCTGGCCTCGGCCCGCGACTACATCGAGCGCGCCTGGTGGGTGGTGAGCCTACCCGGCCTGACCATTCTGCTCAGTGTGCTGGCCATCAACCTGATGGGCGACGGCCTGCGCGATGCGCTGGACCCGAAACTCAAGAACGCCGCCTGAGGAGAGCGCCATGTCACTGTTGCAGATCAACAACCTGAACGTGCGCTTCGGCGACGCCAACGCAGTACCGGTGGTGGACGGCCTGGACCTGGCGGTGGACGCTGGCGAGATCCTGGCCATCGTCGGCGAGTCCGGCTCGGGCAAATCGGTGACCATGATGGCCCTGATGGGCCTGATCGATGCGCCCGGGCGCATCACCGCCGATACGCTCACCTTCGACGGCACCGACATGCTCAAGCTCAGCGGCCGCCAGCGCCGCAAGGTGGTGGGCAAGGACATCGCCATGGTCTTCCAGGACCCGATGACCGCGTTGAACCCCAGCTACACCGTGGGCTTCCAGATAGAAGAAGTGCTGCGCCAGCACCTGGGCCTCAAAGGCAAGGCGGCGCGCCAGCGGGCGCTGGAGCTGCTGAAAAAAGTCGAGATCCCGGCTGCCGAAAGCCGCCTGGACGCCTACCCGCACCAGTTGTCCGGCGGCATGAGCCAGCGCGTGGCGATCGCCATGGCAATTGCCGGCGAGCCTAAGCTACTGATCGCCGACGAGCCGACCACGGCCCTCGACGTGACCATCCAGGCGCAGATCATGGAGCTGCTGGTCAACCTGCAGAAGGAGCGCAACATGGCGCTCATCCTGATCACCCACGACCTTGCCGTGGTCGCCGAAACCGCCAAGCGGGTCTGCGTGATGTACGCCGGCCAAGCGGTGGAAGTGGGCCAGGTGCCGGAGCTGTTCGACGTGCCGGCACACCCTTACAGCGAGGCGCTGCTGGCAGCGATCCCCGAACACAGCATTGGTGCCGAACGCCTGGCGACTCTGCCCGGCATCGTGCCCGGCCGCTACGACCGCCCCGCCGGCTGCCTGCTGTCGCCACGCTGCCCCTATGTGCAGGACAACTGCCGGCGCCAGCGCCCGCCTCTCGCCCCTCAGGCTCATAGCCTGGTGCGTTGCTTCTACCCGCTGAACCAGGAGGTGGCGTGATGGCCGTCGTACTTACCGCCCGGGAGCTGACCCGGCATTACGAAGTCTCCCGCGGGCTGTTCAAGGGCCACGCCCTGGTGCGCGCGCTCAATGGTGTGTCGTTCGAACTGGAGGCCGGCAAGACCCTGGCTGTCGTAGGCGAATCCGGCTGTGGCAAATCGACATTGGCACGCGCCCTGACCTTGATCGAAGAGCCGTCCTCAGGCTCGTTGCAGATCGACGGCACCGAGGTGACGGGCGCCAGCAAAAGCGAGCGCAAGCAGTTGCGTCGCGATGTGCAGATGGTGTTCCAGAGCCCCTATGCCTCGCTCAACCCCCGGCAGAAAATCGGCGACCAATTGGCCGAGCCGCTGCTGATCAACACGTCGCTGAGCAAGGCCGAGCGGCGCGAGAAAGTGCAGAAGATGATGGAACAAGTCGGCCTGCGCCCGGAGCACTACCAGCGCTACCCGCACATGTTCTCGGGCGGCCAGCGCCAGCGTATCGCCTTGGCCCGGGCGATGATGCTGCAACCGAAAGTACTGGTGGCTGACGAGCCGACTTCCGCGCTGGACGTGTCGATCCAGGCGCAGGTACTGAACCTGTTCATGGACCTGCAGAAGGAATTCAACACGGCGTATGTGTTCATTTCGCACAACCTGGCCGTAGTGCGGCATGTGGCGGATCAGGTGTTGGTGATGTACCTGGGCCGGCCAGCGGAGATGGGGCCGAAGGCGGATATCTACGAGAAGCCGCTGCATCCGTATACCCAGGCATTGCTGTCGGCGACACCGGCGATTCACCCGGACCCCTTGAAGCCGAAGATCCGCATTGCAGGGGAGTTGCCCAACCCGCTGAACCCGCCGGATGGGTGTGCGTTTCACAAGCGGTGCCCTTATGCGACGGAGCGGTGCGGCGTTGAAGTGCCGGCGTTCAGGCCGGTCGGCAGCCGGCAAGTTGCCTGCCATTATGCGGAGCAGTTTCTCTAGACCGGTGTGAAATTCATCGCGGGCAAGCCCGCTCCTACACGTTCAGCGCCTGTAGGAGCGGGCTTGCCCGCGATGGGCCGCAAAGCGGCCCCAAGCAATTCAATGCATGAATATCGCAATCAGGATGATCACCGGAATCGGTACCCCAAGCATCCACAGCAGTAATGAGCGCATGTTGTTTCTCCTTACTTAACGTTGAACGGTTCGACGCGCGGTGTAACCCATTTCATCCCCTTCCAGCCATTGCACATGATCACGCTGACGGCCACCGTACAGCGCCGCAAGGCTGGCAAAGAACGCACCACACAACAGCGCAACGAAGGTCCACAGCGCGGTCCATGCCGCTACCTTGGCAGCGGTATCCGCAGCTTGTTTCGCCTGCACTTTGGCTTGTTCAACCTGAGCGAACACCTGGTCGACGCGCGCCTCGGCCTCGGCCTGGCTCAGCCGTGTACGTTGCGCCACCAGTTGCGCGAGGTAAGTGCGATCGCCTTCGGCAAGGGTGCCTTCGGTTATCGACCTGGCGATGATCCGCGCCGCAACGCCGTTGGCGGCGTCATCGCTGACCGGGGCCGGGCCGTCACTGCGGAACAGGCTATCGACGAAATACCCGTTCGGGTCAGGCTTGGGTGCCATGCTTGCAGCTGCCCCCACGGCGGTTGCACCCGCCTGCACGCCTGCACCGGCCAGGCCACCGACTGTACCCACGATCAACATCGCGGCCACCAAGGTGGCCACTGCCCAGGAGAGGAAGCCATGGGCTGTATCGCGGAAATACACTTCGTCACCATGCAGGTTGGCCCATTTAACCCGCAACCGGCCGGCAATGTAGCCACCAAGGCCGGAAGCGAGAATCTGGGTCAGCAACAGCCAGATGATCGTTGAGATGCCCAACGCCTTGGCGCTCGCGCCTTCATTGGCCCAAGGCGAGGTGGCAGCAAAGCCCAGACCCGCACCGAGCACCACGAGGATGAGTGAAAGAGACGCCGCAGTAGCGGCACCGGCAAAGATCGCTGCCCATGACACGCCTGAGCGTGACTGGGTATCGGCATACGGATAATCGGCAGAGGGGATCATGATGTGTTCGCCTTTGTTGTGAGCAACAGGTCCTAGTCGCGCTACTACCGCTGCAGACGCTGTGCCACATGTGTCAAAAAATGACTCCCTGCAAATTCAAGGTGTTAGCTTCATTCGCTAATTTTTGATCGTGCAAAAAACCCGGATCGCGGTTAGCGCCTCAGGGTTTATGCAATGCGTGCGGGTTATTGGCCGCAAAGCGGCCTCAAGACAAGGCCGCCCCAGGAGGGTAACGGCAAACCTATGTAGACACGGGCACGTCCCAGCCTCCATCCGCGCCCCTTTCGAGTTGCTGGTGATCGCCCCCTAACGCTGTCAGCATCCCTGTACGCCGGTCCAGTGACCGACCGTCCGGATACACGGTGTGCCCACTCGCGTGAGAGACACGACCATCAGGGTGGGTCAGTGTGCTCCGCTTGCCTATCGAGCCATCCTCATAGGTGGCAGTCCCCTCCATATAAAAATGATTGGCACCCACATGACGAAAAACGTACTCACCCCGAGCATCGAGGTAGATCTCGGTGCCGGGCACTTGGTCGTCCAGCACCCTCTCCCCCCAATCAACAGAGGATGAGCGCCCCTTTCTAGGCTCGAAGAGCGCGTCAACACCTCTCCTGAATATCAATCGCACTAAAACGTTTCTTTTAGGACGGTCAACGAGTGCTTCATCTGGAAATCTCCACAGCCCCTCTTCGAAGGGCTCAAGGCCTGTGGTATCGAACCCCGGTTCCACAGGTTGCCAATTTCCATCGGTGTCTTGCACTTCCCACCCTGGATCAGTTGATAATGCATCCACCATAGCGTTCGACTCCTGAAGTTAGGATTGGCCCCGTCGCTGGCTGTTCAGCCCTCTCAAAGCGTGACGACCACTTTGCCATCTTCATCAAATTCCCCTTGCACTTCTGCGCCGTCTGGCAGCGTCACGATCCTGCTCGCCCGGTTATAGGATGCACCGTTCTCATACTTCACGTTCCCATCCGGCGTCGAAACACTGCCATCGGGGTGTTTTATTTCCGTGTCCGTTGCGATTGATCCATCTATATATATAAATGTCCCATCCGAGTTCTGTTGGCTGTCTTTAGGGTGTTGGAATACATTCCCCTGAATTTCATCGACAACTATCTGGACAGCAACAGGCGCGATGAAGTGTTCCAAAAATGCCTCGCCAGCTTCCGAAACCACACCTTTAAGTCGACGCCCCCTGATGCGCCCTCCGATACGGCCCGGCTTTATCCGCTTCTTCCTGCGAAACCCACCCCCTGATTTTAACGCTGCATACTCTGGTGCATCGGGATCAAAATCCTGCGACATAATTACCCAGTCACCATTCGGGTTAAGCATTTCCCACTCGCCTTCTTCCCATTCACTGTCTTCAAACATATCGACCGCCTCTGCACTTTAGTCATTTAGATTCATAACAACGCAGTCGCTCATGGCCAGCACCGCTAGCCCTGAACCTGCGTGCAAGAGCAAACTAAAGTTCGGCCATTGCTTTAAGCACCCGTAAATAATTCCATCACAATGCAAGCCCCGACATTTCGCTATATCCGATCGCTTGAATTGTTATTCCAATTCATGCAGTCTGCTGCTATCCCACTGCAAATGCCGACACTTCCACCATGCTTCAACCTGACGGTCCCGAACACACGGCAGCTACCAGAGAGACCGTGCTGCGCTACCACCTGTGCTGGAAGCACCGCGACCTCGACGGCGTGATCGCGCTCTATCACCCCGACGTCCAGTACCACGATTTCTTCCAGAACCGCGTGCTCGGCTACCAAGCGCTGCGCGACTATGTGCGCGCCTGCCTGCCACACGAGGCCGGCGAGGATATCGTCCACAGCGACCGCATCCGGGTCGACGGCTGCACGGCGTTCATTCAGTACCAGGTCACGGTGCAGGGTGGTGAGGGCTTGGTGGCGTTCCAATCGAGCGAGGCGATCACGGTCAAGGACGGGCTGATCTGGCGGGTCAACGAATACGCCACGCTGGTCCGCCAGAACAGCCAGGGCCTGGCCAGCAGCGGCCCACGCCCGGCCACCAGCCGCCTGGGCCTGTCGCCGCGGCAGCTGTCGACCATGGCCCAGGACCTGGAGCACTACTTTCAGCGCCAGCGGCCCTACCTCGACCCGGAGCTGGACCTGCAGCAGGTCGCCGACGCCAGTGGCTACAGCCGTAACCAGATCTCCTACCTGCTCAACCAGGTGCTCGGGCAAAGCTTCTACCGCTACGTCAACCAGGCCCGTCTGCAGCACCTGATGGCCAGCCTGAACGATGACAGCGTGGAAGCGACGATCGACGACCTGGCCTTCAGCGCCGGCTTCAATTCCCTGTCGGCGTTCTACAAGTGCTTTCGCCAACACACAGGGCTCACGCCCAAGGCCTACCTCAAGCAAATTTCCCTGCGTGCACGCACGTAGGACAGCCCTCCCCCAACGCCACTAGCATCGCCCACAGACCTTGACGGAATGTGGAGCCGAACCCGATGCAACCCCTGCGCACACTCAGCCTGTGGATGGACCAGCTCGACGAGCCGCTGTGTGCCCGCCCGGCGCTGCGCGAAGACCTCGAGGTCGACGTCTGCATCATCGGCGCGGGCTACACCGGCCTGTGGACGGCGTACTATCTCAAGCGCCAGGCCCCTCACCTGAACATTGCGGTGATCGAGGCCAACATCGCAGGCTTCGGTGCTTCTGGGCGCAACGGCGGTTGGCTGATGGGCAACCTGCTCGGCGAGGACCGTCTGCTCGCCACCCTGTCGCCGCAGCAACGCCGCGCCAGCATCGACCTGCTGCACGGCATCCCCGATGAAGTGCACGCCGTGCTGCAACGTGAAGCCATCGACTGCGACTACCGCAAAGGCGGCGTGCTGTACTGCGCCGCCCGCTACCCGGAACAGGAGCGCAGCCTGCGCGCCTACCTCGACGACCTGTACCGCCAAGGCATGACCGAGGATGACTACCGCTGGCTGCGCCCCGATCAGCTGGATGGGCAGTTGCGCGTGAGTAACGCCTACGGCGCGATCTACAGCCCGCACACCGCGACCATCCAGCCGGCCAAGCTGGTGCGTGGCCTGGCCCGAGCGGTGGAGGCGCTGGGCGTCCCGATCTACGAGAACACCCCCGCCGTCGACTGGCAGCCCGGTGAAGTACGTGCGCCACTGGCGCGCGTGCGCTGCCAGTGGATGGTGCCTGCCGTCGAGGGCTACGCCGCCAGCCTGCCGCCGCTGGGCAAGCATCAGTTGCCGGTGCAGAGCTTGCTGGTGGCGACCGAACCGCTACCCGAATCGGCCTGGGAGCAGATCGGCCTTGCCCAGGGCCAGGCCTTCAGTGAAAGCAGCCGCCAGGTCACCTACGGCCAGCGCACCGCCGACAACCGCCTGGTATTCGGCGCCCGCGGCGGCTACCGCTTTGGTGGCCGCCTGCGCGAGGACTTCACCCTCACCGAGGCCGAAGTCGAACTGCGCCGCTACTTGTTCGGCGAGCTGTTCCCGCAGCTCAAGCACGTGCGCATCACCCATTCCTGGGGCGGCAACCTGGGCATGGCGCGGCGCTTCCGCCCGCACATGCTGTGCGACCGCCAGCGCGGCATTGCCCTGGCCGGCGGCTACGGCGGCGAAGGGGTCGGCGCCACCAACCTCGGCGGGCGCACCCTGGCCGCGTTGATTCTGGGCCAGCACAACGAACTGACGGCACAACCCTGGGTGCTCGACAACCGCCCCGTGTCGAGCCTCGCCGCCTGGCCACCCGAACCCTGCCGCTGGCTCGGCTACAACGCGATCATCCAGAGCTTCGTCCACGAGGACCGGACCCTCGCCAACCCCGCCAGCGCGCCGTGGAGGCGGCGCCTGGCCAGTTCCCTCGCAGACTTCATGGAAGGCTTCATGCACTGACTTCCCTTTCACCTACACAGGATCCACCGGTCATGAGCATCACCCAGTTCAAACACACCGACAGCGCCGTGCTGGAAAGCTCCAACCCAGTCGCAGTCCCCCTCGGCGAGCCCGTTGCAGTGGCGTCGGTCACCTGCGTGGAGCGCAGCGATGGCGTCGAAACCGGCATCTGGGAATGCACACCCGGGCGCTGGCGGCGGCAGATCGTGCAACAGGAGTTCTGCCACATCATCAAGGGCCGTTGCACCTTCACCCCCGACGGCGGCGAGCCCCTCTACATAGAAGCCGGAGACGCATTGATGCTACCGGCCAACAGCATGGGTATCTGGGACATCCAGGAGACCGTGCGCAAGACTTACGTGCTGATTTTCTGATCCGCTGATCGCCTGCCTTCGATAACAACAGACAAAGCAAGGTAAACCCGACATGCGCACCTTCCTTCTCGCACCCCTGATGCTGGCTGCCAGCGTGGCCAGCGCCACCGACACGGTGAAAATCTACAACTGGTCCAGCTACGTCGCCCCCGACACCCTGAAGAACTTCCAGCAAGCCACCGGCATCGTGCCGACCTACGACGTGTACGACAGCAACGAAACCCTCGACGGCAAGCTGATGACCGGCAACTCCGGCTACGACGTGGTGTTCCCCTCCAACCACTTCATGGCCCGGCAGGTCCAGGGCAAGGCGCTGAAGCGCCTGGACAAATCGCAGCTGCCCAACTGGCACAACCTCAACCCGGTGCTGCTCAAGGCGCTGGAAGTGAACGACCCGGGCAACCAGTACGGTTTCCCTTACCTGTGGGGCAGCACTGGCATCGGCTACAACATCGACAAGGTCAAGGCGGTGCTGGGCGACAACGCGCCGGTCGGCTCGTGGGACCTGATCTTCAAGCCGGAGTACATGAGCAAGCTGAAAAGCTGTGGCGTAGCGGTGTTGGACAACGGCCCCGAGCTGCTGCCGATCGCCCTGCATTACCTGGGCTTGCCGCACCACAGCCAGGACCCGAAGGATTACCAGAAGGCCAAGGATTTGCTGATGAAGGTGCGGCCGTACATCAGCTACTTCCATTCATCCAAGTACACGGGTGACCTGGCCAATGGCGATATCTGCGTGGTGGTCGGTTTCTCGGGTGACGTGCTGCAGGCGAAAAACCGCGCCGACGAAGCGAAGAACGGCGTGAAGGTGGGGTACTCGATTCCCAAGGAAGGGGCGCCGATGTGGTTCGACATGGTGGCCATGCCGGCCGATGCGCCGGATGAGAAGGCGGGGTATGCCTACATGAACTACCTGCTGCAGCCGGAGGTGATGGCCAACATCAGCAACCATGTGCAGTACGCCAACGGCAACCTCAAGGCTGACAGCCTGGTGGACCCGGCGATGAAGGGCAATACGATGATCTACCCCAGTGACGAGGTGATGGGCAAGTTGTATGCGCTGGAGGCGATGCCGGCCAAGATCGACCGCATTCGCACCCGGATCTGGACCAGTATCAAAGCCGGGAACTGAGCCCCGTGTAGTTTTCACTGGCCTCATCGCTGGCAAGCCAGCCCCCACAGGAACTGCACAAGCCTGCAGGGCTGTGCTTATCCTTGTGGGAGCTGGCTTGCCGGCGATGAGGCCAGATCAGACAACACAACTGCCTGATCTGGCGTCTGAGGATCAGTGGTGCTCGCGAGTAGCGCGGAATTTCACATCCGGCCAGCGCTCTTCCATCAGCGACAGATTGACCCGGGTCGGGGCCAGGTAGGTCAGGTGACCGCCACCGTCGATGGCCAGGTTTTCCATGGCCTTGACCTGGAATTCCTCGAGCTTCTTCTTGTCATCGCAGCTGATCCAGCGCGCCGACCAGACGGTGATCGGCTCGTAGGCACACTCCACCTTGTACTCTTCCTTCAGGCGGCTGGCGACCACGTCGAACTGCAGCACACCGACCGCACCCAGGATGATGTCGTTGCTGCGCTCCGGGAAGAACACCTGGGTGGCGCCCTCCTCGGCCAGCTGCTGCAGGCCCTGGCGCAGTTGCTTGGACTTGAGCGGGTCTTTCAGGCGCACGCGGCGGAACAGTTCCGGAGCGAAGTGCGGAATACCGGTGAAGCCCAGCGCTTCGCCTTCGGTGAAGGTGTCGCCGATCTGGATGGTGCCGTGGTTGTGCAGGCCGATGATGTCGCCGGCGTAGGCTTCTTCGAGCTGCTCACGCTCGGACGAGAAGAACGTCAGGGCGTCACCGATGCGCAGGTCCTTGCCCGTACGCACGTGGCGCATCTTCATGCCCTTCTCGTACTTGCCCGAGCAGATGCGCATGAAGGCGATACGGTCGCGGTGTTTCGGGTCCATGTTCGCCTGGATCTTGAACACGAAGCCCGAGAACTTCTCTTCCACCGGCTCCACGGTACGCTCATGGGCGACACGGGCCAGCGGGCGCGGGGCCCAGTCGACAACAGCGTCGAGCACATGGTCGACGCCGAAGTTGCCCAGGGCGGTACCGAAGAACACCGGCGTCAGCTGGCCGTTGATGAACTCGTCCTGGTCGAACTCATGGCAGGCACCCTGTACCAGCTCGAGCTGCTCGATGAAGCGATCGTATTCATCACCCAGGTGCGCACGGGCTTCATCGGAGTCGAGCTTCTCGATGATCTTGACCTCGGTACGCTCGTGGCCGTGGCCCGGGGTGTAGACGATGATGTAGTCGCCGGCCAGGTGGTACACGCCCTTGAAGTCGCGGTAGCAACCGATCGGCCAGGTGATCGGCGCGGCCTTGATCTTCAGTACCGCCTCGATTTCGTCGAGCAGTTCGATCGGGTCGCGGATGTCACGGTCGAGTTTGTTGATGAAGCTGACGATGGGCGTGTCGCGCAGGCGGCAGACATCCATCAGGGCGATGGTCCGCGGCTCTACACCTTTACCGCCGTCGAGCACCATCAGCGCCGAGTCCACTGCGGTCAGGGTGCGGTAGGTGTCTTCCGAGAAGTCTTCGTGGCCGGGGGTGTCGAGCAGGTTGATCATGTGCTCGCGGTACGGGAACTGCATCACCGAGGTGGTGATGGAGATGCCGCGCTGCTTCTCCATTTCCATCCAGTCGGAAGTGGCGTGGCGGTCGGACTTGCGCGACTTCACGGTACCGGCGACGGCAATGGCCTTGCCCATCAGCAGGAGCTTCTCGGTGATGGTGGTCTTACCGGCGTCGGGGTGGGAAATAATTGCGAAAGTGCGGCGCTTCGCGACTTCGGCGGCCTGTTTGGTCATGGGAAATCGCCTGACTGGGGGATTCAAAAAGGGGCGATATCATACCTGAAGTGAGGCACTCGACCAAAGCCCAAGTCATCGGCAACCTCACTGGTCCGCGCAGAGGCCCGGATCGACTCCACCAATCCTCAATAACTCGTTATTTCAGGACAAATGGCCACAGGCCAGTTATTTCAACGCCTTCAGCGCATTAAGTCGCTGTTTTCTCTCGCCAAATTTCTACCCAACCAGTGATTAACACTGGCCAAATGCCGCCCCAGATGGGAACCTTTACGCCCTCGGAGACGTCCACTCCCCTGCAACCCGCTTCGGTTAGGGACTGGTTTCATCAGCTTTTTCGGGCCCGACGGGGTTCGGCTCATGGCCTGATCGCAGCCCTCGGTTGCTTCACGCTGCTACTCGCGAACACACCACTCGCTGCCAGGTATGGCCGGCCAAAAAAAGAGTGTGCTCGCCGACAACACAAGGAGTCCGCCTGTGGCTACACGCTACGGAAAAGGGCTGTTGGGATGCGCCACCGTGCTCGTCATCCTGGCCCTGCTGATCCACTGGATCGGCATCGACACGATTGCGCGCTACCGCGACGATCTTGGGTTCTACCTGCAAGCGCACCTGGTCCTGGTGCTGGCTTCGATGGCGGCGGCGTTGGCCGTGGGCATCCCCGCCGGCATTGCGTTGAGTCGACCGCACTGGGTCGACAAAGCCGAGCGCTTCATGCAGTTCTTCAACGTTGGCAACACCATCCCCCCCTTGGCCGTTCTGGCCATCGCCCTGAGTATCCTGGGCATCGGCGCCGGGCCTGCGATCTTCGCGCTGTTTCTCGCCTCCCTCCTGCCCATCGTGCGCAACACCTACGAAGGCCTGAAAAACGTCCCCGCCTCGCTCAAGGAAGCCGCCACCGGCATTGGCATGACCCCGCGCCAGCAACTGTGGCAAGTGGAGTTGCCCAATGCCGTGCCGATCATCGTCGGCGGTGTGCGCGTGGCCCTGGCGCTCAATGTGGGTACCGCGCCGCTGGCGTTCCTGATCGGCGCCAACAGCCTGGGCAGCCTGATCTTCCCCGGCATTGCCCTGAACAACCAGCCACAGCTGCTGCTGGGCGCGGCCTGTACCGCGCTGCTGGCACTGGTGCTGGATGCCGCGGTGAGTTTCTCCAGCAAGCGCTGGCTGGAACGTGGCCTGGCCCAATAAAAGAGGGAACGTATGAAGAAGAGAATCGCCTTGCTGCTGGGCGCGGCCCTGCTGTTCGCAGGACTTGCCCAGGCCGCGGACAAACCGCTGGTACGCATCGGCGCGCGGGTGTTCACCGAACAGACCGTGCTCGCCGAAATCACCGCCCAATACCTGCGCGCCAATGGCTTCGACGTGCGCGTGACCACCGGCCTTGGCAGCAGCATCGCCCGCCAGGCCCAGGAAACCGGCCAACTCGACCTGATGTGGGAATACACCGGGGTGTCGCTGGTGTCCTATAACCACATCGACGAGCGTATGCCCAGTGCCGAGGCCACCTACGCCAAGGTCAAGGAGCTGGATGCAAAGAAAGACCTGATCTGGCTGACCCCGTCGAAATTCAGCAACACCTATGCCCTCGGCCTGCCGAAGCAGGTCGCCGAGGCCTACCCGCAGATCAATTCGATCAGCGACCTCAACCAGGTGCTGCGCGACGAGAGCAAGCGTAATCACCTGGTGGCCCTGGACACCGAGTTCGCCAACCGCCCCGACGGCCTGGTCGGGCTGAAGGAGATGTACGACCTGCAAGTCGGCCGCGCCAACATCCGCCAGATGGACGCGGGCCTGGTCTACACGGCCATGCACAACAACCAGGTGTTCGCTGGCCTGGTCTACACCACTGACGGTCGCCTGAGCGCGTTCAACCTCAAGCTGCTCGAGGACGACAAGCACTACTTCCCCGACTACACCGCCGCCCCCGTGGTGCGCAAGGCAGTGCTCGACGCCAACCCGCAACTGGTCGCCCTGCTCAAGCCACTGGCCGAGCAGCTCGATGACGAGACCATGCGCCAGCTCAATGCCAAGGTCGATGTGGAACACCAGAGCCCGACGGCGGTGGCCGCCGCGTTCCTCAAAGAGCATCCCCTCAAGGAGGTACAGCCATGAGCCTGCTCGACACGTTCGCCCACCTCGACTGGGCCCAGGTGCTGCAACTGACCTGGCAGCACATCATGCTGGTCGGCATCGCCGTCAGCCTGGCGATCCTCGTTGGCGTACCGCTGGGCATTCTGATGACCCGCTTCCCGGCCGTGGCCGGGCCGCTGCAGGCCAGCGCCACGGTGCTGCTGACCATCCCGTCGATCGCCCTGTTCGGGCTGCTGCTGCCGTTCTACTCCAAGTTCGGCCAGGGGCTGGGGCCATTGCCTGCAATCACGGCGGTGTTCCTTTATTCGCTGCTGCCGATCCTGCGCAACACGTACCTGGCCCTGACCAACGTCGAGCCCGGCATCCGTGAAGCCGCACGCGGCATCGGCATGACCTTCGGCCAGCGCCTGCGCATGGTCGAGCTGCCCATCGCGGTGCCGGTGATCCTCGCTGGCGTGCGCACCGCCGTAGTGATGAACATCGGCGTCATGACCATTGCCGCGACCATCGGTGCCGGTGGCCTGGGCGTACTCATCCTCACTTCCATCAGCCGCAGCGACATGTCGATGCTGCTGGTCGGCGCCGTGCTGGTCAGCCTGCTGGCGATCATCGCCGACCTGCTCCTGCAAACCCTGCAACGTGCCCTGACTCCAGAAGGACTGCGCTCATGATCGAACTCAAGAACCTCAGCAAGACCTTCAACGTCAACGGCAAGGACGTAAAAGCCGTCGACTCGGTCAGCCTGACCGTCAACGAAGGCGAAATCTGCGTGTTCCTCGGCCCTTCTGGCTGCGGCAAGAGCACCACGCTGAAAATGATCAACCGCCTGATCACGCCGACCTCCGGCCAGGTCTTCATCAACGGTGAAGACACCAGCGGGCTGGATGAAGTGACCCTGCGCCGCCGCATCGGCTACGTCATCCAGCAAATCGGCCTGTTCCCCAACATGACCATCGAAGAGAACATCACCGTGGTCCCGCGCCTGCTCGGCTGGGACAAGCAGCGTTGCCACGAGCGCGCCCGCGAGCTGATGAGCATGATCAAGCTCGAGCCCAAACAGTACCTGCAGCGCTACCCACGTGAGCTGTCCGGTGGCCAGCAACAGCGCATCGGCGTGATCCGCGCGCTGGCAGCCGATGCTCCGGTATTGTTGATGGACGAACCCTTCGGTGCGGTCGACCCGATCAACCGCGAGATGATCCAGAACGAGTTCTTCGAGATGCAGCGGGCGCTGAACAAGACCGTGATCATGGTCAGCCACGACATCGACGAAGCGATCAAGCTTGGCGACAAGATCGCCATCTTCCGCGCCGGCAAGCTGCTGCAGCTGGACCACCCGGACACCCTGCTGGCGCACCCGGTGGATGACTTCGTGAGCAACTTCGTCGGCCAGGACAGCACCTTGAAACGCTTGCTGCTGGTGCGTGCCGAGGATGCCGCGGACAACGCGCCGTCGGTGAGCCCGGAGACGCCGGTGAGCGATGCGCTGGAGTTGCTGGACGAGCACGACCGCCGTTATGTGGTGGTGACCGATGCGCAGAACAAGGCACTGGGCTATGTACGCCGGCGCGACATGCACCGCCAGCAAGGCACGTGCGGTGACTTCCTGCGCCAATTCAATGCCACCGCTTCCCATGATGAGCATCTGCGCATCCTGTTGTCGCGGATGTACGAGTTCAACCGTTCGTGGTTGCCGGTGCTGGATGCCGAACAGGTGTTCCTGGGCGAGGTGACGCAGGAGTCGATTGCGGCTTACCTGAGCTCGGGGAGATCGCGGGGGGCGAAGACCAGTATCGTTTCACCGGCTGAGGCGGTGGTTTCCTGACCTTTGGGGGCGCTTTGCGCCCCAATCGCCGGCAAGCCGGCTCCCACAGGGACCTCCACAGTCTCAAGCCCTGCGCAGTACCTGTGGGAGCCGGCTTGCCGGCGATTGGGGCGCCGCGGTATCAGAACCCTACACTGGCCTGCACATAGAAGGTCCGCGGCTCACCTACATAAAGGCCAGCATTGTTGTCGCTGGAGCGGGTGAAGTACTGCTTGTCGAACAGGTTCTTCACCCCCGCCGCCAGCTTCAGGTTGGACAGCTTCGGCCCGAAGTCGTAGCCCCCCCGGGCATGCCAGGTCACGTAGCCTGGGATGTCGCCATACTGCCCATCGGCGCTCGGCTCGGTGATGTAGTCGCCATTGAAGCTGCCATCGGCATTGATCCCGGTACCCGGTGCGCGCTGCTTGGATTGGGCGTAGGCATCCAGGTTCCAGGTCCAGCGGTTGACCTCGTAACGCACGCCGGCGGTGGCCACCTGACGTGAATAGAACGGCAGGTCGCGGCCTTTGAAGCCAGGAATCTCGCCTTCATACGTGGCGCGGGTGTAGGTGTAACCGCCGTTCACCGACAGGCCCTCCAGACGCGCGTCCAGGCCAGCCAGGTCATAACGCACCGAGGCCTCGATGCCCTGGTGCTTGGTGGCGCCCAGGTTGGTCCAGCCCACATCGTTGCTGATGTACTGCAGTTCGTCATCGAAGTCGATGTAGAACGCCGTCAGCTCCCCGGCGAACCCGCCATTGTCGTACCGCGTACCGACCTCGTAGGTCTTGGCCTTTTCCGGCTCCAGGCCATTGGCGGTGCTGTTGCCGGTGCCACCCTGGCCCAGTTGGAAGTACTGCAGGCTGCCGAACGAGGTCTCGTAGTTGGCGAATACCTTCCAGGCATCGGAAATGTGGTACATCACGCTCAACGCCGGCAACGGCTCGTTGCTGGTGATGCTGCGTTTCTTCTCGGCCACCGGGCGGTTGTTGGCGTCCAGTACCGGGCGGTCGCGCCAGTCGGTGTTGATGTGCTCGAAGCGGATGCCCGGGGTGATGGTCCAGTTGCCGACATCGATCTTGTCATCGATGTAGTAGGCGCTTGCCTCGGTACCGCCGCTGCGGTCCTGGAACACGTGGCCGTCGGAGGTGGGGGTGACGGTCGGTACGTTGTCGATCAGCGCCAGGCGGGTCGACTGCTCGCGCATGGCTTCTTTCAGGTAGCGGTAGCCGACGCTGACTTCCTGGGTGGTCGGGCCGGCAAAGAAGATCCGCGACAGCCGCGGCTCGATGGCGAAGGTGTGGTAGTTGCGCGGGTACGACGACAGGGTCTTCATGTCACGCGCGGCGATGGCGCTGCCGCGGAAACTGTCGGTGTAGTAGGTCAGCACTTCGAACTGGGTGGCGTCGTCGAGTTGGCGCTGCCACTTGAACGACACGTCCTTGCGCCGGCCGGCAAAGTAGTCGTAGTCGCGCAGCGACTGGTACGGGTTGCTGTCGTACTGCGCCTGGGTCAGGCCGCCCGGCATGTCGGCACGGCCATCGTAGTAATGGAAGTTCAGCCAGAACTCGTCGACGTCGGTGGGTGCCCAGTGGGTCTTGAGGATGACGTCGTCGATGTCGTTACCATTGTTGCTCTCACGGTAGCCGTTGCCGTTCACGCCGGTGTACAGCAGCGCCACGCCCATGCCGTTGTCGGCAGTACCGCCGACGAAGGCAGATTCGGTGTGCTTCCAGCCCCCGCGCTGCGAGGTTTCCAGGGTGGTGGACAGCTCTGCCGAGGCTTTCTCCGGGATTGCCCGGGTGACGAAGTTGATCACCCCGCCGACGTTTTGCGGGCCATAGCGCACGGAGCCTGCGCCCCGTACCACGTCGATGCTGTCGAGATTGCCCGAGGAGATCGGCGCCATCGACAACTGCGGCTGGCCATAAGGGGCGAAGGCGGCCGGGATGCCATCGATCAGCACCGTCGAGCGCGGCGACAGGCGCGACGTCAGGCCGCGCACGCCAACGTTCAGCGACAGGTCGCTGCCACCGGTGCCGTTGGAGTCCTGCACCTGCACGCCCGGGATGCCGCGCAGTACATCGCGCACGTTCATCGCGCCCTGCTCCACCATGGCTTCGCGACGCACCACGGTGCGCGCGCCGGGGTGGTTCTGCACCACCGCCTGGTCGGCGTCGCCCAGCCAGTCGCCGACCACCTTGATGTCGGTGGGTGCCAGCTCCAGGCTACCGCTGCCCAGGTCCAGGGTGGTCGGCAACGGCTTTACCACCACGGTGTCCTGGGACATCTCGAACGTCAGCCCGCTGCCTTGCAGCAACTGTTGCAGCGCCTGCACCGGCGCCAGCGTGCCGGACACCGCCGGGGCCTGTTTGCCCGCCACCAGTTCAGGGCTGTAGAACAGCTGCAGGTTGGTCTGCTGGCCCAGTTGGCTCAGCGCCGAGGCCAATGGTTGGGCCTGGATGTGGATTGCGCTGCCAGCCTGTTCGGCGTGGCTGTTTACGGCCACGGCAGCGACCGCAAGGGCCAGCGCCAGGGCGCGCAGGCGTGGCAGAGGTTTGTTGTTGTTCACGTCGTCAAGGCATCCTGAAGTTCGGGATAAACGCCAACCGCATGCAAATGGAAATGCTTGGCAGTTGCAGCTGGCGAGGAAGACGAACGAGCTGAAAAAAACCTGAATCTATTTCGCGATTATTTCGCGAGAACCGTCTTCATGGGTTTTGACGGCTACCGGCAGGATGCTCGGCAGGGCGCGTAACAGGGCATCGGTGTCGTCGGTGCTGAAGGTACTGGACAGGCGCAGCTGCGCTACCTTGCCAGGGGCTACACGCAACGGCTGGGTGCGGTAGCGCGAAACTTCGGCCACAACGTCGGCCAGGGTGGCGTTGTCGAACACCAGTTTGCCCTGGCGCCAGGCGGTCAGCGCAGCGGTATCCACCGCATGAGGCGCTGCCACTTTGCCTCGTGCATCTATATGCGCACCCAGGCCTGCGGTCAGTTGCGCCAGCGAAGCGTCCTTGCCCTGCACGCGAACCGAACCCTGCTCCACCGCTACACGGGTGGCAGCCGAGTCCAGCCGCACATCGAAGCGGGTGCCCGTGACGGTCACGCTGCCCTGAGCGGTATCGACCACGAATGGCCGCCCGCTGTCGTGGGCGACGGTGAACATCACTTCGCCGGCATCCAGCTGAATATGCCGACGGCCCGTGCTGAAATCGACCTGCAGCTGGGTACCGCCGTTGAGCTCCAGCCGCGAGCCGTCCGGCAATTCGACCTGGCGGCGCTCGGCAAAGGCTGTCTGCAAGTGGTCCTGGTGGTTGAGCTGCTGGTGTTGCCAGCCAGCCCAGCCCAGCCCCAGGGCAAGCACTGCGATACCGGCCGCCAAGGCCTGGCGCACCAAGCGCCGGCGTGGCAATTGCTGCACGGGCTCGGGCTGGCACAACGCATCCAGGCGCTGGCGTGGGATGTAGCCGGCGGCGCGCCACAGGTTGGCGAGCTGCTGGTATTCGTCACGGTGTTGCGGGTCAGCCTCCTGCCAGGCGCGCAGCTGTGCCTGCAGCCCGGCATCCTCCGGTGCGTCCTGCATGCGGGCGAACCATGCGGCCGCCTGCTCGCGGACGGTATCGGTACCGTGCTGTTTCATGGGGAAGGTCTCCTGACTCATGGTGCCGACACATCCAGGTGCTCACGCAGATGTCGGAGCGTGCGGATCATATACTTTTCGACCATGTTCTTGGTCAAACCCATGCGCTCGGCGATCTCGGCCTGGGTCAAACCTTCGAGCTTCTGCCAGATGAACACCCGGCGGCAGTTGAGCGGCAGCTCGGCCAGCGCCCGCTCGACACTGTCGGCCAGTTCCAGGGCGTGCACATAGGCCTCCGGGTCGCCACTGCTGGTGGCGCTTTCATCGAATGCTTCCAATTCCAGCGCCTGGCGCCGGTCTTCACGGCGAAAACCGTCCACTGCAATGTTGCGTGCGGTCTGGTGAAGGTAGGCGCGTGGCTGCTCTACCTGCTGGCGCGGGTTTTCCAGCACCCTGACAAAGGCATCGTGGGTGAGGTCTTCGGCCTGCTGACGACTGCGCAGCTTGCGCGTCCAGGTGCCGATCAGCTCATGGTAGTGGTCGAGGAAGCCTTTGTGTCCAGACACGGTCGGGGTCGTCAGGGAGGCAGAGAAGGGTGCGAATAGTAATGTTTCTCATCAAAATCGGCAAATCCGCCAGTCGGTAGCAAAAAAAATTTGCGGATTTCATGGACCGACGTGCCAGAAAAATGTGGCCATAAATATGAACACCACTGGCCCCATCGCGGGCAAGCCTGCTCCTACAGCAATAGCGCAGCCCCGTAGGCGCGGGCTTGCCCGCGATAGGGTCGACACGGTCCATTCCACAATTTTTTACGCTTGTGAACACTGGGGGAACATCTGCCGGTCACACGAGTCGTTTATTCAAACGATAGGGCCGCAATCCACGACGAACACCGCCGGATTGCCTGTTGATCTTGCTTTCTTCACGCCCTAAAGTGCGCGCCGAACGTCCATGCTGGAAACGATCCATCCGGCTCAAGTACTGAGTAGGCGAACCAAAGTGGGGATACGGAGGACGTTCAGTTTGCAGCCACTTATCTTTTCAGTTTGCCCATGGAGTCCCTGAGCATGTCGATCCAGGTCGAAGACTATTTCGCACGCGACACCTTCCAGAAAATGAAGGCGTTCGCCGACAAGCAAGAAACCCCGTTCGTACTCATCGATACCCAGATGATCAGCCAGGCCTATGACGACCTGCGCGCCGGTTTCGAATTTGCCAAGGTCTACTACGCGGTCAAGGCCAACCCGGCGGTCGAGATCATCGACCTGCTGAAAGACAAAGGTTCGAGCTTCGACATCGCCTCGATCTACGAGCTGGACAAGGTAATGGGCCGCGGCGTCAGCGCCGACCGTATCAGCTACGGCAACACCATCAAGAAGTCCAAGGACATCCGCTACTTCTACGAGAAGGGCGTGCGCCTGTATGCCACCGACTCGGAAGCCGACCTGCGCAACATCGCCAAGGCCGCACCGGGCTCCAAGGTTTACGTGCGTATCCTCACCGAAGGCTCCACCACGGCCGACTGGCCGCTGTCCCGCAAGTTCGGCTGCCAGACCGACATGGCCATGGACCTGCTGATCCTCGCCCGTGACCTGGGCCTGGTGCCTTACGGCATCTCCTTCCACGTGGGTTCGCAGCAGCGCGACATCAGCGTGTGGGATGCCGCCATCGCCAAGGTCAAGGTGATCTTCGAGCGCCTGAAGGAAGAAGACGGCATCGAGCTCAAGCTGATCAACATGGGTGGCGGCTTCCCGGCCAACTACATCACCCGTACCAATAGCCTCGAGACCTA
This sequence comes from Pseudomonas sp. P39-UII1, assembly GCF_039672635.1. Classification (NCBI taxonomy): domain Bacteria; kingdom Pseudomonadati; phylum Pseudomonadota; class Gammaproteobacteria; order Pseudomonadales; family Pseudomonadaceae; genus Pseudomonas; species Pseudomonas sp. P39-UII1. The sequence goes on from NZ_JBDFPP010000001.1 coordinate 487,762, forward strand.
CGCTGAAGAGATCATCCGCTTCCTTAAGGAAGACTTCGGTGACGACCTGCCGGAAATCATCCTCGAGCCAGGCCGTTCGCTGATCGCCAACGCCGGCATCCTGGTCAGCGAGGTGGTGCTGGTAGCACGCAAGTCGCGCACCGCGGTCGAGCGCTGGGTGTACACCGACGTGGGCAAATTCTCCGGCCTGATCGAAACCATGGACGAGTCCATCAAGTTCCCGATCTGGACCGAGAAGAAAGGCGAGATGGAAGAAGTGGTGATCGCAGGCCCTACCTGCGACAGCGCCGACATCATGTACGAGCATTACAAGTACGGCCTGCCGCTGAACCTGGCCATTGGTGACCGCCTGTACTGGCTGTCGACCGGTGCCTACACCACCAGCTACAGCGCGGTGGAATTCAACGGCTTCCCGCCGCTGAAGGCGTACTACCTGTAACGCAGAACGGGGCCGCAAGGCCCCGTTTCGTTATGCCTGTACCGGCCCTATCGCCGGCAAGCCGGCTCCCACATGAAAGTGCACAAGTCTCAAGCCTTGAGCGCTACCTGTGGGAGCCGGCTTGCCGGCGATAGGGCCAGTGCCGACACCATCACACTTCGCGCTGTGCTATCTCTTCGGCATACCGCGCCGCAAAGGCCATCATCACTGGCCCCGCCCCCTGCAAGGTCACCAACGCACTGCGCAGGAAATTCATGTTCCCCTCAACCCGCGCCTGCTCCAGCCACTGCCCCGCCTCGGCTAGCTGGCCACGCTCGACCAGCACCAACGCCAGGCTGAACATACCACGGAAATCTCCCGCTTCGGCCGAGCGCCGATACCAGCGCACGGCCCGCGCCGGGCTGGGCGCCGTTGCGATACCCTGCTCAAGGTATCGACCGTACAGGTTCATCGATTTGGCATGCCCCTGCTGCGCAGCCTTCTCGTAGCACAGCAGTGCCTGCGCCTGATTGGCCGGCACCCCACGCCCAGTGGCCAGCAGGTTGCCAAGGTTATACAGGCCCCAATCCAACCCGGCATCGGCTGCGCGCGCATAGTGAACCGCAGCCTGCGGCAAACTCACCTCGCCGCCCCACCCATGCTCCAGGCAACGCCCGAGCATGTTGTGCGCCATGGCACTGCCACCTTGTGCAGCAATACCGAACCAGCGCCGGGCAACGCCCGCATCGGCTTCGATGCCCCGGCCGTCGAGGAGGATCTGCCCGAGCAGCAACTGCGCCTCGTTCACCCCCTGCCCTGCCGCCGCGAGAATCGCCTGGGCGGCCTTGCCGGGGCTTTCTTCGAGCATGGCCTTGAGGCCTGCGACATCCATCACTTCTTCACGACGCAACTGGTAAGACACGGTTCAGACCTCAGCCCAGCGGCGCAGCAGGTTGTGGTAGGTGCCGGTCAGCTGCAGCAGCGAGGGGTGCTCGGGTACATCGGCAGTCAGTTGCTGGATGGCATTGTCCATCTCGAACAGCAATGCCCGCTGGCTGTCCTCGCGGACCAGGCTCTGGGTCCAGAAGAAGGCGGCATAGCGCACGCCACGGGTCACCGGGTTGACCTTGTGCAGGCTGGTGCCGGGGTACAGCACCAGGTCGCCAGCGGCCAGTTTGATCTGCTGCACGCCGTAGGTGTCCTGGATCACTAACTCGCCACCGTCATAACTGTCAGGGTCACTGAGGAACAGCGTCGAGGACAGGTCGGTACGCACCCGCTCCGGGCTGCCCTTGGGCTGCCGCAGGGCGTTATCGATGTGAAAGCCGAAATTGCCACCCTCGCGGTAGCAATTGATCAACGGCGGGAACACCTTGTGTGGCAGCGCCGCCGACATGAATCGCGGCGTCTTCCACAGGCGCTCGATCAGCGCGCTGCCGATCTCCTTCGCCAGCGCATGGCCTTCTGGCAGCTGCAGATTGTGCTTGGCCTTGGCCGACTGGTACCCGGCCGTGACCTTGCCATCGGCCCAGTCGGCTTGCTCCAGGGCCTCGCGAATGCGGGCGAGCTCGTCGGCGTCGAACAAGCCGGGGATGTGAAGCAGCATGGCGGCGGCACCGTCAAGGAATGTAAAGGCGCCAATGATATTGATTCCCTTTTGCGCTGCACAAGCCCTTTCGGCGCGTTAGACGTTTCAGCGCATGTAAACCGTAAAGAGAATTTGTAAAGATTGTAAATTCCTAGTGAATGGTAACGAATCTCAATTGTTAGTTACAATCGCTTACACTATGATCCGCGGCCTTCACACCTTGGGGAAGGTCCATAACAATGCGTCCATACGTGCCAGCTGCAGTGTCTTCACCTCGCCTGATCGTAACCGCCATCGGCGTCGCCCTCAGCGCATCGTCGGCCTACGCCGCCGACCCAGCCACCAATAACGCCGTCACCCTCGACGCCACCAGCGTCAACGGCAAGGCTGAACAGGCCAGCACCGATTACAAGGTCGAGAAAGCCTCCTCGCAGAAGTACACCGCACCGTTGGTGGACACCCCACGCTCGGTTACCGTGATCCCACAGCAGGTGATCAAGGACACCAACGCCCTGAGCCTGCAGGATGCCCTGCGCACCGTACCCGGCATCACCTTTGGTGCTGGCGAAGGCGGCAACCCGCAAGGCGACCGCCCGTTCATCCGCGGCTTCGACGCCCAGGGCGACACCTACCTGGACGGCGTGCGTGATACCGGCGCGCAAACCCGTGAAATCTTCGCCATCGAATCGGTCGAAGTGGCCAAAGGCCCGAACTCGGCCATTGGCGGCCGCGGTGCGGCAGGCGGCACCATCAACCTGGTGAGCAAGCGCGCGCACCTGGGCAACTCTCTGGACGGCGCCTGGACTTGGGGCAGCGACCAGACCCAGCGTTACACCTTCGATGGCAACTACCAGTTCAGCGACACCGTTGCCGGCCGTCTCAACCTGATGACCCACGAAAGCAACGTTGCCGGCCGTGACAAGGTCAACTACGACCGTTGGGGCATTGCCCCGTCCCTGGCCTTTGGCCTGGGCACGCCAACCCGCGTCAACCTCGACTACTACCACCTGGAAAGCGACGACCTGCCGGACTCGGGCATCCCGTACACTATCCCGACCGGTGGCAGCGGCGCGCGCACCTCGGCACACCCGAGCAAGCCGTACGACGGCGGCGACAGTGACAATTTCTACGGCCTGACCGGTCGCGACTTCCGCAAGAGCCGCGTCGACATCGCGACCTTCGCCATCGAACACGACCTGACCGACTCGCTGACAGTCAAGAACACCCTGCGTCACGGCAACAGCATGCAGGACTACATCCTGACCCAGCCTGACGACAGCAAGGGCAACGTCAACAACGGCAGCCTCTGGCGGCGCGCCAACTCCCGTGTGGGCAATACTGCGACCACCACCAACCAGACCGACCTGTTCGGCGAGTTCTACCTGGGCGGTTTGAAGAACAGCTTCTCCACCGGTATCGAGCTGAGCCGTGAGGAAAGCAAGCGTTCGTCGTACACGGTCGACACCGACACTGTCCCAGGCGGCGCCGCGAACTCCAACTGCACCCCGAGCATGATCGGCGCCAGCAGCGGCTACAACTGCACCTCGCTGAGCAATCCGAACCCGGACGACCCGTGGAACGGCAACATTGCGCGCAACTACGCCGGCACCGATACCAAGAGCAACACCCGCGCTATCTACGTCTTCGACACCCTCGAGCTGACGCCTGAGTGGCTGCTGAACATGGGCCTGCGCTACGATCACTTCGACACCCAGTACCGTACCTATGACGCTGCTGGCGCCACTGTGGTAAACGCCAAGGGCGTTGCCTCCAAGGGCCGCGACACCAGCGAATTCGTCACCGGCCAGTTGGGCCTGGTGTGGAAACCGGCCGACAATGGCAGCATCTACGTTTCCTACGCCACCTCCGCGACACCCCCAGGTGCAATGCTGGGTGAAGGCACCGAAGGCAACCCGCTGGGCAACACCAGCGACCGCGCTGGCAACCTGCTGTCCAGCGATATGGAGCCAGAAGAAACCACCAACTACGAAATCGGCACCAAGTGGGACCTGCTCGACCAGCGCCTGTCCCTGGCCGCTGCGCTGTTCCGCACCGAGAAGGAAAACGCCCGCGTCCAGGTGGACACCACCAGCTACGAAAACGTTGGCGAAACCCGCGTGCAGGGCATCGAGCTGTCGGCCAGCGGCAAGCTGACCGACAAGTGGCAGGTGTTCGCCGGCTACACCTACATGCAGGCTCGCCAGATCGACGGCGGCCCGCTGGGCAAGGCCAACGACGGCAACCAGCTGCCGAACACGCCGAACAACAGTGCAAGCCTGTGGACCACTTACTCGATCACGCCGAAGCTGACCGTCGGTGGCGGCGCCTTCTACGTGGATGACGTCTACGGCAGCGTGGCCAACACCACCATGGTCGACAGCTACGTACGCTACGACGCCATGGCAGCCTACAAGCTGACCAAGAACGTCGACCTGCAGCTGAACGTGCAGAACCTGACCAACGAGGTGTACTACGACAAGGCGTTCTCCACCCACTTCGCCAACCAGGCGGCGGGCCGGACCGCATTGCTGACCACCAGCGTCCACTTCTGAAGCAGCACCCCCAAGCCCCGTTCATTCCAGTGAGCGGGGCTTTTGCGTATCAAGGCATAATGCACGCCGCACAGGTTGCGGCAGCAAGACAAGGTGATCGATGTGGTGAAGAAGACACTGTTCCAATTGCACTGGTTCTTTGGCATCACCGCCGGCCTGGTGCTGGCCTTGATGGGCATTACCGGTGCGTTGTACTCGTTCCAGGAAGAACTGCTGCGCGCGTTCAATGGCGATGTGCTCAAAGTCGAGGTGCGCCCGCAGGGCGTGCTGCCGCCGGCGGAGTTGGTGCAGCGGGTCGAAGCCGCCCAAGGCGACAAGGTATCGATGTTGTGGGTGGATGTGCGCGACGGCAATGCCGCACGCGTCTTCTTCACCCCTGCCCCCGGCGAACGCCGTGGCGAGCTGCGCTATGCCGACCCGTACACCGGCGAGCTCAAGGGTGAAGTCGCCGGGCAGGGTTTCTTCAACCTGATGCTCACCCTGCACCGCTTCCTGGCGATGGGCGACACTGGCCGGCAGATCACCGGCGCCTGCACCCTCATGCTGGTGTTCTTCTGCTTGTCCGGCCTGTACCTGCGCTGGCCGCGCAAGGCGCTGAACTGGCGCACCTGGCTGACCTTCGACTGGGCCAAGAAAGGCCGTGCCTTCAACTGGGACCTGCACGCTGTGGCAGGTACCTGGTGCCTGCTGTTTTACCTGCTGTTCGCGCTGACCGGCCTGTTCTGGTCCTACGAGTGGTACCGCGAAGGCCTGAACAAGCTGCTGGCCGACGCGCCCGCTGCAGGCCAGCAGCAAAAACGGGGTGAAGGCCGTGGCCGGCACGGGCCGCAGAAAGTCGACAAGAATGCACCGCCGCTGGTGGTCGATTACGACGCCATCTGGGCCAACCTCAAGGATGCTGCGGGCCCAGGCCTGGCCATGTACAACCTGCGCCTGCCGCCGGCTGGCGGTCAGCCGGCCAACCTCTTCTACCTGCTCGACAATGCTGCGCACCCACGTGCGTTCAACACCCTGGTCCTCGACCCGGCCACCGGCCAGGTGAAAAACCACGACCGCTACACCGACAAATCCTTCAAGGCGCAGCTGCTGCAGAGTGTTTACGCCTTGCACGTGGGCGAATACTTCGGCTTGCCGGGGCGCATCATCGTCACCATCGCCAGCCTGACCATGCCGCTGTTCTTCGTGACAGGTTGGTTGCTGTACCTCGACCGCCGTCGCAAGAAGCGCCAGGTGCGCGCCGCCCGGGGCAACGTCGCCAGCAGCACCGGCAGCGGCGACAGCTGGTTGATCGGTTTCGCCAGCCAGAGCGGTTTCGCCGAGCAATTGGCCTGGCAGAGCGCCGGCCAACTGCAAGCTGCCGGCTTGCCGGTGCAGGTGCGGGCGTTGGCTGAGCTGGGCGAAGAGGACCTGCGCCAGGCGCGCCGCGCGCTGTTCGTGGTCAGCACCTTTGGTGATGGCGAAGCGCCGGACAGCGCCCGTGCCTTCGAGCGAAAGGTGCTGGGCCAGCCCTGGTCGCTGAACGGCCTGAGCTATGCCGTGCTGGCCCTAGGCGACCGCCAGTACCCGCACTTTTGCGGCTTTGCCCGTCGCCTGCAGGCCTGGCTCGGCGAGCGAGGGGCCAGCAGTGCCTTCAGCCCGGTGGAAGTCGACAACGCCGACCAGGCCGCCTTGCAGCAGTGGCAGCAGGAACTGGCGCAGCTCACGGGTGCACAACCCGTTGCCGCGTGGCAGCCGCCAACGTTCGGCAGCTGGAGCCTGGTCAAGCGCACCTTGCTCAACCCGGGCAGCCAGGGCCAACCGGTCTACCTGCTCGGCCTGCGCCCGGACGCGCCCGCCAGCTGGGAGGCCGGGGACCTGGTAGAGATCCTGCCGCTCAATGGTCAGCCACGGGTCGAGGCTTTCCTCAATGGCATGGCACTGGATGCCAACGCGAGGGTGCAGCTCGACGGCCTGAACGAGACGCTCGGCCAGGCCTTGGCTGGCCGCCAGTTACCGACGCGCCGCGACCACCTGATCGGCTTGCAGCCGCAGGCACTTGTCGATGCGCTGGTACCGATCGGCAGCCGTGAATACTCCATCGCCTCGATCGCCAGCGACGGTGTGCTGGAGCTGATCGTGCGCCAGGAACGCCACCCCGACGGCAACCTTGGTCTGGGCTCTGGCTGGCTGACCGAATATCTACCTGTAAACGGTACCCTGAGCCTGCGCCTGCGGCGTAACAGTGGCTTCCATCTGCCTGAGGCCGTTGCGCCGATGATTTTGATCGGCAACGGCACTGGCATGGCGGGCCTGCGCAGCCTGTTGCGCGCGCGGGTCAATGCCGGTGAACAGCGCAACTGGCTGCTGTTCGGTGAACGTAACCGCGCCCATGACCTGCTGTGTGGCGATGAGCTGCAAGCCTGGCTCGACAACGGCGACCTCGCCCGGCTAGACCTGGCGTTTTCGCGCGACCAGGCCGAGAAGGTGTATGTGCAGGACGTGCTGCTGCAGCAGGCCGAGGCATTCAAGCGCTGGGTGGCCGATGGCGCTTGCGTGTATGTCTGTGGAAGCCTGCAGGGCATGGCCGCCGGCGTCGATGCGGCGCTCAAGGGCATCCTTGGCGAAGACGTGGTCGAGCAGTTGATCGAGGATGGGCGTTATCGGCGGGATGTTTACTGAACACGAATTGATGGGTTAGTACCCGGGGCAAGCCCGCTCCCCCCGGTTCACCGCTTAAGCTGAGTGCTGCGGTGAACCTGTGGGAGCGGGCTTGCCCCGCGAAAAGGCAGGTACTGGCTTAATGCAGCTCGAAGGTATCGGCATCCAGGTTGGCCGGGAAGCGGGTTCGGTAAGCCGCCAGTTCAGCAGCCCGCAGCACCACGGTAAACACCCCATCCGCCTCACCGGCACTCAACAGGCTCTCGCCCTGAAAGTCCAGCACCTGACTGTCGCCTGAATAGGCAAAGCCCTTGCCATCGGTACCCACGCGGTTCACCGCCGCCACGAAGCACAGGTTCTCGATACCCCGCGCCGGCAGCAGGCGGTTCCAGTGCTGGCGGCGGGCCGCCGGCCAGTTGGCGGTGTACAGCAGCAGGTCGGTGTCCTGCGAATCACGGCTCCATACCGGGAAGCGCAGGTCGTAGCAGATCAGCGGGCGCACGCGCCATCCCTTGATTTCGAACTGTACCTGGCGCTCGCCGGGGGTGTAATGCTTGTGCTCGCCCGCCATGCGGAAAAGGTGGCGCTTGTCGTAATGCAGGATCTCACCGTCGGGGCGTGCCCAGAGCAGGCGGTTGCGGTGGCTGCCATCGGCGGCCTGGATGATCACGCTGCCGGTGACCACGGCGTTGATCCGTTTGGCCTGAGCCTTGAGCCATTTATAGGTCGGGCCGTTCTCAGGCTCGGCCAGGCTCTCCGACTCCATGGAAAAACCGGTGGTGAACATTTCGGGCAGGATCACCAGGTCGGCATCGCCTGCCTGGTCGAGCAATACCTCGAAATGCGCATAGTTGGCTTCGCGGTCGTGCCAGGCCAGCGTGGTTTGCACCAAGGCGATTTTCAGGTTGGGCAGTGCACTCAGATCGCGCATAGTTTTTCCGCTGCCTGACGCAGCGTCTCCTCACGTTTGGCAAAGCACAGGCGCACCAGGCGTTGCTCGGGGATGGGTTGCTGGTAGAACACCGATACCGGGATGGTCGCCACGCCGTGTTCACGGGTCAGCCACAAGGCCATGTCGACGTCGTTCAGGTCGGGGCGGATCTGCGAATAGTCCACCAGCTGGAAATAGGTGCCCGCGGTGCGGGTAAAGCTGAAGCGTGAGCCTTCGAGCAGGTCGCAGAACAGGTCGCGCTTGGCCTGGTAGAAAGCCGGCAGCTCATCGATGTGCTCGGGGTGCTCGGCCATGAAGTCGGCCAATGCGCATTGCAGGGGCGTCACGCCGCAGAAGTTGACGTACTGGTGCACCTTGCGCATTTCGGCGCTCAAGCCCGGCGGAGCGATCACGTAGCCGGTCTTCCAGCCGGTCACATGGTAGGTCTTGCCGAACGAACTGACCACGAAGGCTCGGCTGTACAGCTCGGCATGGGCCAATACGCTGGCGTGGCGTACGCCGTCGTACACCAGGTGCTCGTAGACTTCGTCGCTGATCAGGTAGATCTCGCGGTCGGCGATCAGCCGGGCCAGCTGGTCGAGGTCTTCACGGGTGATCAGGGCGCCACTGGGATTGTGTGGCGAATTGAGGATGACCATGCGCGTGCGCGGGCTCAAGGCATCGCTGAACTTCTGCCAGTCGATGCGCAAGTCGCCGTCACTCAGTTGCACATGCACGCAACGGCCCCCAGCCAGCTCCACGGATGGCTCATAGCTGTCGTAGCAGGGGTCGAAGACGATGACCTCGTCACCGGGGTGAATCACCGCCTGAATCGCGCAGAAGATCGCCTCGGTGGCGCCCGGGGTGATGGTCACTTCCTGGTCGGCATCGACCTTGGCCCCGTACAGGCGCTCGACTTTGGCGGCCACCTGCTGGCGCAGGGCCGGCAAGCCCGTCATCGGCGCGTACTGGTTATGCCCGGCCGACACATGGCGGCCGACTGCATCGAGCAGTGCCTGCGGGCCATTGAAGTCGGGGAAACCCTGGGAGAGATTGAGCGCGCCAGTCTGCACTGCGAGCTGGGACATGGTGGTGAAGATGGTCGTGCCGACATTCGGCAGTTTGCTGCGGATCATGGAGCCCTCTTTCCTGGGGTTTATCCGGCACGGGGTGGAGTCCGAGCATAGCGGATCGAGCAGTCAGGAAAAAGGTTGAAACAATAGCGGGATTGCGTTGGATCAAAGGGCCTCTGTGGGAGCGGGCTTGCCCCGCGAACACGGGCGAAGCCCGTGCCATCCATCGCGTTGCCTGCTTCGCGGGGCAAGCCGCTCCCAAATGATGCTACTTAGCGCTTGTCGCGGCGCTTCTTCTCGGCCTTCTTGTGGTGCGACATCAAGCGGCGTTTCTTGTTGACCTGGCGGTCGGTGAGGGTGTTTTTCTTGCCCTCATACGGGTTTTCACCGCCCTTGTACTCGATGCGGATCGGCGTACCGACCAGTTTGAGCACGCGGCGGTAGGTGTTTTCCAGGTAACGCGAGTACGACTTGGGAATGCTCTCGGTCTGGTTGCCGTGGATCACGATCAGCGGCGGGTTGGCACCACCCAGGTGGGCATAACGCAGCTTGATGCGGCGGCCGTTGACCAGCGGCGGTTGGTGCTCGCTGACGGCATCTTCGAGAATCTGCGTCAGACGGCTGGTCGGCCAGCGGGTGACCGCCGACTTGAACGCGGCCTGCACCGACTTGTACAGGTTGCCAACGCCCGTGCCGTGCAGCGCGGAGATGAAGTGAATATCGGCGAAGTCGACGAAGAACAGCCGGCGCTCCAGCTCGGTCTTCACGTAGGCGCGTTCGCCTGGCTCCATGCCATCCCACTTGTTCAGGGCGATGACGATGGCGCGGCCGGCTTCGAGGGCAAAGCCCAGCAGGTTGAGGTCGTGGTCGACCACACCTTCGCGGGCGTCCATGACGAAGATCACCACGTTGGCGTCCTTGATCGCCTGCAGTGTCTTCACCACCGAGAACTTTTCGACTTCCTCGTGGATCTTGCCGCGCTTGCGCACCCCGGCGGTGTCGATGAAGGTGTACTTGTCACCATCGCGCTCGAACGGGATGTAGATACTGTCGCGGGTAGTACCCGGCTCGTCGTAGACCACCACACGCTCTTCACCGAGCATGCGGTTGACCAGGGTCGACTTGCCCACGTTGGGGCGGCCGATGATGGCGATCTTGATGCCATCCTTTTCGCTTGGGCCAGGAATGCGTACGGCTTCCTCGCCTTCGGCGACGTTCTGGTCGAGGGCTTCTTCCTCGGCATCACGCGGCAGGTGACCGAGCACGGCTTCCATCAGGGCGTTGATACCACGGCCCTGGGAGCCCGCCACTGGAATGGCGTTGCCCATGCCCATCGGCGAGAACTCGGCGCGGGCAACATCGGGGTCGATGTTGTCGATCTTGTTGGCGACCAGGATTGCCGCCTTGTTGCGCTTGCGCAGGTGCTCGGCAATCATCTGGTCTGCCGCAGTCATGCCAGCGCGGGCATCGACCAGGAACAGCACATAGTCAGCTTCTTCGATGGCCATGAGCGACTGCTCGGCCATTTTCTCGTCCATGCCCACTTCGTCACCGGTGATACCACCGGTGTCGATCAGGATGAAGGAGCGACCCTGCCAGCTGGCATCACCATACTGGCGGTCACGGGTCAAACCCGACAGGTCACCGACGATGGCATCGCGGGTTTTGGTCAGGCGGTTGAACATGGTGGATTTGCCGACGTTCGGCCGTCCCACCAGGGCGATTACGGGAACCATGCGGCTCTCCACTCTTGAATTCTTGAAAATGCAAAGGCCGCTGCAAGGCAGCGGCCGGAGTTCGGGCGGCGTGTCCTACGCCGCAACTCAAGGCCTGTAGCGGCCTTGAGCATAGCTTCAGCGGATGGTCAGTGCCTCGAGCTTGCCGCTGTTGCCGAAGACATAGATGGTGTCGCCGACCACCAGGGGCCGGGCGCGCAGGCCATCACTGTCGATACGCTCACGGCCGACGAAACGGCCGTCGACCTGGCTGAGCAGGTGCAGGTAACCCTCAAAGTCACCTACAGCCACGTAGCTGGAGAACACTTCAGGTGCCGACAACTGACGGCGTGCCATCGAGTCGTTGGTCCACAGGGCGCTGGAAGAGCGCTCGTCGACGCTCTCGACGGTGCCAGAAGCTTCGCTGACATAGACGTTACCGTAACCCTGGGCGACACCCACGTAGCTGGAAGCATCACGCTGCCAGACCACACGGCCGCTTTCCAGGTCCAGGCCCGCTACACGGCCCTGGTAGGTGCTGACGTACAGGGTACCACCCGACAGCAGCAAGCCGCCGTCGATATCGACCACACGGTCCAATTCGGAACGGCCCTGCGGGATAGCCACACGGCTTTCCCACACGGGTACGCCGTTGTTGATATCCACCGCCACCACCTTGCCGGTGGACAGGCCAGCAACGGCCAGTCGGTTGGTGGCGATCGGCGCACCGGTACCACGCAGGGTCAGTACGGCCGGGGTGTTTTCGTAGATCCAGCGGCGGTCGCCGGTTGCGGCATCCAGGCCGATCAGGCGATCGTCCTGGGTCTGCACCACCACGACATCACCGTTGTTGGCAGGTGGCGCCAGGACTTCACTGGTAACGCGTGAACGCCAGCGCTCTTCGCCGGTGCTGGAGTCCAGGGCAATCACTTCACCCTTGAGGGTGCCGAGCATGACCAGGCCATAGCCTACGCCGACTGCGCCGGAAACAGGCAGCTCCAGGTCCTTCTTCCACACCACGTCACCGGTATTGCGGTCGAGGGCGAAGACTTCGCCGTTGACGTCGGAGGCGTAGATGCGGTCGTTCTCGATGGCCGGTACCAGGGTGTTGTAAGTCTCACCCTGGCCGTCACCGATCGAACGGCTCCACTGCTTCTTCAGCACCACTTCTTCGGTGAACTTGGTCAGCTCGGCCGGAGGCAGTTCCTTCTTGCTGTTGCTGCTGCAACCTGCGGCCAGTACGGCCAGGGTCAGCACTGCTGCTTGTTTCCAACCGATCACGTCACGCGTCCCCTTTGGCCAAGTCATCCAGCTTCAGTTGCAGGCCACCGACCGCCGCTTCATTAGACAGCGCAGCCTTGGCTTTTTCATAAGCGCTGTGGGCATCGTCGGCGCGGCCCAGCTGCACCAGCAAGTCACCCTTCAATTCTTCACGGCTGGCCAGAAACGCCTTGTCAGCGTCGCCGTCAAGCAGCTTGAGCGCATCTTCGGCCTTGTCCTGGGCTGCGAGTACGCGTGCCAGGCGCTGGCGCGAGATTTCGCCCAGGGTCACGTCGGCCGGCTTGTCCAGCACGGCCTTGAGTTCGGCAGCGGCGTCGTCGAGCTTGCCGCTTTCTACCGCGACCTTGGCCACGAACAGGCTGCCGTACTGGGCATAGGCGGTACCGCCGAACTCGCTCTTGAGCTTGCCGGACAGTTCAGCGACCTTGGTCGCGTCTGGCTGGCCGCTCGGCGTCAGGCTGGTTTCCAGCAGGGCCTGATACAGCTGCGAGGCGCCTTGCGACTGGTTGTTCTGGTACTTGTGCCAGGTATTCCAGCCCAGCACCACCACACCGGCCAGCAGCGCGCCGGTCAGCAGCGGCTTGCCGTTGCGGTTCCACCAGTCCTTGACCCCTGCCAGGTCATCATCATCAGTACTCGACACCCCAATACTCCTTTTCGCCTATTCGCTTGTTGAACCGCGTTACGCCTGAGCGATCGCGGTTTCCAGGTGCTCAGCCAGAGCATCCCAGGCAATGTTCTGTTGTTCGCCCTGACCACGCAGGGGCTTCAGGCCGATCTCTTGCTTGGCCAGTTCGTCGTCGCCCAGAATCAGCGCGAACAGCGCGCCGCTCTTGTCGGCTTTCTTGAACTGGCTCTTGAAGCTGCCGCCGCCGGCGTTGACCGCCAGGCGCAGGCCAGGCAGGTGATCACGCAGGCGTTCGGACAGGCGCAGGCCGGCCAGTTCGGCCTGCTCGCCGAAGGCGCACAGGTAGACGTCGATCTGGCGGTTGATGGACTCCGGCACCTTGCCGAGGGTTTCCAGCAGCAGAATCAGGCGCTCGATACCCATGGCGAAGCCAACACCCGGGGTCGGCTTGCCGCCCATCTGCTCGACCAGGCCGTCGTAGCGGCCACCGGCGCAGACAGTGCCCTGGGCGCCGAGCTTGTCGGTTACCCACTCGAACACGGTCTTGCTGTAGTAGTCCAGGCCACGCACCAGCTTGGTGTTGATCACGAACGGGATACCGGCGGCGTCGAGGCGGGCCTTGAGGCCCTCGAAGTGCACGCGGGAATCTTCGTCGAGGTAGTCTTCCAGCTTCGGCGCGCCAACCAGCACCGCCTGGGTGCCCTGGTCCTTGCTGTCGAGGATGCGCAGCGGGTTGCTCTTGAGGCGGCGCTGGCTGTCTTCGTCGAGCTGCTCCAGGCGCGCCGAGAGAAACTCGACCAGCGCGTCACGGTAGCGGGCACGGGCTTCGCTGGTGCCCAGGCTGTTCAGCTCGAGCTTGACCGCGTCCTGGATGCCCAGCAGGCCCCACAGGCGCCAGGTCAGCATGATCAGTTCGGCATCGATGTCCGGGCCGTCCAGGTTGAACACTTCCACGCCGATCTGATGGAACTGGCGGTAGCGGCCTTTTTGCGGGCGCTCGTGGCGGAACATCTGGCCGATGTACCACAGCTTCTGCACCTGGCCGTTGCCGGTAATGCCATGTTCCAGCACGGCACGCACGCAGGCGGCGGTGCCCTCAGGGCGCAAGGTCAGCGAATCGCCGTTGCGGTCCTCAAAGGTGTACATCTCTTTTTCGACGATATCGGTGACTTCACCGATGGAGCGCTTGAACAGCTCGGTGAACTCGACGATCGGCGTGCGGATCTGGCTGTACCCATAGGTGTCCAGCAGGCCGGCAACGGTGCTCTCGAAGTAGCGCCACAGCGGCGACTGCTCTGGCAGGATGTCGTTCATGCCACGGATGGCTTGCAGCGATTTGCTCACGAAAAGTCCTTACGAATCTGTGTGTCAGCCGCGGGCGATCAGCGCCGCGTCGGCTTCGACCTTTTCGGCCGCTTTCTGGCGGATGAGCTTTTCCAGCTCATCGACCAGGTTGTCATTGGTCAGCTTCTGCGCCGGCTTGCCGTCGATGTAGATCAGGTTCGGCGTACCGCCGGTAAGCCCCACGTGGGCTTCCTTGGCTTCGCCAGGGCCGTTGACCACGCAACCGATCACCGCCACGTCCAGCGGTACCAGCAGGTCTTCCAGGCGCCCTTCCAGCTCGTTCATGGTCTTGACCACATCGAAGTTCTGCCGCGAGCAGCTCGGGCAGGCGATGAAGTTGATGCCACGCGAACGCAGGTGCAGCGACTTGAGGATGTCGTAGCCGACCTTCACCTCTTCAACCGGGTCGGCAGCCAGCGAGATACGAATGGTATCGCCGATGCCTTCGGCCAGCAGCATACCGAGGCCAACGGCGGATTTCACCGTCCCCGAGCGCAGGCCACCGGCTTCGGTGATGCCCAGGTGCAGCGGCTGGACGATCTGCTTGGCCAGCAAGCGGTAGGCTTCGACGGCCATGAACACGTCGGAGGCCTTGACGCTGACCTTGAAGTCCTGGAAGTCCAGACGGTCGAGGTGCTCGACGTGGCGCAGGGCCGACTCCACCAACGCAGCCGGGGTAGGCTCGCCGTACTTCTTCTGCAGGTCCTTTTCCAGCGAGCCTGCGTTGACACCGATACGGATCGGAATGCCCCGGTCGCGCGCGGCATCGACCACCGCGCGCACACGGTCTTCACGGCCGATGTTGCCCGGGTTGATCCGCAGGCAATCAACGCCCAGTTCGGCCACGCGCAGTGCGATCTTGTAGTCGAAGTGGATGTCGGCGACCAGCGGCACGCTGACCAGTTGCTTGATCTTGCCGAAGGCCTCGGCAGCGTCCATGTCTGGTACCGAGACGCGAACGATGTCGACGCCGGCATCGACCAGGCGCTGGATCTGCCCTACGGTGGCGGCGACATCGTTGGTGTCGGTGTTGGTCATGCTCTGTACAGCGATGGGCGCATCACCACCCACCGGTACATTGCCGACCCAGATTTTGCGGGATTCGCGACGTTTGATCGGAGATTCGCCGTGCATGACTTACTGTCCCAACTTCAGGCGAGCAGTCTCGCCACTGGTGAACGGGGCAACATCGACGGGCTGGCCGTTGTAGCTGACCTGGGCGCCGCGGGCGAAGCCCAGGCGCACCGCGAACGGCGGCTTGCCGGTCAGTTCCAGGCTGTCCCCCTTGCGCTTGATGGCGCTGAACAGCACCTTGCCGTTGCCGTCGGAGACCTGGGTCCAGCAATCGGCGACGAACTGGATCGCGACCTTGGCACTGCCTGCCGGTACGGCGGCAGGCTCGGCGGCGGCGACCGCCGGCACGCTGCCGACAGGTGCGGCCTGGGCTACAGGGGCGGCAGGTGCAACGGGTGCTGCAGCCGGTGCTGCGGTTTGTGCAGGTGCTTGCTGTACAGGCGCAGACGGTGCGGCAGCCGGGGCGGCCTCGCTGCCGGCGCCGGCAACGGGCTCGGCAGGGGCCTGCTCCAGCGGCAGCGGCGCGCTCTCGCCCTGCTGGCCTACGCTCACGGCCTGGTCTTCAGGCTCGTCCAGCGGGTGAATCTGGGTGGTACCGTCGGCGCTTTCGACTTCGACATGTTCCAGGGCGATCTTGGCCAGGTCCTTGCCGGGCAGGCTGCCCTGGTCCTGCCACCAGATGAAGCTGCCGCCGACCACGGCGACCAGCAGCAACAGGCTCACACCGCGCAGGATGTTGTGCGACAGGCGCACCGGCTCTTCGATGCGGCCCAGCGAATGCACTTCACTGCCCTTGGCATGCGTGCCGGTGTACTGGTCGAACGCCTCGACCAGTGGCGCCTGGTCGAGGTCCATGAGTTTGGCGTAGGCGCGGATATAACCACGGGCGAAGGTATGCCCTGGCAGCTTGTCGAAGGCGCCGGATTCCACGTGGTTCAGCGAACTTACGGTGAGGTTCAGCTTGCGGGCGACCTCGGCTTGCGACCACTCCCGTTTTTCGCGGGCCTGGCGCAACAGCTCGCCGGGGTTCTGGCCAGTCGCTGCTGCTACTTCGGGATGCGCGGCTTTCATCGTTGCTCCGACAGGTATTGCTGATATTCCGGCGTACCGGGATAAAGTCGTTGTAATTGCTGGCCCAGGTCGGCCAGTGTGCCCTGCTCGTCGAACACCCGGGCAAGACGGCTGCCCAGCAGGAGGCTGCGGGCACTGTGATCGCTCACCTGGCTGAAACGATCGTAGTAGTCCCGGGCCGGCACATAATGCCTGTTTTCGTAGGACAACTCAGCCATTTCCAGCAACGCCCTGGGTTGCCGCTGATTGAGTTGCAGGGCCTTGGTCAGATACGTGTGTGCCTGGTCACGGTTGTCGAGCTGCAGGGCCGTCAGGCCAAGGTTCTCGTACACCCGCGAACGTTCAGGATACAGGGTATCGGCGCTGGCCAGACGAAACATCTGCTCGGCTTCGGCAAAACGCTGCTGAGCATATAGGAAACTGCCGTAGTTGTTGCGAATTCGCGTGTCGTTGGGGCGTGCCGACAGCGCTTTTTTGAAGTGAGTCTCGGCCAGTGCCGGCTCGCCTTCGGCCTGGAACACCACGGCCAGGGCGGCGTGGGCGTCGGCATCACGGGCGTCCAGCGCCAGTGCCTGGCCCAGCGGGGCCTTGGCCTGCTCGGTCAAACCTTGTTGCAAATAGCCAAGCCCCAGCTGCACATAGGCGCGCCCGGCCTCCACTCGCCCCTGGCGATTGGCCAGAGGGTCGTTCGCGCCGCCCGATACGCATCCGGCCAGCAGCGACAGTGCGAAGATCGACAGCGCGGCGCGCAGGCTCATGACAGGCCCTGGCTCAGTGGCGCACTGCGCTGTCTTGCAGCTCGGCGTCGGCAGACAACTGGCGTACGGCGATGTAGCGCTCGCTGCGGCGGGTGCGATCATTGACCTGACCGACCAGCTGACCACAGGCGGCGTCGATGTCTTCGCCGCGGGTGGTGCGCGTGGTCACGTTGAAGCCGCCGTGGTGCAGCATGTCCTGGAAGCGGCGGATAGCATTGTTGCTAGGGCGCTCGTAACCGGAGTGCGGGAACGGGTTGAACGGGATCAGGTTGATCTTGCACGGCACATCGCGCAGCAGCTCGATCATCTGCGCGGCGTGTTCGGGCTGGTCGTTGACGTCCTTGAGCAGGGTGTACTCGACCGTCAGCACGCGCTTGCCACCCAGGGTGGCCATGTAGCCCATGCACGATTCCAGCAGCACCTTCAGCGGGTACTTCTTGTTGATCGGTACCAACTGGTTGCGCAGTTCGTCGTTTGGCGCGTGCAGCGACAGGGCCAGCGACACATCGATGTGCTTGGCCAGTTCGTCGATCATCGGCACCACGCCCGAGGTGGACAGCGTGACGCGACGCTTGGAAATGCCATAGCCCAGATCATCCATCATGATCTTCATGGCGGCGATGACATTGTCGAAATTCAGCAGAGGCTCGCCCATGCCCATCATGACCACGTTGGTAATCGCGCGGTCGACTTTGGCCGGGACGGTCCCGAAAGATTTGTTCGCAAGCCACACCTGGCCAATCACTTCGGCGGCGGTGAGGTTGCTGTTGAAGCCTTGCTTGCCGGTGGAGCAGAAACTGCAGTCCAGGGCGCAGCCGGCTTGCGACGATACGCACAGGGTGCCGCGATCGTCGGTGGGAATGTAGACGGTCTCGACGCAGCTGCCGGAGGCAACGCGGATCACCCACTTGCGGGTGCCGTCGGCGGAAATGTCTTCACTGACCACTTCCGGTGGGCGAATTTCGGCAACAGCCTCGAGCTTTTCGCGCAAGGCCTTGCCGACGTTCGTCATGGCGGCGAAATCATCGACGCCAAAATGGTGAATCCATTTCATCACCTGGCCGGCACGGAAGCGTTTCTCCCCGATCGAGTCGAAGAATTGTTCCATTTCCGGCTGGGTCAGGCCCAACAGGTTGATTTTGCCAGTAGATGTCGTCATGGATTCACCCTCACCCGTAAGCTTTCGCTTAGCGAGTGGTTACCTCGGTAGCAGCGAAGAAGTAAGCGATTTCGCGAGCAGCAGCAGCTTCGGAGTCCGAACCGTGAACGGCGTTGGCGTCGATCGACTCGGCGAAGTCAGCACGGATGGTGCCGGCAGCAGCTTCTTTAGGGTTGGTAGCGCCCATCAGCTCGCGGTTCAGAGCGATGGCGTTTTCGCCTTCCAGAACCTGAACGACAACCGGACCGGAAGTCATGAAGGCAACCAGGTCGCCGAAGAAGCCGCGCTCGCTGTGCTCAGCGTAGAAGCCTTCGGCTTCGGCTTTGGACAGTTGCTTGATTTTCGAAGCAACGATTTTCAGGCCGGCGTCTTCGAAGCGAGTGGTGATCTTGCCGATGACGTTTTTGGCTACGGCGTCAGGCTTGATGATCGAGAAAGTACGTTGAACAGCCATGGAAAACTCCAGAATATGAGTGTTGCGAAAAATTAAACCCGCGAATTATACGCGGGTTCCAGGGGATTGCCTAACCTGCAGCGTCGCGCTTAGTCGGCTTCATCAATCCAGGCCGCCTGGATGGCCTCGAGCACTTTCTCACCGCCGCGTGACGGATCGTCGCTGAACTCTGGCAATGCCAGCACCCAGCGGTGCAGATCGACGAAATTCACATAACGAGGATCGACTTCCGGCTTGCTTTCCGCAAGCTGGATGGCGATCTCAAGTACATCAATCCATTTCAGGCTCATGGGGCTGACCTCAGTGCGGCGCTTCGGCAGCGTGGTTGAGCGAATACTTGGGAATCTCGATGGTCAGGTCTTGATCACCCACGACCACCTGGCAGCCGAGGCGCGACTGGGCCTCCAGGCCCCAGGCCTTGTCCAGCATGTCTTCTTCCAGCTCGTCCGCCTCTTCCAGCGAATCGAAACCTTTGCGAACAATACAGTGGCAAGTGGTGCAGGCCTTGACGCCACCGCAGGCGCTTTCCATCTCGATGTGATGGTCGTGCGCCAGCTCCAGGATGTTGGTCCCGGCCTCGACCTCCACGGTCAGCCCCTCAGGGCAGAACTTCTCATGCGGCAGGAATGTCACCAGCGGCATCGATTACTCCTCGATCTCATTCAGGTTGCGCCCGGCCAGTGCGGCTTTGACCGTCGAATCAAGGCGACGGGCGGCAAATGCATCGGTCACCTGCGACAGACGCTTGGTCTGTTGCTCGATGGCAGGGCCATCGGTGCCGGTCAGCAAATCACGTAGTTCTTGCATCTGGAATTCGATGGCTTCGCGCTCTTCGCTGCTGAGCAGGCGCTCGCCGTCGGCGTCCAGGGCGCCCTGTACGGCTTCGAGCAGGCGCTCGCCGTCGACCTGATGCTCACGCAACTGGCGGGCCTGCTTGTCGGTGCCGGCGTGCTCGAAGGAGTCCTTGAGCATGCGCGCGATCTCGCCATCGGTCAGGCCGTAGGACGGCTTGACCTGGATGCTGGCCTCAACGCCCGAACCCAGTTCGCGGGCCGCGACACTCAGCAGGCCGTCGGCATCGACCTGGAAGGTCACGCGGATTTTCGCCGCCCCTGCAACCATCGCCGGAATGCCGCGCAGCTCGAAGCGCGCCAGCGAGCGGCAGTCGCTGATCAGTTCACGCTCGCCCTGCAGCACATGGATCATCATGGCCGACTGGCCATCTTTGTAGGTGGTGAATTCCTGGGCACGCGCCACCGGAATGGTGGTATTGCGCGGGATCACCTTCTCCATCAGCCCACCCATGGTCTCAAGCCCCAGGGACAGCGGGATGACGTCGAGCAGCAGCAGTTCGCCACCTTCGCGGCGGTTGCCAGCCAGAGTATCGGCCTGGATGGCGGCACCGATGGCGACCACCTGATCAGGGTCGATCGAGGTCAGCGGGGTGCGGCCGAACAGCGCGCCGACCGCCTCACGCACACGCGGTACACGGGTCGAACCACCCACCATGACCACCGCACCTACCTCCTCCAGCTCGACACCGCTGTCGCGCACGGCGCGGCGGCAGGCCTTGAGGCTGCGGGCGATCAGCGGCTCGATCATGGCATCGAAGGCGGCTCGGCTGAGCTCGCCCTGCCAGGCACCATGGCTGACGCTGACCGCATCGGCGTCGGTCAGGGCTTCTTTGGCGGCGCAGGCGGCCTGCAACAACTGGCGCTGGGTACCCGGGTCGAGGTCGGAAGACAGCCCAGCCTGTTCGATGATCCAACCGGCAATGGCGTGGTCGAAGTCATCGCCACCCAGGGCGGTATCGCCACCGGTGGCCAGCACCTCGAACACACCGGCAGTCAGGCGCAGAATCGATATATCGAAAGTACCGCCACCCAGGTCGTAGATTGCCACCAGGCCTTCGGCATTCTGGTCCAGCCCGTAGGCAACGGCAGCGGCAGTCGGCTCGTTGAGCAGGCGCAGCACGTTCAGGCCGGCCAGCTTGGCCGCATCTTTGGTCGCCTGGCGCTGGGCATCATCGAAATAGGCTGGCACGGTGATCACCGCCCCCACCAGATCACCACCCAGGGTTTCTTCGGCGCGCTCGCGCAGCACCTTGAGAATGTCGGCAGACACTTCCACCGGGCTCTTCGGCCCCTGGACAGTATCGATGAACGGCATGTGCGATTCGCCGCCAATGAAGCGGTACGGCAGCTGCTCGCCGAGTTGCTTGACGTCAGCCAGGCCGCGCCCCATCAGGCGCTTGACGGACAGGATGGTGTTCAGCGGGTCACTGGCGGCCGCCTCGCGCGCGGCCAGGCCGACGTCGTTGTGGCCAGCCAGGTAGCGCACCGCCGAGGGCAGAATGACGTTGCCCTGCACATCCGGCAGGGGCTCGCTGCGACCGCTGCGCACGGCAGCGACCAGAGAATTGGTGGTACCCAGGTCGATACCCACCGCCAGGCGGCGCTGGTGCGGCTGAGGGCTTTGACCGGGTTCGGCGATCTGCAGTAGGGCCATGCTTATCTGAATACCTTAGGCGTCATCACGGGAAACGCCGGGTTAATCGTCGAGGCGCTCTTCCAGTTGGCGCACTTCTTGGGCGAGCTTGTCGAGGAACTGCATGCGGCGCATCAGGCGTTCGGCCTTGTCGCGCTCGGCAGGCACATCCCAGCAGGCGGCGAAATCCTCGTTCAGCGTGTCCTGAGCACCTTTGAGGCGCTTCTTGAACACGGCAACACCATCGAGGTCGGCTTCGTCCTGCAGCTCTTCGAGCTCTTCGCGCCACTGCATCTGCTGCAGAAGGAAATCAGGGTCGTGGACCGTGACTTCCTGAGGCACTTCGTGGCCACCGATGGCCAGCAGATAGCGGGCACGGCGCGGCGCGCTGCGCAGCGTCTGGTAGGCATCGTTGAGGGCCGCGGACTTCTCCAGCGCTACCCGCTGCTCACGCTCGGAAGCGTCAGCAAAGCGGTCAGGATGGACCTCGCGGGCCAGCTCGCGGTAGCGAGTGGCCAGTTTGTCGAGGTCCAACCGGAAGCACGGCTGGAGATCAAACAGGGCGTAATGACAAGGAGTACCCACGGCCAGCCTCAAACGTTGAAGCTTTCGCCGCAGCCACACTCACCGCGCACGTTGGGGTTGTTGAACTTGAAGCCTTCGTTCAACCCTTCCTTGACGAAGTCGAGCTCGGTGCCATCGAGATACACCAGGCTCTTGGGGTCGATGATGACCTTCACGCCGTGGCTCTCGAACACCTGGTCTTCGCCCGCCACTTCGTCGACGAACTCCAGCACGTAGGCCAGGCCCGAGCAGCCGGTGGTGCGTACGGCCAGGCGAATGCCTTCACCCTTGCCGCGCCCTTCCAGGGAACGCCGCACGTGGTTGGCGGCGGCTTCTGTCATGCTGATAGCCATCGGAACTCCTTACGTCTTACCTTGCAGGCGACTTAGATCAAGCCTTTTTTCTGCTTGTAATCGCGAACAGCTGCCTTGATGGCATCTTCTGCGAGTACCGAGCAGTGGATCTTCACTGGCGGCAACGCCAGTTCTTCCGCCAGCTGGGTGTTCTTGATGGTTTCGGCTTCGTCCAGGGTCTTGCCCTTCATCCACTCGGTGGCGAGGGAGCTGGAAGCGATGGCCGAACCGCAGCCGTAAGTCTTGAACTTGGCGTCTTCGATGACGCCTTGCTCGTTGACCTTGATCTGCAGACGCATCACGTCACCGCACGCTGGGGCGCCGACCATGCCGGTACCGACATCCGGGTCCTCGGCATTCATCTTGCCGACGTTGCGTGGGTTTTCGTAGTGGTCGATGACCTTTTCACTGTATGCCATGGTGCAATTCCTTCCTCATCAGGGAGCCGCTCTTGCCGGCGACTGCTTAGTGGGCGGCCCACTCGATCTTGGAGATGTCAACGCCGTCTTTGTACATGTCCCACAGCGGCGACAGCTCACGCAGTTTGTTAACGGCCTCGCAGACTTTCTGCGCGGCGTAGTCGACTTCTTCTTCGCTGGTAAAGCGGCCGAAGGAGAAGCGGATCGAGCTGTGCGCCAGCTCGTCGTTACGGCCCAGAGCGCGCAGTACATACGACGGCTCGAGCGAAGCGGAGGTGCAGGCCGAACCGGACGATACGGCGATGTCTTTCAGCGACATCAGCAGCGACTCGCCTTCGACGTAGTTGAAGCTCAGGTTCAGGTTGTGTGGCACGCGAGCGGTGCTGCTGCCGTTGACGTACAGCTCTTCGAGGTCCGAGACCTGCTTGAAGAAGCGGTCGCTCAAGGCCTTGATGCGCACGTTTTCGGCGGCCATTTCCTGCTTGGCAATGGCGAAGGCTTCGCCCATGCCAACGATCTGGTGGGTCGGCAGGGTGCCCGAACGCATGCCGCGCTCATGACCACCGCCGTGGATGATGGCTTCCAGACGCACACGCGGCTTGCGGCTGACGTACAGCGCGCCAATACCTTTCGGGCCGTAGACTTTGTGCGCCGAGAACGACATCAGGTCGACCTTGAGCTTTTGCAGGTCGATTTCGACCTTGCCGGCCGACTGGGCGGCGTCGACATGGAACAGCACGCCGCGCGAACGGGTCAGTTCACCGATGGCGGCGATGTCGTTGATCGAGCCGACTTCGTTGTTGACGTGCATCAGCGAGACCAGAATGGTGTCATCGCGCAATGCTGCCTCGACCTGAGCCGGGGTGACGATGCCGTCTGCGCCTGGCTCGAGGTAGGTCACTTCGAAACCTTCGCGCTCGAGCTGGCGAGCGGTATCCAGGACCGCCTTGTGCTCGATCTTGGAGGTGATGATGTGCTTGCCCTTGGTCTGATAGAAGTGCGCCACGCCTTTCAGTGCGAGGTTGTCGGACTCGGTGGCACCGCTGGTCCAGACGATCTCGCGCGGATCGGCGTTGATCAGCTCGGCGACCTGGCGGCGACCGTTCTCGACCGCTTCTTCGGCTTTCCAGCCGAACACGTGGGAGCGCGAGGCCGGGTTACCGAAGTTACCGTCGACCAGCAGGCAGTCGGCCATTTTCTGGGCGACACGGGGATCGACCGGCGTGGTCGCGGAGTAATCGAGGTAGATCGGCAACTTCATTGAGTATCTCCTATCAGGCGGTGGCGTCGCTCGTCGTCACTGTTAACGGTCAGTCGACGGCGGACGTCTCAATCTTGTCCAGCTGGGCAGAACGGCCTGCGACACGACGCAGGTCCTGGCGCTGGGCGACTTCCTGCACTTCACGGCGCATGACGAGGTCGGCCAGGCTGATGCCGCTGAGAAATTCGTGGATCTGCTGGCTGAGGTCGCACCACAGGTGGTGGGTCAGGCAGGTATCACCGGCATGGCAGTCCCCAAGCCCCTGGCAACGGGTGGCATCAACCGATTCGTTGACCGCGTCGATGACCTGGGCTACCTGGATGGTTTCCATGCCGCGCGACAGCTGATAGCCACCACCCGGACCGCGCACGCTGGAAACCAGACTGCTGCGGCGCAGCTTGGCGAACAGCTGCTCCAGATAAGAGAGGGAAATGCCCTGGCGCTCGGAAATGTCGGCCAAAGACACCGGCCCATGCTGCGCGTGCAACGCCAGGTCAAGCATGGCTGTCACGGCGTATCGGCCTTTGGTAGTCAGTCGCATGGCTATTGGGTACCACGGGAGTTACAGGATGTGAGCGAGTATGCGATTCCCGAGCATTTAAGTCAACTATTAGACCTACTGCTTTAGTCGGGTTTGGCAGCTGGAAGGCGGGCGCGATTGTAGCAGCTAAGGGGCGTGAGCACACGCCCCTTATGTCAGGATGCCTTTACGGCGGCGCAATCAATGCGACTGAACGTCGCGCTGTGGCGCCTGCGCGGCCTCGCTGAAATCATCGTCCGGCAGGGCCGGCAGTTCCTTGGCGCAGTAGTCGCTGCCCATCTTGGTCAGCGCACCGCACATGCCTTCCAGGCGCTCGTCCACTGCCTGCAGATGGTCGAGCATCTGGCCGATGGCCCGCGCCACCGGGTCAGGCATGTCGCCACTGACGCCATAGGCATCGAAACCGATCTTCTCGGCCATGGCTTTGCGCCTGGCCTCAAGCTCGCTGTCTTCGCTCTTGACGATGATCCGCCCCGGGATACCCACTGCAGTCGCACCCGCTGGCACTGCCTTGGTGACCACCGCGTTGGAGCCGATCTTGGCCCCGGCGCCGACGGTGAACGGGCCGAGCACCTTGGCGCCCGCCCCTACCACCACGCCGTTTTCCAAGGTCGGGTGACGCTTGCCCTTGTTCCAGCTGGTGCCACCCAGGGTCACACCCTGGTACAGGGTAACGTCGTCACCGATTTCGGCGGTTTCGCCGATCACGATGCCCATGCCGTGGTCAATGAAAAAGCGGCGGCCGATAGTTGCGCCGGGGTGGATCTCGATCCCGGTCATCCAGCGGCCGAAGTTCGACACCAGCCGGGCCAGCCACTTGAAGTCGCGCCTCCACAGCGCATTACCAAGGCGGTGCAGCCAGATGGCGTGCATGCCCGGGTAGCAGGTCAATACCTCGAAGGCGTTGCGCGCCGCTGGGTCGCGATGAAAAACACTCTGGATATCTTCACGCAGACGTTCGAACATCTGTCAGCCCTTCCTTTTATGCGGCTCGCCCCGTGCGACCTTCTGGGTCTCGGTGAGGATGCCGCGCAAAATGCTCATTTCCGGACGCTCTACCGAGCTTCGCCCATACAGCCGGCGCAGGCGCGCCATGAGGTGCTTGGGTTTCTCGGGGTCAAGGAAGCCGATGTCCACCAGGGTTTTCTCCAGGTGTTCGTAGAACAGCTCCATTTCGTCCATGGTCGCCAGCTCGCTGGCGTCGACCTTCTCGTCTTGCGGCGCCGAACCTTCAGCAGCCAGCCAGGCCATGCGCACCTCGTAAGAGAGCACCTGGACGGCGGCAGCCAGGTTCAGCGAACTGAAGCCGGGGTTCGAGTGAATGTGCACGTGGAAGTGACATCGCTGCAGCTCTTCGTTGGTCAGGCCGGCGTGCTCGCGCCCGAACACCAGGGCGATTTCTTCACCGCCGACGGCATGCGCCACGGCCTTGGCCCCACATTCACGGGGGTCGATCAAGGGCCAGGGGATGCTGCGCTCACGGGCGCTGGTGCCCATCACCAGGCTGCATCCGACCAGCGCCTGCTCGAGGCTGTCGACCACCTGGGCACTGGCCAGCACATCATCGGCGCCCGAGGCGCGCGCACTGGCCTCGGCGGCCGGGAATTCCTTGGGCTGCACCAGCACCAGGCGCGACAAGCCCATGTTTTTCATGGCACGCGCAGCGCCGCCGATGTTGCCGGGGTGGCTGGTATTGACCAGAACAACACGAATATTTTGCAGCAAGGTGTTGTGCTCACAGATGCGGGTTTTAGAGGTTTCGATCTTACAGAACCGACCAGCGTAACGCTATGAAAGCAAATGTGACACTTCTTCCGCCAAAATTTTCTGCTAGAATGATCGGCTTTCTTCTTTAACATCTCCAGGTGACCCGCCCATGCAGCCTATGCTGAATATCGCCCTGCGCGCCGCTCGCAGCGCCAGTGAACTGATTTTCCGCTCCATCGAACGCCTGGATAGCATCAAGGTGGACGAGAAAGAGGCTAAGGACTACGTTTCCGAGGTTGATCGCGCCGCCGAGCAGAAGATCGTCGACGCACTGCGCAAGGCCTACCCGAACCACTCCATTCAGGGTGAAGAGACGGGCATGCACGCGGGCACCGGCGAAGAGGGCAAGGACTACCTGTGGATCATCGACCCGCTGGACGGTACCACCAACTTCCTGCGCGGCATCCCGCACTTCGCCGTCAGCATTGCCTGCAAATACCGTGGCCGCCTTGAACACGCCGTCGTTCTCGACCCAGTACGCCAGGAAGAATTCACCGCCAGCCGTGGCCGTGGCGCCCAGCTCAATGGCCGTCGCCTGCGCGTCAGCTCGCGCACCAGCCTCGACGGCGCCCTGCTGGGCACCGGCTTCCCGTTCCGTGACAGCCAGATGGCCGACCTGGACAACTACCTGGGCATGTTCCGCGCCCTGACTGGCCAGACTGCCGGCATCCGCCGCGCCGGCTCCGCCAGCCTGGACCTGGCCTACGTGGCCGCCGGCCGTTTCGACGCCTTCTGGGAGTCGGGCCTGTCCGAGTGGGACATGGCAGCCGGTGTGCTGCTGATCCAGGAAGCAGGTGGCCTGGTGAGCGACTTCAACGGTGGCCACGACTTCCTCGACAAGGGCCACATCGTCGCCGGCAACATCAAGTGCTTCAAGGCCGTGCTGACTGCCATCCAGCCGCACCTGCCAGAAAGCATGAAGCGCTAAGCGCCTAGTGCATAAAAAAAGCATCCGTCGAGGATGCTTTTTTTTGCCTGCCATTTGTAGCGCCTGGAGCGGCCTCTTCGCGGGGCAAGCCCGCTCCCACAGGTTTTGCATTGCTGCAGACCTTGTGGGAGCGGGCCTGCCCCGCGAAGAGGCCAGTTCAAACTACACACATCACTGGCCAGCTTCGCTGAGGATCAACTTGCCATTCTTGTCCAGCGGAATGGTCGAGCCGGGCTCGCGATCCATCTTCACCTTGCCCACCTGATCACCAATGGAATAGGTCACGTTGTACCCAACGACCTTCTCACTGATGTCATTGACCGTGTTGCAACGGGTTTGCGTGGTGGTGTAGGTATCACGCTGCTGCATGCCTTCCTGCACCTTGTTGCCGGCATAACCACCGCCGACTGCACCGGCCACGGTAGCAATCTTCTTGCCAGTGCCGCCACCAATCTGGTTACCCAGCAAGCCACCCGCCAGGGCACCGACCACGGTACCGGCGATCTGGTGCTGGTCCTTGACCGGCGCCTGACGCGTTACAGCCACGTCCTTGCACACTTCACGCGGGGTTTTCACCTGCTGCTTGATCGGCTGCACGTCAGTCACCTCGGCGACCTCAGGGCCTTTGTTCACCAAGCTGTAGGTCGCCACAGCACCTCCGGCAGTAACACCGACAGCACCCAGCACCGCACCCACCAGCATTGATTTATTCACGTGAACCTCCTGATCGTACCGGCGGGTATCAACCCGCGCTTCTCCCAGCCTTGGAGCAAAAAAAAAGCCGCGAGTTCAACACTCGCGGCTTTCGTGCGCCAAACGGCGCAGGGCATAACCCTTACGGACGGTCGTCCACACCCTCAGCCTTGACCGGTGGGATCAGGTCTTCGCTGTTCAGGTTCAGCCAGATCAGCACCACGTTGGCGATGTATATCGACGAGTAGGTACCGGCCATGACGCCGATGAACAGCGCCAGCGAGAAGCCGAACAGGTTGTCACCACCGAAGAACAGCAGCGCGGCGATGGCCAGCAGGGTAGATACCGAGGTGGCGATGGTGCGCAGCAGGGTCTGGGTGGTCGAGACGTTGATGTTCTCGATCAGCGATGCCTTGCGCATTACACGGAAGTTCTCACGCACCCGGTCGAACACGACGATGGTGTCGTTCAGCGAGTAACCGATGATCGCCAATACCGCCGCCAGCACGGTCAGGTCGAAGGTGATCTGGAAGAACGACAGGATCCCCATGGTCACGACCACGTCGTGCACTAGCGAAATGATCGCACCCACGGCGAATTTCCACTGGAAGCGGAAGGCCAGGTAGAGCAATACGCCACCCAGCGCCAGGAGCATGCCCAGGCCACCCTGGTCGCGCAGCTCCTCACCCACCTGCGGGCCGACGAACTCGACTCGCTTGAGTGTGGCCGGGTTGTCACCGCCTGCCTGCTGCAGGGCCGCCGCAACCTTGCTACCCAGTTGCGGGTCATCGCCCGGCATGCGCACCAGCAGGTCGGTGGTCGCACCGAAGCTCTGCACGATGGCCTCGTGGAAGCCCGACTCGACCAGCTCGGCGCGCACCGCCTTGAGATCCGCCGGGCGCTCGTAGGTCAGCTCGATGAGCGTACCGCCGGTGAAGTCCAGGCCGAAGTTCAGGCCCTTTTGCCACCAGCTGAACAACGCCAGTACGGTCAACAGGACGGTGATGGCGAACGCAACGTTGCGCACGCCCATGAAGTTGATGGTTTTCATGGTTATTCCCTCAAACCCACAGCTTCTTGATGTCACGCCCGCCGCAGGTCAGGTTGACCATTGCGCGGGTCACCATGACGGCGGTGAACATCGAGGTGAAAATCCCGAGGGACATGGTAACCGCGAAGCCCTTGACCGGGCCGGTACCCATGGCGAACAGGATACCGCCGACCAGCAGGCTGGTCAGGTTGGCGTCGATGATCGCGGTGTAGGCACGGCTGAAACCTTCGTGGATGGCGCGCTGCACCGACATGCCGTTTTTCAGCTCTTCGCGAATCCGCGAGAAGATCAGCACGTTGGCGTCGACCGCCATACCCATGGTCAGCACGATACCGGCGATACCCGGCAGGGTCAGGGTCGCGCCCAGCAGCGACATCAGGGCCAGCAGCAGGATCATGTTGCCAGTCAGCGCGATGGTGGCGATCACGCCAAACCCGCGGTAGATGGCAATGATGAACAGCGAGACGAACAGCATGCCCCACAGCGATGCATCGATACCCTTGGTGATGTTGTCGGCACCCAGGCTCGGGCCAATGGTACGTTCCTCAGCGAAGTACATCGGCGCAGCCAGACCACCGGCACGCAGCAGCAGGGCCAGCTCGGACGATTCGCCCTGGCCGTTGAGGCCGGTGATGCGGAACTGGCTGCCCAGCGGCGACTGGATGGTCGCCAGGCTGATGATCTTCTTCTCTTCCTGGAAGCTCTGTACGGCAACTTCCTTCTCGACGCCGTCGACGGTCTGCTTGACGTAGCGGGTGACCGGCTTCTGCTCGATGAAGATCACCGCCATGCTGCGCCCGACATTGCTGCGCGTTGCGCGGCTCATCAGCTCGCCACCGTGGCCGTCGAGGCGAATGTTCACCTGCGGGCGACCGTGCTCGTCGAAGCTGGCCTGGGCGTCGGTAACCTGGTCACCGGTGATGATCAGGCCGCGCTCGACCGGTGCGGAACGGCCGCCCTCACGGAACTCGAAGACCTCGGTGGTGGCTTTGGACGCACCTGGCTCGGCGCCGAAGCGGAACTCGAGGTTGGCGGTCTTGCCGAGAATACGCTTGGCTTCGGCAGTGTCCTGCACGCCTGGCAGTTCGACCACGATGCGGTTGGCGCCCTGGCGCTGCACCAGCGGCTCGGCCACGCCCAGCTCGTTGACGCGGTTGCGCACGGTGGTGAGGTTCTGCTTGATCGAGTATTCGCGGATCTCGGCGACTTTCGCCTGAGTCAGCGCCAGACGCAGCACGGCGAGGTCGTTGCGCTCGGTGGTGGTCAGGTCGAAATCACTGAAATTCTTGCGGATCAGGGCACGTGCCTGTTCGCGGGTAGCATCGTCGGCGAAGCCCAGCATGATGCCGCCATCCTGCTGAGGCAGGCTGCGGTAGCGGACGCGCTCTTTGCGCAGCAAGGTCTTGACCTCGCCTTCATAGACTTTCATGCGGGCGCTCATGGCCTTGTCCATGTCCACTTCCAGCAGGAAGTGCACACCACCGGACAGGTCCAGGCCCAGCTTCATCGGGCTTGCGCCCACATTACGCAACCATTGCGGAGTAGTCTGGGCCAGGTTCAGGGCCACGACGTAATCATCGCCCAGTGCCTTGCGCACTACATCCTTGGCTGGCAGTTGGTCTTCCTGGTTGGTCAGACGCACCAGCCCGCTGCCCTTCTCACCCAGGCTCGCGCCTTTGACGGTGATACCGGCTTCGGTCAGCGCCTTGCTGACGCGATCGAGGTCGGCCTGGTTCACCTGCAGCGCCGAGCTGGCACCGCTGATCTGCACCGCCGGGTCATCCGGGTAAAGGTTGGGAGCGGAATAAATAAAACCGATCGCCAGTACCAGCACGATCAGTGCGTATTTCCACAGAGGGTATTTGTTCAGCATCACGCCGCCCGTTCAAGACGCGGGGCGCGTTGCGCGCCCCGACTGGAAAAATAAACCGGTAACTCAGATAGCCTTGAGCGTACCTTTTGGCAGGGTCGCGGCAATCGCGCCCTTCTGGAACTTCAGCTCGACGGTGTCGGATACTTCCAGGACCACGAAATCGTCGGAAACCTTGACGATCTTGCCGGCGATGCCGCCGTTGGTGACAACTTCGTCACCTTTCTGCAAGTTGCCCAGCAGGTTTTTCTGCTCTTTGGCGCGTTTAGCCTGCGGGCGCCAGATCATCAAGTAGAAGATGACCAGGAAACCGACCAGGAAAATCCACTCGAAGCCGGTGCCGGCAGGGCCAGCGGCGGGTGCTGCAGCGTCCGCGTAGGCGGCGGGGATCAAGAAGCTCATTGGGCACTCCAGTTGCTTAAGTTTTAATTAGTTTGGTGCGAACAGTCAGTCCAAAGGCGGCACAGGCAGCCCGCGCTTGGCATAGAAGGCGTCGACAAAGGCGGCCAATTTACCCTGTTGAATAGCCTCGCGTAAACCGGCCATCAAGCGCTGGTAATGGCGCAAGTTGTGGATGGTATTCAGCATGCTGCTCAGCATTTCGCCGCACTTGTCCAGGTGATGCAGATAGGCGCGGGAGAAGTTGCTGCAGGTGTAGCAGTCACAGGTCGGATCCAGCGGCGAATCATCGTGGCGATGGAACGCATTGCGGATCTTGATCACGCCTGTATCGACGAACAGATGGCCGTTGCGCGCGTTACGCGTCGGCATCACGCAGTCGAACATGTCAACGCCGCGGCGCACACCCTCAACGAGATCTTCCGGTTTGCCTACCCCCATAAGGTAACGAGGTTTGTCAGCAGGCATCAGCGCTGGCAGGTAATCCAGCACCTTGATCATTTCATGCTTGGGCTCGCCCACCGACAGGCCGCCGATGGCCAGGCCGTCGAAGTCGATGTTGACCAGTGCTTCCAGCGAGCGCTTGCGCAGGTCTTCGTACATCCCACCCTGCACGATACCGAACAGCGCCGCCGTGTTGTCAGCGTGGGCGTTCTTGGAGCGCTGGGCCCAGCGCAGCGACAGCTCCATGGAGGTGCGCGCCACATCGTGCTCGGCCGGGTACGGGGTGCACTCGTCGAAGATCATCACGATGTCCGAACCCAGGTCGCGCTGCACCTGCATGGACTCTTCCGGGCCCATGAACACCTTGGAGCCGTCGACCGGCGAGGCGAAGGTCACGCCCTCCTCCTTGATTTTGCGCATGGCGCCCAGGCTGAACACCTGGAAACCACCGGAATCGGTGAGGATAGGGCCTTTCCATTGCATGAAATCGTGCAAGCCGTTGTGCTTCTTGACCACTTCGGTACCTGGGCGCAGCCACAGGTGGAAGGTGTTGCCGAGGATGATCTCGGCACCGGTGGCCTCGATGTCACGCGGCAGCATGCCCTTGACCGTGCCATAGGTGCCCACCGGCATGAACGCCGGGGTCTCGACCGTGCCACGAGGGAAGGTCAGGCGGCCACGACGGGCTTTACCGTCGGTGGCCAGCAGTTCGAAGGACATACGACAGGTGCGACTCATGCTTGATCCTCTGGGCCGCGTGGCGCCGGATTGCGGGTGATGAACATGGCATCACCGTAACTGAAGAAGCGGTAACCGTGTTCGACCGCTGCCGCGTAGGCAGCCATGGTTTCGGGGTAACCGGCGAACGCCGAGACCAGCATCAACAGCGTGGACTCCGGCAGGTGGAAGTTGGTGACCAGGGCATCGACCACGTGGAACGGCCGGCCCGGGTAGATGAAGATATCAGTGTCGCCGCTGAAGGCCTTGAGCACGCCATCGCGCGCCGCGCTTTCCAGCGAACGCACGCTGGTGGTGCCGACCGCGATCACCCGGCCACCGCGAGCGCGGCAGGCTTCGATGGCATCGACCACATCCTGGCTCACTTCGAGCCACTCTTTATGCATGTGGTGGTCTTCGATCTTGTCGACCCGCACCGGCTGGAAGGTACCCGCACCGACGTGCAGGGTAACGAAGGCGCGTTCCACGCCCTTGGCTGCGATCTGTTCCAGCAGCGCTTCGTCGAAGTGCAGCCCCGCCGTTGGCGCGGCCACGGCGCCAGCGCGTTCGGCGTAGACGGTCTGGTAGCGCTCACGGTCGGCGCCCTCGTCCGGGCGGTCGATGTACGGCGGCAACGGCATGTGCCCGACGCGTTCAAGCAGTGGCAGCACCTCTTCGGTGAAGCGCAGTTCGAACAGCGTTTCGTGGCGCGCGACCATTTCGGCCTCGCCACCGCCGTCGATGAGGATCACCGCGCCTTCCTTGGGCGCCTTGCTGGCACGCACATGGGCCAGCACGCGGTGGCTGTCGAGCACGCGCTCGACCAGCACTTCCAGCTTGCCACCGGAGGCTTTCTGGCCAAACAACCGCGCCGGGATCACCCGGGTGTTGTTGAACACCATCAGGTCGCCGGGGCGCAAGTAGTCGAGCAGGTCGGTAAACCGCTTGTGCGCCAGCGCCCCGCTCGGCCCATCGAGGACCAGCAGACGGCTGCCATGGCGCTCGGCCAAAGGGTGGCGAGCGATCAGGGAATCGGGGAGTTCGAAGGAAAAATCGGCGACGCGCATGATGATGTTCGGGTTCGGCAGGGCCGGGAAGTTTAGCCCAATGTGTGAAAATTGACCATGAAAGCCGATTGACCGACCTCCAGCACCTCTCTATACTGCGCGCCACACGCCCTGATGGCGGAATTGGTAGACGCGGCGGATTCAAAATCCGTTTTCGAAAGGAGTGGGAGTTCGAGTCTCCCTCGGGGCACCAAAATCCGGAAAAAACCGACCTTATGGTCGGTTTTTTTGTGCCTGCAGTATGACCAAGCGGCCGCTCGCCCGACGCTAGGGCCCCACTGCCCCTAGGCAAGATTGCCAACTCGCTCCTGCCCCCCACCGCCCTAACCTGGCTCCTCCCCTCTTGATCAAGGAGCCACGACATGAAAAAGAGCCTGCCATTTGCCTTGGCCGCTACCCTCTCAACCCTGGCCTGCCCCCTGGCCGCTGCATCGTCATCCGTTCACGCCAGCACCGTTCATCACTACACAGGTAAATGCCTCGACGCGGCGCATCACGCTGCCCTGGACGTGAACTGTGAGGTGTCCGCCGTTACCAGAGTCGGTGAACAGCTGTTTTTTGCCAATGACAAACCCATCAAGGGGAACGACACATCCTCGGTTTTCTCCATTGGCCTGAAAGCGCCTGAGGGCCTGGCCCGCTTGCCTTTCAAATTCGACCACCTCGAATACGCACGCGGCCCATTGATCGAAGCGGCACAGAAGCTCGAAGGCCTGACGACAATCACACTCGAAGATACGCACTACGTGATCGCAAGCAGTGCCTTCACTCGGGCGGAAAACCCTGCGTTCAACAAGATCCTGTACTGGCCCGTGGATAGGCCGGCTGACGCCAGGCAGCTTGGCGAAGTGGCGGCCATGCGCAAGCAGATCAGCACTATCGTGCGCGAGCCCTTCTTCCAGGTCGAAGGCGCAGCCATGGGCCCTGACGGCTCGCTCCTCCTCGGTATTCGCCAGCAGGGCCGCGACTACACGACGGCGTACCCAGTGTTCACCATCGTGCAAGCCCCAATCCGCTTGCAAGCGGGTGAATTGGTGATTGCTGGCGATTTCAGACTGGCCTACCAGTTCACCCCGCGCGTACAGGGCGATGACCGACCACTGGGCCTTTCCAGCCTGGAATACGACCCCTTCAACGAGCGCCTGCTGGCAACCACCAGCTACGAGCAGGGTGACAGGATTGGTGGCTATTTGTGGACGTTGCCGATGTCACTACTTGAGCCGGGCGGGCCCGGTACTGCACAGCTGGTACTAAGCCAGGACGGCACGCCCTTGTGGTTCGATAACAAACCGGAAGGTGTTGTGGCGTTGGATGCCAGACACGTGTTGGTGGTTCATGATGACGACCGCGTTCAGGTCGCAGACTCCGCGCATGGCAAGGCCAAGAAGCCCAATGAATTCGCCTATAGCGTGATTGAATTGCCGTGAAGTCAACGCACCACTGTGGACCAGCTCGCATTGACGCGCTCGGCGATGTCGCGTGACCCGAGGCTCTGATTGTCCTGCAGAACTCTCAGAATTTTATTTGGCAATGTCATGGCGTCTCCGGATATAGCTCAATGCAGCTCAATGCAGCTCAATGCAGCTCAATGAGCCGAACCTAGGCGCCCCATCACTGCAAGCACTTCATAACCCGCCAATTTGACGCCAGCCCAACGACCACGGGCGCTCCAGCCATGCCTGGAATCTATTGGCCATCATCTGGCCCCCTACCTAAGATGTCATTCATCAGATATATGCAGAAAGTATTGCCAGCGTGATGGCTCTTAGCCATATTTGCGCTCCCATTTTTTAACCCATGTGCAAATCATGAAGACAACTGTGCCCTGTCTGGCGGCAATGATGCTGCTGAGTGGGTGCAATGGAATGCCAACGTCGTACGTTTCAAACCCCGTCTACGATCAAGCGTTCGTAGTCACCTCGGGCGCACCGCTGCCCATGCTGCTGATGGCTACTGCCATTCAGTGGAACGAAGACTACGCCGTGACCGCCAAACACACCCCCTTCCTGCGCAATGTGGTCCACGAGGGCCTTGGTGACGTGGTGTTCTTCAAGCACAAGGCCACCCAGGTGCCGCTCTGGCGCCAGTACGTGCCTGGCGAGTCGGTGACGGCGGTCGGGTTCAACAGCCTGATGATGCCGGTGCAGGGCAAGGGCCACACACTGCAGTCGCTGGTGCGGTTGGAAGGCACGCCGGGCAGCGTGTTCTATTCGGTGCACGATGGCCCTATGGTCAAGGGCATGTCGGGTGGCCCGGTGTTTGCCGACGACGGCAGGGTGGTCGGGATCAACGTCGCGTTTATCGCCAAGGAAGGGATCGATGCGCGCAATCGGCCGGACCTGGCGGACAAGGCGCGGGTCAGCGTGTTCATGTCGTTCAGTGAAATCGACAAGGAATGGCGCCGGTTCCAGTACCTGGCTCACAAAACCAAGCCCAATGCCGTGCCTGCTGCGGTGAAGGGCTATGTGGCGGTGGTTGCCAAGCCTTGAATCCGGGTGGGTCAGGGGGTGCAATGCCGCTGCTGGCATGTGATGTTGCCCTAGGGCTCTTCGCGGTAACGCCCGCGAAGAGCCGCGTGCCATTGAGCTAATCACACACTTCCAGTTACACCCTACGACGAACAGCACAGAACCTTGCCAGCCCCTCAGCGTCCGATCCTTCATGCCCACCCTTTCGAGGTACCCCCGCGTGAAAGAGATCATCGCCCGCAAGTACCGCCTGGTGGTGAAAACCTTCGGCTACATCGGCTGGTCCCTGTTCTGGCTGCTGATCTGGGATGTACTGGTCACCATCGATTTCATGCTGTTCTTCAACAGCAAATTCACCCTGCCCCTCATGCCACTGACATTGCTGGGTTCGGCATTGGTGGTGCTGGTGAGCTTTCGCAACAGCAGCGCCTACAACCGTTGGTGGGAGGCCCGCACGTTATGGGGCGCGCTGGTGAACAGTTCGCGCAGCTTTGCCCGGCAGACGCTGACACTGATCGACGACCCGGCTGACGGGCTGAACCCGACCAAAGCCACCTTGCTGCGCCGCCATATTGCTTACGTGAACTGCCTGGCAGCGCACCTGAAGGGCGAAAAATGCCCGGATGAACTCATGGCATTCATCCCGCCGGGGGAGTTCGAGCGGCGTAATCGGTCGAACAACTTCGCCAACGATATCCTCAGCGGCTCCGCGGCCCTGCTGGCGCGAGAATACAAGGCCGGCCGGCTCGACAGCATTCGCCTGGCGCGGCTGGAGTCGACGCTGGTGGACCTGTCCAATGCCCAGGGCGGCATGGAGCGTATCGCCAACACGCCACTGCCCTACCCTTACGTGTACTTTCCGCGGCTTTTCATCTCGTTGTTCTGCCTGATCGTACCGATCGGGCTGGTGGAGTCGCTGGGTTGGTTTACCCCGCTGGCGTCGACCGTGGTGGGGTTCATGCTGCTGGCCATCGAGCGCATCGGCACCGACCTGCAGAGCCCGTTCCGCTTCAGTGAGCACCAGATCCAGATGGACACGATTTGCGAGACCATCGAGCGCAACCTGGAGTCGATGCAGCGCGAAGCGCAATGTGGGGAGTTGATGGCAGACGCTGTCATGCCCGCACATAGCGCTGGCGCATCAGGTCACTGAACCCATCCACCAGCAGTACCAGCACCAGCATCGCAATGATCACGGTGCTGGCCTGCGCCTCCTGGAACAGGCTCAGCGTGGTGTAGAGCATCTGCCCCAGGCCACCGGCCCCTACAAAGCCAAGCACACTGGCCATGCGGATGTTGTTTTCCCAGCGGTACAGGCTGTAGGCCAACAACTGCGGCCACAGGTTGGGCAAGGTGCCGAAACAGAACGCAGCGACCTGCCCGCCGCCCTGCAGGCGGATAGCGGCAGCCGGCTCTGCCGGTGCGTTCTCCAACGCTTCGGCGAACAACCGCCCCAACACCCCAGACGTGTGCAATGCCAGCGCAAGCGTCCCGGCATTCGGCCCTAGCCCCGCCGCCAGCACCGTCAGCGCAGCCCAGACCAACTCAGGGATGGCGCGCAATGCATTGAGCAGCAGGCGCGCTGCTGACTGCAGCGGCCAGCCGAATCGCCCCGCTGCAGGCAATGCCAGGAGCAGGCCCAGGGCCATGGCCAGCAACGTGCCCAAGCCCGACATTGCCAGGGTCTCCAGGGCACCGTGCGCAACTGCCTGCAAGTGCTCGGCAGACAAGTCAGGGTGCAAAAAACGCCCTGCATACGCCCCCATCTGCCCCAGCCCGCCATTACCTGTCAGCGCCTTCAGGTCCAGTTCCAGATAGCTGAACGCGGCGAACACCGCTGCGACAATCGCGCCAACTACGAGAAAGTTGAGCACTCGGTTCATGCCAGCCTCCCCCGCAGAAAGCGGCTGAGCAGGTCAGCCAACAGCACCAGGCCGAAGAAGGCCAGCAGGATACTCGCCACCTCGCCTCCCGCGAACATGCGCATGGACAAGTCGATCTGCTGCCCGAGGCCGCCGGCCCCGACGAACCCCATCACCACTGAAGCGCGGATCGCGCACTCCCACCGGTACACGGTGTACGACACCACCTCCGCCAAGGCGCTTGGCAGGATGCCGTAAAAAAATGCCGTCAGCCGCCCGCTGCCCGCTTGCAGCAAGGCATGCGCCGGGCGCTGGTCGACCGATTCGAAGATTTCCGCATAGACCTTGCCGAGCATGCCGCTGTAGGTAATGGCAATGGCCAGCACCCCAGCGGTCGGCCCCAGGCCCACAGCCCGTACGAACAGCAATGCCCATACGATCTCCGGCACGCTGCGCAGGAAGATCAGCAGGCCGCGAACCGGCATACGCAGCAGCCGCGACAACACACCGGCACGGCCACCGCGCGAGGCGGCTCGCAACGACAAAGCGCGGCTAGCCAACAAGCTTGTAGGAATGGCCAACAGCAACGCAAAGGCCATGCCGGCAGTGGCCACGGCCAAGGTCTGCAGCGTGGCCTCGTAGAGCAGCTTGAGGAATTCGGCATCATGCGCCGGTGGCCAGAAGGCGCTGGTGAAAGCGGCAATCTGTTGGCGGTTTTCCGCCTGCAGCAGTACGCCGGGGTTCAGCTCGCTCAACCGTACCCCAGGCCATACCACGGCCAGGGCAAGCAGGGTTAGCATCAGCCGCGTGAATGCGGCCGGGTCGCGGGTGTGCGCTTTCAACATCTGGGGATCTGCACGGCCAGGGTCGGCCCTTGCGCCGGTTGCGAAGCAAACTGCTCGTTGGCGTACAAAGCGTCCAGCATCGGGTCTGTCACAGCGTCGGCCGGGCAGTCGAACACCACCTGCCCCTCACGAATACCGATTACCCGCGGAAAATGCGCCAAGGCCAGCTCAACCGCATGCAGGCTGGCCACAAGGGTGACGCCATCGGCTTGGGCATGGCGGTTGAGCAAAGCCAGGCTGTGGTCGGCCAGCACCGGGTCCATGGCCGACACCGGCTCGTCAGCCAGCAGTAACTCGGGGCGCTGGTATAACACTCGGGCGATACCGACCCGCTGCAACTGGCCGCCGGACAGTTGCCCGCACTGCACGAACAGCTTTTCCGCCAGCCCCAGCTCGGCCAACACCTGCCGTGCGCCTGGCACATCGGTGGGATACACCAGGTTGAACAACCCCTGCAACGTGCCCCACTGCCCCAGGCGGCCCGCCAGCACCGCTGTCACCACCCGCTGGCGAGGCGGCAAGGGCGGCGCCTGATGAACCAGCCCGATCCGCGCGCGCAAGCGCTGGCGTGCCCTGGCAGACAGCGCCCAGGGCTGCTCGCCGAACAGCACCAGGCGCCCGGCGCTGGGCTGCACGGCCGTGGCCATCAGGTGCAACAGGCTGGATTTGCCGGCCCCGGAAGGGCCGATGATCGCCACCCGCTCACCCTTGGTTATACGCAAGGATACGGACTCCAGCGCGCGCACCTGGCCATGGCGCAGGCCGGCGTTGTGCAGGTCGATAGTCACTTGAGCAGGCCGGCCTCACGTGCCGCCTGCTCGGTGCCCTGGTAATTCTCAGGCTTGGTCTCGATGAAGCGGCTGGCGGCCTGCAGGTCGAGAATCGCTTTATGGTCGGGCTTGGCGGGGTCCAGATCGAGGAAGGCTTGCTTGATCTTCTCCTTCAGGGCCGGCTCCATGTTGCCGCGCACGGTCCAGTTGTAGTCGTAATATTCCGGCGTGGTGGCAAACACCTTGACCTTGCCGGTATCGACCTTGCCGGCATCGACCAGCTTCTGCCACACGCTGGCGTTGAGCACGCCACCGTCGACCTTGCCAGCCTGCACCCAGGCCACAGTGGCGTCGTGGGCACCGGAATAGGCCACGCGGCTGAAATAGCTCTCAGGCTTGATGTTGTCTTCCTTGAGCATGAAATAGCGCGGCATCAGGCTGCCCGAGGTAGACGAGATGGAGCCGAAGGCAAACGATTTGCCCTTGAGGTCGGCCAGGCTCTTCACATCGGGGTTGGCGGTGATGAACTTGGAGGTGAACTTGGCATCCTGTTCACGCTGCACCAGAGGCGTGGCTTTCGGGTCTTTCAAATGCACCTGGACGAAGGTGAACCCGCCCAGCCAGGCCATGTCCAGGCGGTCACTGGCCAAGGACTCGACCACCGCCGGGTAATCGGCAACCGGCACGAACTTAACCTCCATGCCCAGCTGCTGCGACAGGTACTTGCCCAGCGGCTCGAACTTGCGCAGCAACTCGGTCGGCGCTTCGTCGGGGATGGCACTGACCCGCAGGGTTTCAGCGGCCTGGGCGACAACGGCACAGCAGGACAGGACCAGGCCGGCGGCGAGCGCCATTGGGCGTTTGAGCATGGGAAGACTCCGGTTCAATAGCGGGGGGAATGGGCGACGATCCGCGCCGCGCGTGGAAAGTATAAGGGCGCATGGCACAAAGGCCAGCTTTGCTACAATCGCGCAACAATTTGATTCCCTGAGGTGCGTATGAGCGAGCCGATTCGCCTGACCCAGTACAGCCACGGTGCTGGCTGTGGCTGCAAGATCTCCCCCAAGGTACTGGATGTGATCCTGGCCGAAAGCGGCGCGCAAGCCCTGGACCCCAAGCTGTGGGTCGGCAACGCATCGCGCGACGACGCTGCCGTCTACGCCCTGGACGACGAGCGCGGCGTGGTCTCCACCACCGACTTTTTCATGCCGATCGTCGATGACCCCTACGATTTCGGGCGCATCGCCGCCACCAACGCCATCAGCGACATCTACGCCATGGGCGGCGACCCGCTGATGGCCATCGCCATCCTCGGTTGGCCGGTCAACGTGCTGCCACCGGAGGTCGCCCGCGAAGTGATCCGCGGTGGGCGCGCCGTGTGCGCCGAAGCCGGCATCCCGCTGGCGGGTGGTCACTCCATCGACGCCCCAGAGCCGATCTTCGGCCTGGCCGTCACCGGCGTGGTCAGCAAACGCCATCTCAAGCGCAATGACACCGCCACCGCAGGCTGCCGCCTGTACCTGACCAAACCCTTGGGTATCGGCATTCTTACTACCGCCGAGAAAAAGGCCAAACTGCGCGAGCAGGACCAAGGCCTGGCCCGTGACTGGATGTGCACTCTCAACACCCCCGGCAGCCGGTTCGGCAAGCTCGATGGGGTCAAGGCCATGACCGACGTGACCGGCTTCGGCCTGCTTGGCCACCTGGTCGAACTGGCCGAAGGCAGCGGCCTGACCGCACACCTGGACTATGCCGCCGTTCCTCGCCTGGCCAGCGTCGAGCACTACTTGGCGCAGGGTTGCATCCCCGGTGGCACCCTGCGCAACTTCGAAAGCTACGGGCACAAGATCGGCCCGCTCAGCGATGATCAGAAGCACCTGCTGTGCGATCCGCAGACCAGCGGTGGCTTGCTGGTGGCCGTCAGCGCCGAAGGTGAGGAGGAATTCCTCGCCGTGGCTGCCGAGCTGGGCCTCACGCTCTCGCCGATCGGCACATTGGCCGAGCGACAGCGCCACGCAGTCGAGGTGAGCTGATGCGCCCCGATTGCACCGATTTCCGCCAGCTGTTCCTCGACGACGCGCCCATGATGGACATGCGCGCGCCCATCGAATTTGCCAAGGGCGCCTTCCCCGGCGTGGTCAATCTGCCGTTGATGACTGACCAGGAGCGGCAAAAAGTCGGCACCTGCTACAAGCAGCAAGGCCAGGCCGCAGCCATCACCCTCGGCCACCAACTGGTCAGCGGTACCACCAAGCGTGAGCGCCTGCACGCCTGGGCCAGCTTCGCCCGGGCCAACCCCAACGGCTACCTTTACTGCTTTCGCGGTGGCTTGCGTTCACTGATCGTCCAGCAGTGGCTGCGCGATGAGGCCGGTATCGATTACCCGCGAATCAGCGGCGGTTACAAGGCGCTGCGCACCTTCCTGCTGGAAACCACCGAACAGGCTGTCGAACAGTGCGACTTCGTCCTGCTGGGCGGCCTGACCGGCACGGGCAAGACCGATGTGCTGCACCAGCTGAACAACGTGCTCGACCTTGAAGGCCAAGCCAACCACCGCGGCTCCAGTTTCGGCAAGCGCGCCACCGCGCAGCCGGCGCAGATCGACTTCGAGAACAAGCTCGCCATCGATGTACTGAAGAAACGTGCCCGTGGCATCGAGCAGTTCGTGCTGGAAGATGAAGGCCGCATCGTTGGCAGCTGCACGGTGCCATTGGCGTTGTACCAAGGCATGCAGCAGTACCCGATGGTATGGCTGGAGGACAGCTTCGAGAACCGTGTGGAACGCATCCTGCGCGACTACGTAATCAACCTGTGCGCCGAGTTCGTCACGCTGCACGGTGAGCAGCTCGGCCATCGGCTATTCGCCGAGCGCATGCTGCAGAGCATGGCCAATATTCAGAAGCGCCTGGGTGGCGAGCGGTTCCAGCGCCTGTCCCAGATTCTGCGCCAGGCACTGGACGAGCAGCAGCAGTGCGGTGCAATAGACCTGCACCGCGGGTGGATCGAGGGTTTGTTGAAGGAATATTACGACCCGATGTATGCCTACCAGCGTGACGCCAAGGCTGACCGGATCGAGTTTGCCGGGGATGCGCTGGAGGTGCGCGAGTACCTCAAGGCCCGGGCGCTGCGCGGTGCTCACATGAATAAATAGGGCCGCTTAGCGCCCCATCGCCGACAAGCCAGCGCCTACAGGTACTGCGCCAACCGTCATAGGAGCGGGTTACCCGCGAAAAGGCCCGCCCAGGCAACATCACTGCCCTGGGCTGAGCACCCGCTCCAGCTCCGCCGCCCGCTCACGTGTCATGTCCATCATGCACATGGCACCTTCAAGCTGGGCCATCGTCCCGCCACTCGCCTGCACGTGGAATTTGCAGTTACCATCGCGGTAAGCGATCCACTGCCGCTGTACGTCGCGCAGGCTTTTGCGCGGCGCTGCTTCGAGCTTGGCGAGCAGTTGCTTGTAGACCCTGTTCAATTGCGCATCCTGCAGCTGGGTCTCGGCCTGAATGCAGCCGCTCATCGCAACCGTGCTGGATGCGTTGTCCATGCACTGGGTATAGGTGGGCGAGTTATCCCCAGCCATCGCCATCGGCGTACCCAACGCCAGGGCCAGGCCCATCAGGTACTGCTTGTTCATCGCAACCCTCCTGGTGAACTTCAAAACGCTTGCGGCTGCTCTGGCGGCATCAGCACCTTGCCCGGCTCGAAACGCAGCGACGGCATTTGTGTGGCGGCATACACAGCCAGCGCAAGGGCTGCTATCAGCGCCACGTCGAGCCAACGCCAAGCTGGCATGTCCTGGGCGTTGCGCGCCTTGCAAACATGCCACGCCTGCCCCGCACAAAACACCACAATAGACGCAAACCACAGATAGAAACCGGCACCAAAGCCTGTGCGATCCTGGAAGTCGTAGCTGATGTTGTCCGGCAGACGTTCAATGCCGAAGCTGCTGGCCGCCAGGTACAGCGCACCCAAGCCAGCCACCAGCGCCAAGCGCCGGAAGCGTCGATGGGCCAGGATCGCCACCGCCAGCAACGGGTTGGCAAACCACTGAAACAAGCCGAATGGAATGCCCCACGGCCCGTATAGCAGCATCTGCAGGGCCGGCATGTGCCTGCCGGCGGTCATCAACGCGCCATCGAAACATAAGCCGAGCAGATACAGGGCGAGGCTGAAGGTGAGGTAGAAAGCCGTCATGCAACCGGTGGCTCGAGCAGCAACCCGTATATACCAGAATCGGACAGCTCACCCGCCACGCACCAGCGCGCCCGCAGCGTGCCTTCAAGCACAAAGCCTTGGCGTTCAAGGGTACGCGCCGAACCTTGGTTGCGTGGGTCGATTTCACCTTCCAGGCGGCGCATGTGCAGGGTGTGGGCGAGGTAGTCGATGAAGCATGTCAGCGCCTCGTCCATGTAACCC
The DNA here is from genome assembly GCF_039672635.1 of Pseudomonas sp. P39-UII1. Classification (NCBI taxonomy): domain Bacteria; kingdom Pseudomonadati; phylum Pseudomonadota; class Gammaproteobacteria; order Pseudomonadales; family Pseudomonadaceae; genus Pseudomonas; species Pseudomonas sp. P39-UII1. The sequence continues at coordinate 531,370 of NZ_JBDFPP010000001.1, forward strand.
CTGCCCTGCACGGCACTGGCCAGGCAGTAGCCGATTTCGCCCCTGCGGGACACATCGTCGATGTTGAACAGCTGGACCATGCCGATCAGGTCGCCGTTGTCACGGCGGTACATGCCCAGCTTGAGCTGATCACCATTGGCATAGGCTTCGCGGTCAGCGGCCAGGGCGCTTTCGGCCTCGGCCAGGTCTTGCCAAGGGGCGTGGTGCCAGTAACGCATGACCTCGGGGTCGGCCATGATCGTCAGCCATTGTTCGGCATCGGCATGGCGCATCGGCCGCAACTGCAGGCGCGGGCTGTCGAGGCAGAGGTCGCTGGGGAAACTGCGGGGTGGGGTCACGCCGGATCTCCTGTCCATTGCTGGGGAGGTGGCAGTGTAACGTTATGTAGGTCGCCGGGGCAGGTCTTGAGTTATAGGGTGTATTTGAGATCGAGCGCCGCCCGCGCGGCGCATCGCGAAGCGCTTGCCTTGGGATCTTCAGCGCCCTTTAGATCGAGCGCTGCAACTCTCGCGACGAACACCCTTCAGGCCCCTTGGGCTTCGGTGTTCAGGTAGAGCTGGAGGTGCCTGAAAGGGGCTGCCTGAACTGGCGATAGGGCAAGCGCAGCCGCAAAAGCCATCAGGCAACCTCGGCCCCATCATCCGGCCAATGCGGCTCATTGGCCCCCGGCGGGGTCAGCGGTGGCAGGCCATAGGCCGCGCGGGCATCGTCGCAGCTGGGGTTGTGCACACCCCCCTCCCACGACGCTTCGAACTCGCGGCAGGGGCTTGAGCGGTTGGCGTAGATGGTGCACGCCACCTCGGTGCCGATCTCGCCCTTGAGGCTGACACAGCGGCAGGGCTTGGCATCGGTGCCGATCATGGCTACCCGAGTGGGGTTGATCTGCACCACCAGGTCGTCAGGCACAACGCCCCCGGCAGACTGGCATTCGCCCCAGAAGAAGGACACACGGAAATACCCGCAGCAGGCGCCGCAGTCAAGGCAAGGGTTATATTCGGACATGATGGCACGGAGGGAAGGTTATTGTTATCGGGGCAGGCCCGCGGCGCCATTTGTAATCGAAGCGAGGTCGGCTGAGAAGAGGGGCAGCGAAAAATAGTTCGCCGTCGATCCGGCAAGCAACAGGGGCCGTGTGACGGCCCCTGTTCAGCGCTATTTGCGGCTCAGGCCATCGGCCCGGAACATCTGCCGGATGCCGCGGATTGCCTGGCGAATCCGATCCTGGTTTTCGATCAGGGCAAAGCGCACGTGGTCGTCGCCGTAATCACCGAAACCGACCCCAGGCGAAACACAGACCTTGGCTTCGGCCAGCAGCTTCTTGGCGAACTCCAACGACCCCAGGTGGGCGTACTGCTCAGGGATCTTCGCCCACACGTACATCGACGCCTTGGGGTTCTCGACCATCCAGCCCAGTTCGTGCAGCCCTTTCACCAGCAGGTTGCGGCGCTGGCGATACTGCTCGGCAATGTCCCGTACGCACTGCTGGTCGCCTTCCAGCGCGGCAATGGCCGCCACTTGTAGCGGTGTGAAGGTGCCGTAGTCGTGGTAGCTCTTGATCCGCGCCAGGGCGCTGACCAGCTCGGGGTTACCGACCATGAAGCCGATCCGCCAGCCCGCCATGTTGTAGCTCTTGGACAGGGTGAAGAACTCCACCGCAATGTCCTTGGCCCCTGGTACCTGCATGATCGACGGGGCTTTCCAGCCGTCATAGACGATGTCGGCGTAGGCCAGGTCATGCACCACCAGCACGTCGTACTGCTTGGCCAAGGCCACCACACGCTCGAAGAAGTCCAGTTCCACGCATTGCGCGGTCGGGTTGGACGGGAAGCCGAGGATCATCATCTTCGGCTTGGGGATCGACTCGCGAATGGCCCGCTCGAGTTCGTTGAAGAAGTCGACACCCGGCACCAGTGGCACCGAGCGCACCTGGGCACCGGCGATGACCGCGCCATAGATGTGGATCGGGTAGCTCGGGTTGGGCACCAGCACCGTGTCACCCTGATCGAGCGTGGCCAGCATCAGGTGAGCCAGGCCTTCCTTGGAGCCGATGGTGACGATGGCTTCGCTTTCCGGGTCGATGTCGACCTCGTAGCGTTCCTTGTACCAATTCGAAATGGCCCGGCGCAGGCGCGGGATGCCGCGGGACGTGGAGTAGCCATGGGTGTCTTCACGCTGAGCGACCTGCACCAGCTTTTCGACGATGTGCGGCGGCGTGGCACCGTCTGGGTTGCCCATGCTCAGGTCGATGATGTCCTCGCCACGGCGGCGGGCGGCCATCTTGAGCTCGGCGGTGATGTTGAAGACGTAAGGGGGAAGACGATCGATGCGCGCGAAGCGGCGCGGCGAACCTGGGTTGGCCATGGTTTCCTCGGCAAGACGTAAGCGCCCGGAACCGTCCGAGCGACGCTGGCCGCTGCGGCGGCCGAGTCAGACAATAATGCCGCACAAGATATCTTGTAAAGGAAAATATCCCGTTTTATGTCAGGTTTTCAGGGCCTTATTTCGAATCCTTTCAGTTAACAGGACTGACGGTAATTACAGCCCATAAAAAAACCCCGGCACAAAGGCCGGGGTTTTTCTGTAACAGGCAGCTGTATCAGCGCGCGTAGGTCATCAGCACGTCCGCGGCAGTCTGGCTATCCACCGACATCATCACGCTCAGGGCAGTAACGGTGAGGATGGAGAAGCCGAATACCTTGCGGGCCCACTTGCTGTCGTCCTCGGCCTTGTAGCCACCCCACGCCATGTACAGCCAGTACAGGCCCATGGCAGCTGCCACGGCCAGGTAGCCGAGGCCGGCGTAACCGCCGAGGGTAAGCATCAGGGTGGCGAGCACGAAGGCCAGCACGTACAGCACGATCTGCTTCTTCGCCGCGAGGATGCCGCGTGCCACCGGCAGGACCGGAATGTTGGCAGCGCTGTAATCCTTGAAGCGGAAGATGGCGATCGCAAAGCTGTGCGGCATCTGCCACAGGCTGAACATCACCAGCAGGGTCACTGCAGCCAGGTCGAAGCTGTTGCTCACGGCGCAGTAGCCGATCACCGGAGGCATGGCACCGGACAGGCTGCCAACCAAGGTGCCGTGCACCGATTTGCGCTTCAGCCAGAGGCTGTAGAAACCGACGTAGACGACGAACCCGATGAGCGCGCAGAACGCCGACAGCGGGTTGGCCTGGACATACAGCAGGCTGAAGCCGGCCACCCCGAGGAGGGTGGCGTAGATCAGCGCGAGGGGCAGCGACATGCCGCCCTGGACCATGACGCGGTTCTTGGTACGTTCCATCTTGATGTCGATGTCACGGTCGATGCAGTTGTTGAACACGCAACCAGACGCGACTACCAGGGAAGTACCGATCACCACCGCCAGGAACAGGGCGAAGTCTACATGGCCCTTCGAGGCAAGGAAGAAACCGCCTGCCACGGAAAGCACGTTACCGAAAATGATCCCCGGTTTGGTGATTTGGATAAAGTGCTTAACGGACATGCAGTCTTACCTCACTTGGCCATCATTTCGAAGTGGATGCTGAACATGATCCACAGCGACAGGCCGACCAGCAGTGCAATCACCATAGCGGTGAACAGGAACGTCGACACGTTGGAACGCTGCTCTTTCGAGCGGTCCATGTGCAGGAAGTACACGAGGTGCACTACCACCTGGATGACGGCCATGGCCACCACGACCAGGACGGTCAGGTTCTTCGGCAGGCTTGGGAACATCACCAGGCCGAACGGGATCGCGGTCAGGATGATCGACAGGATAAAGCCGACCATGTAGGACTTGACGCTACCGTGGTTACCTTCGTGATGAGTGTCGTGTGCGTTAGCCATTACAGAACCCCCAGCAGGTAAACGACGGTGAATACGCAGATCCAGACCACGTCCAGGAAGTGCCAGAACAGGCTCAGGCAGCTCATGCGGGTCTTGGCGGTCGGCGTGATGCCGTGCTTGCTGATCTGGTACATCATGATTGCCATCCAGATCAGGCCGGCGGTCACGTGCAGGCCGTGGGTACCTACCAGGGCGAAGAAGCCCGACAGGAAGCCACTGCGCTGCGGGCCGAAGCCCTCAGCGATCAGGTGATGGAATTCGTAGATTTCCATCGCGATGAAGCCAGCACCGAACAGGAAGGTCACTGCCAACCAGCCCAGCACGCCTGCCTTGTTGCCGGCGAACATCTTCAGCATGGCGAAGCCGAAGGTGATCGAGGACAGCAGGAGGAACGCGGTTTCAACCAGCACGAAGTCGAGCTGGAAGATGTCATGACCCGACGGGCCGCCGGCAAAACTGCCGGACAGCACCGCGTAGGTGGCGAAGAGCGACGCAAACAGGATGCAGTCGGTCATCAGGTACAGCCAGAAACCCAGTACGGTCATCTGGCCCGAGTCGTGGTGGTGGTCGTCATGCCCATGGTCGTGACCATGAGCACCGCCGTGTATTACTTGACTGGACATTGATTACACCCGCTCAAACGATTCGACACGTGCGCCGGCAGGCAGAGCACCTGCTTTGGCCAGCGCTTGCATGCGCTCGCCTTCGATGCGCGCCACTTCTTCGGCCGGAACCATGTAGCCCTGGTCGTCACGTGCGGCGTGGCGAACGAAGACAGCGATGGTTGCAACCAGGCTTGCGCCAACCAGCCACCAGATGTGCCAGATGAAGGCAAAGCCGAAGACGGTCAGGAGCAGACCCATGAACAAACCGGTAGCGGTGTTGCTCGGCATGTGGATGGCGTCGAACTTGGTTGCCGGCTTGTAAGCAGCACCGGTTTCCTTGGTTTCATGCCATGCATCCAGACCAACCTGCTCAGGCATGTGGGCGAAGTTGTAGAACGGAGGTGGCGACGAAGTCGACCATTCCAGAGTACGACCGCCCCATGGGTCGCCGGTCACGTCCAGGTTCTGGTTGCGGTCGCGGACCGAAACGAAGATCTGGATCAGCTGGCAAGCGATACCGAACAGGATCAGTACGGCGCCGACGACGGCTACGTACAGGTAGGGTTCCCACAGTGGGTTATCGGAGTGGTTCAGACGACGGGTCATGCCCATGAAGCCCAGGGCGTACAGCGGCATGAACGCAACGTAGAAGCCCGAGATCCAGAACCAGAAGGCAGCTTTGCCCCACTTCTCGTTCAGGGTGAAACCGAAGGCTTTCGGGAACCAGTAGGCGAAGCCGGCGATGTAGCCGAATACCGCACCACCGATGATCACGTTGTGGAAGTGAGCAATTACGAACAGGCTGTTGTGCAGGACGAAGTCAGCACCTGGTACAGCCAGCAGAACGCCGGTCATGCCACCGATCGAGAAGGTGATCATGAAGCCCAGGGTCCACAGCATCGGTGCGGTGAAACGCACACGGCCCTGGTACATGGTGAACAGCCAGTTGAACAGCTTCACACCCGTCGGGATGGAGATCAGCATCGTCGCCAGGCCGAAGAAGGTGTTGACGCTGGCGCCGGCACCCATGGTGAAGAAGTGGTGCAGCCATACCGCGAAGCCCAGGATGGCGATTGCGCCCGATGCGTAGATCATCGAGTGGTGGCCAAACAGACGCTTGCCGGAGAAGGTCGAAGTCACTTCCGAGAACACGCCGAAGGCCGGCAGGATCAGGATGTAAACCTCAGGGTGACCCCACGCCCAGAACAGGTTGACGTACATCATCGGGTTCCCACCAAGCTCGTTGGTGAAAATGTGGAAGTCCAGATAACGGTCAACAGTCAGCAGAGCGAGTGCAGCGGTCAGGATCGGGAAGGAAGCAACGATCAGTACGTTGGCCCAGGTGCAGGTCCAGGTGAAGATCGGCATGTCCATCAGTTTCATGCCAGGTGCGCGCATCTTCATCACGGTGACGAGGAAGTTCACACCGGTAAGCGTCGTACCCAAGCCGGATAGCTGTAGCGCCCAGATGTAGTAGTCGACACCCACCCCAGGGCTGTACTGAATACCCGCGAGCGGCGGATAGGCAACCCAACCGGTCTTGGCGAATTCGCCGACGCCCAGGGAGATGTTGACCAGCAGCACGCCTGCCAGCAGCAGGTAGAAGCTCAGGGAGTTCAGGAACGGGAAGGCAACGTCACGCGCACCGATCTGCAGAGGAACCGCAAGGTTCATCAGGCCGGTGAAGAACGGCATCGCCATGAAGATGATCATGATCACACCGTGAGCGGTGAAGATCTGGTCATAGTGTTCAGGCGGCAGATAGCCTTCGGAGCCGCCGGTAGCAGCAGCCAGCTGTGTACGCATCATGATGGCGTCGGCAAAGCCGCGCAGCAGCATGATCATCGCGACGATGATGTACATCACCCCGATTTTCTTGTGGTCGACAGTCGTCAGCCACTCGGTCCACAAGTAGGTCCACTTGCGGAAATAGGTGATAAGGCCGACGACAGCGATACCGCCGAGCGCGATCATGGCAAGCGTCACCATGACTATCGGCTCGTGATAGGGTATCGCCTCCAGGCTTAATTTACCGAACATCTCTTACTCCTCTGCACCGGCAGCTGGTTGCGTACTCGATTCCACACCCGTGGTGGTGGCCAGATCTTTGCTGCCTGCTTCTTCGTGGACCGGCTTGCCGCGGTTCATGCCTTCGTACTTGTCGACGATGGTCTGGAACAGCTCCGCTGGCGCCTCGCTGTACAGCGCGACTGGGTTGTATTCGCTAGGCTTGGCCAGTGCTTCGTACTCGGCCTTGCCCAGTTTCAGAGGCGACTGCTTCACTTCGGCGACCCACTTGTCGAAGTCTTCCTGAGAGGTTGCAGTAGCCTTGAATTTCATGCCGGTGAAGCCAGCGCCGCTGTAGTTGGCGCTGATACCGTCGAACTCGCCGTTTTCGTTGGCGATCAGGTGCAGCTTGGTGGTCATGCCGGCCATGGCGTAGATCTGGCCGCCCAGGCCCGGGATGAAGAACGAGTTCATCACGGCGTCGGAAGTGACGCGGAAGTTGACCGGGGTGTTAGCCGGGAAGTTGATCTTGTTGACCGTCGCGATGCCCTGCTCCGGGTAGATGAACAGCCACTTCCAGTCCAGTGCGACCACGTCGATCTGGATCGGCTTGACGTCGGAGTCCAGCGGACGGTACGGGTCCAGCTTGTGGGTGGACTTGTAGGTGACATAACCCAGGGCAATGATGATCAGGATCGGGATGATCCACACCGCAGCCTCGATCTTGGTCGAATGCGACCAGTCAGGCGTGTAGGTGGCCGCCTTGTTGGAAGCACGGTACTTCCAGGCGAACGCCACGGTCATGATGATGACCGGGATCACCACCAGCAGCATCAGGCCGGTAGCGATGAGGATGAGGTTCTTTTGCTCAATGCCGACCTGACCCTTCGGGTCGAGCAGGGTCCAGTTGCACCCACTGAGTAAAAGCATGCCTAAAAAGGGCAATATGCCAAACAGTCTGGGGTAACGCTTTTTACTCATCTCACGACCTCTAGATCAGCTTGCTTCAATGCAATTTGTGTTTTGGTAGCCAGCACTTCGTCCTGCCAAGTGAGGCATTTCGCGCCCGTACTCGCTCCTGCCTGGGGTCCGACTGCAGGACCTTGGCTCAAGCGTGTTAGCGGTGCTTATGGTTTCGTAGGCAACAGGCCTGTACTTCAGACCAAGTCCATTTGGTGCGGGAAAACGCGGAGGGGTATCCGCCCGGTATCGCCGCTGGGCGAAACTTGACGAAGTCAGCAAAAGAAAGCGCTGGGGCTTCCTTCAATCCTGCGACTCGCAAGCAGTGCCGAACGGAAATTGGGGGCGATTGTAGTGAGGTCGCCAACCCTTGACTATGACTTATTGAGCAACAGTCTTTTACAGAATGCGTAACAATAGGGTGCGATTATTCAACTTCGCGACAGTTTGTCGCACCCCGCTTGATAGCCCTCAAACCCGCATCCTGCAAGGCTTTGTGGTTGATCTGAAGCAAGCGGGAGGCAACTTTTCCCTTCTGTCTGTGGGTGCAAAAGACCACAGCGAAATCGGGACTTATGTCTAAGGCCGGCGCCGGTTGCGGTAGATACCCAGCGGAACCAGAATGGCGGTCAGCACAAACGCTACCAGTGCCCACTGCGCCAGCGACAAGCCGAGGATCGGCGGGTATGGCGTGCTGCAGAAGCCGTCGACCTGGAATGCCAGCGGCCAGAGCTTGGCCAGCGGCAGGTCGTCGACGATCGGCTGCAGGGTGTCGATACCGCAGCTGACCATGGGGTTGGCGAGTATATACACATGGTTGCCAGCCGCAACGATTCCGCCAATTGCACTCAGCACCACCAGCCCCTCGAACACGGTCAGGCTGCGCCGCCCGGGCATCGCCGCGGCAATGAAGGCGAAGATGGCAATAAAGAGCAGCGCATAGCGCTGCAGGATGCACAACGGGCACGGTGCCTCGCCTAACACTACCTGCATGTATAGCGCACCGCCGATCAGGGCAAGGCAGATCACCCCCAGCAGCACCAGAAAGCGCCGTTCCCGATTCAGGCGCGATAGTTGTTCGTTCATTGCCGATTCCTTCGATGGATAGGTGGCAGCGTGATCCGCCTGCCTGGGCGCAAGTCTACACGCAGGTTTGGCCATTAGCGTGTCGAGGAAGCGGCGAGACAACGCAGCGCAGGGCTATCCGGTGATGGCTTCAGACCGGCAGCGGTGACGTCGGTTCAACGCCGGCCGGCAAAAAAGCGGCTGCCCAGGTGCCGCGCAGGGACAAGCCCCTCGACACCCGGGAGTGAAGGATACAGTGATTAAAGGAGGATTAAAGATGAACGATGGCTGGAGAAGGTTTCATTTTTCCTTATATAAAGGTTGCTTGCTCCGGCCCCATCGCCGGCAAGCCGGCGATGGGGCAATGCAGTCAGCCCATCATTCCAAAGCCGCCGCCGGCCCGAAGAATTCATAGCGGCTCTGCTGCTCCGGCACACCCAGGCCTTTCAGGTGGCGCTTGATCACCGCCATGAAGCCCTTGGGCCCAAGGAAGTACGCATCCACATCACGCTCGCCTGGCATCCACTCACCCAGCAGGTCCTGGCTCAGCAGCCCAACCGCATGGGCGCCACGCGAAGCGTCATCCTCGGCATAGCAATAGAAGCGCTTGAGCTGGGGGTGACGCTCCGCCAGCCCGTCGATCCAGTCACGGAATGCATGCACCTGCGCGTTACGTGCACAATGAATGAAGTGCACCGGGCGCCGGGTCTCGAGGGCAGCTTCGAGCATGGCCAGGGTTGGGGTGATGCCAACGCCGCCGCTGATCAGCACCAGCGGCTTGTCGCTGGCAGCCAGGGTGAAGTCGCCGGAAGGCGGGAACAGCTGCAGTGTTTCACCGACGACAAATTCGTCATGCAGGTAGCTGGAGACTTTGCCACCCTCCTCACGTTTGACACTGATGCGGTATTGCGTGCCATCGCACAGGGCCGACAGCGAGTAGTTGCGGCGCTGTTCGGCACCGTCGATGAACAGCTGCAAACCAATGTACTGGCCGGGTTCGGCCTTGAGCACCGGCTTGCCATCAACAGGCGCGAAGTAGAAGGAAACGATCTCGCTGCTTTCGCGCTCGCGGCGTACCAGGCGGAATTCGCGGGTACCGCGCCAGCCGCCAGTGGCCTGCTCTTTCTGCTTATAAAGGCCTTCCTCGGCGCCGATGAGGATATCGGCCAGTTGCCCGTAGGCCGCGCCCCAGGCCGCGATCACTTCAGGGGTAGCGATTTCCTTGCCAAGCACCTCTTCGATAGCCCGCAGCAGGCAGCTGCCGACAATCGGGTAATGCTCCGGCAGAATCTGCAAGGCAACATGCTTGTTGATGATCTGCCCGACCAGACCGCCAAGTTGCTCCAACTGGTCGATGTGGCGCGCGTACATCAGCACGCCGTTGGCCAGTGCACGCGGTTGGTCGCCGCTGGCCTGGTGGGCCTGGTTGAACAGTGGGCGCACTTCGGGATACTCGTTGAGCATCATCTTGTAGAAGTGGGTGGTCAGCGCTTCGCCGCCGGTTTCAAGCAGGGGGACAGTGGCTTTGATGATTGCACGTTGTTCGGAACTGAGCATTTGCAACGACTCCTGAGCCTGGGCTTCAAATGGTTAACCCAGTCATTTCATCAATCGTGCCAACTCTTGAGGCCAGTGAAATCAGGGCATTGACTAAGTTCATGTCAAAAAGACCCACCCCGGCGTATAGTCATAATGACCAACAGGAGTCTTTATGACCGCAAAACCGCTGCTTACCGCACTGCTCCCCCTGGTCAGCGACCTGTCACGCGACCTGCCTGACCAGGAGCGCTATCGCCGCTTGCTGCAGGCCATGCGTAGCTTGCTGCCTTGCGACGCGGCAGCGTTGCTGCGCCTGGATGGCGAATGGCTGGTACCGCTGGCCGTGGATGGGCTTTCTGCTGATACCTTGGGCCGGCGCTTCAAGGTCAGCGAGCACCCGCGCTTCCAGATCCTGCTCGGCCGCGCCGAGCCCACACGCTTTGCCAGTGACTCCGAGCTGCCCGACCCTTATGACGGCCTGGTCAACGTGCCTGACGCCGACCTGGAGGTGCACGACTGCATGGGCTGCCCGCTGATGGTCGACGAGCGCCCGTGGGGCCTGGTGACGCTCGACGCCCTCACCCCCGGCCAGTTTCAAAGCCTGGAGCTGGATGCCTTGCAGGCCTTCGCCAGCCTGGCCGCCGCCACCGTTACCGTGGCTGAACGCATCGAACACCTGGCCTTGCGCGCCGAGGACGAACACCACCGCGCCGAAATCTATCGCCAGGCCAGCGGCCAAGGCAAAGAGCTGATCGGCCAAAGCCCGGCTCACAAGCGCTTGCTGGAAGAAATCCGCCTCGTCGGCGGCAGTGACCTGACCGTACTGATCACTGGCGAAACGGGCGTAGGCAAGGAGCTGGTGGCCCAGGCCCTGCACCAGGCCAGCAACCGTGCCGACAAACCCTTGATCAGCCTGAACTGCGCCGCGCTACCCGACACGCTGGTGGAAAGCGAACTGTTCGGCCACGTGCGCGGGGCCTTTACCGGCGCCCACGGCGAGCGCCGCGGCAAATTCGAACTGGCCAACGGGGGCACGCTGTTTCTCGATGAGGTGGGCGAGCTGCCACTGACCGTGCAGGCCAAGTTGCTGCGGGTACTGCAGAGCGGGCAACTGCAGCGCCTGGGCTCAGACCGCGAGCACCAGGTCGACGTACGCCTGATTGCGGCAACCAACCGTGACCTGGCCGCCGAGGTGCGCAACGGCAACTACCGCGCCGACTTCTACCACCGCCTCAGCGTCTACCCATTGCAGGTGCCGCCATTGCGCGAACGTGGGCGTGATGTGCTGTTATTGGCAGGTTATTTCCTCGAACAGAATCGATCACGCCTGGGCCTGAACAGCCTGCGCTTGAGCAGCGAAGCCCAGGCAGCCCTGCTGGCCTACGACTGGCCGGGCAACGTGCGGGAGCTGGAGCACCTGATCGGCCGCTCCGCCCTCAAGGCCATGGGCCAGCACCGAGATCGGCCGCGCATCCTCACCCTGGAGGCTGATGATATGGACCTTCGCCCCGTGGCAGCCGTGCCTCAATCCCCCTCCCCTGCACCGCTACCCGCCCCGTCTTTGCCCGAAGGTGGCTTGCGCGAAGCGACCGACCGCTACCAGCGCCAGGTGATCGAAGCCTGCCTGCAACGCCACCAGGACAACTGGGCGGCGGCCGCACGCGAACTGGGCCTGGACCGCGCCAACCTTAGCCGCCTGGCTCGTCGCTTAGGCCTGCGCTAGACCCGTCCCTACCAAAGGATTAACCCATAAAGCCTCTGGTTGCTTCCCATCGGACTGCTATATCTCCTCTACCACCGGTAACAGGGCCGTTACACGGCCTAGCTGCGCGCAATCGATTCCGCTAGCGGGAAAGGTTGCGCCAGCCAGAGGGCGCACAAGCCGCCCCTAGTACCGCACACCAGCAGGGAGCATCCATGGACAACATCGTCGTCGCCGATAAGCAATCCGCAGTCGCCACCCAGAGCGCCTTCGGCAATATCACGCTCAACAGCCCGGGTGTCGTTCAGATGCCTGTCGCTCCCGACCAGGTGGCAACCGTCACCCGGCGTGGCCAGGACCTTATCGTCACGCTCAAATCAGGGGAAAAGGTCACCGTTGGCAACTTCTTCGCGGTGGACCAGGCGGGCGTCGGCAGTGACATGGTCTTTGTCGGCGAAGATGGCACCCTGTGGCACGCGAACTACGACCCGGTCGCCTTCACCGGTTTCACCTTCGACGAAGTGGCCTCGCTGGATGAACTGGTAGCCGGTATTGGTGTTGCCGGCAGCGCCACACCGACCTGGGCGATTGCCGGGCTCAGCCTGCTGGGCGTCGGCGGTGCGGCGGCTGCCGCTGACAGCGGCGGTGGCGGCGGCAGCAGCGGTGGTGGTTCCGAGCCGGGTGAAACTACCCCCCCTGCCACGCCCATCGACCTGCTGGTATCGCCAGATGGTCTGCGCCTGACGGGGCGTGGTGAAGCAGGCTCCACGGTGAACGTACGTGATGCCGCCGGCAACCTGGTAGGCACGGGTACCGTAGGCGCCGACGGCACCTTCGATGTCACGTTGACCACACCCCAGGCCAACGGGCAGAACCTGGATGTGACCCTCACCGATGCCGCCGGCAACACTTCACAGGCCGGCGTCATCACCGCGCCGGATGTCACCCCGCCTGCAGCGCCGAGCGAGTTGGTCGTCAACGGGCAAGGCACCACGCTCACCGGCCGCGCCGAGCCGGGCTCCACCGTGCAAGTGCGTGGCGCCGACGGTGCCGTGCTGGGCACCGCCGTGGCAGGTGCCGATGGGCAGTTCAGTATCACCCTGCAACCTGCGCAAACTGATGGCCAGGCACTGCAAGTCACTGCCCAGGACGCTGCGGGCAATACTTCGACGGCAGGCAATGTCACCGCGCCCGATATCGGCGGCGGCGACTCCACCCCTCCCGACGCACCGACGGACCTTGTAATCGGCTTGGCCGGTGCACAGCTCAGCGGTCGCGGCGAAGCAGGCGCCACCGTGCAGGTGCGGGATGCTGACGGCAACGTGCTGGCCACCGGCACTGTTGGCCAGGACGGTAGCTTCCAGGTCACTCTGGACCCGGCCGTCAAGGACGGCAGCACTGTGCAAGTCGTGCTCACCGATGCCGCCGGCAACGTTTCGCAGCCTGGCTCGGTCACTTCGCCGGACCTGCAGGCACCCGATCAACCTACCGACCTGGCGCTGGCCGACGGCACCACACTGACCGGCCGCGGTGAGCCTGGCACAACCGTGCAGGTGCGCGACGCCAACGGTAGTGTGATCGGTACCGGTCAAGTCGGCTCGGACGGCAGCTTCAACCTCACCCTGTCCCCAGCCCAGGCCAACGGCGAAGCGCTGGACGTGCGCTTGGTCGATGCCGCCGGCAACAGCTCGGCGCCCCTTGAATTCGATGCGCCGGACATCACCCCGCCGGCACTGGTCAGCAACATCGTGGTGGGTGCCGATGGGCTGCAGCTGGCAGGCCGCGGCGAAGCCGGTGCCACGGTGCAAGTGCGCGATGCCGAGGGCAACGTGATTGGCAGTGGTGTCGTGAGCGCCAATGGCACGTTCGTGATCGACCTCGCCCCCGCGGCACAACCCGGCGCTCAGCTGAGCCTGGTGCAGGTGGATGCCGCCGGCAACACTTCGCCCTCACTGGCATACGAAGTGCCGCTGACCTCGGTACCGCCCAGCCCGGACGACCTGGTCGTCGCCGATGACGGTTCCAGCGTCACCGGTACTGCCCCGGCCGGCAGCCGTGTCGAAGTGCGTGATGCCAATGGCACAGTGGTCGGTAGCGTGGTGGTCGGCCCTGATGGCACCTTCACCGTCGTGCTCGAACCGGCGCAAGCCAATGGCGAATTGCTCGACGTGGTGGCGATCGATGGCAATGGCACCTCGTCCCTGCCGGCCCAAGTGACTGCTCCCGACATCACCGCACCCGCTGCTCCGAGCGAACTGGCCGTCAGCGCCGACGGCAGCGTGGTCACCGGCCGTGCCGAACCTGGCAGCACCGTGCGTGTGCTGGCCGCCGACGGCACCACCGTGCTCGGCACTGTCGTAGTCGGTGAGACCGGCGCCTTCAGCATCACCCTCGACCCACCCCAGGTGGACGGCGAACAACTGCAGGTCACTGCCACCGACGCCGCAGGCAATGCTTCGACCGCAGGCAGTGTCACCGCGCCGGACATCGACGGCGGCGACACCACTGCGCCTGATGCACCAACCGAACTGGTGATCGGCCTGGCCGGCGCGCAAATCAGCGGCCGCGGCGAAGTCGGTGCCGCTGTGGAAGTACGTGATGCAAACGGCAACGTGCTGGCCAGCGGCACCGTTGGCCCGGATGGCAGCTTCCAGATCAGCCTGGACCCAGCCGTCAACGACGGCAGCACCCTGCAAGTCGTGCTCACCGATGCGGCGGGCAATGCCTCCCAGCCTGGCTCGGTCACCTCGCCAGACCTGCAGGCACCCGAGCAGCCCACAGACCTGGCGCTGGCCGACGGCATCACCCTGACCGGCCGTGGCGAACCCGGCGCAACCGTGCAAGTACGTGACGCCGAAGGCACCGTGATCGGCACCGGCCAAGTCGGCCCGGACGGCAGCTTCAACTTCACCCTGTCCCCGGCCCAGGCCAATGGCGAAGCGCTGGACGTGCGCCTGGTCGATGCGGCCGGCAACAGCTCCACGCCGCTGCAGTTCGACGCACCGGACATCACCGCGCCGGCCGAAGTCAGCAATATCGTGGTCGGCAATGATGGCCTGGCCCTCAGCGGCCGTGGCGAACCCGGTGCCACCGTCGAAGTGCGGGACGCCGATGGCAACCTGATCGGCACCGGCGAAGTGCTGGCCAACGGCACCTTCCTGATCGACCTCAGCCCTGCTGCACAACCTGGTGCTCAGCTGAGCCTGGTGCAGACCGACCCAAGCGGCAATGCCTCCGAAGCCCTGCAGTTCGAAGTACCCCTGGTCCCTGCCCCGGACAGTCCGACCGACCTGGTCATCGCCGCCGACGGCAGCAGCATCACGGGTAACGGCCCCGTGGGCAGCACCATCGAAGTGCGCGACGCTGATGGCACGCTGATCGGCACGGTCGTGGTTGGCCTCGATGGCACCTTTACCGTGCCGCTGGCGCCAGCCCAGGCCAACGGTGAATTGCTCGACGTAACGGCAGTCGATGCCAGTGGTGCGGCCTCCCTGCCCGCCCAGGTCACTGCGCCCGATATCACCGCCCCAACCACCCCAAGCGAACTGGCTGTCAGCGCCGATGGCTCGGTGGTCACCGGCCGTGCCGAGCCTGGCAGCACTGTACGTGTGCTGGCTGCCGATGGCACCACCGTGCTCGGCACTGTCGTAGTCGGTGAGACCGGCGCCTTCAGCATCACCCTCGACCCACCCCAGGTGGACGGCGAACAACTGCAGGTCACTGCCACCGACGCCGCAGGCAATGCTTCGACCGCAGGCAGTGTCACCGCGCCGGACATCGACGGCGGCGACACCACTGCGCCTGATGCACCAACCGAACTGGTGATCGGCCTGGCCGGCGCGCAAATCAGCGGCCGCGGCGAAGTCGGTGCCGCTGTGGAAGTACGTGATGCAAACGGCAACGTGCTGGCCAGCGGCACCGTTGGCCCGGATGGCAGCTTCCAGATCACCCTGGACCCAGCCGTCAACGACGGCAGCACCCTGCAAGTCGTGCTCACCGATGCGGCGGGTAATGCCTCCCAGCCTGGCTCGGTCACCTCGTCCGACCTGCAGGCACCCGAGCAGCCCACAGACCTGGCGCTGGCCGACGGCATCACCCTGACCGGCCGTGGCGAGCCTGGCGCAACCGTGCAGGTGCGTGACGCCGAAGGCACCGTGATCGGCACCGGCCAAGTCGGCCCGGACGGCAGCTTCAACTTCACCCTCTCCCCGGCCCAGGCCAATGGCGAAGCGCTGGACGTGCGCTTGGTCGATGCCGCCGGCAACACGTCCACCCCACTGCAGTTCGACGCACCCGACATCACCGCGCCCGCCGAAGTCAGCAATATCGTGGTCGGCAATGATGGCCTGGCCCTCAGCGGTCGTGGCGAAGCTGGTGCCACCGTCGAAGTGCGGGACGCCGATGGCAACCTGATCGGCACCGGCGAAGTGCTGGCCAACGGCACCTTCCTGATCGACCTCAACCCTGCTGCACAACCCGGCGCACAGCTGAGCCTGGTACAGACCGACCCAAGCGGCAACGCCTCCGAAGCGCTGCAATTCGAAGTACCCCTGGTTCCAGCCCCGGACAGCCCGACCGACCTGGTCATCGCCGCCGACGGCAGCAGCATTACCGGCAGTGCCACAGTGGGCAGCCGTGTCGAAGTGCACGACGCCAACGGTGTGCTGGTGGGCAGCGTGGTGGTCGGTGCTGAAGGTACCTTCACCGTCGTGCTCAACCCGGCGCAAGCCAACGGCGAGCTGCTCGACGTGAGTGCAGTCGATGGCAACGGCGCGTCGTCCGTACCTGCCCAAGTCACCGCGCCTGACATCACCGCGCCAGCCATTCCGAGCGAACTTGCCGTGAGCGCTGATGGCAGCGTGGTCACCGGCCGTGCCGAGCCAGGCAGCACCGTGCGGGTGCTGGCGGCCGACGGCAGCACCGTATTGGGCAGCGTCGTGGTCGGTGAAACCGGTGCCTTCAGCGTCACCCTCGACCCGCCACAAGTCGATGGCGAACAACTGCAGGTCACCGCGACCGACACCGCGGGCAATGCCTCGACTGCCGGCAACGTCACCGCACCCGATATCGACACCGGTGGCGGTGATATCACTGCACCAGACGCACCGACCAACCTGGTCATCAGTGCCGATGGCCGCACGGTCTCCGGCCGTGGTGAAGCCGGCGCGACAGTGACCGTGGTAAACGATCAAGGGCAAGAGATAGGGACTGGCACGGTACTGCCTGACGGCAGCTTTACCCTGCAGCTGGACACACCGGTGATCGATGGGTCGTCGCTGCAAGTGACCCTGACCGATGCCGCGGGCAACGTGTCGCAACCGAGCCCGCTGACTGCCCCGGACCTGGTAGCGCCGGAGCAACCCACCGACCTTACCCTGACCGCGGGTGAAACCCTGACCGGCAGTGCTGAACCCGGTGCCCGGGTAGAGGTGCGCGACGCCAACGGCACGGTCATTGGCAGCACCATCGTCGAGCTGGACGGCACCTTCAGCGTCACCCTCGACCCTGTCCAGGCCAACGGCGAAGCACTGGCCGTCACGGTGACCGATGCCGACGGCAACAGCTCCGCTCCGTTGGCCTTCACTGCACCGGATATCACTGCCCCCGACATCATCACCAATGTGATAGCGGGCGCGGGTAGCGTGGTGATTTCCGGCCGCGGTGAACCCGGCGCTTCGGTCGAAGTGCGCAACGCCGATGGCGGCGTGATCGGGACGGGTACCGTAACCCCGAACGGCACTTTCCTGGTCGAGTTGGACGCGCCGCTCAACGCGGGCGAGTCCATCGTGCTGGTGCAAACCGACGCTGCGGGCAACGCATCGGTCGGCCTCGGCATCATCGTGCCGCAGATACCGGTTCCAGAAAGCCCGGCCGGCTTGGTGGTGGCAGCCGACGGCACGTCCATCAGCGGTACTGCCCCGGTAGGCAGCCTGGTTGAAGTGCGCGATGCCCAAGGCAATGTGCTGGGCAGCGTGCAAGCGGGTAACGATGGCAACTTCACCATCGCCCTGACACCGGCGCAGGCCAACGGCGAACTGCTCGACGTGGTGGCCATCGACGCCGATGGCAACAGCTCGTTGCCGACCCAGATCAGCGCCCCTGACATCACCCCACCGAACCAAGCCACCGACCTGGTACTCAGTGCCGATGGCGTGACCCTTACCGGCCGTGGCGAGCCCGGCACCAGCGTGCAGGTCAGCAATGCCCAGGGCACACCGCTGGGCACTGCCATCGTCGGCCCGAACGGTACCTTCACGCTCACCCTGAGCCCGGCCCAGACCGATGGCCAGGAGCTCGACGTCGTGCTGCGCGACGCCGCAGGCAACACTTCGACCGCCACCCTCATCGCACCCGACCTGGACGGCCCGCTGCAACCTTCCGGGCTGGCCATCGACAGCGCCGGCATCCACCTCACCGGCACAGGCCAGACCGGCTCGACCGTTACCGTGCGCGCTGCCGACGGCACCGTGCTGGGTACCACCACGGTCGGCGCCGACGGGCGCTTCGACGTTACCGTCAGCCCACCCCAACGCAATGGTGAAAGCCTGACCGTTGAGGCCACCGACAACCTCGGTAACAGCGCTGGCCCGGTCGATTTCACTGCGCCCGACAGCACCCCACCGCAAGTCGTCGGCACACCGAGCATCGATGACACCGGCACTACCGTGACCGGCACCGGCGAACCGGGCGCCACCGTCACCGTGCGGGGCCCCGATGGTACCGAACTGGGCAGCGCCGTGGTGGCCGACAACGGCAACTTCGAGATCACCCTGAACCCACCGCAGACCAACGGCCAGGCGTTGACCCTGGAGCAACGCGACCCGACCGGCAACGTGTCGGCCGCAGTCGACCTGCCAGCGCCGGACACCGAAACACCTGATGCCCCAACCGGCCTGACCCTGTCCGCCGATGGCACCCTCGTCAGCGGTACCGGTGAACCCGGTGCCCAAGTGAGCGTCACCGGCACCGGCGGCGCAGTGCTGGGCACCGCCGTGGTGCAAGCCGATGGCAGCTTCCGCGTGACCATCGACCCGCCGCAGCTCAACGGCCAGACGCTGGCCATTACTCAGGCGGATGCCGCTGGTAATGCCTCCGAAGCTGGCACCGTCACTGCCAATGACCTTGAAGCTCCACTGCCTGCAGAAGGCCTGGGGTTGAGCCTGGACGGCAGCGTGCTCACAGGCCAAGGCGAACCCGGCGCCACCGTGCAAGTGCGCGATGCCAACGGGCAACTGCTGGGCGATGCCGTGGTGGAAACCGACGGTAGCTTCAGCGTCACCCTCACCCCGGCCCAGACCAATGGTGAGGTACTGTCGGTCGTCCTCACCGACGATGCCGGCAATGCTTCGCCGTCGGCGACCTTCACCGCCGATGACACCACTGGCCCCGCTACCCCGACCGGCCTGCAAGTCAGCGCCGACGGCACCACCCTGCAAGGCAGCGGCGAAGCAGGCTCGACCGTTGAGGTACGCAATGCCAACGGCGACCTGCTGGGCACCGTCGTGGTGCCCGTGGGCGGCACCTTCAGCGTGGCGCTTGCGCCTGCGCAGCTGGACGGCCAGCTGCTCGACGTCACCCTCACCGACGCCGCTGGCAATGCGTCCACTGCCGGCCAGGCCACCGCACCGGACCTCACCCCACCGGCACTGCCGACCGATGTGGCCGTCAGCGCTGATGGCAGCGCAGTGACCGGCAATGCACCCGGTGCAAGCTCGGTAACCGTGACGACACCTGACGGCACGGTGATCAGCGTGCCGGTAGAAGGCGACGGCAGCTTCACGGTGCCGCTGGCACCTGCGCTGACCAATGGCGAAACCGTAAGCGTGGTGGTCACCGATGCCGCGGGCAACCCGTCGGCGTCGTCCACCGTAACCGCACCAGACACCACGCCACCGGCCGCGGCCACCGACATTACGGTCAGCCCGGATGGCGGCACCATCGGCGGCACCGCCGAACCCGGCAGCACCGTCATCGTGCGCGATGGCACCACCGAACTGGGTACCGGCACCGCCGGCCCGGACGGCACCTTCGTGATCCCCATCACCCCGCCGCTGGCCAGCGGCGACACCGCGCAGGTTGTGGTACGTGATGGCGGCGGCAACGAAACCTCAGTCGACGTGGCGGGCCCTGACGGCACCGAAGTCGCCACGCCGAGCGACCTGGCAATCAGCGCCGATGGCTTCATCCTCACCGGCGAAGGCACTGTGGGCTCGCTGATCACCGTGACGTCCGGCGGCACTACGCTGGGCACCGCCACGGTGGGCAGCGACGGTACCTTCCGGGTGTTCTTCAGCAACGCCCAGCTCAATGCCCAGACCTTGCAAGTCAGCGCCCGCCTGTCGGCAGGCGGCAAGCCGTCCGTGCCGGCCACAGTGGTGGCAGAAGACACCACCGCACCGGATGCACCCGACCAGCTCGTCCTCGACCGCACCGGTAGCACCCTTACCGGCCGCGGCGAGGTGGGCGCGACCGTGCGTGTGGTGGACGCCCAAGGCAACGAGGTAGGCAGCGCCACCGTCGGCAGCAACGGCCTGTTCAGCATCAGCCTGGCCCCGCCGCAGGCCAACGCCCAGAACCTCACCATTACCCAAGCCGACGCCGCCGGCAACACGTCACTCGCCGCTACCCTGCAGGCGCCTGACCTGCAGGCACCGGGCGTGGCGACCGGCCTGAGCCTGAACAGCGCAGCCACCGTGGTCAGCGGCCAGGGCGAAGCGGGCGCAACGGTGACCGTGCGCGACGCCAGTGGCGCGGTCCTGGCCACCGGTACGGTCAATGCGAATGGCCAGTTCCAGATCACCCTGCCGAATGCGCAGACCACCGGCAGCCCGTTGCAGGTCACGCTCAGCGATGCCGCAGGCAACGTGTCTGGCCCTGCCAGCCTGGCAACCCCTGACCGCACACCACCAGCAGCGGTCGGCAACCCGGTACTCAGCGCCGACGGCAAACAGTTGTCCGGTAGCGGTGAAGTCGGCGCCACCGTGCAGGTGCGCAACGCCGCCGGCACTGTGGTGGGCACCTCCACCGTCGGTGCCGATGGCCGCTTCACGGTGACCTTCGACACACCACAGGCGACCGGCCAAGCCATCGGCGTCAGCCAGGTGGATGCAGCGGGCAACACTTCGCCGGCGATCACCCTCAGCACACCGGACCTCGCCCCACCGGCGCCACTCACCAACGTTGCGCTGAACAACAACGGCCTGACCCTCAGCGGCCTGGGTGAAGCGGGCGCCACCGTGACCGTGCGCGGCCCCGATGGCACCATCATCGGCACGGGCCTGGTGGCCGCCAATGGCAGCTTTACCCTGACCCTGACCAGTGCGCAGCTCAATGCCCAGCAGTTGAGCGTGACCCAGACCGACGCGGGCAACAATACCTCGACCGCTGTTGCGGTCACCGCGCCCGACCTCACCCCACCCGCAGCACCGACCGCGTTGGCCTTGGCCGGTACCGGCCTGCAGCTGAGCGGCAGTGCCGAAGCCGGCAGCACGGTCACCGTGCGTGATGCCGCGGGCAACGTGCTGGGCAGCGCAGTGGCCAGCAGCAATGGCACCTTCCAGGTCACCCTGAGCAGTGCCCAGACCAACGGCCAGACCTTGCAGGTAACCGCCACCGATGCGGCCGGCAACGTGTCGCCGATTGCGCCATACACCGCGGCCGATACCACACCACCTGCCGCCGTCGCCAACCTGGCCGTCGCCGCCGATGGCACCACCCTGACCGGTACTGGCGAAGTGGGCGCCACGGTGACCGTGCGCGCGGCGGATGGCACCTCGCTGGGCACCGTCGCGGTGGGCAGTGACGGCGCCTTCACGGTCACCCTCACGCCTGCGGCGATCGCGGGTGAAAGCCTCAGCGTGACCCAGACCGACGCAGCGCAGAACACCTCGCCGACGCAGAACGTCACCGCGCCGGGCAACCTGGCACCGGACACGCCCGAAAACCTCGCCCTGTCTGCCGATGGCCTGGTGGTCACCGGTACCGCCGCGCCGGGCACCGCGGTCAATGTCTACGGCCCTAACGGCGTGTTGCTGGGCACCGCGCCGGTCGGTAACGATGGCAACTTCACGGTTAACCTGGGCAACGCCCAGGCCAATGGTGAAGTGCTGCACGTCAGCGCCGTGGGCACCGATGGCAGTGCTTCGTTGCCAGCCACCTTGCAGGCGCCGGACACCACTGCGCCGCTGCCGCTGACCAACCTGGTGCTGGCCAGTGACGGCCTGACCCTCACCGGCCGTGGTGAGTCGGGCGCCACTGTTACCGTGATCGGTCAAGGCGGTGTCGAGCTTGGCACCGGTGTCGTCGATGCCAATGGCAACTTCAGCATTGGCCTGGGCATCGCGCAGATCAATGGCGAACTACTGAGCGCACAGCAAACCGACGCGGCAGGCAATGAGTCCAACAGCGTCAGCCTGACTGCGCCTGACCGTGTGGCCCCGGATGCCGCGACCAACCTTGCCTTTGCCGGCGGTGGCAGCCTGCTCAATGGCACCGGCGAGGCCGGCAGCACTGTCAAAGTGCTCGCCGCCGATGGCAGCGTGCTGGGCACGGCAGTCGTGCGTGCCGACGGCAGCTTCCAGGTCAACCTCAACGCACCCCAGGCCAACGGCCAGCAGGTGCAGGTGGTGCTGACCGATGCTGCGGGCAACCAGTCGAACCCCAGCGCGATCACCGCGCTGGATACCACCCCACCGGCCGTGCTGACCGAACTGGCAATCTCGAGCGACGGCGTTACCCTCACCGGCCGCGGCGAGGCTGGCGCGACCGTGACGGTCACCAATGCCGCCGGCGACGAAATCGGCACTACGCTGGTGGATGCCAGCGGCAACTTCACCGTCATCCTCAACCCGGCCCTGGGCAACGCCGAGCTGCTCAGCCTGACCCAGGCCGACGCAGCCGGCAACGTGTCGGCGGTCGCGAACCTGCAAACACCTGACTTCACCCCACCGGCCATCCTCACCGAGGTCGCCATCAGCGACGATGGCAGCGTGGTCACTGGCCGCGGCGAAGTGGGTGCGACGGTTACCGTGACCGACGCCAACGGCAATGCGCTGGGCACCACCCAGGTGCTCGCCGACGGCAGCTTCCGCGTCGAGCTGTCACCGGCGCAGATCAACCAGCAAGTGCTGTCGGTGCAACAGGCCGACCCACCCGGCAACATCAGTGCGCCGGTCGCGGTCACAGCACCGGACCTCACGCCGCCTGAGGCGGCAACCGAGCTGCGCCTGAACGCCGCCGGCGATCAGCTCAGCGGCATCGGCGAAGCGGGCACCACAGTGCGCGTGTACCTCGGTACCGATGAGATCGGTGTTGCCACGGTGGCTGCCAACGGCACCTTCGTGGTGGACCTGAGCTCGCCGCAACTGAACGGCGAACTGCTGCAGGTAACCCTCGAGGACGCCAGCGAGAACCTCTCGCCGATCAGCACGATCACGGCCACCGACACCACGCCACCGGCCACGGTCATCGCCACCCTCAACGACAGCGGCACGCAGCTGGTCGGTACCGGTGAAGCTGGCGCACGCGTCACGGTCATGAACGACCGTGGCGACATGGTCGGCCAAGGCGTGATCGACCCGGACGGTGTACTGGTACTCAACCTCACCACGCCGCAAATCAACGGCGAGGTGCTGACTGTCATTGCCCAGGACGCTGCAGGCAACCCTTCAGCGCCCCTGCAGGTCACGGCGCCAGACCTGGTGCCACCGGTCCAGCCTGCGGAGCTTGCCCTCAACCCGTTGGGCACGGTACTGACGGGTACCGGCGAACCCGGCACCACCATCACCGTGCGTGGCCCGGACAACACCGTGGTCGGCAGCATCGAAGTGGAGGCCGACGGTACCTTCAGCGTGCCGCTGAACCCGGCGCAGAACAACGGTCAGCTGCTGACTGTGGTCTCCACCGATGACGCCGGCAACGCTTCGCTGCCCGCCACGCTGCTGGCCGCCGATACCTCACCGCCAGCGGTAGTCACCAACCTGGCTATCAACACCGACTACAACGTGCTTACCGGGCGCGGCGAAGCCGGCGCAACGGTTACCGTCAGCCAGGCAGGCACTGTGTTGGGTACGGCACTGGTTGACGCCAGTGGCAATTTCTCGGTCAACCTGTCGCCAGCGCCGGGCTCGGTCGCAACCCTGGGCGTGACGCAAAGCGATGGCATCAACACCTCGGCGGTAGCGACGTACGTCACCCCGCTGATCCCACCACCTGCACCACCTGCCAACGTGGAACTGGGCGCAGACGGCCTGACCCTGACCGGTACTGCGACATCTGGCGCCTCCATCCGAGTCTACGATGCCGCGGGCACCTTGATCGGTACGGGCGCTGCCAACCTCAATGGCGGCTTCACCCTGCAACTGAACACGGCGCAGCTCGATGGGCAGTACCTCTCGGTGACAGCCGTGGCGCTGGTGGGTGGCGAATCGCAACCGGTGTTCCTGCAGGCGGCCGATATCACCGCACCGGCCAACCCGGTGGTCACTGCCCTGTCGGCCAACGGCCTGGTCCTCACCGGTACGGGTGAAGCCGGTGCCACCGTCACCGTGCGCGATGCCGGCGGCAACGTGCTGGGTACCGCCGTGGTCAATGCCGGTGGTGCGTTCAGCATCAACCTGGCCAGCGCACAGCTCAACGGCCAGGTGCTCGGGGTGACCCAGGCCGATGCCGCAACCAATGTGTCGGGCAGCACCAGCTTCACCGCGCCGGACTATCAGGCACCGACCGCACCGACCGACCTGGCAGTGACTGGCGGCGGCACCGTGCTGACCGGCAGAGGTGAGCCGGGTGCGACGGTAACCGTCACCGGCCCGAGCGGCGCGTTGGGGACTGCCGTGGTTCAAGCCGACGGCACCTTCAGCGTCACCCTCACCACCACCCAGAACGATGGGCAAGTGCTGGTCGTGCGCCAGACCGACGCCGGCCTCAACCAATCGGGCAGTGCCAGCGTCACCGCGCCGGACACCACGCCGCCCGCCGCGCCCGTGGCGGCGATCAACGCCAACGGTACCGCAGTGAGCGGCTCTGGCCAGATCGGCAGCACCGTCACCGTGCGCAACAGCGCCGGTACCGTGCTGGGCACCGCGACAGTCGGCGCCAACGGCCTGTTCGTGGTCAGCCTGGCGGCGGCACAGGTGGACAACCAGGCGCTCACCGTTACCCTCACCGATGGTGCAGGCAATGTCTCGACCGGGACTGCGCTGACCGCGCCGGACATCACCCCACCGGCGGCCGCCAGCAACCTGGTGATCAGCGCCGACGGCAGCACCCTCACCGGCAGCGGTGAGCCCGGTGCGACCGTTACCGTGCGCAGCTCCAGCGGCCTGGTGCAAACCGCGACGGTACAGCCCAACGGCAGCTTCACCGTGACCTTCAGCCCTGCCCAGGATAACGGCCAGACGCTGACGGTCACCCTCACCGACCCACGCAACAACGTGTCCGGCAACGCCAACATCACCGCCCCGGATGTGGATGCCAATGCCCCGGTCATCGCCAGCGACAACCTGGCCACGGCCACCGTCAACCTGGCGCCGGTCACCGCATCGCAAACCTTCAACGACAGCTTCACCACCCTGATCTCGGGCTTCAGCAAGACCTTCACCTGGACCGTCGGGGCCGGGACCACGGTGGACCCAACCCTGACGCTGACCACCAACAGTGTGCTGGCGTTGCTCAACAACTCCACGTTCACCTTGCAGGTGAAAGACGCCAGCGGCGCCTGGGTGACCATCGCCACTGGCGGCAGCCAGGGCTTGCTTGACCTGATCGTGCTGCCGCTGGGGCTGCGCGTCGATATCGGCGAGCTGCAGGCGGGTGAGTACCGGCTGACCGTCGGCAGCGGTGGTATCGGCCTGGTGACCCAAGTCACCACCACGCTGGACATCGAAACCACCAGCCTTACGCAGTTCACCGGCACCGGCACTGCCGCGACCGGCAACGTCATCACCGACCCGGGCACCGACGGCACCACCGACTCCCGCGGCCCCGACAGCGGCGCCGTGCTGCAAGTGCTGAAAAACGGCAGCTATGTGGCAGCAGGCGCCGGCACCACGGTGCAGGGCCAGTACGGCACCCTGGTGATCAACGCCGACGGCAGCTACACCTACACCCCCAACGCCAGCCCTTCCAGCGTTGGCAAGGTCGATGTGTTCAGCTACCAACTGGTGCACCCGAACGGCCTGACCGATGCCGCCAACCTCTACGTGCGCATCGACAGCCCGCAAGCCTCGGAGATCTGGAGCGACAGCAACCTCAGCGCGCCGGCCACGGTGGTGGATGCGGTCAACGACATCGACAGCACCAACATCACGCTGGCCAACCGCGTCGATACCAGCAGCGCCAACCTGGGCACACTCAGCCTGCCTGTGATCGGCTCCCGCCAAGGCATCTACACCACCACGGTAGCCGCCGACACCAGCGCCGACCTGCAAGTGGTGGTCAACTCGACCAACCTGCTGACCCTGCTCGGCAACACCACCATCGCCCTGTACAAGCTCAACACCGGCACTGGCCAGTACGTGCTGGTGCAGTCGGTGCCGGGCAGCTCGCTGCTCACCTTGCTGGGCGGTGGCGCAGGCTACACCTTCACAGGCCAGGGTGCCGGCAGTTACCAGGTCCGCGTCAACTCCAGCGGCATCGGGTTGCTGAGTTCGATCACCACCAGCCTCAACACCACCACCACGCATCTCAACGAGTTCGTGGTCAGCAACTACACCGCCGTCAGCGGCAACCTGATTACCGACGCCGGCGGCGCCGACAACCTGGGCTCTGCGCTGACGGTACTGAGCGTGCTGACGGCCGCCAACACCTACACCATCCCTGGCTACAACGGGGTCAGTGTGGTCGGCACCTATGGCACGCTGCTGGTGCAGGCGGACGGCAGCTACACCTACACCCTCAAAAGTGGACTGACCTCGGCGGTGATCGGCCAGCACGACACCTTCACCTACGAGCTGACCCACCCCAACGGCACCACCGACACCGCCACCCTGACCGTCAACCTGGACAACGCTGCGGGCCTGACCACGTTCTCGGCGCTGGCCGATAACAGCGACGACAGCAGCGCCGTGGCCAGCGTTGCGGCGGCCGCCTCCAGCGAGGTGATCGCCGGCACCGACGGCAACGACCACCTCGATGGCAGCCAGGGTGGCCACATCACGCTGGAAGGAGGTGCAGGCGATGACACCCTGGTGGTGGTCGACCAGAACTTCGCCAGCGTCGAGGGCGGCACCGGCACCGACACCCTGCTGTGGGGTGGCGGCGATGCCAGCATCGACCTGGGCAACCTGGTCGGGCGGGTCCACGACATCGAGGTCATCGACCTCAACGACACCAGCTCGGTGGCGCTGACCCTCAACCTTGCGGATGTGGTGGCCATTACCGAAACCAGCAACAACACCCTGTTGATCAAGGGTGATGACAAGGATTCGGTGCACATGACCGACACCTGGAACCTCACCGGGAACCAGACAGCCGACGGGATCGACTATAACCAATACACGGCCCAGGAGGATCCGAGCCACCACTTGTGGGTGCAAAACGGCATCCATGTCGTCTGAGGCCGCAGTAACCCGCCGGGCGTCACGCCCGGCGGCAAGGACGATCAGCAGTAAGGGAATTATGTGAAGCGAAGCAGTCCGCTGACACCGCTGTTGCTGGGAGCCTTCGGGCTCCTGGTGCTGAACACCAACCTGGCTGCCCACGCAGCCGATGACATAGATCCCAAGCTGCGCAGTATCGGGCCGTCGCTGTTACGGGACGCCCCCGATGCCATCCCCGCCCGCCCACCCTCCGGCCAGGCCGCCAGCAATGGCGACCGCCTGGGGTTGGCTGAAGCGGTGGTGGCAGCCGCACAGTGGCACCCGAGCATCGCCGAAGCCATCGGCAACCTGTACAAGCAAGGCGAAGGCATCAACGTAGCCCGCGCCGGTTACTACCCACAGATTTCCGGCGGTATCCGCACCGGTTATGACACAGGTTACGGCGGCGACCGCAGCAGCCAGGCATTGAACCTGTCGCTGAAACAGATGCTTTACGATTTCGGCAAGGTCGACAGCGCCGTCGATGCGGCCCACGCGGCCGCCGCCCGCGCCCAGGCCAACATCCTGCTGGTGGTCGACGACCTGGCGCGTGATACCGCTTACGCCTGGATCGAAACCCGCCGCTACGAGCAGCTCATGGTGATTGCCCGCGAGCAGATCCGTGGCGTGGGCGACATCGCCGGCATGGCGCGCCAGCGCAGCGACATGGGCGCCAGCACCCGCTCTGACGTGGTGCAGGCCGAGTCCCGCGTGGAGGGTGCGCGCGCGACCCTCGAAGAATACCAAGCGCAGTACGAGCGCTGGCGGTCGATCCTCGCAGCCCTGCTCGGCCGCGTAGCGCCGCCCGCACTGGCCGAAGAAACACCGCCCGAACTGGCCCAGGCGTGCAAGCGCCCGGCAAGCGGCGACGACCGCCTGCCCGCGGTGCTCATGGCGCTGGCCCTGCGCGCGCAGTCCAGGGCGGAGCTGGCGCAGGCCAAGGCCGAAGCCTACCCGACCCTGTCGCTGCAGCCGCAGGTCAACCACTACCTTGACGACGACTACAACCGCGACAACAACCGCATCGACCGCACCCAGGCGGGCATCTACCTGAACCTCGAAGTGCCCATCTACCAAGGCGGTGCCATCAGCGCCCGCAGCCGCGCCGCCGGCCATGCCCTGACCGCCGCCGACTCCGCCGAAGACGCCGCACGCCTGCAAGCCCGCCGCGGCCTGGCCGAAGCCATGGCGCAGACCTCGGGGCTGGGCCGCCGGCTGAGCTCGCTGGAAGCACGCCAGGTGAGCATCAAGGAAGCCCGTGAGCTGTACGGCCGGCAGTACCTGGACCTGGGCACGCGGCCGCTGCTCGACCTGCTCAACGCCGAGCAGGAAATCTATCAGTCACGTTTCGAGCTCGCCGGCACGCAATCCGACCTGCTGCGCCTGGATGTCGACTGCCTGTACAACACCGGTGCCCTGCGCATGGCCTTCGGCCTTGAAGGGCGCAACCTGCAAGGTGTGGAGATCGAGCCATGAACGATACCGTCAACCTGAGCCAAGCCAGCCAGCAGCAGCCCCCCGAGCAAGCCGTGGTCCACCGCCCGGACCTCGGGCCGTGGCTGGAAGTCATGCTGCAGGTCGCCCACCACTATCGCCTGGATGTCTCGCCCCAGCGCATCCGCCTGGCGGCCGTGGAAGATGCCCGCCCGCTGGACGAGATCCTCCGCCACATGGCGCGCCAGGCCGGCCTGGCACTGCGCTTTGTGCGCTTCGACGCCAAGGCCCTGCGGCAATGGCGTACGCCGCTGGTACTGGAACTCGACGACGGCCAGCTGGCCGTGGTCGAGGCCGTGACCGAGGCCGATGAGCTGGCTGTGGTGTTCGCTGGCGACCAGAGCCTGACCTCACGCCTGCCCCGCGAAGCGCTCGAAGGGCGCATCAACCGCGTTGCGCTGATGCGCCCGGCGCGGCCACTGCGCGACGTGCGCACCGACGACTACACCGCACCCTACGACCGCCACTGGTTCGCCCGCATCGTGCTGCGCGACCTGCGCCCGTACGGGCAGGTGATGGTCGCCTCGCTGGTGGCCAACGTGCTGGCGTTGGCCGGCGTACTGTTTTCCATGCAGGTGTACGACCGGGTCATCCCCGCCGAATCCCTGCCAACCCTGTACGTGCTGTTCGGCGGCGTGGTGCTGGCGCTGGTGTTCGACTTCAGCATGCGCCTGCTGCGCCTGAAGGTCACCGACCTGCTCGGCAAGCGCGCCGACTTGCGGGTGTCGGACCTGGTCTACGGCCACGCCCTGCGCCTGCGCAATTCGGCACGGCCCAAATCCACCGGCTCGTTCATTTCGCAGTTGCGCGAACTGGAGTCGATCCGCGACTTGATCACCTCCAGCACCGCTACCGCGCTGGCCGACCTGCCGTTCTTCCTGTTGTTCCTGTTCGTGTTCTGGCTGATCGGCGGCGTGCTGGTGTTCATTCCGCTGGTAGCCCTGTTGGCCATGCTTTTGCCGGGCCTGCTGGCGCAACGCCGGCTGGCACGCCTGGCCAACGCCTCGATGCGCGAGTCGTCGCTGCGCAACGCCATGCTGGTAGAGAGCATCCAGGGCCTGGACGAGATCAAGGCGCTACAGGCCGAAGCGCGCTTCGAGCGCCAGTGGAACCAGTACAACGCCGCCTGCGCGCACACCAACCTGCATCTGCGCACCCTCACCAATGGCCTGGTGACCTGGACCCAGAACGTGCAAGGCGCAGTGTTTGCCGTGGTCATCGTCATTGGCGCGCCCATGGTGATTGCCGGCGACCTCACCACCGGCAGCCTGGTGGCAGCGTCGATGCTGTCCTCGCGCATGATGGCGCCGCTGGCCCAGCTCACCCATGTACTGACCCGCTGGCAGCAAGCCAAGGTGGCACTGCAAGGCCTGGACAAGCTGATGCAGTCGCCGGTCGACCACCCCGAAGGCGAAGCGCGGGTGCACCTGCCGGCCATCCGCGGCGAGTATCGGCTGCGCCAGGCCAACTTCCGCTACGACGCCGAGGCGCCACCGGTGCTGAACATCGGCCAGCTGGACATCCAGCCCGGCGAACGCATTGCCGTGCTGGGGCGCAATGGTGCCGGCAAGTCGACCCTGCTGCAGGCACTGGGCGGCGCGATGGACCTGGTGCAAGGCGAAGTCACCCTGGATGGTATCGCCCTTGCCCACCTCGACCCTGCCGACCTGCGCCGTGACGTGGGCCTGTTGCCACAGTATTCGCGGCTGTTCCACGGCACCCTGCGCGAGAACCTCACCCTGGGTGCCGGCCAGGCCAGCGACCAGGAACTGGTGGCCGCGCTGGCCGCCACCGGCGCCCTGGACTTCGTGCGCCGCCTGCCCAAAGGCATGGACCACCTGATCCTCGAGGGCGGTATCGGCCTTTCCGGCGGTCAGCGCCAGGCCCTGGTGCTGTCGCGCCTGCTGGTGCGCCAGCCGCAGATACTGCTGCTGGACGAACCCACCGCCTCGCTGGACGACATGACCGAGCGCAAGCTGCTGGATAACCTGGACCGCTTCTGCCAGGGCCGTACCCTGGTGATCGCCACCCACCGCTTGAGCGTGCTGCAACGGGTCGAGCGGATCATCGTGCTCGATGGTGGGCGCATCGTCATCGACGACAAGCGCGACGCCGCACTGGCCAAACTGCAAGGAGCGCAGGCATGAGCAACCATGAACTCCCCGCCTCCTACCTGGATGGCCAGGACGACCAGGCCGTGCTGCGCGCGGGCCGGGTCATCACCGTGTGCGCGCTGATGCTTGCGGCCTTTCTGGGCTGGGCGGCCTGGTTCGAAGTGACCGAAGTGTCCACCGGCACCGGCAAGGTGATCCCAAGCTCCCGAGAGCAGGTGATCCAGTCGTTCGAAGGCGGCATCATCGCCGAGATGAACGTGGCCGAAGGCGACATGGTCGAGCGCGGCCAGATACTCGCCCAGCTGGACCCGACCAAGACGGCCTCCAGCGTTGGTGAGAGCGAGGCCAAGTACCGCGCGGCCAAGGCCAGCGTGGCGCGCCTGCGCGCCGAGGTCACCGGCAAACCGTTGGTGTTCCCCGACAGCCTGCGCGACTCGGCCGACCTGATCGACGCCGAAACTGCGCTGTACCAGACCCGCCGCCGCGGCCTGGAACAGACCCTGGCCGGCATCGAGGACTCGCTGCGGCTGGTGCGCAGCGAGCTGAAAATCACCGAGAACCTGGCCAAGATGGGGGCTTCCAGCCGCGTCGAAGTGATCCGCCTGAATCGCCAGCGCTCGGAGCTCGAGCTCAAGGCCAACGAGGCACGCTCCGATTACCTGGTACGCGCCCGTGAAGAGCTGGCCAAGGCCAGCGCCGAAGCCGACAGCCTGTCGGAGGTGATCCGCGGGCGCAGCGACTCGCTGACCCGCCTGACCCTGCGCTCCCCCGTGCGCGGCATCGTCAAGGACATCGAGGTAAACACGCTGGGCGGCGTAGTGCAGCCGGGTGGGCAGGTGATGAAGATCGTGCCGATGGATGAACGGCTGCTGATCGAAACCCGCATCGCCCCCCGCGATATCGCCTTCATCCACCCCGACCAGGCGGCCAAGGTGAAGATCAGCGCCTATGACTATTCGGTGTACGGCGGGCTGGATGGCAAGGTGGTGGGGATTTCACCGGACACCCTGCAGGATGAAGTGAAACCGGAGATCTACTACTACCGGGTGTTCATCCGCACCGAGCAGGACAGCCTGCAGAACAAGGCAGGCAAGCACTTCGCGATCGTGCCCGGGATGATTGCCACGGTCGATATCCGCACCGGTGAGAAGACCATTCTCGATTACCTGATCAAGCCGCTGAACCGCGCCAAGGAGGCCTTGCGCGAGCGCTAGGGGCCGCTGCGCGGCCATCGCCGGCAAGCCGGCTCCCACAGAACAATCGCTACCTTACTGATTTGGCGGGGATCCTGGAGGAGCGGCTTCAGCCGCGAACACCGGCGAAGCCGGTGCCATCCACCGCGGCGCCTGCTTCGCGGCTGAAGCCGCTCCTTGTATCTCGACTTTCGCCTCCCAAGAGGCGAAAGTTCTCGACTGATCATCGAGGGAAGGTCTTGAAGCGGAGCCGCTCCTAGGGCATCGAGCCCGTACTGTAGATGACGCTCTGGCCT